>CAZPPI010000034.1:0-1867 GCA_964588435.1 uncultured Gammaproteobacteria bacterium | reverse complement strand
CAATTTCTCGTCAAAGATTTTGGGCTAGTTGTATTCCAATTTGGGAATGTTCTTGCGGAGCCCGAAAAGTTATTGGTAGCGTTTCTGAACTTGAAGAATTAACTGGAACAAAAATTGGTGATATCCATAAAGACAAAATTGATGGACTAAGTTTCCCTTGTCCTGATTGTGGCGGAAAAATGGAACGAGTTCCTGATGTTTTAGATTGTTGGTTTGAGTCAGGCGCTATGCCTTATGCTCAAATGCATTACCCCTTTGAAAATAAAGAAAAATTAGAAGGGAATTTTCCCGCCGATTTTATTGCTGAAGGAGTTGAACAAACAAGAACTTGGTTTTACTATTTACATGTTTTAGCTGGTGGCTTAATGGATAAAGAAGCTTTTAAAAGCGTGGTTGCTAATGGTATTGTTTTAGCAGAAGACGGAAAAAAAATGTCTAAGAAATTAAAGAATTATCCCGATCCTTTAGAGGTGATGGATAAATATGGAGCCGATGCTTTACGCGCCTACCTTTTATCATCTCCAGTCGTAATGGCCGAGAATTTAAGTTTCTCAGAAAAAGGAGTTCAAGAAGCCTTACGAAAAAATGTGATGTTGGTTTTAAATGTTTATAAATTTTATGAGATGTTTGCGTTAGAAAGTCTTGAAAATTTAAAAAAATCAAAGGAAGAAGTAAATGTTTTAGATATTTGGATAAAAGCAAAATTAAAAATTTTAATTTCTGAAGTTAGTGCTGCTTTAGATTTTAAAAATAAAGTCAATAAAAGTGGAGAAATAAACTTACCAAAGGCAATGCGTTTAATTACCGAGTTTATTGATGAATTTTCGACTTGGTATTTAAGAAGGAGCCGTGATCGTTTTAAAGCTGATGATGAAACTAATAAAAATCAAGCAATTTTAACGACAAGAGAGGTTTTTTTAAATTTGAGTAAAGTTATTGCTCCTTTTATGCCTTTTGTCGCTGAATATTTATGGCAAAAAGTAAGTTATAATAATTTTAAGACTGATAATTCGGTTCATTTAGAAACTTGGCCAAAACTTGAAAGGCTGAGTGAGGATGAGGCTTTAATCCTTTCAAAAATGGATTTGGCCAGAGAAATTGTTAGCCTCGGTTTAGCGGAGCGTGATAAAGCAGGAATTAAAATTCGTCAAATGTTAAGTGGAGCAATGGTTTTTGTAAAAGATAGAGATAATGGGCTCGAATTAGAGCATGAATACTTAAAATTAGTTAACGAGGAGCTTAATTTAACAAAAATTGAAATTCTTTTGGCGACTAATGGCTTATTAAAAGATGGTGAAAAAATAAAAGTAGAGCTTAATACTAAGATTACTCCAGAATTAAAACAAGAGGGAATTAAAAGAGAGTTAGTTCGTTCAATTAATATGATGAGAAAGGATTTGGGGCTCAGTAGAGAAAAAAGCGCTAAAGTTTTTTTGATGACTAAGGAAGTAGAAATTAAAGAAGTTGTTAAGTTAATGGGAGAAGAAATTAAAAAAGAAACAATTAGTGAAAGTTTAGAAATTCGGGAAAACTTTGAAACTGGAGAGGGAGGAGTGGATCTGAAAGAGCTAAAAGTTAATGGGGTTTTAGTTGGGATTGGAATTAGGGCTTGAGTATTTAAGGGTTGTTTTCAGAACTTTATAAAGTTTTGGTAAATTGACAAACTTTATAAAAGTTTTCCCCTTTCCTTGAAATTATGTTATAATATTATAAGTTAAATTAAATTAAAAAAATATGACTATTTGGTATGTAGTAATTGGGATTGTAGTGATTTTAGTAATTGCTATTATTTCAATGTATAACGGTTTAATTCGTTTAAAGAATCGGGTTGATGAGGCTTGGAGTGATATTGACGTCCAATTAAAAC
>CAZPPI010000033.1:0-2565 GCA_964588435.1 uncultured Gammaproteobacteria bacterium | reverse complement strand
TTTTATCATTAAATCTTTCCTTATTTACCTCTAAAATAGCTTTTCCCGGAGGCATGACTTCAGCTAAAGGATTAATTTTAACCCCATTTTTTACCATTTCATAATGCAAATGAGGACCAGTTGAGAAACCAGTAGAGCCAACGTAGCCGATTATATCCCCCTGCTTAACTTTCTGACCTTTTTTAACTGCATAACGCGATAAATGGGCATAGTTAGTTGTATAGGTTCCGTTATGGCGAATACTGATAAAGTTGCCGTAAGGGCCGTTCCAGGAGGCTCTGAGGATCGTTCCGTCACCGACCGCCCTAATCGGAGTTCCTGATGGCGCGGCATAATCAATCGCCCGATGGCCGGTTGAAACATTAAAAGCCTCCACATATCTTAAACCAGTCGTAAAGCCAGAAGAAATATATTTAAACTCAACCGGAGCTTTTAAGAACATTCTTTGCACCGAATTCCCTTCTTCATCAAAATATCCTTTATTATCCTCACTCTCTTCAAAATAAAAAAGTTTATACTCATAACCCGAATTAACATATTTAGCCGCCAAAATTTTTCCTGGCATAATAAATTTACCATTTAAATAACGCTCCTCATAAATAAACTTAAAAGTATCACCGGTTTTAGTATCCATAGAAAAGTCTAGAGTCCATTGAAAAGCATTAGCTAATTCAATAATCGCTCGTTCATCAATTTCCGCGTCTAGAGCTGACTGATATAAACTTGATTTAATCTCAGCTTCTTTAGTCGCAATTATTACTTCATAAGGAATAGCACGTTTTTCCGCCTGCCAAATTCCTAAAACAGCTTCTTGATTATTATTCTCAGTTATTTTTCGCCAAACTGAAATTTCATTATCATTATCAATTTGATATAAAAGAGATTTTAATTTATCTGATTTTAAATCATAAGTTAAAACAATCTCTCTCCCCTCACGGACTTTCGCTAAATCATAATAAGGCAAAGCGATATTATAAAGTTCATTACTTAAACTAACGCTAATACCATTATCATTTAAAAGTTTCCCGAAAGTTGAACCGCTTTCAATTTTAATTTTTTCAGTTCGCTCAGTTATTGGTGGTTCAGGAATTTTCTGCTCCTCTTCTTGATTTAAAGATAAGCTCTCAAAATTATTATAACCAGTTGCTTTATTTCTAAAAAATAAAAATACCCCTAAAGCAATTAGTGTTACAACTAAAATTATAATTATGTTTTGATGTGATTTTATGGTTTGCATTTAATAGTTTAATTTATCTTATATATATATGAAACATAAACGAAGTATTATCCATTAAACCGGTGGTTCTAGTTGGCCAATAAGAATCCCCATCACTCTGGTTTTTTGCCATTGAATAACTCGAATAAGGAGAAATGCTTTTTCCGTCGTTATAGTTAGAAAAGTGCCAATTATTACTATGACCATTTATTGCGTACCAAGTACTATCAGCGTAACGATAAAATTCTTGAAAGACCCCGGCTGGTCTACTGGTATAAGCAAAATTAGAAAACCAACTGTTAATAAAATCAGCAGAAAATCTCATCTTTACATATTCCCCAGTGCTTTTTCTCCATAACAATTCCCTATTTCCTGCTAACCAAATAGCTTTAAGTTTGCTATCAGCAAACTTACCCTCAGCCGTACTCCAATTTTGGTCAGTTAATATTGCGGTATTGGTGTCACTAGCACTAGAAACCGGTACCGTGGCTGAACCGCCATAATCTTTTTCAACTAGGGTCCAGCCGCCGCCATCAGTTGTCATATCACAATAGACAGAAAATGGTAACTCTGTTGGAATTGGTTTTATTTGATAAACCCCGCTTAAATTATTTGGATTGGCATCTAATATTTCTTTACACGATTTTCTATAAATTGGAACACCACCCAAACTAGCTGCCCCTTGAGTATATAAGAGTTTTACTTCACTTTCTGAAAGACTACGATTGTAGATACGAGCATTGGCTATTTTTCCTTTAAAATAAATTCCTCCACTATATCGACCAATACTTAAAGGATAACTTCTGGAGTGCGTTATTGCTCCACTAGCGGCTTTTGTGCCCACTAAAACACCATCTAAATAAACTCTTCCACCAATTGAAGCGTCATAAGTGCCAACAAAGTGGTGCCATGCTCCAGGGATTATAGGAACACTTGACACTATATCACCAGGACCATTCAATCTTAAATAGGGTATTCTAGTTGTTGCTGCAATTTCATTAGAATAACCGAGCCATTTTGTAAACCAAATATGTCTTTCTGTTGACGCGTCCGGATCCAAATTAATCCAGGAAGAAACTGTTATGGCCGAAGGTTCTAAAAGCGCAGGGTTGGCGGTATCAATATTATAAATATATTGATTTGTTCCGTTAAAACTTGTATAATTATCAGTTACTAATCCACCATTATTTATGCCATCATTTCCATAAGGAGTTCGGTCGGTCATAATTTGTGAACCAGAAGTTTCAGTTTTTGTGTATTTCGAGGTTAAAGGCATATCCAAAACCAAGCCTTTTTGCAAATTATCACCACCAGTTTGAGGAGAGTATGAACTATAAAGAAGATTTATT
>CAZPPI010000032.1:0-2805 GCA_964588435.1 uncultured Gammaproteobacteria bacterium | reverse complement strand
GGATAGTGAAATTTATTAACTTGTAATATTTTCATAGTTTTTATATTTTCTGATACAAATTTTCGTATTGCTTGCTAATTTCTTTAATATCAAAATTTTCTCTTACTCTTTTATTAGCCTTTTCTATTTTAGCGGCGACTTCAACTGTATTATAATTATTAATTAAATTATCAAGTTCTAAGCTTAGAGCTCCAACTAATTTATTTTCGTCTAAATTTTTATCTTCTCTATTTTCAAGATTAACTAACCAAGCTTCTTCCTCGCTAATAACCTCAGAAATTCCTCCGACTCTAGTCGCAATAATCGGCAAGCCCGATAAAGCGGCCTCAACTAAGACAATTCCCATCCCTTCCCAAATAGAAGGCAAAACAAAAGCGTCTAAACTAGCAAGAAAATCCGGAGCTACAACTCGACCGACAAGCTTAACTCTTTTAGTTAATTTAAGAACTTTAATTTCTTCTTCAAGTTCAACTTTTAACTCGCCCTCGCCGGCAATAAATAATTTAGCTTTTTTATTTTTAGCCTTAGCCAAAGCTCTAATTAAATATTTATGTCCCTTTTGCTCGCTCAGACGACCAATTGTCCCAAAAACAAAATCAGTTCTATCGTTATCATTAAACTTTCTGACTGCCAATTGAAAACGCCCAAGCTCAATACCATTATAAATTATTTCAAGCTTATTCGATTTAAGGGCGTAACGCCTTTTCGTTTCTTCCTTAACCGCTCGGGAAACCGCTACTACCTTATTAACAAATCTAAGACTAAAACGTTTAACTAAGTTATAGAAAAAGCCCTCATCATTATTAGTATTAACTTCGGTCGTCATAATTTTTTTCACCACCGCTAAGCGACCGGCGAGAACTCCATAAATATCACCGCCTAATTGAGTGTGAATAATGTCCGGTTTTATTTCTTTAATCGCTTTTTTAATTTCTAAAAAATTTCTTAAATCAAAACGTTTCTTTTTTTCTAAAATTATAATTTTAATATTAAAAACCTCTAACTCTTTAAGCCATTCCCCACCTTTTTTATATAAAATAAGACTTGGCTCAAATTTTTCCTTATCTAAATTTTTAATTAAATCAACAAAAAAACGTTCGGCTCCGCCCCGATCTAAAGTTGGAATAATATAAGTAATTTTAATTCTTTTATTCATCTATTTTTTAACTTTCCCTTAATCTTTCCACTCTGACTATCAAGTAATTTAATTGCAAGTAAAGCTAAAACTATCGGTAACCAAACCTTGCCTTTGTAATAAGAGGTATTTAAAAACTGAAAAAATAAACCCCCTAAAGCTCCTAAAATTAGAGGTGTTAACCAAGGATATTTAGCACTATAATTTTTAATTGCCTCAATGAATATTTTAATTAAAGTCGCTAAAATAAAGAGCCAAGCAAAAAATCCTAAGATTCCATTCTCAGCCAAAGTTTTTTGCAAAACCCCATGCGAATCAATCGCTTCGCCATATTTAGTATTGAAACGAAGGTTATCTTCGACCATAAGGATAAAACTTCCGCTTCCGTGCCCTAACAAGGGCTTTTCTTTAAAAGACTCAAGGGCAATTTCGGTTAATAATAAACGATTTTCAGTCGAGCTTGTATTATCGTTTTGGAGACGATTCATCTTTATAAATAGGGGCGATAAAAATAGAACAAGCAAAATCAGAGGAAAGATAAAATTATTCTTTTTTAAATTGCGATCACGAAGATAAATAATGCTGTAAGCGATAGCTTGGAAAAAAAGAACTAACCAGCCGGAACGAGAAAAAGTTAAAATAATTCCTAAAACTGAGAGAGCAAAAATAACATCCAAAAATCTTTTTATTCTTAAGTCCTTAGCCAAGAAACGAAGACTTAAAATAAAAAAAGCACCAACATTTAAAAACTCAGCAATTAAATTATGATTTTCTCCAAAAGGAAAAACTCCCCCTAAGCTAATTGAGCGAATACGAAAAAAACTATCGCGCCAATCTTGACCATATAAAGATAATAAGCCGAAAACTAAAACTACTAAGGAGGAGACGGTCGCGGTTATAATTACTTTCCTTAAAGTTTTCTGGTCCTTAATTATATTATAAGGAAGGAAAATATAAGCTAGATATAAAAATAGGGGCCAACGACAAAAATACCAAAGCGAATAAAAAATTTGTTCCGAAAAGATTGCTGATAAAAAAGAAATTAGGAGAAAAAGAAAAAATGGAAAAAATAAGGGCAATTTTAATTTGCCCACAGAATCAGGCGAAAATAATAAATTAAAAGCGAGTTTAAAAGAAAAAGCTAAAATAAGAGCTAAAGCGACAAAATCAATTAAAGGTAAGGCTAAAGAAAAAAAAGATAACTCAAAGCCAATAACCGGTAAAAGTAAAGCCATCAAATAAAGACCGGCTTTAAGATTTACCAAAAAAAGAAAAAACAAAATTAAAAACACTGCCAGAACAATATAGATCATAAAGAAAATTCATTTTAAAAATAGCCTTCTACTCTTTTATTGTAGCTTAAATAATAAGAAAAATAAAGACTTTAAAAAAAGCCACAGGTCCTAAAACCTGCGGCTAATATTTTCACAACTCCTTGTCGATTTATTTCTGAGCAAGGTTTTGATTAAATATTTCTATTTTTGCCGAATTACTGCTCGGCCCAACAATGATTCGGGCATTTTTATAATCCCGGTAATAAGTAGGGCCGTCTTTACCGTAAGGACCAAGAGGCGGTCCGAGATTTGCTTTTAAAAGCGGGGATATCATATCGTTGTCTTGTCCGACAACGACATAGACGTTATCCAACAATAAGCTGCTCGCCAATGTAT
>CAZPPI010000031.1:0-3248 GCA_964588435.1 uncultured Gammaproteobacteria bacterium | reverse complement strand
GCAACTTTTGCGTCTCCATATTTCCTATCACTTAAATTATAAGGATTATAAGGAACGGGTTTAGCCCAAGCAAAAAGAAAAGAAGCCCCCGAAATAATTAACATTAAAGGCACAATAATTGAACCGAATAAATCTAAATGTTTAATCGGATTAAAAGTTAGGCGACCGGCGTTTTTAGCGGTCGGATCACCTAATTTAAAAGCGGCGAAGCCGTGCATATATTCATGGAAGACCGCCGACATCACTAAAACAATAATTAAAAATATTTTATCCATAATAATAAAACCTAAAAAATAAGCATCTTAGCTCAATTATAAAAATATTATAACACATCTTGATTTATTTTTAAAATACTGATAAACTAAATTTGAATTTAAAATAACATTAAACTCAAGTTTATCTGAGTCTTGTTTTTTTTAAAAAATATAAAATAACCTAACAAATATGGGAAAAAAATGTGACTTATGTCAGAGAGTAGCAACTAAAGGGGCTAGCAGATCTCACTCAAAAATAAAAACTTTAAAAAGACAAGGGATAAATTTACAAAGCAAAACCATTGATGGAATGAAATTAAAGCTTTGTACTTCATGCCTTAGAACTCTTGATAAGCCAAAAAGAGTTAAAACTCCAAGAAAGCCAGCTTTAAAGAAAGAGGAGAAGGAAGCTTTAGCTAAGAAGAAAGCAGGTATGAACGAAAAAAGAAATGACTTAAAAGTTAAAATTGCTAAGACGAAAGCTTCTCAAAACAAAGCAAGGGTTAAAACTAAAAAAGTTAAAGCTCCGGCAAAAAAATAGTTTAACGATTTTTTATAATGTAAAATTCCAAGTCTTCCCTTCTGGGAAGACTTTTTGGTTGTCCGACTAAAGATAAAAAAGATTTTTTAATAATCTTTGAGTTTCTTATTAAACCTGCCGATAATCCAAATTAAAACAAAATAATAAACTAAAAAAAATATAAATTTAAAAGAACTTCCCTTTAAAACGCTTGTCTCAAGAGAAGAAAATTTAAAAGTAGCTAATTTTTCAGAAATAAAAAAAATAAAATTTAATAAAATATAACTAGGCCAAAAAAAATACAAAGAAAGAATCGGCAAGAGCCAACTTAAAAAAATTCCTATGATAAGCAAGGCTAAAATAAAAGGCAGAGTCCAGGCCAGAAAAATATTAGCCAAAGGCGCAATTAAAGAAAACTTTTCAAAACTAAATAACATAATCGGTAAGGAAGATAACTGAGAAGCAATAGTTAAATTTAATAGAGAAAAAACAAAGTTTAAAAATTTTTTAAATTTTAGACTCTTAAAACTAATTTCAATTAGAGGGTTAGTAAATCTCTTTAGAATCGGCTCTAAATAAATTATTCCTAAAACCGCTAAAAAAGATAATTGGAAACCGAGGTCGCGACTAAGAAGAAGCGGATTAAAAATAAGCATCAAAGAAGCACTAAAAACTACGGCTCTAAAGGAACTTTTTGGTCGCTTGAAATATAAAGCAGAAAAGCCAAAAAACCCCATTAAAGCCGAGCGAATTGCCGAGGAGGCAAGACCAGTAATCAAAGGAAATAGGAATAAAAAGGCTATAATCGGAAGAAACGAACGACGATGACTAAAACCAAGGAAAGATAGAAGACTTAGAAGCAAAGCAGAAATTATTGTTAAATGAGCCCCAGAAATTGCCATCAAATGTCTTAAGCCGACTTGAGAAAAAATTTCTAAATCTTCTTTTTCAAGACTTCGCCGATAGCCAAAAAGCATAGCCGAAGCTAAACCCGCCTCCGGTTCCGGTAAATTTTGATTTAAAATTAAACGCGCAGATTGTTTAAAATCTAATAATTTTCTTTTAGCTTTTTGAGCAGAACTTAAATCTCCAGAACTTAATTTTAATTGAGGAAAATATAATAAAGAATAAATATCATAACGAGCTAAATAAGCAGGATAATCGAAGCCTTCAAAAAATTCCGGCGCTTCTAATTTTCCACTTACTTCAAGGAAATCGCCGTAATCATAAACAGGATAAAGCGAGGTTGTTACTAAAACTCGCCCGCCATTCCCTTTTTCGCTGGTGCAAAGCGTTAAGCGACGACTTTTATAGCTTAAATCAGCCTCTTCACAAACAAAAGCTTTAAAACTTAATTTTTCTCCATTATATTTAGCAATTTCTGAGCGCAGCTTTCTTTCCGAAAAAGCATTAGGCAAAAGTCCGTAAAGAAAAACTATAAAAATAAAAACTAGGTTTAAATATAAAAACCACTGGGAAATTAAAAATATTTTTTTAGATTCATCTGTTTTTTTAGACATAAAAACCGCCCAAGGATAAGCGGTTTAATTCTAACTAAAATTGGCTGAAGAAAAGATAAAGTTTTATTTCAAGCGCAAATAAGCCGACATAAAATCTTCTAAATCACCGTCTAAAACCGAATCAACATCGCTTGTCTCGTAATCGCTACGATGATCTTTGACTAAACGATTTCCATATAAAAAATAGGATCGAATTTGTTTACCCCATTCGGCTTTTTGAACTTCGCCTTTTAATTTTCTTTCCTCATCTTCCTTTTCTTCCATTAACCTCTTAAATAATTTATTGCCTAAAATTTTAAAAGCATTTTCTTTATTTTGATGTTGCGATCTTTCGCTTTGGCAAGCAGCGACTAGACCCGTCGGAATATGAGTTATTCTAACAGCTGAATCAGTTGTATTAACGCTCTGTCCGCCCGGTCCACTAGAACGATAAACGTCGATTCTTAAGTCTTCCTCTTTTATTTCCGGCGCTTCCTCCTCTTTTATTTCCGGCACAACTTCAACTAAAGCAAAGGAAGTTTGTCTTAAACCGTCAGCGTTAAAAGGTGAATTCCGAAGTAAGCGATGAACGCCGTTTTCACTTTTTAAGTAGCCATAAGCTTGTGGTCCAGAAATTTTTATTTCCGCACTTTTTATTCCCGCCTCATTACCATAAACAATATCTAAAACTTCGGCTTTAAAGTTTTTTTTCTCGGCAAAGCGTAAATACATCCTTTCAAGCATTTCTGCCCAATCCTGAGCGTCAATTCCGCCCGTTCCGGCATGAATTGATAAAAAAGCGTTATCTCTATCATATTTACCGCCAAAAAGCGCATAAAATTCTAAATCTTCTAAACGCTTTAAAAGTTCCTGATATTTTTTTTCTATATCATCTCCCAACTCATCCAATTCCCCGTCGTCCTTTTCTTCCCGATCGGCTAAAGCGCAAATTTCTGTTAAATCTTTTAATTCCTC
>CAZPPI010000030.1:0-3413 GCA_964588435.1 uncultured Gammaproteobacteria bacterium | reverse complement strand
TTAGCCTATCTTTTATCAGCTTTTCCCGGGGGACAGTCTTATGCCTCAAAGTGGTGGACTGAGTTTACTAAAAATTTAATTGTTGGGCCAGTTCTCGCCTTTTTTCTTTGGCTTTCTTTTGCTGCTTTAACCGCTGATCAAGTAAGAGATACTAAGGAAATTGATGAGGCTGCTAAAAAAGAACAAACAGATTTATTAGGTTTTGATCCTGATGATTCCGGGCCCGTAGGAACTGAAGCTTCTAGTCCGGGCGCTTTAATTAAATTTGTCATTGCAATTGGGATGCTTGTTGGCGGCCTTAAGATTGCTCAGGAGGTTGGTGGCGCCGCTGGCTCTATGGCGGGCAAGGGAATGGCCGCGGTTAATAAGGCTGGTAAAATTGGTTTAGCTGGGGCAGCAGCGGTTACTGGAGTAAGAGCGGCTCAAGGGATTGCAAAAAATTATCAAGCTAATAGAAAAACTAACAGAGAAAGGCGTTATCGTAATGTGGCGAATAGAATGACAAACGCAACTAATAACGTTTCCCAAAATATTAAAGATAAGGTTACGAAGGTCAAGGGGGGCATTAAAGAGGCGACCTATAAAACATTTGGGGTAAGTACTAAAGAGCAAGAGCAAGACTTAGAGAAAAAGAGGGTTGATCTTAAAGATTTGAAGCAAAGTTCTGAAGCTAAGAGAAAGAGTGCTGATAGCAAGAAAAATGAATATGAAAATGTTAAGGAAAGTATTTTTAAAGAAAAAGACTTTGAAGCCGATGGGGTATCATATTCTTTTAATAAGGCGACAAGGAAATGGCAGGATAAAAACACTGGCAAGAATATTTCTGATGGTGATTTGTATAATCTTCGTGCTAAAAAGCAGAAGGAAAGCGATGACGCCGAAGCGGATCGTGATTCTCATGAAGCAAGCAAAGAGACTTTAGAGGCAGACATCGCAACTAATGAATCTAATGTAACTCAGAAAAAAGAAAAACAAAAAAAGACCGATAATATATTACGTGCCGGAGCTTATGTTGTGGCCGGGACGGCAGCTGTGTTAACTGGCGGGGTTGTTGGAGGAGCGTTAGTTGGTGCTTCTGTGGCCACAAATAAGGTTGTTAAAAAATATGGCGAGGAGGATGTGGCGGTTGGTTCAGATTATCGTCTTCAGGGAGTAAAAAAGGCTGGTGAAAAATTGAACGACGAAGACGATAAAACTGTTATTGCTAAAATGGATGATAATACCGCTACTCGCTTTACTAGGGCTGCTGCCGCTTTAGAAGCAATGAAAAGAGGTTTAATATCTTCAGATAAGGCCCAAGCAATGCGAGCAAGAATTGCTAAGGAAGTTGGCGGAACCAAAGATGGAAAAATTAAAGATAAAAAACTTAACTCTTATTTTGAAACGGTTGCCGCTAAAAGCTATCCATCAGCCACTAGCGATTTTGAGAATTTTGATAAAGAAGATCCCGATAAAAATAAAGAGGCTAAGGTTAATATTATTGATAAGATTGATAAAGGGATTTTACGTTTTGATAATGTTGATGCTAAAGGTCTAGATAAAATTATGGAGTTAATGGTTGCTCGTCTTAGTTCCAGAGAAATTAAATCTCAATATGATAGCATTAAAGATCCGAGCAGAAAGAAAGAGGTCGAAGAAGCTTTGAGTTCTGTGGCTAATTCTGGAACCGAGCCACAAGCTAATAAAGATAAGGCGTTAGAATCCTTGAAAGATACTATTGGTTTAGAGCCGGCTAGTAAAAAAATTATCGGAGCTGACCCCAATATTATTATGGAAAAATTATTAGCTAAATTATCTTTTACTGAGCTTAGAGATGCTTTTGTAAATGGAACTTTAACTCAGCAAAATGCCATTATTAATGCTATTAAAGCATCTTCAAAGGCGGATAAAATGAATGTAGTAGTTAGAGCTAGAAAAACTCTAGAAAATGGTTCCCCAACTTCAAATGCCATGAAAAAAGAGCTTGGATTATAGGGCTTGGTTTTTACTTTTTATAAATACTTAATAATATGGAAGATAAAGTTAAACAATTAGTTGATGATAAGTTTTTAAAAAAAACTAGTTCTTTACCTGGCTATGTTGATTTTTTTCTATCATCCGATTATTCTGGAAAACAGATTAACTCTTTAGCCCAAGAATATCATCTTGAGAAAAATAATATTTATGCTTTGATTTTTTTGGCTTTTAATTATGACTTCGATGTTTTTATTTTAGAAAATCGCATAAAAACACTTAATTTAAGCGGAATAAATTTGAAAAAGTTTTGGCTAGATTTCATTGGTCGTATTTTATTACCAATCGCAGATTATGTAGTTGAAATTTCTCCAAAGAAAATTGACCCCTCGGAGCTTATTACTAAATCCGGCGTTAATCTCGATAAATATAAATTTTATGTTGAAGAGTTTTCCTTAGAATTAGATGATTATAATTTAGAACAATTAGAAAAAGAAGTAGAAACGTTTAAAGAAAAATTTAACGAAAAAGAAGAGCAAGAGTATGTTTTTGAATTACTATCAACAGATGTTATTTCGGTTTTAGAGGCTGAAAGCTTTGAAGCTTCAACAATACTAAATCGTAGTTTAATTTATCTTTTATTTAATGTTGAAAACTTTAAAACCGAAGCTTTAAAAAAATTGTTTTCTAATAATATTGATATTATTGGTGAGGACAAAATAATAGTTGACGGGCGTAGTTTATCTTCTAGCGTCTCCGCTTGGCTTAAAGACTTTATCAAAAAAAATGGCTCAAGTTTATTTGATGATTTAATTTTAGCTCAATATTTAAATACTTCTGAGAATGTTAGAACCCTGAAGCCTAAAGAAAAAGAAACTTTAGGAAATTTAATTCGTTTTTACAAAAATATTGCCTTTTTTCCAGAAAGCATGAACGAAATCCCGCCTCAAAAATGGCAAATATTTCCTTTTGATGCAACTAGCTATTGGCAAGAGATTGAAGGTTCGGTAAAAAATAAAAAACAACTCGGTCTACCAACTGAATCAGAAATAATTGAACAGGAAGCTGGGGATGAAAACGATGTTTTAAGTGAAAAAGATTTTAAGCCGGAAAATTATGATGATAGCGCGGAGCTTAGAAATTTACGAGAGCTATTAGCTTCTTTCCCGCCCGCTAGTTTAGAGCGAAAAGCGATTAACGAAGAAATTAAACGACTGAAACGAGATAAAAAATAATTATGTTTGATTATTTACAAAAATTTAATAATTTACCAAATACTTTACGTGATAAAGTTTCTTCGCCAGCAGCGATGCGAGCGGTTTTGGCTTTGGAGTTAAAATATAAAGTTGATTTAGCGGCTCTTGTGATGAAAGTAATGACAAAAACTTTAAAAGTTAAGGATTTACCAGAATATTTTGTTAATGAATTTTCTTTAAGCCAGAACGACGCCCTAGCCTTAA
>CAZPPI010000029.1:0-3533 GCA_964588435.1 uncultured Gammaproteobacteria bacterium | reverse complement strand
GTTGGTCTTGATTCAGCGATTTTTATGAGTCCAAAAATTTGGGAGGCCTCAGGTCATGTTAAAGGCTTTTCTGACCCCTTAACTGAATGCAAAAAATGTCACGCTCGTTTACGTCTTGACTCTCTATTAGAAGAAGCTGGAATTTTTGCTGATGAAAAAATGACTGAAACTGAAATTAATAAAATTTTTAATGACAATAAAGATAAAATTAAATGTCCAACTTGTGGAGCGAAAGATTTTACTCCCGGTAAAAAATTTAATTTGCTTGTTCAATCAAATTTAGGAAATTTTACTAGCGACTGGACTAAGGAGCCAACTTATTTACGAGGCGAGACTTGTCAGGGAATTTATGTTAATTATAAAAATATTATTGATTCAAGTCGAGTAAAGATTCCTTTTGGGGTAGCACAAATCGGTAAGGCTTTTAGAAACGAAATTACCGCTCGCCAATTTATTTTTAGAACTCGTGAATTTGAGCAAATGGAACTACAATATTTTATTAAACCCGGAGATGATGAGAAATTTTTTAACGAGTGGAAACAGTTGCGTTATGATTTCTATCTAAAACTTGGCTTTCAGCCGGAGAATTTACGTTGGCATCAACATGAAAATTTAGTTTTCTATGCTAAGGCAGCTTACGATATAGAATTTAATTTCCCTTTTGGTTTTAAGGAGATGGAAGGAATTCATGCTCGCGGGGATTATGATTTAAGTCAACACGCAAAATTTTCCGGACAAGATTTGAGTTATCTTGATCCTCAGACAAACGAACGTTTTGTACCTCATGTTGTTGAAACTTCTGCTGGTGTTGGTCGAATTTTTTTAGCTGCTTTAAGTAATGCCTATCGTGAAGAAGTAAATGATGACGGTGAATCAAGGGTGGTTTTAAGTTTAAAACCTAGTTTAGCGCCAATAAAAGTTGCAGTTTTTCCTTTACTAAAAAATAAGCCAGAATTAGTTGCTAAAGCCAGAGAGATTTTTGATATTCTAAAACAGAAATGGAAGTGTGAATTCGATGATAACGGAAATATTGGTAAGCGCTATCGTCGACAAGATGAGATTGGGACTCCATATTGTTTAACAATTGATTTTGATACACTTGAAAATTCGGAGGTGACTTTAAGAGACAGAGAGACAATGGAACAGAAGAGATTTTCTCTTGAAAATTTATTAATCTATTTAGATCAAAAGCTTAATTAAAAAAAATAAAAATTGGTTTTCTTTTTTCACTTTCAATTTTTTTGAGAGTGATTTTTTTTAAAAAAACTATTGCTATAAATTTTAACTAGTTGTATAATATAGAAGTGAATAATTTATTTTCTTTTTTATAAGAATCTTTGTTTAAAAAAATAAATTTGTTGCACGAATTTTAATTTAAATAAATCTTTGAAAAATAAGATTAAAGAGAGGAGGTGAAACAACTATGAAAAAAATTGTAAAAAAAGCTGCTCCTAAGAAAGTTGCTAAAAAAGTAGTAAAAAAAGCTGCTCCTAAAAAGGCTGTTAAGAAAGCCGCTCCTAAAAAAGCCGTTAAAAAGGCTGTAAAAAAGGTGGCTAAGAAAAAGAAATAATAAATTTGTTTAACTTGATTAATCAAATTTATTGATTTGAAAATTATACAAAGACTGCACTGTTTAAACGGGGCAGTTTTTGTTTTTTGGTATCTTTAGAATTTTTTATCTTTTCTTGAGCTTTAATTTGTTATTATTTTTTCGGATAAGATTTTGGTAAATAATTAATTCAAGTTTTATGCAGAAGAAAAGTTTTAAAAATTTAATTCAGAAATTTTTTTTGAAATCTTTTTTATTTTTCTTGGCGTTAATTTTTTTAATTTTATTTTTTTTGTTTTCTCTTGAGTTCTTAGTTAATAAAAATTCTCCGGCAGTAATTTTTTTTGATGTCGGTCAGGGAGACGCTATCCTTTTACGAAATATTGAAGGCAAAAATATTTTAATTGATGGCGGACCTGATAATTTAGTAGTTAAAAAACTGGGAAAGTTTCTACCATATTTTTCTCGGCGTCTTGATTTTGTCGTTCTTAGCCATTATCACGATGATCACGTTACTGGCTTAATTGAAAGCTGGCATCGTTATAAGATAGGAACTTTAATTTTAGCGCAAGGCGCAAAAAGCGGTGCGATTCAAGATTTGTTACTTAGCTTATTAGATGAACAAGATCGAAATGATAAAACGAAACGCGAATCAGAAACAGAAATTATTTATCTTGAAACCTGGGCTCAATATAATTTAGACTCTTGTAATTTATTTTTTTTAAATCCACGTTTCTTGGAAATTCCAGAAAATGATAATAATTCTTTAATTACGAAACTTAATTGTCCTTCTTTAAGCTTTTTATTTTCTGGAGATAATGAAATCGAGGTGGAAAAAGCCCTGCTTGGAGCCGAGGATTTTTTAAAGAATTTAGGAATTGAGCTTCAAGCTGATGTTTTTAAAGCTTCACATCACGGTTCTAAGACATCTAATAGTTATGAATTCTTAAAATCACTTAGTGCCAAAATATTTGTGATTTCAGCTGGCTTAAATAATCGTTTTAATCATCCGGCTCAAGAAATATTAGAAAGAGTTGAAGAGATTGGTCTATTTATTAAAAGAACCGATATTAATGGCGATATCGTTTTTCCTATTGACTTTTAATCTTAAGTATGATATGTTAGGTAGTCAGCTTAAATTGTAATTTTAAAATTAAATTAAAAAAAGGGTTTAGGAAACCCAATATATCATGAAAAAAACTATATTTTTTTTATTGCTACTTAGCTTCTTTGGAGCTCAGCAAGTGTGGGCCCAGGCTCGGATCTTTAATGGGACCAACGAAAAAATTGTTGTCTCTGATTCGAAAGGCCTTACTGAAGTTGTTGTCAACGCGAGGGCTTCGGCCATCGCAACCTTTCTGCCGTCTGATGGCGTGGCTAAATTTAATTTAGCTCGCTATGAAGGATTTAACAAGGTCGATCTCGGTGAAGCGACGCGACTGTCGAAAAATGGCAAGATTGCCATCAAGAATTTATCTTTGGATGATGGATCAGCCGCAGAAGCCGAAGAACCTAAGGTTAAATTAGGTCTGAAAAAAGATTCGAAAACCTTTGGTTCTGTAAGAACTGTTGATGCAGGAGCCGCGCGTTCCGAAACCCAGAGCAGGTCGGGAATTGTGCCAGTGTCAGGACTTATCCTGAGTAATCAAAGTTCCTATAGATTGACTGCGCTTGACGGTGTCTTTAAAGGAGCTGCCCTTGCGGCCGGACAGGTTTCTAGAATCAATAGAAGTGTACCGACTGGGAAATTAACCTTTTCGGTCTATTTTGATCCGGAGGAAGATTCAATTTCTTCTGGCCGCAACCATCGCTGGGCTGTCATTAATAAAATTATTGTAGAGGGTCAAGATTCTCTCAATATTACTGACACCGACCTGAGCCAAGTATCCAGCGGCGAGGAAATTAAAAAGGCAATTAAAAATAATTTCAATATTGATTTTTTAATTGTTGCTGGCAATAATGCTGGTAAAGTAGTGGCTGCCAG
>CAZPPI010000028.1:0-4292 GCA_964588435.1 uncultured Gammaproteobacteria bacterium | reverse complement strand
GTTACTTGAGCCTGTCTTTTAGCGCTCTTTTCGCCTTTTTTAGAAGCTTTAACTTTATCACCATCAACAATCTTCTTTTCAATTAAAAGATTATTAACACTTGAAGTCATTTGAGCCCCTTTAGAAATCCAGTAATTAACTCTTTCTCCCTTAACCACTAAGTCTTTAGTGTGAGGGTTATATGAACCTAAAACCTCTAAAACATTTCCGTATGGATCACGGCTTTTCTCAGAGATTATTAAGCGGAACATTCTTTTGTTTGTTTTTCCTTTTTGGGATAATTTGATTGCTAACATAGTTTTTCTTTTCTTTAATTATGAGCTGATATTAACTGAATATTAGATAAAAGTCAAGCTCTGTGAATTATTATTTATAATTAACGACCGCGGTCATCACGATTTTTATCATCGCGGTTTCGGTTGAAACTAGGGCGAGCGCCACCACCGCCTGAAGGCCTGCCATTGTTAGGGCGAGCGCCACCACCGAAGCTAGGACGACTATCACCAAAACCTTGGCCTTTAGATTTACCTTTTTCATCCTTCCAAAGCTCAGCATTTTCTTCCAAGCCCTTCATTGTTAAATTAATTCTTCCTTGATCATCAATTTCTTTAATTTTAACTGTTACCATTTGGCCTGGACTTAGAAAATCGCTTGGTTTGTCAATTCTATAAGGCGCTAATTCGCTAACATGGACCATTCCGTCTTGACCAGCATTTAAAGAAACGAAAGCACCAAAATCAAGAATACGAACGACTTCGCCTTTAATAATCTCGCCCGCTTCAAAAACTTTAACGATTTGTTTTATTTCTTGGGTCGCTACCTCAACCATAGCAGCGTCGGTCCCACAAATAATAACTAAACCATCATCTTCAATATCAATAGTAACTCCAGTTTCATCAATAATGCGGTTAATAACTTTTCCTCCAGGACCAATAATTGCTCCGATTTTTTCCGGATTAACCATAAAACTTACTAATCTCGGTGCGTATGGTGATAATTCTGGGCGTGGTTCTGGAATAGTTTCTTTTATAACTTCAAGAATTTTATTTAAAGCTAGACGACCCTGACTAAAAGTCTTGGCAATTATTTCTTTAGTAATGCCATTAGTTTTAGTATCAAGTTGAATTGCAGTTAAACCATTTTCTGTTCCGGTAATTTTAAAATCCATTCCTCCTTCACCATCTTCTAAATCTTGAATATCAGTTAAAACTTCCCATTTTCCTAAATCCTTAGTTGAAGCTAGTCCCATAGCAATTCCGACTACTGGTCTTTTAATTGGGACACCAGCATCCATTAAAGCTAAAGTTGAGGCGCAAGTAGAAGCCATTGAAGAAGAACCGTTAGAGCCTAAAGTTTCAGAAACAACGCGAACTGTATAAGGAAAAGATTCTTTGTCAGGTAGCATCGGCATTAAAGCTTTTTCTGCTAAAGCTCCGTGACCAATTTCACGACGGCCAGTTCCTCTTAAAGGAGAGGCTTCG
The DNA here is from genome assembly GCA_964588435.1 of uncultured Gammaproteobacteria bacterium. Taxonomy (GTDB): domain Bacteria; phylum Patescibacteriota; class Patescibacteriia; order Patescibacteriales; family UBA12465; genus UBA12465. Next base: position 2,811 of record CAZPPI010000028.1, on the reverse strand, counting down.
CCGACTGAATAAGGAGGGAAATTATAGTGATGCATGTATCTTTTTTTGCTTTGACCATCAACGCCCTCTAAAGATTGCTCCATTCCTGGAGAACCTAAAGTAACGATAGACATCACTTGAGTTTCACCTCTTGAGAATAAAGATGTTCCGTGATTTCTTGGTAAAAGAGCAACCTCGGCCGATAAATCTCTAATTTCATCCAAGGCTCTACCATCAACTCTTTTTTTCTCATCAACAATAGCTCTAGTAATTTCTGCATCAATCATTTGTTCAACTAATTTTTTAGCAACAAAAGAACGCTTATCAAGGCTAGCTCCTTTTTCAAATAAAAATGAATCAAGCCCATCTTTAATCGCCGAGACAGCCGCTTTTCTTTCGCCTTTAGTATAATATTCTTGAACAAACAATATTTTTTTAATATTTTCTTCTAACCAATTTTTTCCAGTTTCAAGTAAAGATTCTTTTTCTGTTTCTGCTTCAAGATCAGCTTCACTTTTTAATTTTTCTTTTTTTGGATTGCTTTTAATTTCAACGCCAGCTTTTAATTCTTTAATAATTTTAATTACGCCTTGAAGTTGTTCTTGTCCTTGAATAATCGCCTCATACATAACATCCTCTTTAACTTCATTAGCTCCGGCTTCAATCATAATAACTTTTTCTTCGGTTCCAGCAACAATTAAATCAAGAGAACTTTTTAGCTGTTCTTCAAAAGTTGGATTGAAAACAAATTTATCTTCAATTAAACCAACTCTAATTCCGCCTAAAGGACCATTCCAAGCAAGACCAGAAATTGCTAAAGCAGCGGAAGCGGCGACTAAAGAAACAATATCATAGTCATTTTCTTCATCTAAAGTTAAGAGTGTTAAAATAACTTGAACATCGCGACGATCCTCAGTGTCAAATAAAGGACGAATAGATCTATCAACCATTCTTCCAGTTAAAATTGCTTGATCAGTCGGACGACCTTCTCGCTTAACCCATCTTGAACCTTTAATGATTCCGGCGGCATATAATTTCTCTTCAAACTCAACCATTAAGGGAAAGAAATCAATCCCATCTCTTTCTGCTTTTGATTGAACAACAGTTGCTTGCACAACTGTTTCACCGTATTGAACCCAAATAGCGGCATTAGCCTGTTTGGCAATTTTGCCTGTTTTAATAGAGAGAGGGCGACCAAGCCATTCTCCTTGAAAAATTTTTTCCATAAATTTTCTGGTCTTGGCCGTTAAATTACAGGACTGTATATCTTGATACAGCACTATCTATTTAAAGGCCAAGCTATATTATTTTTTTATACTTATTTTTTCTTTTTGATTTTTATCGCTAGACCTATTAGTTTTTAGCGGTTTGTCATTTCTTGATAGTTTTTCATTACTATAAATTAAAAATCTTTTATCAGCCCCTAAATCAGTAAAGTCATCAGCTTCCTCAATTAAACGAGAAGAACAAGTTTTTCTAAAAGCCATTATTTCTACTAAACAACCTTTATTGTTTTGTAAATAAGAAACAAGCGGTAAATAATCACCGTCGCCAGATACAATAACAATAACATCAAGTTTGTCGGCTAAACGGATTGCATCAATAGCAATACCGACATCCCAATCACCTTTCTTCGCACCACCAGCAAAAATTTGTAGGTCTTTCATTTTTACTTCAAAACCCTGTTGACTTAAAGCTTCAACAAAAGGCCCTTCTTCTTGATTTTCGGTCCGGATAGCATAAGCAGTGGCCCGAATTAATTTTCGGTCGGCCACTGCTCGTAGAAGTATTTCTCTAAAACTTACCCGACGATTATAAAGATTACGAGCGGAATGATACATATTAGACACATCTACTAAAATTCCGACTCGTTGTTCTTTGTGTTTTAACATAAATATTTATTTTTCTTCCTCATTTTCTTCTTCTTCCTCTTCCTCTTCAACCACCGCTTCCTCATCTTCAGGGGAAACATAGTTTTTATCTTTTTTTCTTTCTATCTCTTCTTCTTCCTCAATTTTCACAGCGATCTTTAACTTTAATTTTTTTGCTAATTCGCGGAATTGAACTTCATTTTCTTTATTTAAGTATTTAAGTAACTTTCTTCTTTCTGCTACTTTCTTTAATAAACCACGACGAGAAGAGAAGTCATGTTTATGTTTTTTTAAATGCTCAGTTAATTCGGTAATTTCTTCGCTTAAAATAGCGATTTGAACCTGAGAAGAACCGGTATCAGTTTCATGAACACGGTATTTCTTAATGATTTTTTCCTTTGTTTTTTTATCTAACATAGTTTTGGCGCTTTATCCAAGAAAAGGTTTAAGTCCTTATCCGAGAAAGAGTGCATTATTTATTAAGACGCTTTATTATTTTAAAATTATTTTAAAGCGTTGACTTTTTTCATTAATCTTGATTTCTTACGAGAAGCGGTATTTTTTTTAATTACACCCTTTTTAGCCGCTTTATCAATCGCTTTAATAGTCTTAGCTAAACCCTCTTTAACGCTTTTATCGCTAGCATTTATTTTTTTTAAGTCAGCTTTAACTAAAGATTTAGCAGTAACTGCCACCTTTTTATTAGCAATGCTTCTTTTTTTTGTTTTTCTTAGCTCTTTTTCTGCCGATTTCTTATTTGGCATAGGATATTTTTTAAAATATTAATTAAATTAATCAAACACTAAGATAATACTAGAGTAAAATCAATATTTAGTCAAGTCTGAAAGCTCTTTTGGAAGCTCCTCTAATTTACAAAATACAGCCACAATGGCTGTATTTTTTTGTGTCGGGGTGGAGAGATTCGAACTCTCGATCTTCTGGTCCCAAACCAGACGCCTTA
>CAZPPI010000027.1:0-4672 GCA_964588435.1 uncultured Gammaproteobacteria bacterium | reverse complement strand
TAATATCAAAGAAATCTTAAATTATAAGATTTTGATGAATGAGCTTAATTTGTCTTCAAAGGACTATATCATTGCCATTGTTAATATTGACTATGAGCTTGGTAATGTCCTAGGACAGCTCCTGTTCGAAAAGAAAACGGACGAACAATTCTGTGAGAATCAACCATTTTTTGTGCGCGGATTCGCTAAAAGGGTAAGTATTCAAAAAAAGTTGGATATCATAAATAAGGCTATGGCTGACAAATTATCAAATATAGCAAATATTCCTGTCATTGTGGCTGATAAGAATATGATAGAGATATTCTCAATAGAATGAAGGCTCGGAACTAATAACTTCGGGCCTTTTATTTGGGATTATTAAGTTAATTTGTTATAATATAGACCTAATAAATTAGGAATAAAAACATATGAAAAAAAATTTTGGGATTGCCTTTATTTTAGTATTAGCATTGTTTGCCGCGGGTTGTAGCTCAATATTTAATACAAACAATGATAACAACGCTAAAGTAACGGGTGATGATAAGCAAGTTGTAGAGGGAGTTGTTTATGAGGAGGGCGTAAGAAATTTTGTGTTAGTTTCGGAAGAGTCCGAGGCTGAATATAGTATCAATGAAATTTTAAGAGGGGTTCCGACTCTTGTTGTCGGTAAGAGCCAGTCGCTTAGTGGAAATGTTTTAATGAATACTGAGAATACTCTTGAAGTAGTTGGCGGGGAAATTAAATTGGATGCTAAATCATTTAAAACCGCTATTAGCACACGCGATAATAATGTTGCTAATTTAATTTTAAAAGCTAATGAGGAAGGGAATGAATTTATTATTTTCAAGCCGGCTTCAATTTCTGGGCTTGAAGGAGATTTAGTTTTCAATGAGGATTTGCCAGTTGAAATTATTGGTAACCTAACAATTGCCGGAGTTACCCAAACCATGACTTTCGTCGGAACTATTAATTGGAGTGATGAGAATACCTTTAGCGGGGTAATTACTTCTGATTTAACTTATGCTAATTTTGACTTAACTTTACCTGACTTTGATTTCTTCACTGATGTTGATGAGATTGCTAAACTTAAGATTGATTTTAAAGCGACGACTAATAATTAATTTTTATGAAAATATCATTTCACGGCGCTTGTCGCGAAGTCACCGGTTCTTGTGTTTTAATAGAAAGCGGGAAGACTAAGTTTTTATTTGATTGCGGTATGTTTCAGGGAGAAGACTATGCTAGTGATAAAAATGCTGATGATTTTGGTTTTAATCCGAAGGAAATTGATTTTGTTTTACTTAGCCATGCTCATATTGATCATTGCGGGAGGTTGCCGAAATTGTATCGGGACGGCTTTCGCGGAAAAGTTTACTGTACTGACGCGACGGCTGATTTAACAGCTTTAATGCTTGAGGACTCTGTTGGGATTGTTTTTTCGGAGGCCGAGGAGCGGGGAGTTGAGCCTTTGTTTTCGGCTGATGACGTGGCGGGGATAGTTCGTCTTTTTGAAACTTTAGCTTATGATAAAAAAGTTGAAATAAATAATGGTATTAAAGTAAAATTAGGAAATGCTGGACATATTTTAGGCTCTTGCTTTTTTGAAGTTTGGCTTAAAGATGAGGGCAAGGAAAAAAAGATTGTTTATTCCGGAGATTTAGGCAAAGCACCAGCAAGAATTATTAAAGACCCGGATGTTGTTAGTGGCGCTGATTTGGTTTTTATTGAATCGACTTACGCTAGAGATAAGCATGAGAGCAAAGAAGAGGGAAGAGCGATGATTCAAAAGGCAATAATTGATTGTATTAAAAATCAAGGAACTTTAATCATCCCAGTTTTTGCCATGGAAAAATCCCAGGAAATTCTTTATGAATTAAATCATTTAGCAGAAAATGGAAAAATACCTCATGTGCCAATGTTCTTGGATAGCCCCTTAGCAATTAGAGCCACGGAAATTTATCGGAAGTATGAAGATTTATATGACAAGGAGTCTAAAGAAATTTTACTCCATGATAATGATTTATTTGATTTTCCGGGAATGGAATTTACTTTGAGCCGAGATGACTCTATGAAAATTAATTCTCTTAAGCCGCCTAAAGTTATTTTAGCCGGTGGGGGGATGTGTGTTGGCGGGCGGATTCAACATCATTTAAAATTTAATTTAGATAATGAAAAAAATCACGTACTTCTCGTTGCTTATCAAGCCAAGGGGACTCTTGGTCGTAAATTGATGAAAAGATATAAGTTCGTTGATATTCACGGTAGTCGAATTCCGGTTAGAGCTCAAGTGTCCGTGGTTAATTCTTATTCCGCTCACGCTGATCATGACGCTTTGATGTCTTGGCTTAAAGCTATAAAAAAACCGGTGCCAAAAAATGTTTTTATTGTTCATGGAGCGGAAAGTTCCGGCTTAGACTTTCAAGTCGATGCTAGTAAAGAAATTTCTAGTAATTTTATTCTCCCTAATTATGGAGAAAACTATAAATATTAATTTTATTAATCTAGACTTATAATTGTTTTTTATTTATCCCCAATTAGAAAGGTGTTAAATCATAATAACTATGTTATAATTAAAATATAATTAAATACTTTTTAAAATCTATGAAAAAAAATTCAATCGTGTTGATCGTTGCTTTAGTGGTTTTAGTTGCTATTTATTTTCTTGTTAGCAGCAGCTTAAAAAATAATGAAGAAAATTTGCCAGTTGAAAATGAGCTTGAAAATGGGGATATCTTTTGTACAATGGATGCGATGGAATGTGAGGACGGATCTTTTGTTGGTAGAGTTGCTCCTGATTGTGAATTTGCCGCCTGCCCAGGAGATGAGGGTTTAATTGTTGAGGAAGAGGTTGCTGCCCCAGAGTTAATTGAGGTGCCTATTCTTGATGAGCCTATTCTTGAGGAACCTATTCTTGAGGAACCTATTTTTGACGAAGAAGAGCCAGAGATAGAAGGAATGAGGAATTTGGACGTTTATTATGAGTAATATTATTAGCTGAAATTGTTTGAATTAGAAAATCCACTCCTTTAAGGAGTGGATTTTTTTAAAAGTATGTTATAATTATTATATATTAAAAATTATTAAAATGTTTATTTTAAAATTATAAATTTATGTTTAAGACAAAATTTTTATTAAGAAAAATTGACGAAAAATTTGTCGCTTCCTTAATTGACCATACAAATATTGAATTATTAGCGACTAAAGCCGATATTAAAAAATTATGTGAAGAAGCAATTCATTATAATTTTCGCGGGGTTGATGTTAGACCAAAATATGTTAAATTAGTGGCCCAGGAATTAAAGGGAACTAGAATTAAAGTTGTTGTTTTAATTGATGCTCCTATTGGCCTAAGTTCTTCCGCAGAAAGAATTAAGGCTTGCAAAAAAGCTAAAGCCGATGGTGCTCATGAACTTGATGTGGTTATGAATTTAGTTGATATTAAATACGAAAAATGGAATAAAATTCTAAAAGATTTACAAGGAATTAGTAAAATTTTACCGACCAAAGTAATTATTGGTTCTGGTTATTTAACTGATAGTGAAATTCTTAAAGCGGCTGAGATTGTTAAAAAGGCGGGAGCAATTTGTGTAAAAACAGCAACGGAAAAAGACCCGCTTGAGCATCGTGAATTAGCCGAAAAAGCTCATCATTTAAAATTAATGAAGCAGGGAGCGCCTGGTTTAGAAATTAAAGCTTCAGCTCGAATTGGTAGCCTTGATGATGTTAAACTTATGATAAAGGCCGGGGCAACAATTATTGGCACAAGTTCTGGAGTTAAAATAATGAAGGGTTTTAAAAAATAATAAAATGAAAAAATTAAATAAAAAAACTATTTCTAATCAAGTCCCTCTTTATTCTGATCCGGAATTACCAGCAGCAAAAGAAGATTTCCGTAAAACTTTTGAGTGGCGAGTTTTTAAGATTATGTCTGAGTTTATTGAGGGCTTTCATTTTCTAGCTGATATTAAAAAAACGGTGACTGTTTTTGGCTCAACGGTTTTACCAGAAACAAATAAGCATTATCAAGAAGCAAGAAAATTTGGTTATTTAATGGCTAAAAAAGGTTATTCTATGGTAACTGGGGGTGGTCCGGGAATTATGGAAGCGGCTAATCGTGGTTGTTCTGAGGCGGGAAAGGATTCGATTGGTATGAATATTGAGTTATCGGGAGGACAGCGGATGAATGAATATGTTACTAAACCAATTGGTTTTAATTATTTTTTCACCAGAAAAGTAATGCTTAGTTTTTCTTCCGAAGCTTTCGTTTTTTTTCCAGGCGGCTTTGGGACTTTAGACGAATTTTTTGAGATGGTAACTTTAGTGCAAACTAAAAAGCTTGGTCGTAAAGTGCCGATTATTGTTGTTGGACTCGATTATTGGCAGCCACTTTTAAAATGGATTAAGGATGATGTTTATGGGAAATATGGAGCGATTAAAAAAACTGATTTTGATATAATTAATGTCGTCGCTAATGCTGAGAAGGCGGTTGAACTCGTTCTAAAATTAAATGCTAAAAAATTTAAATAGTTAATGATATGAATGACGTCTATCAAGAATCCCTGGAGCTCCACCGAAAACATCAAGGAAAGCTAAGTATAAATTCAAAAGTTTCATTAAAAGATAAGAAATCTTTATCTTTAGCTTATACCCCGGGAGTCGCTGAGGTTTGTCGCTTAATCGCTAGTGATAAGGA
>CAZPPI010000026.1:0-5067 GCA_964588435.1 uncultured Gammaproteobacteria bacterium | reverse complement strand
AAAATAAAAATAAATAAAAATCATAAAAACTGGAGGAATTATCATGAAAAAAAGTGAGGAAAACGCCGCAGAGTTTGTAAAAAACTCAATTCGAATTATAAGGGTTCAAAGGAACCAGGAAAACAACATTAGAAGTGTCCTGGAATTCTATCGTGCTGCTTCAACCATGATGGGGCCCGAAGAAGAAATGGGAAGACTTTTTGATGGACTTCAGTCCATTAAAATTTTAATTGAGGAAATCTCAGTTGATGATTTATCCTATAACCTAAAGGTTATATCCTCAATTGAAGACACCTTTGAGGTCTATTTTCAGGAAACTCGGTATCCCAATCGGGATCAAAAAAACAAATTTCAAAAATTCCTGAAGGAAAAGACGGTCTTGATGGAAATGGAATCCGAATTAATGGAAAGTTTCGAAAAAACCCCGCACAAAGACCCACATTTTTATTTTAGTCCGTATTAACACTGTTCTGTTTGGCTTATTTGTTTCTGTTTGGCTTATTTGTTTCTGTTTGGCTTATTTGTTTCTGTTTGGCTTATTTGTTTCTGCTTGGTTCGCTTAAGTGGGTTAGGACCCACTTAAGTAAAAAGCTGCTCGTATCCACGGGCAGCTTTCTTCTTTTATACGGAGTTTTACTTCTATTAAGCTTGGATAATCTTCCCCTTATTTCTTACTCTTTCCGTTTCAGTCAAAAACTGTTTGCGAAGGCGAATGTTTTTCGGAGTAATTTCTAAATATTCATCATCATTCATAACGCTTAGAGCCCTTTCTAAAGTTAAATCAAGCGGTGGCGTAAGTAAAATTGCATCATCAGAACCAGAGGCCCGAACATTAGTTAGTTGTTTGCCCTTGGTCGGATTGACTGTTAAATCATTGCCTTTTGCCACATTACCAATAACCATCCCCTCGTATACTTCAATATTTGGTGAAATATAGAGGACACCTCGTTCTTGTAAATTCCATAAAGAAAAGGCGAGCGCCTTTCCGCTTGTCATAGAGACCATCGCTCCCAAAGAGCTTCTTTCAATCTCACCAGCAAATTCTCTAAAACCAACAAAATGAGAACAAAGAATCCCCTCCCCCTTAGTATCAACCACAAATTCATTACGATAACCTAAAAGTCCGCGAGTTGGAATATCAAAAAGCAAACGAGATTGACCATTTAAATTTTTCATATCAGTCATTCGCCCTTTTCGCTTGGCTAATTTTTCAATTACTGATCCCGTCATCGTCTCTGGCACATCAACCGTAATTTCTTCATAAGGCTCAAATCTTTTTCCCGCCTCTTCTTTAATAATTACCTGCGGCCTTGAAACTTGTAATTCATAATTTTCGCGACGTAAATTTTCTAATAAAATAGCAATATGGAGTTCGCCACGGCCAAAAACTTTATAAAAATTTTGGTTAGAAAAATCAATTTTCAAACCAACGTTAACTTCCAATTCTTTTTCTAATCTTTCTTTAATTTGACGATTAGTAACAAACTTCCCTTCACGACCGGCAAAAGGAGAATTATTAACTAAGAAATTCAAAGAAATTGTCGGTTCATCAATTGAAATCGCTGGTAAAGGTTTTTGCTCACTTGATTCAGCAATAGTCTCACCAATATAAATATTAGGTAAACCAGCAACCATCACAATATCCCCAGCCTTAGCCTCACTAACCTCTTCTCGGGCAATTCCTTTAAAAGTAAATAATTTAGTAATTTTTCCAGAACGAGTTTCACCGGCTAAATTTTCGACAAAAACTTGAGAATTAGCCCTAATTTTACCCTCGTAAATACGACAAATGGCTAAGCGTCCTAAAAAATTATCATAAGCTAAATTAAAAGGTTGAGCTAAAAGTTGTTTTGCCTCAAGCTCAGAACTAGAGGCAGCCTGGACATGACTTAAAATTAAATCTAAAAGTGGATTAAGATTATTTGACTCGTCCTCTAATTTTACTTTAGCAAAACCACTTTTAGCAGCCGCATAAATAACAGGAAAATTTAATTGCTCGTCGCTTGCCCCTAAATCTAAAAATAATTCATAAACCATTTCCGTTACCGCTAAGGGCTGTGCCGCTGGTTTATCAATTTTATTAACAACAACAATTGGTTTTAAACCAAGCTCTAAAGATTTTTTTAAAACAAATTTTGTTTGTGGCATCGGTCCTTCTTGAGCATCAACTAATAATAAAACACAATCAATCGAACGCAAAATACGCTCAACTTCAGAAGAAAAGTCAGCGTGACCCGGAGTATCAACAATATTTATTTTTGAGTCTTTATAAGTAACCGAAGTATTTTTTGAATAAATTGTAATGCCTCTTTCTTTTTCTAAATCATTTGAGTCCATGCTAATTTCTGAATTAACATTAGCTCCGGTTTGCATCATTAAGGCGTCGGTTAAGGTTGTTTTTCCATGATCCACATGGGCGATAATCGCAATATTTCTTATTTCCATAATTATTGTAAAAGACTTTTAATCTTTCTTTTATATTTTCAGCAAAAATAAAAACCACGGAAAGCCGTAGTTTCTAGAAAAGCTACACTCTAGCCTGAATTATACATAAATATTTAGCAAAAGTCAAGAAATACTGTTTGAAATTGTATTTTAAAATAAAAAGAGGCCCGAGTTTTTTAGACTCGGGCCCTGAGATGTTTTTGAGTTTTTAACGGCTATCTTTTGCTCTAGCACTGTTTTCAATGTCTTTTAACATTTCGTCTAAACGTGCTTCACCTTCATATTCGCCTTCTTCTGTTTTCCGGTCAGAAACATGCACTCTGATAATGTCGATTAACACAATAATGTTGTTTAATTTTTCATCATCAAATTCTTTTTTAGCAACATAAGCAAGTAAGTATAAAGCATCTCTTAAATGACCATCCCAAACAATTTTTTTCTTATTATTAGAAACCATAATTTTCGGACAAAAATCTTCTTCGTCAATATTTTTTTGGAATATCAATTTAGCTGCCAGGTCTTTACCGTTATCATAGAGAAATGATAAATCATGTACAGTTAAGGCGCGTTGATTACTTTTTATTTGTTCAAGTCCCTGCTGTATTTCTAACTTCTTTTTTGCTTCTTTAGCCTCTTCTTCTTCTCTGCGTATTCTTGCCTCTTCCATTAGCTTTAGCTCTTTAATTTCGTTTTTTGCTCTGAGCTCACGGAGAGCAGCTTTACGTTTTCTTTTTTTATAAACGATAATTAAAATAACGATAGCAATAATTATCAAAGCAATATCAATCGCAGCTTGCCAGATTTTAATACCCCAGAAAATTTCTACGGCACTAAATTGAATAATTGTACTGGTTATACCGGTAAGAAAAAGAGTTCCAATCGAAGTAAAAATTGCTTTATCTTCATCCATCCCTCTAAGTTCTAAGTAATTATCACTTACTAACAATACCATTATTATTAATGAGACAGCTACTATCGGAATCCAGATTTTCTGGCTACCGAAGTTAGCAATAACTAAACTAATAATGAAAATAAAAGTTGTGACTAAGATAAACTTTCCCAGAAGACGCAATCTTGAACTGTGAAGAAAGCGAAACCAGAGTACATGACCGCGATTAATAATATCAGCCAGGCAGATAATTAAAATCGTTGTCATAATAATCACAGCGGTGTGACCGGGATAAGCCAATGCTTTTAAGCAAACGGCAATTGCAGCGCCAATTAAGGCGTGTAAAATCCGTCTTGGGGACTCATCTTCGTCACCGAAAATGTTGGATAACAAAGCGGAAACGAATAGCAAATATGCTACCGCTAAGATGTTAATCCAAAGAGAAAATTTCTCTCCGAATATGAGAACTAGGGCAATAGGAAGCCCAATTAAGAAAACATTCACTGATCCGTTTAGGATTCTTTCTTTCAACTCACTCATTTTTTTAAATTTTTAAATTACTAGGTTTCTTCGGTTGCTTTTAATCGCTTCCGGCCTTATAGGCTTTTAAGTGCCAACCATTTAGCGCACTATGAGATGTATTATAGCATATTAGAAGATTTTTGTCAATAGATACTTAAATTTAACTTAAATTAAGCCCTATTTTATCGCTTTAGCCACGGTCGGAGACACTCTTTCATCAAATGGATCAGGCAAAATCTTATCAACTCCCAAATCTTCAACGAGAGCCGCTAAATTACTAGCGGCTTGAACTAACATTTCCTCGCTAATATCTTTAACCTTATTATCAAGGGCTCCCCGAAAAATTCCCGGAAAAGCCAAGACATTATTTATTTGATTAGGAAAATCGCTTCTACCGGTCGCAACAATATAAGCTCCAGCATTTTTAGCTAAGTCTGGCATAATTTCTGGAACCGGATTAGCGAGAGCAAAAATTATCGGCTTCTCACTCATAGTCTCAATCATCTCCTCGCTTAGAACTCCAGGAGCAGAAACGCCGATAAAAATATTGGCCCCAATTAAAGCCTCGGCTAATCCGCCCTCTAAATTTCTGGGATTTGTTAAATTTGCTAATTCAATTTTTGCTGAATTCAAATCTTGACGATTTATAGAAATCGCCCCCTTGCTATCAACGACAATTAAATCTTTAAAACCATAACTTAAGAGTAAACGAGAAACGGCATCACCCGCTGCTCCGGCGCCGTTAATAACTAAACGAGCCTTTTCTTTTTCAAGTCCTGATAATTTAAGGGCATTAATTAAAGCGGCTAAAACAACCGTTGCGGTTCCGTGTTGGTCGTCGTGAAAAACGGGAATATCTAATTCCGCTTTTAAACGTGCCTCAATTTCAAAACAACGAGGAGCGGAAATATCCTCTAAATTTATCCCGCCAAAAACTGGAGAAATTTGTTTAACGGCCTTAATAATTTCTTCCGTATCTTGAGTTGCTAAACAAAGAGGAAAGGCATCAACTCCGGAAAATTCTTTAAATAAAGCACATTTTCCTTCCATCACCGGCAAGGCCGCTTCTGGACCAAGATTACCAAGCCCTAAAATAGCGCTGCCGTCACTAACAACCGCAATTGTATTACCTTTTATCGTGTGAGTTTTAGCTGTCTCCTTATCACTAGCGATTAAGCGACAAACCTCAGCGACTCCCGGGGTATAAGCTA
>CAZPPI010000025.1:0-5086 GCA_964588435.1 uncultured Gammaproteobacteria bacterium | reverse complement strand
CCTTTTCTTCCCGATCGGCTAAAGCGCAAATTTCTGTTAAATCTTTTAATTCCTCGCCAAAATCATTCCAAGTTTTACTTTCTGCAAATAAATTTTCTGCTTCTTGGCTTATTTTTATCGCCGCTTCTTGGTTATCCCAAAATTCAGGCGCTGACATAGTTAAACGTAGTTCCCTCGCTCTTACTTCTTTTCGATCAATATCTAAAAGCTCACGCAAATCTAAAGAGCGCTGTCTTAATTCTTCAATTTTCTTAAGTAAAGTATCCATATATCTTAGGTTATCATATAAACTGACAAAAACAAAACCGACTCAGAAAAAGAGTCGGCTGTTTGTATTTGCAAAATATAATTAACGCTTTGACCATTGTGGAGCTTTTCTCGCTTTGCGTAAACCCGGTTTCTTTCTTTCAACTTGACGCGGATCACGAGTTAAGAATTCATTAGCCTTCAAGGCTTCTTTCGTCGCTGGATCAATAATTAATAAAGCTCTAGAGATTCCTAAACGGACAGCAATAACTTGACCTTGTTTACCACCACCACGAACTAAAACTGAGAAGTTATAATCTCGTAAATGACCGGTAACTTTCAAGGCTTGAGCAATAATACTTAAACCTTCTCCCGGGAAATACTCAGAAGCTTTCTTGCCGTTAATCATAATAACCCCCTTGCCTTTTTCGTAAAGACGAACTTGGGCGACGGAAGTCTTACGACGACCAATAGCTTTAATATATTTTCCAGAAAATTCAACGGTTTCATTCTTTGCCCAATCTTTTTCCTCATCTATCTCTGTGATTTTCACTTCTTTAACTTCATTATCAGAAGCTTTAGCTTGATTCTTATCCATATTATTTCTTAATGATTAATCTTTTAAGCATCGCTGTACGGAGCTTGTTGTTTGGCAGCATCTCGCGAACAGCTCGATATAAAACATCGCCTGGGTCATTAGCAAAAATCTCTCCCATTTTTTTACTTTTTAAACCGCCTAAATAACCAGAGTAGTGATGATATTGTCTTTGTTCAAGTTTTTTGCCACTAAACTTCATCTCGGAAATATTTTCAACCTCAACAACATCTCCTAGATCCATATGAGATTGAAATTCTGGCTTATTTTTTCCACGCAAAATCAGAGCAATTTCCGTTGCTAAACGACCAGGGGCCTTACCGCTAGCGTCTATTTTATGGAGTTTTCTTTCAATATTTTTCATATTTTTCTGTTTGATTGCCAAACGGCTTAAACTAAATCAATTTTAACTATTTCTTCATCATTACTATTATTAATTTCGGAATCAGTAGTCTCGTCAAGACTATCTTTATGCTCACGACGACCACCCAAGACCCCCCTCACCTCATCATTTTCTAAGCTACCTAAGTAACCAGGATGGTAGTATCGTTTTTGTCCAACATTTTTATCGCTAAATTTTTGATCAAAATTATTTCTAACCCCAGCAAGACTTCCCGTCGTCAAATTAGACTTAACTTCCGGTCTCTTTCTTTCGCGTAAAATATCAGTAACTTTTCTTTCTAAGCGACTAGGACCTTTTGTCCCAGCATCTATTCCATTAATTCTTCTGTTAATATTATCCATATTTTTCTGCTTTATTAAAGCAAAAAATGCTTAAACCAACTCAATTTGAACCATCTCAGCGTGATCACCAGCTCTAGTACCAAGTTTAGTAGTTCTAGTATATCCGCCAGCTCTTTCTTTATAACGATCACCTAAAACTTCCATCGCTTTTTTAACGGCATTTTTTTGCAATAAAACTTTAATTAATCCTCGTCTTGAAGCTAGAGTCCCCTCTTTGGCAGAAGTAATTATCTTCTCAACTATCGGACGAATTGCTTGAGCTTTGGCTTTAGTGGTCTTAACTTTTTCATAAATTAAAATACTAGAAGCCAGATTTCTTAACATCAATTCGCGTGGCCCCTTTTCTCTACCTAAAATTTTATTTTTGTTTCTGTGACGCATATCGGTTCAATATTTCTTTCTACCTTACGGTAAATTTATAATTATTTTTTTACTTTCTTTTCTTTTTTCTCCTTCTTTTCCTTCTTCTCTCGAGCTACATCATTATCAGTTTTTACTTCTGCCTCTTCAACTTCCGCCTCAACTTCTTTATCTATTAATTCCTCTCCAACACCAGAAGATAATTGTAAAAAAGTAGAAAATTGATTAACTAAAATTTTAACTGATTCTTCGAAAGCTTCTTTAACAGTAATAGTTCCATCAGTTTTTACTCTTAAATTAATCTTATCCCAGTTAGTCATCTTTCCAACACGAGTATTTTCAACTTCAATACTTACTAAACTAACTGGAGAAAAAATTGAATCAACTTCAATATAACCAATCTCTTTATTTTCTTTACTATCACTATCGGTCATTTTATAACCAAGTCCTCTCTGAACAAAAATTTCAACATTCAAAGAACCAGCGGCATCAGTAATTTCTGCTAAAACCAGGTCAGGATTTTTAATTTCAACTCTAGATTCAGATTTAATATCGCTAGCCTTAACAACTTTCTTTCCTTTAACATTAAGCTCTAAACGAATTTCTTCATCATCAAACATCTTAACTCGAAGTTGTTTAATATTTAAAACAATTTCTAAAACATCTTCTTTAATATGCGGCAAAGACATAAATTCATGACTTGCCCCTTTAATTTTAACACCAACAACAGCTGCCCCTGGAAGAGATGAAAGTAAAACTCGGCGTAAAGAATTGCCTAAAGTCATACCATAACCAGGGAACAAAGGTTCAATAGTTATTATACTTTCATTGGCAGAGTCGCCCTCCTTAAAGTTTATTTTTTTAGCTAAAGAGATGTTTTGCATAAAATTTTTAATAAAAGCTTTTAAATCGCTATTTTATTATTTTGAGTAATACTCAATAATTACTTGAGCGTTAATATTTTGTGGTAAATCAGTGTCTTTTGGTTCATGTAAGACCTTAGAACTCATATCTTCAGCCACAAAATTTAACCAACTTGGTCTTTCTGTTTTAGCTACTTTTTCTTTAATATTTCTAAAATAAGGAGCTTTTAAGCTTGATTTCTTAATTTTTATTTCTTGACCCTCTTTAACGATAATTGAAGGGGTTGAGGCTTTTTTACCATTTAAAGTAAAGTGACCGTGGTTGACAAGTTGACGAGCTTGAGCTCTTGAAGTAGCAAAGCCAAGACGATAGATAACATTATCAAGACGCATTTCAAGCATCTTAAAGAAATTCTTACCAGTATCACCAGTTTTCTTAGAAGCTTTATCAAAAGTTAAACGAAATTGCTTTTCCATTAAGCCATACATCTTCTTAGCTTTTTGTTTCTCCATTAATTGTTGACCAAAGTCACTCAATCTCTTTTTCATCTTTGGTCCGTGAAAGCCAGGAACATAATTCCTTTTTACCATCGCACATTTAGGTCCAAGACATCTTTCTCCTTTAAGAAAAAGTTTTTCTCCAACGCGACGACATTGCTTGCATTTATTATCTATATTTCTTCCCATATTATTTTAAATCTTTTGAAAAATTAATTAAACACGACGAGGTTTCTTCGGACGGCAACCATTGTGTGGAACTGGAGTTTTATCTTTAATTGCAGTAATATTTAAACCATTAGCATTTAAAGCCCGAACAGCAGATTCACGACCAGTACCAACACCAGAAACAAAAACATCGACCTCTTCTAAGCCATATTCTTCTTTAGCTTTTTGAACAGCAATTTTTGTAATAATTTGAGCAGCATAAGGAGTGGCTTTTTTTGCCCCCTTAAAGCCAGCTAAACCAGCCGAAGCCCAAGAAATAACATTACCAGTTTTATCAGTTAAAGTTATAATCGTATTATTATAGCTAGCCTGAATATGAGCGCTGCCAGATTTAACTGATTTAATACCCTTTTTCTTTTTCTTTTTAATTAATTTCTTCTTAGAGCGAGCGATTTTATTCTTTTCAAGCTTAGCCTTAATTTCTTCAGGTAATTCTTCGCTAGCAGAATCAAAAGAAAAGGCGTCCCCCTCTTTCTCCTCAAGTTTATCACTTGTTTTAGAGACTGGAACAACTTCTTCAATCACTTCTTCTTCTTTTTTTACTTCTTCAGACATATTTTAAAATCTTTAACTTTTATTTGTTAAATTGTTCTTTAAGTTTTCTGTAATCCAGCCTTAGACTTACCGCTACCCATAGTCAAACGTTTATTACCTCTAACAGTACGACTATTAGTCTTAGTTCTTTGACCTCTTGCCGGTAAACGCTTAGCATGGCGAGTTCCTCTATAACAACCAATCTCTTTTAATCTTTTAATATTACTTTGGATATCACGACGAAGATCCCCTTCAACTAAATTCTTTTTCTCAATAATTTCACGTAAAAGATTAGCTTCTTCTTCTTTAAGATCATTAACGCGTATATCTTTATCAACCTTAGCCTCGGCTAAGATTTTATTTGATTTAACTTTTCCTATTCCGTAGATATAGGTTAAAGCAATCTCAATTCTTTTGTCGTTTGGGATATTTATTCCCGCGATTCTTACTGCCATAAATATAGATATTATAAAACTTTAGGGTTTTTAACCTTGTCTTTGTTTATGTTTCGGGTTAGCACAAATAACATGCACTCTTCCTTTTCGTCTAACAATTTTACAGTCTTTACAGATTTTCTTAGCGCTTGCTCTTACTTTCATATGTTCAAAATTTACATTATTTATTTAAAATGGAACAAAAAAGACACTTTTAAAAGCTCTGTTCTTGCTTAAAAATCAAAGACGATAAGTTATACGGCCTTTGGTTAAATCATAAGGGCTTATTTGTAGTCTAACCCTATCACCAGGTAGAAGTTTTATCTTATTCATCCGCATTTTACCGGATAAATGAGCTAAAATCTCATGACCATTTTCTAGGGCAACCTTAAAACTAGCCGCAGGCATAAGCTCCACCACTTCCCCTTGCATCTCAATAAAGTCTTTAGCATTAAGAGTTTCGGTGTTATCGCTTTTGTTATTTTTTTCTTTTGACATTAACACAAAAAAATTTGATAAAAACAATTTTGCTTTATCAAAATTCTTTAAAAACTAATAAATTATTATTTATAATTTTTCTTACA
>CAZPPI010000024.1:0-5664 GCA_964588435.1 uncultured Gammaproteobacteria bacterium | reverse complement strand
CGTTTAAAGAATCGGGTTGATGAGGCTTGGAGTGATATTGACGTCCAATTAAAACGTCGCTATGACTTGATCCCTAACTTAATTAGTACTGTTAAAGGTTATGCTGCTCATGAGCAGGAAACTTTTGAGAAAGTTGTTAACGCCAGAAGTGCGGCCATGAGTGCTCAAGCTAGCGGCGACGCTGAAGCTCAAGGCCAAGCAGAAAACGCTTTATCTTCAACTTTGAAGAGTATTTTTGCTTTAGCTGAAAATTATCCAGATTTAAAAGCTAATACTAATTTTTTGGAATTACAAAAAGAATTAGCAGACACTGAGAATAAGATTCAAGCTTCTCGCCGTTTCTATAATGGTAATGTTCGCGACTTTAATACAAAAATTGAAGTTTTTCCAAACAATATGATTGCTGGTTGGCTTAAATTTACTTCAAGAAAGTTTTTTGAAATTGAAAACGAAGTAGAGAAGCAAAATGTTGAGGTAAAATTTTAAGTTAAAAATAAAATAAAGTTAAAATAAGTCTAAAAAATAATAAAAAAGCTAAAACTAGTTAAAAAAGCTTTTACAAACTATATGGAACTCGGAACAACTTTAGTAATCATTGCGGTAATATTTTTTCTCGCAAGTTTAAAGCAAATTAACCAATACGAACGCGGAGTTTTATTTACTATGGGTCGTTATTCAGGAATTATGAGCCCAGGTTGGCGTTTTATTTGGCCAATATTTCAAAGTTTTAAAAAAGTTGATATGAGAGTCAAGGCGGTTGATGTTCCTGATCAAAAGGCGATTACCAGGGATAATGTTTCTGTGATGGTTAATGCCGTTATTTATTATAAAGTTTCTGAAGCAGAAAAAGCGGTGATTGAGGTTGAGAATTTTTATTACGCAATTTCTCAGTATGCCCAAACAACAATGCGTAATATTGTTGGTGAGGTTACTCTTGATGAACTTTTATCACAACGTGAAAAAATTGCTGATAGAATTAGGGAAATTGTTGATAAGGAAACCGATGCTTGGGGTCTTAAGGTAAATAACGTTGAATTAAAAGATGTTTCCTTACCTGAATCAATGGAGAGAACAATTGCTAAACAAGCTGAGGCTGAACGTGAAAAGAGAGCAGTTATTATTAATTCCGAAGGGGAATTAGCAGCTTCAGAAAATTTATCAAAAGCAGCAAGGATGTTAGCAAGTTCTGATGGCGCTTTACATCTTCGAACTTTACAGGCAATTAACGATTTATCTTCCGACCAATCAAATACGATTGTCTTCATGACTCCGATTGAAGTTTTAAGAGCTTTTGATGGTTTTAGCAAAAAAACTTTAATTGAAGCGGATAAAATGGAAAAGAAAGATTAATAAAAAATAAAAAAGATGGCTAGCTTATATACTCACAGCGACGCTAATAAGCGAAAAACCTGGTTTTTGATGACTGGGTTTTTCGTCTTTATTATAATCGTCGGTTATGTTTTCGCAACGGCAATGGGTGACTCAACAATTTTATATATTGCTGTTGGTTTTAGTTTTTTAATGAATTTTATTGCTTATTATAATAGTCATAAGCTCGTCTTAAGCATGAGCGGGGCGCATGAACTTAAGCCAGAAAGTTCGTCCGAAGCTAGAGAATTATACCGTTTAGTTGAAAATCTTTGTATTACTGCTGGTCTACCAATGCCAAAAATTTATATTATTCAAGATTCTTCGCCTAATGCTTTTGCTACCGGTCGTGATGCGAAACATGGAGTTGTTGCTGTAACTACGGGGCTTTTAGCGAAGCTTGATAAATCAGAACTCGAGGGGGTTATTGCTCATGAATTATCCCATATCGGTAATCGCGACATATTACTAGCAACTATGGTTACGGTTTTAGTCGGTTTTATTGTTCTACTCGCCGATTGGTTTAGACGTTGGGCTTTTTTTGGCGGAAGAAATAGGGATAGTAATAAAGACGGAAGACTGCAATTAATTATTATGATAGCGGCAATTATTCTTAGTATTTTAGCGCCAATTTTTGCTTATATGATGCAGTTTGCCATTTCTCGCAAGCGAGAATTTGCGGCTGATGCTGACGGCGCTTTACTTACTCGTTATCCGGAAGGTTTAGCTCGAGCTTTAGAAAAGATTTCGTCTGACCCAACCCCGCTTAAAAGTGCTAATCGGGCGACGGCTCATCTTTTTATTTCCTCTCCTTTTAAAGAAAATAAAAAAGGCCCGGGTTTTTTTGCTCGTGCTTTTATGACTCATCCGCCAGTTGAAGAAAGACTTAAAAAACTAAGAGGCTTAGCCTAAATATGGAATTAAAAAAGAAGAAAAAATTAGAACTTTTGGCCCCTGCTGGAAATTTAAATAAATTAAAAACCGCCTTAGCCTATGGAGCCGATGCGGTTTATTTAGGAATTCCTAATTTTTCTTTAAGAGTTAGAATAAACGATTTTGATTTAAAAACTTTAAAAGAGGGAGCCGACTACGCTCATAAAGAAGGTAAAAAAGTTTATGTAACAATAAATATTTTTGTCCATAACGAACATCTTAAGGCTCTGCCAAAATATTTAAAGGCTCTAAATAAAATTAAGCCTGATGCTTTAATCATTTCTGACCCTGGCGTTATCGCCTTGGCCAAAAAATATTTGCCAAAAGTTGAAATACATTTATCAACCCAAGCAAATTGTACAAACTCAGAAGCGGCTAAATTTTGGACTAAGCAAGGGATAAGTCGGATTATTTTAGGTCGGGAAGTAACTCTCAAAGAGATTAAAGAGATAAAAAAAGCTTTACCAAAAGTTGAATTAGAATATTTTGTTCACGGGGCAATGTGTATGGCCTATTCTGGTCGTTGTTTTTTATCAAAATTATTTGTTAATCGCAGCGGCAATCTCGGCGATTGCGCCCAGCCTTGTCGTTGGGAATTTGAAACTAGTCGTTATACATTAAAAGCGAAACGTCATGAGGCGGAATTAGAGTTAGTAGAAGAGCGTCATGGTTCATATCTACTAAATTCTCGCGACTTAAATTTAATTAAACATTTAAAAGAGCTTATTGAAGCCGGCGTTACAAGTTTTAAAATAGAAGGGCGTGCTAAAAGTGATTATTATTTAGCAACTATTTGCGGTGCTTATCGCCGGGCTTTAGATTTAATTTCCGGTGGCTTGAAGGGGATTGACCTTAAAAAAGAATTAGAGCATTTAAATCATGAATTTGAAACAAAATTAGTTCACCGCGGTTATACGACCGGGTTTTTATTGGGTGACAAGGCTGATCAAAACATTAAAGATGTAAAAAATGAAAGTAAATGGGAATATTGTGGTCAGGTAATAAAAGTAGAGAAAATAAAGACTGGCGGTCAACGAATTTTTTTCAAAGTTCATAATACAATTAAGGCTGGGGAAAATTTAGAGATTATTGGCAAGAACTATGATATAATAAAATTGAAGCCAAAGGCTTTTTTTGAAAGTGATTCTAAAGGTAATTTAAAGTCAGAAAAAATAGAAGAGGCTCACGGCGGCGGTGGAGCTAAAATTTTAAGTTTAGAAATAAATAATCAGGAACTTAAGGGCAGGGAAATATTTCCCCTCGCCGTTTTGAGAAGATTTAAAAAAATTAAATAATTTTAAATAAAAGATGATTGCTTATTTAAAAGGAAAAATAATCTATAAAGGAAATACTTCGATAATTTTAGAAAATAACAATATTGGTTATAAGGTCTTTTTAGGCGAAGAACTTTTTAACGAAACCTCTCTTTCTGAAGAAAGGGAATTTTTTATTTACCAACAAGTAAAAGAAGACGCGAGCGATCTCTATGGTTTTAAAAATAGTTCTGATTTAGAATTATTTGAATTATTGATTTCTGTTTCCGGGGTTGGTCCAAAGTCGGCCTTAGGAATTTTAAATATGGCGGGCGGGGCTGATATCAAAGAAGCTATTTTAAGTGGTGATGCGGCAAGTTTAACTAAGGTTTCAGGTATTGGTAAAAAAACAGCGGAACGTTTAGTTTTAGAATTAAAAACGAAGATAATGCGACTTAATGGTGGTAAAGAATTATTAAATACAAGCGTAAGTTTTGGAGCGGATGAAATAGATGCCCTAATTTCGCTTGGCTATTCTTTAGTTGAAGCTCGTTCGGCGCTAAAGGAAGTTGATCCGAAAATTAAAGATAGCGGGGAAAGGGTTAGGGCCGCGCTTAAAAAAATTAGGGTTAAAGCTTAAAATAATATTAGAGTCAGTTAATATAAAAGATATGAATTTTTTAAGAAAATTTTTAGAAAAATTTAGATTTCTTGGTTTTTCAAAGAAACGAAATTTTTTTGATATATCTTTTATAAAGTTAAAGAATTTAAAAGGCCTTAAAATCGGGCTTTTTATAGGAATTTTAGCACTTATAGTATCAAGCTCAGGTGTTTTATATGTATATAGCCAAAGCGGAGCCAGTGGCTCAATCGGAGGAAGCTCGCTAAATAAGGGCTTAGTTGCTCATTGGACGCTTGATAATCAAGATCATGATTATAATACAGAAAATTTATTATATGATAATAATAATATTAACTGGACGGTTGGCAATTTAACAACGACAATTAGTAGGTCGACTATTATATCTAATAAAAAATATCAATTAACATCTGGTTCTAATGATGGACAGTTTAGGTTTTATGTGCCAGTAAACAAATTATCAAATGGTGAAACCTATACAATGTCTTTTAAATATAAAATTATTTCTGGAACAAAATTTCGTATGAATGACTGGTGCGATCAAGCTCTTCTTAATAGAGTTGAGGAGGGCGATGGTTATTCAGACTCTTATTCTGCGGCAAGCGGTAGTAGGTTTGAATATAACAGTACTTATAGATTTATGGATATTGAAATATCGGGTAATTCTGTTGTTGAAATATGGGATGTTCAGTTGGAAAAAAGAGACTTTGCCACTCCATTTGTAAGTGGTGTAAGAGAAAGTAGGGTTGTTGACAGCACTCCATATTCAAATCACGGCACAAATTACGGCGCAACACCGACGACTGATAGACATGGAAAAGTTGGTGGAGCGATGAGTTTTGATGGGGTTAGTAATAGAATTTCTATTAGTTATCCTAACCCAGTAAATGAAACATCTGTTGTTGCTTGGTTTAAAAGATCTGGTAGCCCTGCTGGTGGTTACCATATTATTACGGGAGGCGGCAATATTGAAATATCTATTCCTGATTCTTCTGGACAAATAAGAACAGGGGTTACTACTAATACGCAAGGAAGAAAAGTTTTTAATAGTGGCTCGGGTTTAAATGATGGAAACTGGCATCAAGTCGCTATGACATATGACGGGGTAAATTTAAAATCATTTATTGATGGTCAAATTACTGCTACTAATCCTGTTTCTGGTAATTTAGTTGGTATTGCTGGAGAAATTGGTAGATTTTTAAGTGATTCTTATGTTACTAATGGCTCAATAGATGATGTTCGTATATACAATCGCGCACTTTCGGATGATGAAATTTCTTTGCTTTATGATTCCTACGAATTGAAAACACAAATAAGCTCAATTAATAGTGGGTTAGTCGGTCACTGGACACTAAGTGAGGAGGACTATAATTCAAACACGCATCAAGTAACTGATAAAACTCCATATTCTAATAATGGTACTAATCTTAACGCAACTTTTGTGGCAGATCGGCATGGAAAAGCGGGTGG
>CAZPPI010000023.1:0-8150 GCA_964588435.1 uncultured Gammaproteobacteria bacterium | reverse complement strand
ATATTCTTAGATTTTCTACTGCTGGCGCTGATAGAATGACTATTTTAGCTAATGGGAATGTGGGCATAGGGACCACTGCACCCAACTACAGATTAACAGCCACAGATGGGTCGGCACCGGAAACATCTGCTGCCGGCGTATCTGCTAATAATACAATCTCTATCCAAGGTAGTGGAGCTGCTTATTTTATGGGGAGAGACACGACCAATGATATAGAATTTATGATGGGGACTTCTATTGTTGGCGCATCTTTTGTTGGGTCAATAACAAGTCACCCCTTACAGTTAAGAACAGGTAATTCACCTCGTTTAACAATTAGCACATCAGGTAATGTCGGTATCGGCACAACAACCCCAATCGAAAAACTCCATGTTAATGGTGAGGCTAGATTTGAAGGTCTTTCTTATGGCGCCACTCCAGGTTCAAGTCAGCTTTCTGCTTTAACAACAGTTGAATTTGTTAATGCTAAAGTTACCAACCTTTTACCAGGTGGCGCATCTTCTACTTGGGCGCTTAGTGGCAATAATATTTATAATACTAATTCTGGTAATGTGGGGATTGGGACGACGAATCCGGGAAGATTATTAGATGTTTCAGTTAGTCAAAACGGGGATACTATGTTGGGTGTTCAAAATGTGAATACAGGAACATCCGCTCGAGCAGGATTTAGTATTGCTAATGGAGCATATGGAGGACAATCTTTTTCTTTTTTTGTTACTGGTGCAAATTATACAGGAGTTGCTGGTTGGGCTAATAGAGGTGTTTTAAGTTCTGATAGTGGAGTAACTGGTGGATTGTTATTAAGACCTACAGTAGGTGGTTTTCAAGTTACGGCTGACGGCTCTTTAAATAACCCAAATCTATTCGTTAACACTTCCGGCAACGTGGGGATTGGGACGACTAATCCGACTAGCAAATTAGACATTACTGGTACTTATTCGGAAGTATCTTTAAATGCAACGTCTACAGCTGTTGCAAATTTTAGAACAGCTGGTCACGTTCAATTGGCAATTAACACTTCTGTTACAAGTCCATATACTACCTCGCTTCAAGCAAAACATTCAACAAATAACGGAAGCGCTTTCCCTTTAGCATTGAATCCACTTGGTGGCAACGTCGGTATTGGGACCACCAGCCCTGGCCAAAAATTAGAAATAGTTGGAACCGGTGGAGGAAGTGCTGATGGTATATTGCGACTTAGCATGAGTACTGGTGGTGGTATTAGAATTACTGATACAAGAAGCACGAACCAGACCGATTTTCTTTTATCGGTCACCGACTATGTTGGTGGCGCAACTGCTGGAATATTTGCTATTACAGATAGAAAAAATAATGCTACTCGCTTGTTAATAAATTCCTCCGGAAACGTTGGCATCGGCACAATCACTCCTGGTCATAAACTATCTGTTACCGGATCTGCTACTAGCTATTCAATTGATGCTGGTAATCAAAGAATTGGTAATGTTGCTGATCCAGATACTGTTAAAGATGTTGTTACTCTAGGATTTTTAAATTCCAGTCTCTCTGCCTTTGCTCCTGGCGGCGCTTCTTCTACCTGGGCGCTTAATGGTAATAATATTTATAATACCAATTCGGGTAATGTGGGAATTGGAACAAGTACACCAGGACTTGATAAACTACGTGTTGTTGGTGGACCAGTTGGAATTTTTGGTTCTTTGAATTTAAATAATAATAATATTACTGGTATTAATAAATTAACTGTTAATACAATTGATCCTCTTTATAATATTGGTGGTACAAATTATTCAACCTTTGCGGCAGCGATTGTTGGTGGAGTTAAGGAGGAATATGTTGGTCGTTTAGAAGTAAAAACTAAACGTGCTTTTGGTGATTATGAAGCAGTGATTGATTTTAATAAACAAAAAGAGGGAACTGATCTTTGGGTTTGGTACAAAACAGTCGAATTTAATGAAGAGAATGTCGAGGTTTTCCTTAGCCCTTACGGCGATTTCGCTCGGACCTATTTCTTAATTGAAGGCGAAAAACTTATTGTCCGCGCCGACCGTCCAGTTACTGTTTCTTATCGTTTAGTTGGTCGTCGTTTAGACTGGCGTAAATGGCCAACAAAGGCAATTGATCAAGAAGAGAAAGCTAGTTTTATTATTAACTAAAATATGTCAAAAAAAACTAGCATAAAAAATAATTCCTTTAAATTGAAAAGGGCTACAACTACAAGTTCGGTTAAATCTGTAAAGGTGCCCGCCTCTAGTTCTGCTAAGTCAAAAAAATCAAAACTATTTGCTGAAGTTAAATCTAAGAGAATTTTAGCGGCGATTTTTGGACTTTTGTTTTTAATGTTAATTCTTATTCTTATTAATTTTTTTTCATTACTTAAAACAAGGAAAGAATTAAAAATTTATTTGAGTGCCGCTAAAATTACTGAAGACTTTTTGCCATCTCAAGTTGTTTTAGAAAATAATCAAGTTAATCCTGATGAAATTACTGAAACCTGGGTTGGGATGGGTGATCATTTTTCTTCTTTCGCCTATCTTGATAGAAATAAAACGGATATGGTTTTAGATCAATCGGTTTCTGCTTTAGTTTTTCCACCAATATTTTCCCTTGAATTAATTGGTGATGGTTCCGATTTACTTGACTCTAATTTACCCGCAGATGATAGATGGATTTTTTCTAAGGCTAAAGAGTTTTGCGCTTTAAGCCCAAATAATAATTGTTTGGAGATTAAAAACGAAAGCGAAGTTTTTTATAATGGTCGTAAAATTGATTTACCCCAAGGTTTAAGTGGGGAAAAAATAAAACGAATTGATGCAAGTTTTTTGAGTTCAAAATTTGTCTTGTCTTTTATTGTTGAGGCTGAAGATAATCAGGAACGGGCTTATGCTTATTTTTTTAATGGTCGTCGTTATAGTCCTTTAATTACTAAAGATAGCCCCGAGAAAATTATTAGCCAGTATGGGCGAGGTAACGGTATTATGGTTGCTGGCGGTAGTGATGATGAATTTATTTTATTTTATAATGGATATGAGACCAAGGCTTACTATTATCAAGCCGGAAAATTAAATGATATTTCTAAATTTTTTGGCTTAAGAGTTAGTGACGGCGGTTTCTATCCTTATATTATTAAACAAGGTTCGGGAGCGAATACCCTTTGGTATATTTTAAGTTTCTCTGAAAAAAAACCACGTTTAATTAAATTATGGCAAAATGGTTCTTTAGCGATTCAGGGTGCTTATGATTTTAGTTATATTTTTAAAGATTTTTCTGCTCTAAAACTTTTAGCTTTTCGAGAAAGCCCAGATAAGCGTGGTGAACTTGAATTTATTTTTGCTGCTGATGAAAACAATCGTTCTTTAAGTTTGAAGAATCCTGGGACTTGGCTTTTTAAAGATGGGGGTTTCGATAATTCAAAAGAGCGTCGGGCTTTTTCTTTGAATTTAAATGATAAGAAAGCTTATGTTAAAAAAGCCTATATTGAAACAATTTCTTTTAATACTGGTTTTGGTCTTGATGTTAAAAATAGAGAAGGGTTTTTAGGTTTAGTACCCGAGCTTTATTTCTTAGGCGATGATATGAAAAAAATTCCGGTTCAGATTGGTAAGGAAATTTCCTTTGCTCCGGCTAATAGAGAGTTTTATTGGGAAGCAGTTTTTAAGCCAGGAGACTCTCCTGAGTATTCACCATTTTTTGAAAATATTAGCAGTCTATATTACTTTGTTTCCGGTGATAGTAATTAGCCCCTAAAATATTTGCTTAAAATTTGGAGAAAGGCTATAATTAAGAAGAAATAAAATATCCGATTTTAGTTCGGATCTAAAAAAATAAATATGGAAAACACTAAAACATTAAACAACAAAAAGAAGTTGTTGCCAATTATTTTGGCAGTTGTGGCAATTATAGTGATAGTGATAATTATCGTTTTAGCTGCTTCAAAGAAATCAGGAGAAGAGGTGAATACTCCTAAGACTCCAGTAACAAGCGGACCAGTTGATGAAAAACAACCAGTCGATGAAGCTAATGTTGATGATGTCGAGGGTGCGGAAGGTGTTGAAGTAGGAGAGGCGATTAATCCTGTTTTAGTCGATGCTGTCGCGGTTGTCGAAGGGGCTAATTTGATTTCTACTGAAGGGAAAGTAATTACTAATGAGGGGGTTGAAGTAAGAACCGATGTTTCACCAATGGCTGCTGAAGCGCCAAGACAAACAACAGCTTTAGATAAGGAAAATTTACCCGCTTCAGCAATTAAAATAGATGTTTCTGCTGCTGGTTTTTCTCCTTCTGAGTTTACTGTTAAAGCGGGGAAACCGATAACAATAACGCTTTCATCAACTGATGAATGGTCACATAGTCTTAAGTTTAGTGACCCTAAATTACAATCTGCAGCTATTGGTGTTTCTACTTTAGAAACTAGGGCTATTTCTTTTAACGCTCCTAGTGCCGGAGAATATAATTTTTATTGTGGAGTTCCAGGACATTCTAATAGAGGTGAAGTTGGAAAGATGATTGTTGAATAATATTATTTAATGAGAATTATTTGGTAAAAAAACAGGGCTTTAATAAGCCCCGTTTTTTTTATTGCTCCTATTTTCTGAAAATGTTATAATGATAATATAATTTAATTATTGATTTTAATAAGTTTTTTGAAAATATGTTGTATAAGGGGATAAAAAAAATCAAGAAAAATGAGGCTAGAGAGAAGTTTTTGAAAGATAAAGCTTTTTTATGGTGGTGGGTTAAGGATGTAAAAAAAATTTCTGATGCAGCTATGCTTGAGGGGGCTTTAAATTATGGTGATTGGGATGAGGCAAAAAAAATTTTTAAAGATGTTTTTAGCGAAAAGAATTTTTATCAACAGTTAACTTATTTCAAAGATATTGATTATTCTGAGGAGGTTCATTTTATGCCTGGATTTTCTGTAAGTGATGAGAAGATAAAGAAATATTTACGACGTGCTGGGATTGAGGCTGGTAAAATTATTATTAATTTAAAATAATATGTCTGAAAAATTACAAGATAGAGAGGAGTTTAATCAAGGGGAAGAATTTGAAGCCCCTGAAACTCAGAGTCAAAGCCAAAGCCAAAGCCAAAGCCAAAGCTCAAGAAAAAATAAAAAAAGTAAATTAATAATTAGATTAGTGATTTTAATTATTTTACTCGGACTCGGAACTTGGTTAGCGATTTTTTTTCTAAATAGTAGTGATGAGGAAGATGTTTTTAATAATTTAAATCTTAATCGCGATGGAGATTTAGTGATTGACGGTGAGGTTAATAACAATGAAAGTTCTAATACATTGGGTGGGACATCTGATGGGACGCCTTTAGAGGGTGCGCCTTCGGAAACGAGTACAGTTGGTTCTGAGTCAATAACTCTTGATCCTAATGATTTTCGAATGAGCCAAGAAGTTCCTAAACAATCTGTTGTTATTAAGCCCGAGGAGGTTCCGACAGGCTCGATTATAATCGTTGGAACTGATAACGGTTTTGAGCCAAATGAATTTTTTGTTTCTCCGGGCCAAGAATTTATTTTAACTTTAACGGCTCAAAGCGTTTCGCCAGTTGTTCTAACTTTTTATGATCCAACGATGGCGGCGGTTGCTATTGGTTGCGGACCTGGGGATACGCGTTATGTTACTTTCAAGGCGCCAACAAAAGCTGGTGAATATATTTTTGTGAATGATGTTTTTGGTAAACGAGATCAAGTCGGAAAGATGATTGTGAGGTAAAAGAATAAATAAAAAATAAAAATATGGAAAACGAGATTATGAAAAGTGGGAAAACAAAAAAAATTATTATCCTATTCGGAATTGTGATTTTAATTTTAATTATTTTAGTTATTCTTTTTAAGTTAAAAAAAGATGCAGAGACTACAAACATAGATCAAGCTAAAGAATTACCTTATAGTAACGATTATTTTGAAATTGACATTGAGGACCCGGCTTTTGATGCTTCAACACCGATTGAATCTGGCGACTTTGAAAAATTTGAGCTTGAAGGCGAGGGCTTGGAAGATTTAGGACCGGTTAGTGTTGTTGTTAAAGGGGCAAGCCCGATTACTGAAGATAATATAGTTATTACCAATGAGGGCGTTGTTACTGATAATACAGGTATTTTAGGGTCAGATAAGGCACCAAAACAAACTGGATTTTTAACTCCAGAAGAATTGCCAGAACAAGTTTTGCAAATTAAAGTAAGTAGCGCTGGTTTTGAACCAAGGCAGTTTACTACCGTCGCCGGCGCACCAACGACAATTTCTTTAACTTCAAGCGATAATTTAAGTCATAATCTTGTTTTTTCCCATCGCTTATTATCAAGTGTTTCCATTTTCGTTGGTCCGGGGCAAACTAAAGCAATTACTTTCCAGGCGCCAGAAACTCCTGGAATTTATGGTTTTAAATGTTTAGTTCCGGGGCACGAAGAGAAGGGTGAAATCGGGCAGATGGTTGTTAAATAATAGGACTGATTTTTAGAAATTTTTTGTTTACATGAATTTAAAAAAATTGTATAATATAGGTAAGGAAGGGTCAAAAAAATTTAGTCAATGAATTTAAAAAAGCAAAATAAATTTTTTGTTTTAGGGCTTGTGATAACAGGAGCCTTTTTATTTTTAACGAGCGGGGAAGTTTTGGCAAAAAATGTTAACATCGGTCAAGAGGGAGATTCAGTTAGAATTTTAAGTGATGATTTTTGTTTAGGTGAAGTTTGTCGAACTTCTTGGCTTTGGAATTTAAATGGAACTTCCGCTTATTATAATAGTGGTAGGATTGGCATTGGCACATCAACTCCAGGAGCAGCTTTACATGTTAATCGGACTGATGGCTTTTTTACTCTTGGCTCAGTTACATTCGGTGGGTCGCTTTATAAAGATCGTGGTGCAACTAGTATTTTAACCGTTGATAATTCGGGAAACGTTTATGCAACTAGCACCGCTTCGATTACATCCGCCGTCGGTCTACCGACCTCAGCAACCAATGGACAAACTCTAAGATATAATAATGGTTCTTGGATTAATAATTCTGTTTTGTATAATAACGGAACTAATGTGGGGATTGGAACGACTACGCCTGGATATAAACTAGATGTTGATGGGACTATGGCAGGTAAAAATGGTATGTTAGATGGAAACTATTATGCTACAAGTAATACTTATGCCACATTTAGTCATAGAAGCATGTCTGCGGCTGGAGGGTATGCCTTAATGCAGAGCGCTTCGGGGGATACTTATCTAAATTCATATTCTGGCCGGAATCTCTATTTTAATATAAATAATGCCAGTAAAATGGTAATGGCAAGTACCGGCAACGTCGGTATCGGCACAACTGCCCCTGGTCATAAATTAGTTATATCTAATATCCCGACTTCTTATTCAATCGATGCTGGCAATCAAAAGATTGGTAACGTTGGTGATCCAACGAATCTTAAAGATGCTGTTACTAAAGGTTACTTAGATTCAAGTCTTTCTGTTCTTGCTCCCGGCGGTGCTTCTTCAACTTGGGCGGTTAATGGTAATAATATTTATAATAATAATTCTGGTAATGTTGGAGTTGGGGTGATGAATCCTGGGAATAAATTATCTATAGTTGGTGCTGCATCTACCGGTGATGATATAATTCCAGCCCCTGGTGTAAATGGTGGAAAATTTGCAATTCTGAATGGAGGAGGGACTGGACTGTATGGATTGTTAAGCGGTGTCCTTGGTAACGGTAATGCATTTTTACAAGTGCAACGCACTGATGGCTCGGCGACTGTTTATAATATGCTGTTTCAACCTAATGGTGGCAACGTCGGGATTGGGACGACGAATCCGGGGGCAAAGCTAGATGTGAGCACGACCGCAGTAATTGGAAGCGGGGCTGGAATAGGTGCTTTAACTATTGGGAATACTATTGCCAACTATGGTAGCACATTAACCATGCTGGGATATGCGTCTTCCTTTAAGAATTGGCAGATCAGTGTTGGTTTAAGTGGAAGCAATTTTAACATAATTCCCTCAACTGTTGATGGCGGAAAAATTTTTTCAACACCAGCCCTATCTATAGATAGACTTAGCAACGTCGGTATTGCCACTACTACTCCTGGCCAAAAATTATCTATTGGCGGTTCTGCTACCTACGCAATTGATGCTGGCAATCAAAAGATTGGTAACGTTGGTGATCCAACGAATCTTAAAGATG
>CAZPPI010000022.1:0-8323 GCA_964588435.1 uncultured Gammaproteobacteria bacterium | reverse complement strand
CAAGGAGAAAAAATAATTGGTAATCGCGTTAAAGTAAAAATTGTTAAAAATAAAGTTGCCGCTCCTTTTAGAACTTGTGAGTTTGATATTATGTATAATGAGGGTATCTCCATTGCCGGTGATTTAGTTGATTTAGGTTCAGAGCTCGGGGTTGTGAAAAAGAGTGGAAATTCCTATTCTTTTAAAGATCTTAAACTAGGTTTAGGTCGCGAGAGTGCTAAAAAAACTATTAAGGATGATAAAAAATTAGGGGCTGAAATAAGAAAAGCGATTTTAGCTGAAATTCAAAAAAATGAAAGAAAGGATTTGGGTTTACCTGAGGAGAAAGAGTTAGAAGAAAAAGATTCTAAAGAAAAAGTTAAGGCGGCTAAATAGTTTTGCTATTTTAGCTAAGAATTAAAGTCTAAAATTGGAAAAATAAAAACAAGCCTCTTAAATTTAAGGGCTTGTTTTTTTGTGCGCTAAGATTTATTTTTTAAGAAGCTTTAATATTTGTCTTATCTCTTGAGCAACTTTTTTAATACTTTGATGGCCATTAATAATTGTTAATTTTTTTTGTTTTTTATAATAATTAAGAACGGGCTCGGTTCTTTGCTTATAAACTTCTAGACGGTGTTTAGTGGTTTTAATATTATCATCACTTCTACCAGAAGTTTTGCCTCGTAAAAGAATTCTTTTTAAAGCCTCTTCTTCTTTTAAATTAAGATTAATGACTAAATCTATTTTTGTTTTGTGTTTTTTTGCTATTTTATCCAGTGCTTTTGCTTGAGTAATATTTCTTGGATAGCCGTCAAAGATAAAGCCAGCTTCAGTTTTATTTTTTTCAATATATTTCTCGACAATATTAATGATGATTTCGTTTGGTATTAAAGTGCCTGCATTAAGACAGCTTTTTATTTTAGCCCCATGAGTTTTATTAGTCATCATTTGTCTAGATAACTCTCCGCTTGAAAGATGTATTAAATTATTTGTCTGAGCGATTAGCTCTGCTTGAGTTCCTTTGCCAGCCCCCGGAGGACCGAAAATGATGATGTTCATTGGTTTTGTTTTAGTGCGCCGTGCAGGATTCGAACCTGCGACCATCTCGTTAAGAGCGAGCTGCTCTACCAACTGAGCTAACAGCGCATTTTATTTTAAAATTTTTATTAGCCAGAAGAGCTCTAGCTAATTTGGTGGCGGGGGCGGGGCTCGAACCCGCGACCTTAGCGTTATGAGTGCTACGCTCTAACCAACTGAGCTACCCAGCCATAAAATGTATTTAATTCCTTTAAATATTAAACAATTCTAAAACTTTCGTCAACCTTAAAAAAGAATAAAATTGTTTATTTATTTTGGTGCGCCCGGCAGGATTTGAA
Organism: uncultured Gammaproteobacteria bacterium; assembly: GCA_964588435.1. Classification (GTDB taxonomy): domain Bacteria; phylum Patescibacteriota; class Patescibacteriia; order Patescibacteriales; family UBA12465; genus UBA12465. Next base: position 6,968 of record CAZPPI010000022.1, on the reverse strand, counting down.
CCTGCAACCCCTTGGTCCGAAGCCAAGTACTCTATCCAGTTGAGCTACGAGCGCAAAAACCAAGGCGACTAGATTTTAGTCGCCTTGGGACAAAAAAATAGTTTAGCGATTTCCTTTCAAAGCTTGTTTTAAGTGATAGCCAGTTTTGAATTTAGCTACTTTAACGGCCGGAATAGTAATTCTTTCACTTGGTTTTTGGGGATTAACGCCGCCACGAGCATATCTCGTTTTTGAGAGGAAAGTCCCAAAACCAGCGATAGTTACTTCGCGGTCATTTTTAAGCTCCTCAATAATAGTGTCGGTTAAAACTTCAATAGTTTTTTCCGCTTGTTTTTTGTTTAAGCCCTCAACATCTTGACTAAGCTTGTCTATTAATTGAGCCTTGTTCATATGTTTATAATTAATTTATAAAACTTAAATTTAAGCTAAATTTATTTTATCACGACTTAAATAAAATTGCTAATCTTAAGAGAAATAAGAAGTTATAAATTAGCGAGCGTATTCTATCGCTCTTAATTCTCTTATCACATTAACCTTAATCTCTCCTGGATATTTTAACTCAGTTTCTATCTTTTTAGCAATATCTCTAGCAAGATTATATGATTTTAAGTCATCAAGCTTATCAGGTTGAACAAAAACTCTGACTTCGCGACCGGCTTGAATAGCATAAACTTTCTCAACTCCCTCAAAACTTTGAGCAATTTTTTCAAGCTCTTCAAGTCTTTGAAGGTAATTTTCATAGTTATCACTTCTTGCCCCCGGTCTAGCCGAAGAAATTGCATCAGCCACTTTAACAATAACAGAAATTAAAGAAGCCGGATTGTCTTCGTGATGAGTTTCAATCGGAGCAATAATTTCTGCTGGTAAGTTGAATTTTTTAGCAATATCACGACCGATTTCAGTATGGTTTCCTTGAACTTCGTGGTCAACCGCCTTACCAATATCGTGTAATAAGCCGCCTTTTTTAGCTAGAGTAACATCAGCTCCTAATTCTTCAGCTAACATGGCGGATAGGTGAGCAACTTCAATTGAATGCTTTAAAGCATTTTGACCGTAACTAGTTCGGTATTTTAAACGACCAATTATTTGTACTAATTTCGGATCAAAGCCAGTTATGCCAATTTCATACATTGCTTCTTCTCCGGCCTTTTTAATATCAACTGCAATTTCTTTTTTAGCATTTTCAACCGCATCTTCAATTTTAGTTGGGTGGATTCGCCCGTCTTTAATTAAGTAATCAAGGGTTTTCTTGGCAATATGACGACGGATTAAAGAAAAGCCGGAAATAGTAATTGCGTTTGGGGTGTCATCAACGATTATTTCAACGCCAGTCATGTTTTCAATTGCCTTAATATTTCTACCTTCACGACCAATAATACGACCCTTCATTTCGTCGCTTGGTAAATCAACTGTGGTTGTGCTTAATTCAACTGTATAAGAGGAAACCATTCTTTGCATCGCCAAAGCTAACATATCTCTTGATTTTTCTTCAATTTTTTCGTAACTAATTTCTTCAAGCTTTCTTATTCGAACCATTAAATCTTCGGCTGATCTTTCCTCAACCCCTTTCATTAACAATTCCTTAGCATTTTCTTGGCTTAAACCAGCTATTTCGGCTATTTTTTCTTCTTGTTCTTCTTTGATTTTTTTAATTCTTTCTTTTATTTCTTGAACTTCAGCAACTTTATCATAAAGCTTCTGTTGTTTTTCCTGGAGATCTAAAAGTTTTTGAGAAAAGGAATTTTCTCGATTTTCTAGACGATTTTGTAGCTCTCTTATTTCTGAGCGTCGTCTTAATTCTTCTTTTTTAGCCTCTTCAATTATTGCCAAGGCTTTGTCTTGAGTGTGAAGAAGAGTTTCTTTTTCTTTGAGTTTAGCGTCGCTAATAATTTTATCAGCTTTTTCAGTCGCATTTTTAATTTTTTTGCTTGAGTAATTTTTAAAATAACTAAAACCAAGAAAAAAGCCAAGCGCCACTAAAATAGGGTACAGTACATAACTTAAATAATCCATATGAATAATAGACTGTTGTGAAAAATATTAAAATAAATAAGGCAGACCACTCTTTAAGCGGTTTTTTTCCTTGCTTTGAATGTAGTTTTTTTAGCTTTTTTTACAGCAAAATTCGTTTTTTTCATAAATTAACTCCCAGACAAATTAGACGCAAAGACAAATTAGTTCAACCTTATTTCTTATCATTTCTCAAAACAGTTTCTTTAATTAATTAATTCAGTTTTAGCTTAGCACATATTTTGGATTTTGGGAATAGCCCGATAAAAGTTGACTAAATTGAATAAATAGCGTAATATTTAATAATAAATTGATTAAAAAATTAGAATAAATTAAATTAAATACCATGAATATCACTGAACTCGCTAGATTATTAAGAATTTCGCCCCAAGAATTAAGAGATCTCCTTCCGGAGATGGGCTTTGCGATTGGTCAAAAAGCGATTAAGGTTGATAATAATACTGCTAAAAAGATTATTAAAGAATGGCCTCGTTTACGTCGAGAATGGCAATTTAGAAAAGAAGAAAAACTTCGCGAAAAAGAAGACGAGGTTTTACCAAAGGAGACAAAAATTGTTTTTGTTCCAACTGTTATTGCGGTCAGGGATTTTGCTGATTTAGCGGAGATTCCAGTCAATAGAGTTTTAGCGGAGCTGATGAAAAATGGGGTTTTTACTTCTATTAATGAAAAAATTGATTTTGATACAGCGATGATTATTGGTGAAAATTTAAATCTTGATGTTAAAGAAGCTGAGGTTGGAGATGTTATTGAAGAAAAAGATGACCAGAAACTGGAAAATATTTTTGCAGCTGAAGATAGCGCTGATATGATAAAAAGACCGCCCGTAATTGTCGTTATGGGTCATGTTGATCACGGTAAGACCAGTTTATTAGATTCTATTAGAAAAACTGATGTAATTGCTGGAGAAGCGGGAGGGATTACTCAACATATTGGTGCTTATCAGATTAATCGTAAAGGTGAGATGATAACTTTTATTGATACTCCTGGGCACGAGGCTTTTACGGCTATGCGTAGTCGTGGCGCTAAAGTTGCTGATATTGCGATTTTAATTGTTGCCGCTGATGATGGCGTTAAGCAACAAACTATTGAAGCTTTTAAAATTATTGAAGCCGCCAAAATCCCTTATTTAGTAGCAATTAATAAAATTGATAAAGAGGGGGCAGATATCGAAAGAGTTAAACAGGAACTTTCAACGAGATTGAATATTATTCCAGAAGATTGGGGCGGAAAAATAATTTGTTCGCCAATCTCAGCTAAAGCGGGAACTGGAGTCGAAGAGTTATTGGATATGGTTTTACTTGTTTCAGAAACTGAAGGAGAGAGCTTAAAAGCTAATCCCATATCTTTAGCAGCCGGAACCGTGGTTGAGTCTAATGTTGATAAAACTATGGGACCCTTGGCGACTATTTTAGTGCAAAATGGAACTTTAAGAGTTGGTGATCAGCTTTGTTTTAATGGTATTATTTATGGAAAAGTTAAATCTCTTAAAAATCATAATGGCGAGGAGGTTGAAAGTGCGGGGCCATCAACTCCAGTTAAAATTTTAGGACTCAAGGTTTCTCCTGCTGTCGGTGATATTTTGTCAGCGGGCGAGGGCGAACGTTTGAAATTTAGAAAAATGAAGAGCTCTAATCATCAAGCACCGGTTCATTTTTCCGAAGAAAAGAAAGATGATAATACTGCTAAATTAAATATAATTTTAAAAACTGATTTTTTAGGTTCAGCTGAGGCGATTGAGGAATCTTTAATGAAATTAAATGGTGAAAGAGTTAAGGTCAAAATCCTTAGTCGTGGTTTAGGTTATATTACCGAGGGTGATATTAAGCGGGCTGAAGATTCCGGCGCTAAAGTAATTGGCTTTAATGTAAAAATGCCGATCGGAATTGAAAATCTAGCGAGAGAGAAAATGATTGAAGTAAAAATGTTTTCTATTATTTATGATTTAACTAAGCATATCCAAGAGGAGATGCAACTTTTAGTTAAGCCAGAAATAAAAAGAATTGACCTTGGTCGTCTTAAAGTTTTAGCAATTTTTAGAACTGAGAATGAAAGTCAGATTGTTGGTGGAAAAGTTTTAGACGGAGTTGTGAAAAATAATTCTTTTGTTGAAGTTAAACGCGGCGATGATTTTATTGTCTTGGGTAATATTACTCGTCTTCAATCCGCCAAACAAGATGTTAATGAAGTTGAAAAAGATGAGGAATGCGGTTTGAAATATGAAGGAAAGCCTTTAATTGAAGAAGGCGATATTTTAAGTTTTTATCAGGAGGAAAAGATTATCAATAAAATATAGTATGCAAATAGAAAGAGTTAATGAATTATTATTAGAAGAGTTAGCAAGCGCGATTAATAAAGAAGTCGGGCTCCCCGACGCTTTAATAACCGTGTCTTTTGTTGATTGCGACCCGGACTTAAGAAATGCTCGGGTTGGGGTTTCCGTTTTACCGGATAAATTAGCGGGAACGGCTTTAAGACTTTTAAAATCTTCAACCCCGCAATTAACCGGTTTAATAAAAAATCGAGTTAAGTTAAGAAAATTACCTCATTTAATTTGGGAGTTTGATGCGACCGAGAGAGAAGCGGAAAAGATTGAAAAATTAATTGATGAAGTAGTTTAAATTTTTTTCATATTCTTTTTTCGCCAATCATTTATATTTTTGTGATTACCAGACAAAAGGACCTCCGGGACCTCTAATTTTTTTTTGCCAGCAATAAAAATTTCTGGTCTAGTGTATTGTGGATATTCGCCGAAACCGAGTTGAGAATGTGATTCTTCAATAGCACTTTCATTATTTCCTAAAACACCAGGTAATAGACGGGCAACCGAATCAATTATGGTTAGAGCTGGTAATTCGCCGCCAGTTAAAATATAATCACCAACCGAAATTTCTTCATCAATGAATTCATTAATTCTCGCATCAACCCCCTCATAACGTCCGCAGATAAAAGTTAATTCCTTAAGGTAAGAATATTCTTGGGCCATTTTTTGATTCCATTTTTTTCCAGACGCCGAGAGCAGAATTATTTTTTTTGTTTTTAAGCCGGGTTTAGCTTTTAAATTTTTTAAAGCTTGATAAAGCGGCTCTATTTTTAAAAGCATTCCCGCCCCGCCGCCATAAGGGGTATCATCAACCGTCTTATGTTTATCGTTGGTAAAATCACGGAGATTAATTGCTCTAATGCTAAATATTTTTTTATCAATTGCCCGCTTTAACATCCCCTCTTTTAAGTAAGAAGAAAAAATTTCCGGAAAGATTGTGATTAAATTAAATTTCATAATTATATTATAACAGAAAAGAGATTTTTCTTCTTCTTTAACTTTCTAAGCGTCTAACCTTCCAACCTCTATCAGTTTTTATTAATTTTCCAGATAAAGAAAAACCAGCGGCTTTTTTATGACCACCGCCACCGAATTGTCCGGCAATTTTAGCAACATCAATTTCACTATTATTAGATCTCAAGCTCCCCTTGATTATTCCATCCTCTTCTCTTAGTAATAAAGCAACCTTAACTCCTTTTAAAGAAGAAAGAAAAGAAACAATTATTCCAAAAAGATCGGCAATTAAATTTTCATTTTCTTCGGAATTAGCTTCTAAGTCTTTTATTTCAATTTCAGTTAAACCAGAACTTACTAAGCCGGTTTCTTGATTGAAATGTAAATTTTCAATTGCTCGGCCCCAAATTTTTAAAGATAAAAGATTGCTATTCTTTGTTGTCGCTCGTAAAATTTTATTAAAAGAAGCGCCTTGATTTAACATTTCCGAAGCGAGGGCAACTGTTTTTGCTGTGGCGTTAGAATAAAGAAAACAACCAGTATCAGACATTAAACCACTTAAAACACATTCACTTACATTTTTATTTATTTGATAACCGCCAACTTTTAAAAGATCGTAAACCATCGCCGAAGTTGAGGCTTTGTCTTGTCGGCGGATTTCTAGGTCAGCCCAATCTTCTGTTTTTTCGTGATGGTCTATTTCAATAAAATAAGGAAATTTTTTTGTTTCGCTTTGGCGACGAATTTCTAAACTAGTTCTAATTTCCATTTCTATTCCAGTTCTTGCTAAAGAGCCACAATCAAAAACAACAATAACATCAAATTGATTTAATGATTTCGGAGCTTCGCTAGAAACTAATTCTTCGTTTGGAATAAAATTATAGGCCCCTTCTTTTTTCCCCAAAGAAAAAGCCGAGAATTTTTTCTTTTTCTCTTTTAAAACTTCAATCAGCGCGGCTACTGAGGAGACGGCGTCGGCATCAGGAGAGACGTGGCTGATTAGCAAAATATTATTAGCTTCTATTATTTTATCGTAAGCTTTTTTAAGTTTTTCTTGGTAGGTCATTTGCCACTAATTTCAATCGTCCCCAATTTGGGGACAGTTGAAAACTATTAAATTTTAGATCCTTAACTAACATTCAAGTTTATTATAAATACCAATAAAAGTCCAGCAAGACTGGATTCAAGCTTTTTCTGATAATGTCTTGACAATTCCTCTTTTTAGCCATATAATGTATATATTCATGAAAAAATGTATATATTTGTATAGATTTAGAAAAAAATGTATAGCTATGTTAAATAATAATAATAAACTAATTAAAATTAATGAGGTCGCTAGAATACTTAATGTTTCAATGCAGACACTAAGACGCTGGGATCAGTCTGGCCAGCTTAAGTCTATACGATTAAGCTCTAACGGCCATCGTTATTATAATCTTTATGACATCCAATTGATGACGAAGGATATTTTTGTTCTTGCTAAAGAATGGGTTTTAAAATCAATTGCCATTGAACCATCTAATGAATTTTTTTGTCTTGACGGAGCAGCTTTCCAATCTCGACTTCATAATTTAGAATTAAGCTTGCAAAAAATTCCTGAATTTGAAAAAGAGTTCTCTTTTATTACTTCAATAGTTGGGGAAATCGGTAATAATTCTTTTGA
>CAZPPI010000021.1:0-10188 GCA_964588435.1 uncultured Gammaproteobacteria bacterium | reverse complement strand
ATCTTCGTTTAGTTTAATAGTATTCATACAAAACAAAAAACCTCTTATTTTTAACTCCATATACAATAATTTTTCCACAAACTTAAAATAATTACAAGAGACTCCCGGTTTTGTGACAGCCCCTTATAAAAAAATCTCCCCCCAAACAAAAAACCCCCCGAAGGGGGTTTTTTGCGGTTTCGGTTTTTTGGAGATTACCGAAGGAATCTTAACTAACTCTAAGAGTTGCTTTGAATTAAATAGTTAACTATTTAACCATAGTATTACCCTGTAGAGGTAAGTTCTTTAACAAGTAACCGTTAGCATAGTTAGATACAGTACTGTCGTTCCAACTCCAATCACCTGCTCCAGCGCTTCCCAATGCAGATGCAGTGTCAGAAGAAGTAAGGTCTAATCTGATGCTGTTTCCAGCTGTTGTTAAACCAGTAGTATCAGCTCTTACAACATAGGTTTTTGCTGTGTTGATAGTAGAGTCATTTGTAAACGTAATTTTTACAGTGTCTCCATTATCACCAATAGCTGCAGAACCAATAATAGCGCTTAAATCGCCTGATTCATAAACCTTAACTAATTGTGTTGAAGTTGAGGTTAATGTTCCGCTGTAAGTTGGGGTAATAGTAATAGTCTTTAGATTGACTGGATTTGAAGGAGTACCATTAACAACTGTAAAGCGTAATAACTCACTATTAGCTCCGGCTGCAAAACCAGCGGTCATGCCAGCTGGATTATCACTAGCAAGAGCAACAGTAGGGATAGAAGCAACTACTAACATATCATTTGACTTAGCAGTTAAGTCGCTCTTAGTGGCTTGAACGCCATTAGCAGTGTATTTAACTGTAGTTAATGTCAAAGAAGAAGTAGCGTTTGTAGCAACACCACCTTGTCCAGAAGAAGTAACTGGGATGTACTTAGCAGAAACTTCTAAGTTCGTGCCTTGTAGACCGGCAATAATTTCTTTGTTCAAGCCAGTAAAGCTTACGGTAGAATCAACAACTGGAGCTGTTTGTCCAGCAACAGTTACTTCACTAATAGCTGTAGAAGCTGAATTTACAGTAAATGTTAATTCATTAACAAATACATTTCCGTATGTAGCAACAAACTTGTAGTTAGCTGCAATAGCGGAAGCTCCTCCAAGGACCATCTTAGAAACTGGGTCGTTAGAAACAATTGTAGGATCTGCTAATACAGCAGTTTGAACTGTTAATGTTTGACCAGAAACTGGAGTTGCGTTTGTATTAGCAAAAGTATTAGTTATATCAGTTCTGTAAGTAACACCCATAGTAACTTGGGTAGTTGTTCCAGAAGTGATTTCACCTAAATCAGCATAAACATCGATAGTTTTACTGCTATTTGCTGCTACATTGAAAGCTACATTAAAGTCGTTAGACGCTGATGGAGCAATCGGTGTAGTATTGTCGCCGATGTACAAGTTGCTAATATTGTTAGCATAATCAGCAGTGCCAGCCATAGTAATTCTAATGTTAGAAACATTAACTCCCTCAGCTGATCCAGTTGATAAGATAAATGATCCAATTCTTACATTAGGAGTATTCTTTGAAACATTTTGATCTTGCATTGCAGAATTCTTAGCAATAGTAAGACTTCCTGAAGTAACAGTTAAAGTTTGATTTGAACTTGCGTCAACAGAAGCAACTGATGCATAAGAAGTTACACCCTGAGCACTAGGAATACCAGTTATATTAGCTTTAACACTTGTCAAACTAGTGTTTTGATCAAGGTTTAAACTTCCCTTGATTTCTACCATAGCTTCGTGTCCAGCTGCAATAGTAAATAGGTTAGTAGTTCCAAAAGTCTTAGGATATGTAGTTGTTGTAGAAGCTAAAGTAACAGTCTGAGAAGATCCAACTTGAACTCCGTCAACATAAATAGCAAAATCACTAACAGTTTCAGTGCTTGTAGCACTTAAAGGACTTGTTGAAGCAACAACTAATGATGTTGTTAAACTATTTACTTTAATATCTTCACCAAAAGCCTTTAATTTAAATCGAGCTAGAACTGCATTACTTGCGGTTTTAACAATTTGATTTGTATTAAAGGTTGAGTCAGCTGACAAAGACAAAGTACCAGTACTAATAGTATAAGATGTTCCAGTTGTTGTAACACCTAAACCACTTGCGGCAACATTAATATTGTAGTTAGTATCGGTAAATACTGCGTTAGCAGCTGTCTGCATTGCGAAGCTGAAAGTTCTTGAAGAACCTTTTACGATATCAACTTTTAAATCAATGGTATGACTACCTGTATTTAATCTAACTGGAGAAAATACAAAGTTCACAGTATTGTCTATTAATTGAGCAGTGGCAACTTTTGTGCCATCAACATAAAGACTTAAGTTTTCTAAGTCATCGGCATTGATAGATCCAATTTGCTTAAAGACAATTTGTTTAAAGTCAACAGCTTTATTAGCAACAGCAGCAGTAGCAGACCAAACAATAGCGTTTGTATTTCCTGCCTTAACAGAAGACGCAGTTGTTGAAGTTGCTAAAGAAACAGTAGCTAAAGCATCCGCTGGAGACATCATTGACATTAAATTTCCATTCAATGGGAAAGCTCCGGTAACAGTTGCTGCTGAAGATACTACATTAGAAGCTGCTTCGATAGAAACACCAATGTTTCCAGAAGTGCCAGCAACATCAGCTTTTACAGTAATAGTTTTTGTTGATCCAGCAGGAACAGTAATTAAACCGCTTCCACTACTAAATGAAACGTAGCCATTACTAAAAGATGCTCCATCAGTTAATCTAGTATTTCCGTCAAATAAATAAACATTTGAGAAGGAAGAGTCACTAGAAATGCCAGTTCTCTTTAATTTAAGAGTTTTAATGATAGCTGCGCCATCATTTGAAGCTGTAAAATTAAAAGAACCAATTTCAGCTAAAGATTGACCTGTAACGATATTTCCAGCTACAGCAGTATTAGCAGAAACACTAACCATAACCCCTGTAGTTGTAACAACATCAGGACTTACATTCTGTGAAGTCTTAACTAAAGCTGTTTCCATACCAGTGATAGCGTTTCCGCCAGCAGTGATAGGGTTAGTAATAGTTAATACGTTTGCAAAGCTTAATCTGTTTGCAGTCATAGCAGCTTCTGAAGCAATAGAACGATAGTTAGTACCATCATAGTAATAAACAGAAGATGAACCAGCATTCTTTACTAAAGAACCTGCTGGAACGTTTCCAGAAGCTAAAGGAGTACCAATTGAGTAATTAGTAAAGAAAGCATCTGGGACATCTACAACTCTTTTAGCCCAGTCAGTACCATATAAGGCAATAGCTTGAGCTTCAGTTTGTACATGTCTTAATACACCGTTGGCTTCAACAGCGTATACTTTAGGATCGGTTGTGATCTTAACTAATTTAGTACCTGGTCTCATAACAACATTACCACCTAAAAGGTAGCTTTGTAATTCAGATGATGGAATTGTAACAACTCCACTAAAATCTGAGTACCATGAGAAGTAAGTAGCTTCATTAGGAAAGACGAATCTTTTTGCGCCGTCAAAATAGTAAACGGAAGAATTTCCTTCCATTTTGATAAGGTCTCCAGCAGAAGCTGCAGCATTAGCAAAATTAGGAGTAAACATTCCTAGACCAGACATTGCAAGAATGGTCATTACCATTACGCTGGCGTTTAAGAACTTGCGTAATTTTTTCATAAGTAATAGTTAAATTCATTCTAATTGTCTAAACAATATTAGTTCAAACAAATTATGAATGAAAAGTTTTTTCGATTTTTAACTCTTTGTTTTGATTTTTTAACTTTTAATCAATTTCTGTAGATCAGTCGGAATCCCGCTTCCCTAGTCCTAGTGGCTTAAGAGATCGGCTGATAAAAAATCATAAATAATTTAATTTCTGCCAACCTAGCGCGATAAACCGCCGGGCTGGAGAAAAGCTTAACCGATCTACTGATTTTAAAAAATAGTCGTAAATCTCATCATTAAGCTAAAATCGAATTTTTGTTTATAAGGGACAAACCAACTTTCTTCTAAAGGAAAGTTCGACCTTGAATAGGTCTGTCGATTCGGATGTTTTTGAACTTTAAAGCTCCTAAAACGCGAATCTGTTAATTTATCTCGACCGATACTATCCACATCAGATGACGAATCTTCGGACTAGGAACAACCAAGAGGAGATAAACTAACAGACTAGCGCTTTTTTATTTTTTCCTTAAATTTAACTTGTATAAAAGTACTTTTTTAATTCTTCTTCAGAAATATACTGTAAGGCCTGGTTATAAATTGCCTTAGTTGTTCCCTTGTCAATTTCTTTATGGTTTGGAATAACCAGTAACTGGAAACTATTTTTCAAATTTCGTTCTAATTTTATATGACTACCCTTTTGACCAGAAACTACGAATCCAAAATATGAAAAAATATTTATTAATTTTTTAGCTGACAAAACTCTTAGCCCAGGCATAAAGTAACCGGCAATTCAAAGTTAACAAGTATTGATGATCTCTTAGGAGCTTTTATACTTGAGGCTTTACTGCTTGTTAAATAGAGCTCTAAGGCCTCAATTATATTTTTCTCTAACTCGTCAAAGTTTTTCGCTTGGGTTACTACGGGTAAATTAATACCTGAAGCAATATAAAATTTATCACCTTTTGAAATTTTAAATTTAAATATATCCTTCATAATATTATTTCATTAACTCAACAACCTCATTTAACTTGTTTAAAGCACCGGAAAAATCTTTCTTCTCCGCTAACTCTTTCGCTTCAGTAGTTTTAGAAGTTGCGGAGCTTTGAATAATTAAATCGTCTTCATTTTCTTCTTCAACTTCTTCGGAGCTACTTGCTTTAGTTTCGCTACTTGTGGCAACAACTTCTTCTTCTGAGGTAGTAGCGTTAATTACAATATCAACATTAATTTCTCCCATAACTACCTCCTCATTTTCGTCTTCGGGAATATAAATCTCTAAACCATTATCGTCTTTAGAATTATCAGCGATGGTCATAGTTGCTTCATTATTGTCATCAACATTATTATCATCAACCGCAAGATTAGTAACTGTCTCAACATTTACATTTGCCTTTTGACTCTTAAGGTTTAAACGATTTAAACCGTCTTCAACTTTATTTACTTCTTTAATAAAATCTTCACTTAACTTAGCAACTTGATCAGAATTTTCTTCATTATTAAATTTTTCATCATTTAAAATACTAGCAATATCTTCCGCGTGTCTTAGAGCGTAATTAATCGCTAACTTTTCTCTTGCTTCTTGGTTAATAGTTGTATTAACTTTAACTCTTTCAGAAATAACTCTGGCGATATATAAAGAATCGTTTGGTTTAGATTTTGCTAGAACACCTGAAGCAACAAAATTAGCTCCGAATAAAACCACAACAAAAACACCAAGCGCAAAAGCTGGGCGAGAAAAAAGACGGGCTAAGTTTTCTGAGGTTAATAAAATTCTATCAAAAGTAGAAATTTTTTCTACTCCAGAATTTTCAATTTGGCTAAGCAAAAGCTCCCGATTATCCTTTAAAAATTTTGCATCAGGCTCGACACTATTTAGACTTTTAAGTTTTATAATTAAGTTTTGATTTTTCATACCTATTATAATTAAGGCTTTGGCCTTTTTAAGTCTTACACTCTAGTATACGGATGCTTTAGGCTTTTGTTACAGTATCGCCCTTAACTTCATTCTGCTCTTCCTCAATTAATTCTCTTAAGGCTTTTAAAGCCCGGTGCAAACTAACTCTAATACTGCCCTTTGATTTTTGATTAATATCAGCGATTTCTTCTAAAGAAAGATCGTTAATAAAACGCATAATAATTAACTCTCGATACTCCTCTTTTAATAAAGGTAAATTCTTCTCAATTAAAGCCAGTTCGGCGTCATTATCAATTTTAGTTTCTAAAGTTTTAACATCGCTTTTCTCGTCTTTAATAAATTCAATACCATCTTTAAGTTCCCCATCTTCATTTAAATTAGCCTCAGAAGAAAGAGAAAGTTCTAAGCGCGATCCTTGCTCCCGATAGTAGTCTATAATCGCATTTCTGGCGATTTTATATAGTAAAGCTCTTAAAGTTTTAGCTTCAAGTAAGTTCTTAGATTGGACATAATTCCAGGCCTTTAAAAAGATAAGCGAAGTTAAATCATCAGCCTCTTCCCGGCTCCCAACTTTAAAATAAACAAAGCGATTTATCTCTTTAACATTCGCATCATAAGCTAAAACAAAAGCTTCCTGGTCTCGCTTTTTAAGCCGACCCATTAACTGTCTATCTTTAAATTTCTTAAAATATCCACTTGGCATTATAGATGTTTTATTAACCTTTTTCTTAAACAAAAATAACGGGAAAAATGCCCGCCACAAATCGCTTAATTTTTAATTACAAGAGGAATAATATCATAAGAAAAAGGAGAAAGCAAGTAAAAAATAAAGTAATTAGGGGGAAACTTACTAATAGTTTTTAATTTGCTAACTAATTTATTCGACCTAAGGCAAGCCCTAAGACAGGTCCTAAGCTAGCTGTAAAACTATTGACTTTTTTAAAAAATAAGCTAAAATAAAAACATAAATCGTTATTTAAGTCCAAGCTATCCTAGACTTAAGTTTTAAGACCTTAAACCTTAGCCTAAAAAAATAGGGACTTAAGTCTACAATACTGTGGACTTAAGTCTGAATTTAAGCATAATAATTATTTTTAAAATGTCTAAAAACTCCAATAAAACCCTTCCCCAAAAGGAACTAAGCAAAAAGCTAAATTATGAAATCTGGCTCTCTGTCTCTGAGGCAGCGTCTTTGGCCGGAGTTGGGGATAAAACCATTAGACGAGCAGTGAAAGAAAGTAATCTCTTAGTTTATAAGATTGTTAAAGATAGATATCGAATTGAACTTAAGTCTTTAATCAATTATATGAATTTAAATACCAAATTAAATAACAAATTCCTAAACTTCGGCCTCGGTCAATACGTTGATAAATGGAAAGACTTTTAAAGATTCTAACAACTATCAATTATCAACTAAACTATCAGGCTAACGCCAAGAACTTAGCTCCCAACAAAAAACATCCCGGATTCCGACGGGATGCTTTTTTATGTTGAGAATTTATTTTTCTCTTCTAACTTTGCGGCTTTAAGAACTAAAAGAAGGTCTTAAAACCGCGCTAGCTTATTATACTATAAGATAGCATCTTTAGCTGCTTTAGCTAAACGAAATTTAACAACAGTCTTAGCTGGGATCTTAATAGTTTCCCCAGTAGCTGGGTTTCTTCCTTCTCTAGCTTTTCTCTTAGCTTTTACTAATTTACCGAATCCAGGAACGATACATTCACCATTCTTTTTTACTTCCTTGTAAACTAATTCAGTCATACCTTCTAAGAAAGTAACTACTTCCTTCTTACTCATATTAGTAGCTTCTGCTAAAGAAGCAACCATTTGTGTTTTTGTCATCTTTGACATAGTTTTGCATGGGGCTTATTAATAAGTTTTAAAACTTAATTACTAAGACCATTTAATTATTAACATTTATATAGCTATTATAGCATATCTAAAATATTATGCCAATAAACAAAGGGGAAAACTTTTTTCACAAGATAAAAGCCCCTATTTAAGGGACTTTTATTAATTATTTTTATTTAAAAAATCATTATTTATTTTTCATCTTCATCTTCATCATCTTCTTCATGACCACAACCGCAAGCTTTATTTTCGCCACAGTCACAGTCGTCATCATCACAGTCACAGTCGTCATCACAGTCGCAACCATCACCACAGTGACAACTAGCTCCATCCTCATCTTCATCATCCATTCCCCCACAACAACCACCACCACAACAAGAGTCACTATCAAGGATATCAAGCTCTTCCTCTAACTCATCTTTAATTTCTTCAGGCATAAAATTTTAATTATTTTTTATTATTATTTTTGTTTAAATTATAATAATACATTTTTTTAACTTTATCAAATTTTTCCGTAGCGTAACGAAGAGCTACTCGTGGCATGTCTTTACCATTAGTCTTTAAAAATTCTTCAAGCTTATCCTCGCCAACTTTCTTACCAAGCTCCCTTAGCATCCAACCGCTCGCTTTATGAATTAAATCTTCACCATCTTTTAATAATTTTTTAGCAATTAACAAAACCTCGTCCTTGCGCCCCGCTTTAATAAAAGCATAGGTTGAAACCATCGCAATTCTTCTCTCCCAAAGATTTTTTGAACTAGCTAGTTTTTTCAGCAAGGCTTGAGCTTTTTGCGGCGCTTCATCTAAAAGAAAATCTCCTAAAATTTTATAAGCTGATAAATCAACTAGATCCCAATTATTGACTCGGGCCGAATTTTGTAAATAAAAACCAACAATTTTTTGACGCGCCTCTCTATCCTTATCTTCCTCATACTTTGCTACTAAAATTAAAAGACCGACTAAACGAATCTCATGAACCTTGTGGGCTAATAATTTTTTAATCTCGCTTAGTTTTAGAGTTTTATACTTTTTAGCAAAACTTCTAACCAAAGGAACTTCTAAGCCAATAAGAACGTCACCTTCAGCATATTCCCCTTTCCTCGTTCTAAAAAACTTTGCTAAAAATGGACGCTTATCGCGATAAAATTTACTGCTTGCCTTTTTCTCCATCAAGGCAATTAAATCAACTGCCTTCAAATCTTGAGGGCTAGCTTTTTTAGCTTTAGCCTTAGCTGTAGTTTTAGTTTTTTTTGGCATATTTTAATTTTTAGGATTTAATTTTAAAACGCTTTTATAAATCTTTTGTCCATTACGACTATAAAAAATTAAAGCGCTATTATCATTATTAACAAAAGGTTGATAAATTTGTTCATAAACCCTTCCCTCTATTTCATTAAAAACTAAAAAATCTCCTTCAGAACTTCGCGCTTTATAAATAAAATACTCTGAATCTGGGCTAAAAAATCTTGGTAAAAAAATCCAATCATAAATTTTACCTGGTAAACCATCTAGAACAACCGTCTCATCAATACCAACCTTAGCTCCATAAGCAAAACGACTACTATCAGGAGAGAAGGCCATAAAAGTAATCTTATCATAAAAAGGACCTAAATCACCATTAAGTAAGACTGCTTCTTTAGCATCTTTTTTTATAATAAAAGCAAATTTAGAACCATCTGGAGAATTTAAAAAATTTAAATTTTCAATACCAACTGTACCAATAGGTAGAGTCATAGACTCAAGCTCTTCAATAACAACGTCGTTACTTAAGAATGTTTGGCTTGGAAAGTTTTTAGAACTATTGTCGGGAATATCCTCTTTACCAAAATAAATTGAATTACTTAAACGCTCAACCTCGTCGAGCTCATCTTCCTCATTAATTCCCCCAATCTCATTTAAATCAGTCGGGCGATTAAACTCAACGATATTTCTTCCTTTAATTAAAGCAATTGTTGACTGACAGAAAAAAATTGTCAAAAAAATTAAAGCAATTAAAGCTAAGAAAGAAATAGCTGAACCAATAACAAAATTTCTTAACTCAACCCGACTATCAGGCCAAGTTTTTGTTTTAGACTGAGCCTTACTCTGATAATTAGTCTTCTTTTTTACTGACAAAGTATTTTTTTTCATATATATATAATAGCAAAAAAAATTAATAATGATAATCTTTTTTTATATTAATTAAACTAGCACGATAAAATTGTTCTAAAAAAATTATTCGTGCTAATCCGTGAGGAAAGGTTAAAGATGATAAAGAAATCTGAGGATAGTCTTCATAAAGCACATCACTAAAGCCAAGGGCGCCGCCAATAACTAAAATTAAAGGATTATTTTTATTGAACCAGGCTGCTAAATCGGGTGATGAGCTAAAAAGCTTACCTCGTTCCGCTAACAAATAAACGACTCCACCTCGAGCTTTTTCCTCTTCTGTTTTTATCGCTTTTAAAAGTCTCTCCCCCTCTAAAACTTTAGTGGCTGTTTGATTATTAGAATTAATTGGACTGGCTTCAACCTCAATAATTTTTAATTTAGCAAAAGGCTTAAGCCTTTTAATATAATCCTGAGCCAAATTTGCTAAACTTTTATCCTTTATTTTACCAACAGTAATTAAGGTGATGTCAAGCATAGTATTTTTTAATTAGATGTGCCTCAAATATAAATTTATTATAACACAAAATTATTGACAAAAGAACAATGCTATGATATATTATTTTTGAATTACAATAGAACTTTAAAATAAAAATAAATAAAAATC
>CAZPPI010000020.1:7434-10981 GCA_964588435.1 uncultured Gammaproteobacteria bacterium | reverse complement strand
AGCTATTGACTTATTTTTAATTATATGCCATAATAGTCTGTTAAAAATAAATTATAGAAATATTTAATAAATATAAATATATGAAAAAAAAACAAAAGATAAAGAGATTTTTAAGGATTTTTATTCTAATAGCAGTGATATTATCATTTTTACCTTGGCCAACAACTGTCTTCCCCGCTGTTAAATCAGTTGAGGCGGCCGTTAGCAATTTAATCTTTGACGGTAGCTTTAATCAGGATATTAGTAAATCATGGTTCTTATGGAGCGGCGAGAACTCAAGCAGAAAATATGTTTTAGCCCGTAGCTATGAAGCACCCTTTGGCTTTGGTCCTTACTCTTTAGCAGTTACTGCTAGCGGAGGAAATCCGAATCTTTATGATGCGGGTATTACTTCAATAGATGCTAACCGTTTTAATGTTAGCGTCGATCAGGCTTACATTTTATCCTTTTATGTTAAGGCCTCGAGCGCAACAACAATAAATTTACACCTAGAAAATGCTGAAACTTATCAAGCAATTACTAGTGAACAAGCAATTAATGTTACTACTAACTGGACAAAACAACAAATCGTTTTAAATCCAAATTCAAGTAGTCTCGCTTCTTTAGTCTTCGCCCTTGGCTCTTTAGATGATGGAGCCACTTTATATCTCGATAATTTAAACCTTTTTGAAAATGATGCTAATTTAAAAACAATTAAAGTTAGTGGTTATATCGGTAGTAGTAAATCAATTATTATAAATAATGGTAATCTCTTTTCTCTTGAAGACTTAAAAATTGAATTACCTTACATCGACGCGCAAACTGGAAATGTTGGCACCAAACAATTCTCTCCAAGTAGTAAAAAAAGTTCAACCATAAACTTTGAAATGCCAGAACAAACCTTTAGTGGTATCGGTAAAATCTATGCCGCTAATAATGAAGTCGGTCAATTTGATTATGAGGTTCTTTTAAAACTAAAAGAAATTAGTCCTAACCCAGTTCTAGTTAATGAAGACTTATTAATTTATGGTAGCGGTTTCCATCCAGAAAAAGAGAAGAATTTTATTATTTTAAAAGCGATGAACGACCAAGGAAAAATAGTTGAACAATGGATAAAACCTTATATGATTGATAATAAATTATCATATGTCGTGATAAAATTACCATTAGGTATCGCCAATGGACAACTTAGTGCACGCAGCTATTATAATAATCCCGAGGGTATAGGTATTGAACTTAAATCAAATAGCATGAGCTATGCAATTAAACCAATTATCTACAGTCTATCTTGGAGTAAACCTGGCTATGAACAAATCGGCGATAAAATTACTATTACTGGAAAAGGTATAATCAATTATCCGACAGTTAATTTCTATGATGAAACTGGAAAGTTAATTTCCAGTACTCGTGCAACAGTTTTACCAATAAATACGAGTGGTACTAATGAAGTAATTGAAGTAACTACTCCGAGACAGTTAAATAAACTTCAAGTTACTGTTAAAGTCGGTAATTATGAGTCTGACAAAGCTGATGCTTTAAATTATACTGCCCGTCCAATTCTAAAATCAATTCAAGCAAGTAAATTTCGTCGTTTACCAGAAAATAATGCCCAAATAGCAGCCGCCAAAACTGGTGATACTATTAAATTAACTGGGCAAGGATTTAAAAATAGCGAACAGACTTATGTCGAATTTGCTGGTCTAAATAATCAAAACATCAGGGTTTATGTCCCTTTAGAAAAGATTGATATTAATGGCAACTACCTAGAAGTTATTGTGCCAAAAGGTGCTCAAAATGGACAGGTTTTCGTTGAGATTAATGGACAAAAATCAAATCCAATACCAATGGAAATAATTCCTCATATTATTTCTTCTACTCCGCTTATTCCTAGCCCAGGAGAAGAAATGACTTTTTGGACTAATGGCGTCGGGCTAGATAAAGAATTAGCAACGATTCATTTTCAGTTAACTACTAAAGAAGTTATAAAAGTTAAAGCAATTTCTTTAACCGAGTCTGGCTACGGAGATGTTATTGTTAGAGTTTTAGTTCCAAAAGCAATCTCTAGTAATGGCTCAGCTATTAAATTGCAATATGGCAATTGGCTTAATGATCAAAGTTATAGTTTAGAAACTAATCCGCAAATTGATAGAGCTTCTATAGACATGAATACTAAAATATTAACAATTCAAGGACACGGCTTTTCTACTATTGCTTCTAATAATAAAATTAATTATAAATTCGCCGACGGTACTGTTGTTACTCCTAAGGTCACTTTATTAAGTGTTAAAAATTCTGATGAAGGACAAGAAATAAAAGTCAAAATTTTAGATGATTATTACTACGGCTTCGTTAGCGTCACGGTTGATAACAATACTAGCAATGAAGTAAATATTGGTCCTGCTGTTATTACTCGTATCGAAAGAAGAGTGCAATTTGTCACAGCGGAAAATAAAGTAATGGGCGTCCTATATATTAGCGGACGAAATTTCGGACCTAGTGGCGATGTTAAAGTTGGAAATATTTGGGCTAAAATCCATTACCGTAGTAATACTTTTATTATCGCTGTTGTTGAAGAGAATCAAGTTAATCAAAATCCTGTTATTGTAACTAAAGCTCAATAATACTGAAAAATATTAAAATAGAAACGATACAAGCTTTATCTATTCATAATTTTCTTTAAATAATTATAGGCTTTAGGCGAAAAGAATCTAATTAATGCTCCGGCTAATCTTAAAACTATATTAACAAAAGCAAAGAAAAGAGAATTAAATTTTATTTTTATTTTTTTTAACAAAACAAGAGTGAATGTTTTTACATTGGCAATAAGCCTATCATCTTCGTTCCTGGCATGAAAATAATTAATTAAACCTTGATGAAGCTTCGGCTTTAAAGACGCCCATTCATAACAACCATCCTTATTTATTATTAAATCTTTATTCGGATCAAATTCATATTTATCAAGTAACTTAAGAGCATATTCACTTTTTCGATTCATCATCTTACCATGGAAAAGGTGAAGCATAGTAGCCCTTTCTAAATAGCAGATACCAAAGTCACCCCTTCTTGGCGATAATTTAGCATACCAATTGTCGATATCAACCATTAAAGCCTCTGATAGATGAAATCTTTCTTTTAAATCTTTAGCTTTTGAATCTTTATACAAAAAAGCACTGGCTATCACCATGTCACCATTATTAACTATCATGCGATCATAAAATCCAGCTTTCTCATACACCTCTCTTCTAGCACACATACCAAAAACAGCAAGAAATATTAATTTCCACATTATTGATGGTTGATAATAATTATTTATCGCTCTATTTCGATATGAAAAAAGATTATTAAGCTCCTCATTATCACCTTTAAGAATTTTTTTTGATTCTTTTTTGGTCAACCTAATAGCTTCAGAAAATGGCTTAACAATCGGATATTCTTGAAGTAAAAGCTCAACCTTTTTCACCCAATCATCGTCTAAAATTATAACATCAGCGTCAAGCCAGGCAATTTTATCACAATCATCAGGCAAGTTTTCTAAACCAATGTTTAAAAGTCTTTCTTTTTGCCAAAG
>CAZPPI010000020.1:0-7334 GCA_964588435.1 uncultured Gammaproteobacteria bacterium | reverse complement strand
GTCAATATCTTTTTATTATATAATAAAAATTTAGGTCGGGCAACTTATCTTGTCCCAAAAATATATCTCTAAAATAAATAATTAAAAAAATAAAAAACCCCTGAAACCATTATGATTTCAGGGATTTATAAGTTTTAATCCTTTCTCTAACGGGCTTGTTCCGGAAAGTGTTTACCAGGATTTATAAAGAAATTCATTATTACATTTTTTACTTCGGGCTTGTTGCAGTCACCCTTGTTCAGTGGCGAAAGAACTCCGTAACGAGTTGTGGCAAATTTAAATTCACCTTTAACTTGAGCAATTTCTAAAGTTGGGCTAACTATCCCGCCGCCCCATCTCAGAAGATTAAATTTTTTTATTCCATCGTTGTCAGCCTGGCAATTATCGAAATAGTCTTGTAAAGCTTTTTTTGTTCCTGTCCTCGCCCTTAAAAAATTTCCCAAAAACTCATTCAACCAATTAACCTGTTCATCAAGAAAAAAAGCATCAAATTTTTTGACCATACCATTCATTTTTTTGTCTCCTATTTTTAAATTATTTAATTTAAAGTAAAAATAGCCAACCTGATTGGTCGACTATTCTCTTAAGCAACTTTACGATTAGGCTTGCTTGTTCTCCTAACACTATTTTTTAATGTGTGTCCCCATATTATGAGAGGCATTACGGGCATAAACCCGAGAAACGGCCCCCCTTACCAGATTTTTTTGAAGAGACTCATGATATTCCAGGAATTCCTGTTTTTGCTCTTCGGAAGTAAGAGCGTCGTAGGCTTCCTGTAATATTTTTGGCAGATCTTTTCTTGTCATAAATATAGCTGATTTAAGTGATTAAACATTTGCTCACTATATTCAGAGATAATTCTCTTCCGATAGGTTTCTTTGATTGTTAGGTGCCAAAGAAGCCACAACATCTTGGCGTCCTTTCTTATTTCAACCGCTTCTTTAACTATTTCAACGGTTTTGGCAAGGTTGCCCAAAACACCATACTTGCCGGCGATGTTTTCTTTCACCAGGATGTTTTCGGGATACATTGATTGGACCTGAAGAAGAAAATCAAGGCTCTCTCGACTGTTTTCAATCAACAGCCCTTCGCTTACCAAGTAGGCGGCGTGCAATCCACCCCAAAGATCATACCTAATAACCGATGGATGGCTCAGATTTTCCGGCCTGAAACTCAGATACTTGAAAATTGGATCAAATTGTTGTCCGTTATCACAGACAAGGACAGAGTGCGGCTTCTCGTACTGCAATATCTCATTGAGATATGTTTTGTCAGCCCAATCCGAGCTAGTCGCTCTGTCAATCAACATAGTTCTAAGTAGGTCATTGCAAACCTCCCCAGCATAAAAAGACATATACGGGAAATAGGTTTGAGCAATAACGGCTGCTTTTACCGACCGACCAAAACAAGATCTTAGATCAAATCTAAGATTCATTTTAGCAATTTCTTCTTCAAGAAAGGGATCTCCGCTAGGAACCTCCCAATTTAAAGAATAGAGAAACATGATTGGGTTGGTTGGGAGAGAGTCCGTTGCCTCTGGCTTAAAAATTTTCAAAGCCACTTCTTTAAAGTCAGAAATACTTATCATCTTATTATATTTTGGTTTTTAATGTTCAAAAATTTATTTAAAATAACAAAATAATTATACAATAAGTATAATTATTTGTCAATAGTAACGCAACGTAGCAATGATTTATTTACCTAATAGCTCTTCCTGTTCCTTGACATCATCTTCTTCAATCCTTTTATAAAGAATTTCGGGACTAGTAACTTTTAATAAATCAGTCGACGGATAAACCCACTTCAATTCCAAAAAATTTTGTCCAGTTTGACTACAAATCTTTTGAGAGCTACTAGGAAGAAAAGGATTAATTAAAATTGCTAAACATTTAACAATCTGCCCAGCAACAGCTAAATCATTGGCTGCTTTTTTAGAATCAATTTTAATAGATTTCCAAGGGGCAGCATCATTAATATATCTATTCCCTTCCTCAACAAGATTAAAAATTGTTCGCAAGGCTTCACGAAAGTGTCCAGATTCGATTGCTAAAGATGTTATTTTAAAAGTCTCTTCTGACAATTTAATAAAATCGGAAGACTCTTTATCTAAAATTTTAGGAAAACTTACTCCTTCTGGAAAATTTTTGTTAATAAACGACATAACCCGATAAACAAAATTTCCCAAGGTTCCAATCAGCTCATTATTAGTTCTAATGGCAAACTCTTTCCAAGAAAAATCTGCATCAGATGTTTCTGGTCCATTTGCGACTAAATAATAACGCAATGTTTCGAAATCAAATTTTGTCAAAAAATCAGGAAGCCAAACCGCCCAATGACGACTCTTAGAAAATTGCTTTTTCTCAAGTGTTAAATATTCCGAAGAAATAATT
This sequence comes from uncultured Gammaproteobacteria bacterium, assembly GCA_964588435.1. Classification (GTDB taxonomy): domain Bacteria; phylum Patescibacteriota; class Patescibacteriia; order Patescibacteriales; family UBA12465; genus UBA12465. Next base: position 4,944 of record CAZPPI010000020.1, on the reverse strand, counting down.
CTATCAGGAAGATGCAGCCCTCCGGCAGCTAAAATAATAGATGGCCAAATTATGGAATGAAAAGGAATATTATCTTTACCATGAACATAATAATGAATAGCATTATCATTTTCCCAAAAGTCCTTCCAGCCGTCTTTTTTACCGACAGAATTCGCCCACTCTTTACTTGCAGAAAGATAACCGCAAACGGCCTCAAACCAAACATAAATCCTTTTAGTCTCATAACCATCTATTGGGATAGGAATGCCCCACTCAGTGTCGCGGGTAATTGCCCGATCAATAAAACCCTGTTTCAACAACTCAGTTGTAAAGTTTTTTGCATTTAATCTCCAACCGTTGCTAGCTTTTACCCAATCTTTTAATTGCTCTTGTAGAGCGGCGACTTTAAGAAAAAAATGTTCCGACTCCCTCCAAACAGGATGATTACTACAGGTTTTACATTTCGGATTAATCAGTTCTTTTGTATTCATTAAATTACCACAATTATCACATTGGTCACCTCTCGCAGAAGTAAAATGACAAATAGGACACTCTCCTTCAATATAACGATCCGGTAAAAATCTTTGGCAAGTTTCACAATAAGGAAGTTCTTCTGTCTTCTTATAAATAAACCCCTTTTGATACAACTTCAAAAAAATCTCTTGAACAACCTGATAATGGTTTTCAGTTGTTGTTTTGGTATAAGTATCATACGAAAAAGCTAGGCCATCAATAAGTGCTTTAACGAACTGTGTATGATATTTATTCGCGATTTCTGCTGGCTGGACCCCTAAGCGCTCGGCTTCAAGCACAATCGGCGTGCCGTGACAATCACTCCCGGAAACAAATAAGACTGAATCTCCGTTTAAACGAAAATACCGAGCTAATATATCTGAACCGACAAGAGATGCCGCATGTCCCAAATGTAAAGAACCATTAGCATAAGGCCAAGCTGCTCCAATTAAAATTTTTCTATTTTTCATAATTATAAAATTTTCAAAAAATTAATTTTTCCCTTTTGTAACACTGACCCAGGGTTAACAATATAATCAAAATCTTTTATCACTTTGTTATCAATTTTAACGCCACCACTATTTAACACCCTTCTCGCCTCTGATTTTGATGGAACGAGCTTGCTCTCAACCAAAATCAAAATAATATTATATGCACTAGGTTTAAATTCGGGCATATCAACCGGAACCTCTTTTTTGCTAAATGTCTTAATAAAATAATCCTTGGCCTCATCTGCATCTTTCTGGGAATGATACATTTTTACAAGTTCAAACGCCAATTCCATCTTAATATTTCGAGGATTAGCTTCATTTTCTAATAATTTTTTATACTCCTCAATCTTCTGCATTTCAATTCTTGTTAGAAGAGTAAAATATTTGACAATTAAATCATCTCTAAGCGACATTACCTTGCCAAATATATTGTTTGGCGTATCAAATAAATTAATGGTATTACCAAAACTTGAACTCATCTTTCTTCCGTCTAAACCTTCTATAAGCGGATTAGTAATCACATCTTGTGGTTCTTGACCATAAAGTCTTTGTAAATCTCTCCCCGCTAAGAGATTAAAACGTTGGTCCGTCCCTCCGATTTCAACATCAGATTTTACTTGGACGGAATCATATCCCTGCATTAAAGGATATAATAATTCACGTAAAGACACTCTTTTTCCGCTATCTAATCGTCGACTAATATTTTCACGAGAAATAAATTGATTTAAAGAAAAAGCATCAGCTTGACGACCAATCGCCATATAATCTAATTTACTAAGCCATTCACTATTATGATATATTTCCGTTGAATTAATATCGATTATTTTAGCGGCTTGTTTAATATATGTTTTCAAATTCTCTTTAACAGTCTCTTCGGATAACATCGGTCTCTCGCTGTCTTTATCTGAGGTATCACCAATTAGACCGGTAAAATCTCCTATTATTAAAACAATTTTATGACCTAGGTCTTGAAAATCCTTTAACTTAAGCAAAGGAATCGACCTGCCTAAATGTATATTTGGGCTAGTCGGATCAATACCAAGTTTAACGCGAAGCTGTTTTTTGTTTTTTAATTTATTCTTAAGACTTGTTATGTCAATTATCTCTTCCACTCCTCTTGTCAACAAATTATCAATTTTATCTGATTCTAATAAATTATTATTCATATTTTTCTAATTTAATTTTAACAAAATCTTTATTTATCCATCTTTATATTTATCTGCTTTTCATTTTAAAACAAATATAACAAATCGTCCAGAACAACTCTGTCCCTTTTAATTATTAAGTTCTTCTTATAAATAAATATTATTTCTTCTGATAATCTTCTAACAATTTAATATCTCTAAAATCCTTTTCTCTTCCTAGGGCCTTTTTAAACTTTATAGTTTCTGCGATATTAAGAAAAGGGTAACCGTTAATAATATCAGCTGTTTTTATGGCTTCTTCGGTAGTTGTAGAATAAGCATCCCAATCTAATCGAGGTATTATATCAATATTGTCAGCTTCTAAAAATAATTTTCCATATTTTTTGACTTCTTGATATTTTTTAGAATAGATTCAATATTTTCTCGAGTTTCACATTTTCTAAAGGCAGTTTGACCAGTCTCATAAAAAGTGTACATTGGCGAACAAATTCTTCCACTGCTATTATAAACTAAATCGTAATATATCCACATTTCTTTTCCATCTTTAGTATCAGTTACATCAGGATTACCAAATTTATCTATTAAATCATCTTTGTATCTGCTACCAGCATCCCCCCAATCATCCCACTCACTATAACTGATTTTCCCCTCTTTAACGCCTTCGTTATTAATTTCATTATTTAAATTTTCACTAATTTCTTTTTTTGTTTCTTTTTCTATGTTTTTTATTGCCAATATTTCTTCAAGGGTTTCTGTGCTTGCTACAATATTATTTTCTTTTTTCCATACTTCTAATTCATTTTCAGTAAGACCACTAATTTGCGCCTTTACTTCACCTTGATTATCTGTTTTAATGCTAATTCCTAAAATTTTCTCATCTTGAACTACTGATCTAATTTGATCACCAACAAAAGAAACGGCATTTATTTTTTCAATTGCTTTCGATAAATTTCCTGGCATACTAACAATTGTCAAAATACTAGCCGCTGGTTCAGTGACAGTTCTAACTTTCCCCACCATTTCTGACACTTTATTTTTATCACCTAAAGCAATTTTAGCTTCATCATCAGTTACTTCTAATACTAAATCAGCTCCACCGACAACCAGGGCTGTTTTAGCAACTGCCCCACTCGCTGCTACTCCAGACATACCTCCGGTTAATACGACACCTCCGACAAAAAGAGTCACCTTAGTACTATTTTTAATTCGCATGGAATTCTGCTCACAAGTTTCAAAAACATCTCCCTCCGTACCATAGGCTTCTCTAGTAACTTGATCTTGAGTTTGATTTAAAATTAATTGAGCCATTTTAGCATCAACCCCTAAATGTTTAGCTAAAGTTCTTATTTGTCTACCGGCTGGTGCACTCTCAATAACTTTTTGAATTTCGACTGAGTCAAAGGCATTAGCACTTTTTATTAAATTAAAAGACATGTCTTGATTAGCAATTTGATCAGCATTTTTTTCTAATTCTAGGGCTTGTTTTTCTAGATTTTGCCAATCTTTAATAATTAAGTCCAAATCTTTTTTCCATGAATCATAATCATCATACTCCATAACTTTTAATAAAACATTTTCGGTCTGATGATGTAAAACCGCATATTCCTTGGAAATTTCTAAAGTCTGTTTAAATACTAGTTGCTCTTGTATTTGATTTGATTTTTTATTGTTTAGCAAAAGAGCTAAAGCGATTGCTACAACAATCAACACAATGGCTACCATGATTAATTTTTTTTTCATAAATTTGGCTATTTTTAAATTATAAATTTATAGTAAACACGCTTTCTCCAGATGGCGCTGAAAGAGAGTCTTTAAAAAATTTATTTTCGTCATAAAATTTACAAAATTCTTCAAATTTATTCTCCAGCTCGGGGTGTACTAATACATTATAACCATCATCTTTAATCTTTTTCCAAGAAGCTAATGCTCCACCCTGAACGACTTGGTCGCTTCTAACACCTTTTAATTCTTTTGTTTTTGCTAAATCAATCAAAAATTGATACATTTTTTTAGAAAAATCTTGACGTTGATATTTAAGATCAACACCAACTGTTCTAATTTTAATCATTGGTTTTTCTGAATTTTCATCGTAATCGTAAGTCATTGTTCCAATTTCTTCTTGATTGTCTTTATTCAATATCTTTATCATAAAATCTCCATTACCAACGGTATTATTCTTTTCTTCAACTGAAAAATTTGTTTCTACTATTTTTTCTGACTTTTCTTTTTCTGGCCTAAAAACTGGATTAAAGGTTGGCATTATTTTTATCATATTCTCTAATTTAATTTTAATATATAACAAAAATAGCATAAAAATGCTATTTTGTAAAATTCGCTCCCCACGTTGGATTCAAACTGAAAAACTAGCAGTTTCCAAAGGGTTTAAGGTTAAATACGTACCCTGCAATTCTACCATCATATGTTTGTATTAATTTAATATTTATTAATAATAAAAAAATCTTCCCCAACAAAGGAAAGAGTTTCTATTTAGAAATAAAAAATCGACCTTTATATTTCCCTTGTTGGGATAGAAGTAGCACCTTCCGGATGGATTACTCCGGGGTTGCTGGCAGGTCATAGGGCTAGTTCCCTCGCTGCACTCTTTATAAAACGATTATTCAGTTGTGATTATAGTATAGCACTATTACTATCAAAAAATAATAGCACTCGGATTCGAACTAAAAATCCCCTTTATTTACAGGCCTTTCCGCTTGTTTGACTTAAACAAAAGAACTCAGCGTAAACTGAGTTCTTTTGATTTTTTGGTAATATTAGACCTCTCCTGTCGGTCTTAAACACCAAAACGTTGTTGGCTC
>CAZPPI010000019.1:5101-11874 GCA_964588435.1 uncultured Gammaproteobacteria bacterium | reverse complement strand
TGGATAAAATAAGCTGCTAAAAGTGAGATTATAATAATTATTTCTAAATTTCTTCTCTGCTTTAACTCCTTTAGAGCGACCCGATAACCATTAATCTTAAGCTCAGAAAACAAATAAAATAAAGCAGCAAGAAAAATACTAAGATAAGAAATTAAACCAACTATTCCAGTCGTAGAAGCGATATCAATTAAATTATTATGAGCTCTATCAAAATAAGTTTCTGAGGTTGTGTAATTAAAGAATTTTGAATCAAAATGACGATCAAAAGTTATTGCATAAGTTCCAAAACCAGTGCCAAAAATCGGGTGATTCTTAAAATCTTTAGCAGCGCTCTGCCAAGAAATTAAACGAGTTTGAAAAGTAATTTTTTGGGGTGTTAAATTCTTTAAAAAACTATTTTGAAACCAAGCTGATTGATGTTGAGAAAAAAGAAGGACCACGGCTATAATCGCAACAATTAAAGTAATTAAAGAAATTCGTCTGATTTTTTTTCTTTCATGTAAAACGCCAAAAAGGAAAATTAAAAGCATTAAGCTTAAAAATAAACCAATAATCGCCCCTGAAGTGCGGCAAAGCCAGAATTCCCGAAACATAATTAAAATCGGAACGATATAGGCAAAGCGCCAAAGCTTATGTTTCTCACGGAAAAATAAAATGATCGCAAAGAAAATATTAAAAATTAAATAACCACTAACATAAGCAGTATTACCGATATAACTAAAGGTTTGTGCGCCAAAAATTCCATTAAGACTAACAATGGTCGCGACTATAACTGAGGTCAAGAAAAGAGCCTGATAATCTTTCCAGGAACGAAAAGTTGAAATAAGCATCAAGAAAAAGAGGAGAAAGTGAAGAATATGAAAAAAACCAAGCATGCGCTCAGCGTCTGCCCAAAGACTTAAAGCCGGATCAACGCTAACAACAACTGACATCAAAATTGCAATAAAATAAGCAACTAAACCGTAAGTAATTAGGTTTTTTTTCGGACGATATTTAGGAAATTTTAAAATAAAAACTAACCAAAGGGCGAATAATAATTCGATTAAAATATTAAAGGCAAATTGTTTAGAGGTTATATAAGGAAAGAGTAAGCCCTTAAAAACAAAGAAAACAATAAATAAAGAAGCGGTTAGGCCAAATTGAATTAAGCGTAAATAAGTCTTTTCATTCATATATTTTATAAATCCTATTAATTATTTTTTAATAAAACTAATTTTGAGTTCATTTTTTTGTTTCTCAGAAATCTCTGCTGGCGCATTCATTGTTAAATCTTTACCGTCACTAGTTTTAGAAAAAGGAATAACCTCACGAATACTAGGTTCATTCTCTAAAATCATAAGTAGACGATCAAAGCCCCAAGCAATTCCCCCGTGAGGCGGAGCTCCAAATTTTAAAGCTTCGATAATATGGCCAAAATTTTGCTCTATCCTCTCATCGTTATAACCCATGATTTCAAAAGTCTTTTTCAAAGCTTCCGGTTTATAATTTCTCAAACTTCCGCCACCGATTTCAAAACCATTTAAAATTACATCATATTGACTAGTTAAAATAAGAGCAATATCTTCTTTATTCATAAATTTTTCCATATATTCCTCTTTCGGTTTAGAAAAAGGGTTATGAGTAAAAGTCCAATCCGAAACTTCATCAACATTATCTTCTTCCGGTTTTTCAAACATCGGAAAATCAACTACCCAAAGAAAAGCTAATAAATTAGGGTCGTTCTTATCCTCTCTAATATCTGGTCTATCAGTTCCGTACTTTTCCATTGCCTCCTTATAAGTCATTCTCGGGAAAGGAATGCTCTGAATTTTTTTCTCAGGATAAAATTTTTCAACTAAAGCAATTAAAAGTTTTTCATTTAACTTAATAACCTCTTCTTCGCTAACAAAAGACATTTCTAAATCAAGTTGAGTAAATTCTGGTTGGCGGTCACCACGGGCATCCTCATCGCGCATGCATCTAGCAAATTGGAAATATTTTTCTAAGCCCGCAACCATTAATAATTGTTTATACTGTTGAGGCGACTGTGGTAAAGAGAAAAAACTTCCTGTCATTAAACGACTAGGAACGACATATGATCTTGAACCTTCTAAAGTTGGGGCTGAGAGTAAAGGGGTTTCAACTTCTATAAAATTTTCTTGCTCTAAATAATTACGAACAAAATTCTGAATTTTAAATCTATTTTTCAAATTTTTCTGCATCCTAGTGCTACGCAAATCAAGATAACGATATTTAAGACGCAAAGGCTCATTAATTGAAATTGTGTCTTCACTCAAAGGAAAAGGAAGAACCGCTGATTCATTTAAAACTTTTAAAGCTAAAACTTCTAATTCAATATCACCATTTAAGACATCAGCTTTTCTTTGCTTTTCCGGTCTCTCATTAACTTGAGCCTCAACCTCAACCACAAATTCATCCTTTAAAGTTCCGCCAATTTCAATCGCGGCGCTACCCGGTAAAATAATGCCCTGAACCAAACCACTAATATCACGAAAATCTAAAAAAATCATTTTCCCTTGATTGCGACAAGAATTGACCCAAGCTTTAACTACTACCTTTTCTCCTTTTTTAGTTGAGAGGTCTTTAATATAAGTTCTAGTATTCATAATTTAAAAATTTTAACAAGTAAAGTTTTAACTAATAATTTATCACACTAAAACTAAAATATCATTATTTTAGCTAAAAAGCAATTTATTCCGCTCTTAAAGCCTCAACCGGATCAAGTTTTGAGGCACGCTTTGCTGGACGAAAACCAAAAAGTAAACCACAAACAAGTGAAAAGACAAAAGAGATTAGAATTCCCTGAAATGGAAAAACAAAAGCAATTTTCAAACTATAAGTTAAAGCTAGTTTATAAATTATAAAAGAACCACCAACCCCAAAGAAAATTCCTAAAATCCAACCCCAAAATGTAATTAAAACCGATTCAATTAAAAATTGATAAGTAATATCTTTTTCATTAGCGCCTAAAGCTTTTCGTAAACCAATTTCCGGCGTTCTTTCAGTAACCGTTACATACATAATATTTAAAATCCCAACTCCACCAACCGTTAAAGAAATTAAAACAATAGCAAGTAATAGGAAAGTAACAGCCGAAGTAACAACCCCTAAAGTATCAACAATTTCTTCCATGGTTGAGACCCGAAAATCATCCCGTTCCGGATCACTTATCTCATGTCTTTCTCTTAAAAGATAACGAATTTCCTCAGCCGTTTCTTCAGCGCGATTAAGGTCTCTAATTTGATGAATAAAATACATGAAATAATCAACACCTAGTATTCGCTTTTGTAGAGTATTAACTGGAATATAGGCCATCTCATTAAAATCCATGAAACTAAAAGCTGAGCCCTGCTCTTCTAAAACACCAACAACTCGATAATTAGTTGTTCCGATTCGCGCCATTTTTCCAAGCGCTGACTGATCGCCAAATAATATTTCTTTTAATTTTGAACCTAAAACAACAACTGTCGCTTGTGAACGATTTTCGTTTTCATCAAAAAATCTTCCTTCAGCTAGAATCGTTTTTCTATCGATTTCAGCATAAGCTGGTCCAGTCCCAAATAAAAAAGTTCGCTTTCCCTCTTGTCCATAGCTAACGCGACCCTGACTAACAGAGGCGCCATAACTTTGAATAACATTTTCAAGTTTATTAATCTCCTCTAAATCACCAATTTTCAAAGTTGTAACCTCTCCTACTTTAACACTATTACCCGTACTCGGAACCTTAATTTCTGTTTGAATAATATCACTACCATAAGAATCAATTTCTCCCGCAATTAAACTATTTAAAGCATCTCCAGCAAAAAAAACAATAATAACTGAAGCTGAACCAATAACAACACCTAAAACGGTTAAGCTTGTTCGTAAAATATTTAAGCGTAATGATCTTAAAGCAAGTTGTAAAGCAATTAAAAACCTCATAATTATTTATTCATATCTTAAAGCCTCTATTGGATCAAGTTTAGCTGCTTTAGAAGCTGGATAAAGACCAAAAATAATACCAATCAAAGCAGAAACACCGATAGATAAAGCAAAAGCCGAGAATGAAACAACAAAATCCCAATCATAACCAAGTGCTTTAACAACAAGTGAAATAAGCCAAGCAAAAAATATTCCAAAAACTAAACCGATAATTCCACCAAATAAAGTTAAAGCAATAGATTCAAATAAAAATTGTTGACGAACCTGACTACTTTTTGCACCAATTGCTTTTCGCAGACCAATTTCTCTTGTTCTTTCGGTAACACTAACTAACATAATATTCATTATTCCAATTCCACCAACAACTAAAGATAAGGCCGCCATCGCCGCCAAAAAATATTTAATAGAATCGGTTATTGTTTTCACAAGCTCAAGCGCATCCTTAAAAGCACGAACAGAAAAATCATCATCTTCCGGATTATCAACATTATGTCTATCTCTTAAAGTTAATTTGATATCTTCCATCGCGATATCAATATTTTTTACATCATCAACCCGAACTCGGGCCGAGCTAAGGTGTTTAACATTGGTTAAAACTTTTTGAGCAAAACCAAGCGGAACTAAAACCATATCATTTGGATCAGAAAAACCTGCTTTTTTCTTATTTTCTAAGATTCCAATAACTTCTACTGTTTGATTCCCTATTTTCATCTTCTGTCCAAGCGGATTAGTCCCCCCGAAAACTTCTTCAGCAACAGTCGGACCAATAACGGCTAAACGTAAAGTTGAATTCATCTCATCAACATTAAAAAAACGTCCTTCACCTAACTCAGCTTTTTCTATTTCAAGATAATCACCACTAATACCACTGACAGAAGTATCATAAGTATTTCCTCGCCAAGAAACAGCTAAATTTAAATCATAAAAAGAAACAGCATATTTTAAATTTGAAACATTACGTTTATCACGAAAAGCTAAAACATCTTCGTGTTTTAAACTAGTAGAAACAACCCCAAAAACCGAAGCTGGCGGACCTTTTTCATCCGAAGCGCCTGGTAAAATTCCAATTAAATCAGAACCAAAAGAATCAAGTTGACCTAAAATTAAAGATTGAGCTCCAGCACCAAGCGACATAATTAAAACAACTGCTCCAACCCCAATAACAATTCCAAGCATAGTTAAAAAACTCCGGGTTTTATTACTTATTAAAGCCCGGCCAACAATATGAAGAAGTTGTTTAAATTCTTCTAACATTTATTTAACAAGATCGTTATCTTTTGCAAATCTTCTTTCTTTAACCTTTTCATCACTAATTAAATTTCCGTCTTTAACCCTAATAATTCGTTTAGCGTGTTCAGCGGTAAAAGTCTCATGAGTTACTAAAATAATTGTTACCCCTTTTTCGTTTAATTCTTGTAAAATAGACATCACTTGAGTTCCTGATTTTGAATCAAGGTTTCCCGTTGGCTCATCGGCAAAAATAACTGAAGGTTTATTTACTAAAGCCCGAGCAATTGCAACTCTTTGTTTTTCTCCACCAGAAATTTGATTAGTAAAATAATTTAAACGATGAGATAAACCAACACTACTTAAAACCTCAGCCGCTCGCTCGTCCATATTTTTTTTATTATTAGAATAAAGTAAAGGTAATTTTACATTATCTAACACGTTGGTTCTAGCAAGTAAATTAAAGGATTGAAAAACAAAACCGATTTTCTCGTTTCGCAAAGAAGCAAGCTCCTCATCATCTAATTTTGTAATATCACGCCCAGCAAAATAATAATACCCAATAGTTGGCTTATCTAAAAGACCTAAAATATGCATTAGAGTAGATTTTCCACTACCAGATGGACCCATAATAGAAACGAATTCTCCCGTCTCTATTTTAAAACTAACATCTCTTAAAACATTAGTTTCGAGTTCACCGGAAATATAAGTTCTACCTAAATTTTTAACTTCTATTAAAACTTTATCTTTTTTTTCCATATTAATTATTCTCCATTTCTAATAAAAGTTATAACTTCATCACCAGTCTTAATGCCGCTTTTTATTTCAACTTGACCATTGTCACCCCTTAAACCAACCTCTACTTCTACTTCTTTAACTTCTTCATCGATAAGTAAACGAACTAAACGACGAGCATCATCTTCTACTATCGCTCTTGACGGAACGCTTAAAACATTCTCCCGGCTATCGGTGGTAATAACAGTATTAGCAGTCATTCCTGATTTCAAAGAAAGTCCGCTGGCCTCAAGTAAGGCGGAGGTTTTTGCTAAATCAGCAAAAACAATTTTTACTTTATAATAAACAACTCCGGAAATTAAAGTTTGAGCCGGTTCAATAAAACTAACCATCCCCTCTAAAGTTAAATCATCAGAAAAAGCATCAAGGGTAATCTCTACCGGATTTCCAACTTTGACTTTAGAAATATTTGATTCGGAAATATCAACTTCAACTTCAAAACTATTATCAACCAACATTTTTACCATCGGCAAAGCGCCGCCAGAAAATTGTTCTCCGGCTTTAAAATTTACTTCAGTAATAATCCCATCCATGGTTGCCACTAAATTCGTATCGCTAATTTGCTTATCAATATTTTCTAAAGCAGCTTGGGCTTGGCTAATTTGAGCATTAACTAATTGTAAATCCTGAGAACGAGCCGGCGCAACTGTATTATTATATTGAGCCTGAGCTAAGCTAACAGTTTTAACCGCGTTCTCAAGCCGACTAGCGGCAGCTAGATGTTGTTGCTCAGCACTAAGCTTAACACTATTTAGATTATTTTGGGCGGCTAAAATAGCATTACTTAAAGAACTTTTGGCTTGATCAAGCGAACTTTGAGCTGAAGCCAT
>CAZPPI010000019.1:0-5001 GCA_964588435.1 uncultured Gammaproteobacteria bacterium | reverse complement strand
TTTTTTACATCATCATCTTCAAAAATCTTATTAATATTATCCATCGCTACTCTAACCGTTAAAAGCTTATCACTTAAAACTAAAACCAAAGAGCCCTTAGAATTTTCAATTGTTTTTAAATAAGTTTTTTCCGAATTAGCTAAAGATGTTTCGGCTGTTAAAACCGCTTGGCGAGCAGCCGGCATAGAATTAGGATTCGGGTTAATTAAATCATCATAAGTTTTTTCGGCTTGACGAATATTCTCATTAACAGTTTTAATCGTTTTTTCTAAATCAAGACGGGCTGAAGCTTCGGCTGATTGAGCCTGCTCCAAAGAACGTTTAGCAACATTAACTGTTTCAGAGCTCGCTCCACTTGAAGTTTTAGAATAATTAGCTTGAGCGATACTTAAAGCCGCCATTGCTTCTTGGCGTCTTAGAACTAAAGAACTTGAGTCAAGACTAGCAAGAACTTGTCCGGCTTTAACCTCGTCGCCGACTTTAACAGCAACGCTTTCAATCTTGCCAACACTTAAAAAATTTAAAGAAACTTCTTCAATCGGCTTAACCGTTCCCGTTTCACTAACAGTTTGGGTCAAAGGACCATAAGTTGCGGCTACAGTCGTATATACTGGGGCTGGTTTTTTGGAACTTATTAAAACAATAACAATAATTATTGCCAAAATTGGTAAACCAAAATATAAAAGCTTTTTCTTAACCTTTTTCATAAAATAATAATATTTATTTTTTCCAAAACTAATAGCTAAATTATAACAGTTTTTAAGCGAAAAAACAAGACTGATTAAAGATAATAAAAAGCTCAGTTTTAATTTCTGAGCTTTAAAGAGTTAATATCTTTTACTCGATTTTTTTACCTGGCCCAAAGTAAAATTTGTCTAGAGCGCATTAATTTATCGTATTTTAGTCTCAATAGGCGACGATCACGAGAAGAGTCACGACTAGGGATATTAATTTGTTTTTTCTGACTAGGAAAGATTAGGTTAATCATATGTTTTTTAATTAAATAATTAATAAATAAATTAAATTAAATTCTCGCTAAATCACGAACGACTTTAATCACTATTCCCCTTACCTCAACTTCGCTTCTAAAGATTGGTTCATAATTAGGATTAGCCGGTTGGAGCCTTATCTTATCTTTTTCTTTATAAAATCTTTTTAAAGTCGCTTCGTTATCATCAATAATTGCGACAACGGTATCACCATTACTAGCCCAGGATTGCTTTTTAATAATTAATAAATCATTTTCCAGTATTCCCTCCTCAATCATAGAATCTCCTTTAGCGCGTAAAGCGTAGAGATCGCTGATATTAAATCGTTTATCTTGGGCAATCTCAATTTCACGACCAGTTTCTTCTAAGGCTTCTAAAGGTTCTCCGCAAGCAATACTTCCGACTAAAGGGACGGACATTGAAGCTCCTAATTTAGCTTTTATAAGTTCTAAGCTTCGAGCCGAGCCCTTAACTCTTTTAAGAAAACCTTTAGTAATTAAATTGGAAATATGCTCATGTATCGTTGAAACAGCAGAAATTCCTAAAGCATCTTTTATTTCATTAAGCGAAGGAGCATAACTAAAATCTCTTTCATATTCAGAAATAAAGTCAAATACTTCTTTTTGTTTTTTAGTTAATATCGCCATATTTACTTAATAATTTATTGATAATATTATTATAACCGAAACTAAACCGAAAGGCAAGGCCTAGGCTGTGGATAACTTATTTACTAACAAAAAGAAGCTTATTTAAACAAGCTTCTTATAAGTAAAAATATAATAAAAATTTAAACCATTTCAGCCGACAATTCCATCTCCTCCAAACTCTTAATCGCTTCTTCTGCTTCCTGGCTTAAAGCCTTGTTCCCCTTTAATTTTAAGGCCTGTTCTTTTAAAGAATTAAGTAAGCGGCCATAAATTTTATTTTCCAAATCACTAACTTCAGGGTTTTCTTTTTTAAGTTCAGCTGCTAAACGAGATAATTCTGAACTACTTAAAGAGAGATAGAAAGTCGGAACATTCTCAAAAGAAGCCAATTTTAATTCTCCATCAATAAAAGTTGCGCCATATTTTATCTCTGATCCGCCCGAAGCGCTAATTTTTTTCATCTTTTCCTTTTTCTTCACTTCCGAATAATAACCCTGCATATCATCAACAACCTCATCAAAACCACAAATAACGGCGCCGCTTTCTTTATCAATAATAACATTATCAATGCCGTTACAATAATCATCGTATTCCGAAGCCCGAGCGACAATAAAACGCTCACCTAAAATTTTATCAAGCATTAAAGTTAAAGCTAACTCCGCCACGCTTCCAGAAGCTTTTTCCTTTCCATTCCGCCAAGCCTCAATACTCATTCCCTTTTCCTCGGCCCAATTATTTTCCAATTTCAATACAAAATTATTATCTTTTTCCGCTTCTTCTCCGGAAATTAAAATGCGCCCCTCGGAATCTAAAAAATTCTTATTATAAATCTCATTTATTTTTTCTGAACGACGAGCAAGACGGCCTTTTAAATAATCAACAAAAGTTTCCAGACGATCGGGCTTCTTAAATTTATCCAAATCAATTTTTGCTCCTGGTTGTATTCCTGATAAATATTCAATTTTCATAGTTTTGGGTTTTATTTTCTATCATTTATATTTTAATCCTATCATTTTGATAGAATTAGGACAAATTTTTAGATTTGGTTTTTAAAAAGCTCCTTTTTTTATCTAAATATCTTGACTTTTCCGATATTTTTGCTATAATACCAATATGCCTGTGAGCGAAGGCTCCTTTCGGCCAGATCTCTGCTGAGATAAAGCCGCAAAGCAGGCACAATAAAAAAATCCTTTTTTTAAGAAGGATTTTTTTATTTTCTACTCATCATTCATATCCCCACTAGCAATAATTCTATTCTTATGTCGCAAATTCCAATAGGGCATTAAACTCCAAAAATGAAATTTACCATCTTCCCCGCCAAGTCTTCTAACAATAATTTTAATTCTTATTTTTCTCTTAAAACTTATAATAGCCCAAAAAGAAAACCACTCAATAATTTTTTCTCTGCCACCTTTTATACAAGCGACTCTCCTGTATTCCTGAATGGTTGTGGCAACTCTTAAAATCTTAACCGCATCCTTGAAAAAAATAAACTTATTTTTTTGAATTAAAATAGGTCGCTCTGATCTATCATTATAATAACAAAGATGATTTAAACCATTAGAATTAAAGACTAGTTCCGCTTTAAATGCCGGGTTATAGATTTTAACTATTGTTTTATAAAAATCTCTTGTTTCTTTTTTCAATTTTTCAAATTCAAAGTTATCCATAAATTAATTTCATTAAAAATAAAAATTTTACAAGTCCTGAAAAACTCTTTTTTCCCAAAAAGAGTTCCGTTTTTTTTATATAAAAACCACTATCAAAAGATAGCATAAAAGAACTTAAGAATATTTAAAAAAGTTATGAAGAAAAAATGAAGATAAAGAAAAAAGCCATATCATCTGATATGACTCATGGCACCGGCTAAAATAAGATTTGTTATAGTGTCTATTCCCTTAACTAACAGACTATTTTTTAAACTCACTTATCTTAATTTTCCTTAAATCGTTATTAGTAATTCCCAGACCAAGATTTCTCATGGCTTCGTAAGCAGAGGATCTGTCATTTAAATAGTCCGGCAAGTATGACAGCCGAAAGAGTCTGTATTATTTTAGTTCTTTATAAGTTATTAAGACAAGTTGAAAAATTATTAATAATCAAGTTCAATATCATAAATCTCGTTAGTAACTCTAAATTTATTATTATCTAAAAAATTAGGATTTCTTAAAACCTTTATTTTTTGATTTTTAAAAACATCAGTAACTATATAAAGATAATAATTATTCCTATATTTTTTAGACGCTTCTATCTCATTTTTAGTAATATAAAAATGCTTTAATTTTTTTGCACTAGTACTTTTTACCTCAATATACATTTTCGACTTCTCCTTTTCGTTCCAAGACAAAATATCATAACCAACAATAAAAGAAGTTTTATCTTCAACTTTATGCTTCATATTAAACTTTTTTAAGCGCGCCCTTTCTTTCTTAAGCACAAATTTCTCCCCTTTAACTCCTATCTTATAATTCTTTTTTTGCTGATCTAAAAAAGTATTAGGAAATTTCCTTTCTTTGCCATCCTGATTAGTATTTTTAGATTTCTGGAGCTCTTTAAGCTCCTTTAATTTTAATTCCGAATAAACCTCATCAAAATCAACGTCTTTACTTTTTTTATCTTCTTTTTTAGTTCTAATCTTCTTATCATTTTTCTTATACCAAAGTTCTTTTATTTTTAAGTCTTGGTTATAATCACCAAAAGGAAGATAAAGAAATTCAGATATTGTGCGTGGGCTTAAATCATTCCCTACTTTTTCTCGAAAAAAATCTAGAATTAATTGATTTGATTTAATAATTTTCTCACCGGGACTTAGATCGGGAGAAATATTTTCAATCTCAAAATATTCTGAAATAAGTCTCCTGTGATTTAAGGAAACGACACTGATAAATTTTTTAGGATTTTTTAAAAATAGAAAAGAGTTAATCATTCCTTTTTCTTGCCCATTAATTCCATTTCTATAATTCTTATTAAGCTCTAATAAATTATCAATTAGACTCGCTATATTTTCATCATCTTTTGCATAGAGAATAGCAGAAAAGGCAGATCTTAATTTTTCATCATTTTTAAAATCTGAAAAAGCCCTTATCCAAAATGGCTGGCGAACACCTGTTTTCGCTATCGCCTCCTCCTCTTTTTTATGACCCAAAGCCTTATCATCAATTATCCTAACGATTTCATCAATCTCTTCTTTAAGTAAATCATGGTCTTTATTTTCTATCTTATCTTTCCAAAAATCATAAAAGAATCGGCTTTTTGTTTCCCAATAACTATTCTTTATTTCAGGATTATATTCCTGTAAAAAAAGATTAAAATCTTCGTTTAGTTTAATAGTATTCATACAAAACAAAAAACCTCTTATTTTTAAC
>CAZPPI010000018.1:0-12155 GCA_964588435.1 uncultured Gammaproteobacteria bacterium | reverse complement strand
AGTAAATTAATAACTCTGCAAACAGAAAAAGCTAAACTAATTGAAATGAAGAAAAAAGACTTGCTGGATGATGAGGACTTTAAAGAAGAATTAAATAAAGTAAAAGAAGCTATTAGCGATATCCAGGCTAGCGCCTGCGATCAGCCGAGAGATAACAAAAAAATCTTCAAAGAAATAAATAAAATCTTTAAAGTCATTGCTAACCTAGATTCAACTTATCAAGAGGCTACTTATGAAGAAAAACTAAAATTACAGAATTTGATTTTTACCGAAAAACCAACTTTTAATTTTTCAATAAATCAAACACCTAAAATTTCGCTAATTCTACAAAACAAAAGAGAGTTAGCAAACGCTAACTCCCCAATAGTAGTCCCTAGGGGAATTATCGCCCTCGCCCGCCGCCGGCAAGCGGCGGGCTCGCTTGTCCAGAGTCGGCGTCCGACTTGCCCCCGGCAAGTCGTCCGACGCTCGTTCGCTCGTTCCGGCTTCTGCCGTCGCTCGCGTCTCGCTTCCGACTAGTTCGATTCCCTAACTCGACCATGACTAAAACAAAAAACGTATCTTGCGATACGCTTTTTATTTTAGTAGTCCCTAGGGGAATCGAACCCCTGTTACCAGGATGAAAACCTGGTGTCCTAACCACTAGACGAAGGGACCATTTTTTTTCAAATAAAAATTAAGGAGAAAAACAGGGATTAAGCCCTTTCCTTAATTACAAAAACATTTTATCTAGTTTAGAAAAATTTGTCAATGTGCTATAATCTATTAGTTGACTTAGAATTTGTTGAATAAAAAGACATTTTCTTAAAATTGAATTATTTAAAGTTTATGAAAAACAAAGAATTAAAAATTGGTCTGGCTCTTGGTTCTGGTGGTTTTCGCGGACTAGCTCATATCGGTGTTTTAAAAGTTTTAGAAGAAAATGATATTAAAATAAGCTACTTGAGCGGTTCTAGTATCGGTGGTCTAGTCGCAGCTTATTACGCAATTTTAAAAGATGCTAAACAACTTGAAAAAGAAGTTGAGACTTGGCCGATGGATAGTTTGTATAAATTTATTGATTTAAGTTGGACTGGAGGAATAATTACTGGCGACAAATTTGTTACCTTTTTAAATAAAAGATTTGGTAATTTAAATTTTTCAAAAACAAAAATACCTTTAAAAATTGTGGCGACCAATTTGCTTGATGGGCAGTCGGTGATTCTGTCTTCTGGCAAATTAACTGATGCTATTCGAGCAACAATTTCTGTTCCTTTAATGTTTCGTCCTTGTAAGCTTAATGATAAACTTTTGGTTGATGGTGCCTTAAGTTCGCCGGTTCCAATAGATCAAATTAAGGAAATGGGAGCCGATATTTTTATTGGTGTTAATCTTTATCATAAGAATGAATTTATAGAAAAAAAATTTACTATGCCTCAGATTGTTTTAAGGAGCACCAGAATTGTTTTATATAATTTAGCTAAAATTGATATGCGTCAAGCCCATGTATCTATTAAACCAGACACATCTTCAATTATAATTGATAATAGTTTGAAAAAATATAATTTAACTACTGTTAAAAAATTAATTAAAATTGGGGAAGATAGCGCTCGTCAAGCTTTGCCGGAGATTAAGGCTTTTTTAGATAAAAAAAATAAATGATCTTATGAAATATCGTCTTTATACAACTTCGCAGAAAGCTTGGGATGGGATGTTTAAGGCGATTGAAGCAGCTACGAGAACAATCTATTTGGAGATGTATATTTTTTTAGATGATGTTAAGATCACACATGATTTTTTTGGGTTATTACAAGAGAAAGCTCGGGCAGGTTTAGAGGTTGTTATTATTGCTGACGCCTATGGTAGCTCAGCCTTATCACAAGAAAAAATTGAAGATTTAAGGGCATCAGGAATAGAATTTTTTTATTTTAGCTCTTTATTCAGAAGAACTCATCGTAAACTTTTAATTGTTGATCAAAATATTGCTTTTTTAGGCGGAGTTAATATTAATGAAAAAATTAGAAGTTGGCATGATTTACAAATTAAGATTTCTGGAAGAGTTGTTAAGTCCCTACTTAGGTCTTTTGCTTACATTTATAAAATTGTTGGTGGCAAAACAGAAGATATTTTAGCTTATAGCCGCTTACCATTAAGGCAAAAAGTAAAGGCTCTCATACTTGATAGCTTCTCTGCTAAGAGCTCTAAACTTAGGTTAAATGATCATTACTTAAAAGTTATTTTTGAGGCCAAGAAGAGTGTTAAAATTGTTAGTCCCTATCTTTTGCCGCCTCGAAGATTTTTGGCAGCAGTTTATAGTGCTCTTAGTCGTGATGTGAAGGTTGAGATTATTATCCCTCAGGACACTGATATAAAAATTTTAAATAAGGTCAATTATTTAAATGCTTATCGCTTGTCGACTTTAGGGGCTAAGATTTATTTAAGTAAAGAAATGAATCACGCTAAGGTTCTTTTAATCGATGATAATAAGGGCTTGATTGGCTCACAAAATTTAGATATTTTATCTTTTAATTTTAATATTGAGGCGGGTGTATTTTTTGAACAAAAACAATTAGTTTTTGACCTTAAAAAAGTAGTTGATAAGTGGGTTCAGGAATCAAGTCTTTTTACCAAAGAATCATTAAAATTAAGGTTTAGTGAAAAGGTTCTAATCTATATTTTTAAATTTTTTTACCCAATTTTTTAAAGAAAATATAAAAGTTTAATTAATAAATAATAAGATATAAATTCTCTCTTGATTCTTATCTTAATTTAGCGTATAATAAACTTTAATTAAATTTTTAACAACTTATTGCTTATGATGGCTGAATTTATTAAGATTAGAGGAGCGAGAACTAACAATCTAAAAAACATTTCTTTAGATATACCGCGTAACAAATTAATAGTCATAACTGGTTTATCTGGCTCAGGTAAATCTTCTTTAGCTTTTGACACGATTTATGCCGAAGGTCAAAGACGTTATGTCGAATCACTTTCTTCTTATGCGCGTCAATTTGTTGGTCTAATGGATAAGCCTGATGTTGATTTAATCGAAGGTTTGTCGCCAGCTATTTCTATTGATCAAAGAACTATTTCTCATAATCCTCGTTCAACCGTAGGAACAACGGCTGAGATTTATGATTATTTTCGTTTATTATACGCCAGAACCGGCTTACCTATTTGTCCTGACTGCGGTAAAAAAATGGACAAGATTTCAGAAGAAACAATTACTGAAAAAAAGGTTAAAGGCAGAAAAATAAAATTTTCTCAAGTAGAAAGATTTTTTTTCTGTACTGATTGTAATAAACGTTTACCAGAACTTGAACCTCGTGATTTTTCTTTTAACTCAGCTCACGGAGCTTGCTCGGCCTGCTGTGGCTTGGGAGAAAAATTAGAAATTGCTCCCGATTTAGTTTTTAATAATAATTTGAGTATTCTTGAAGGAGCGATTAAGCCGATTGCTCATGTTAATGTTAAGGGCAGTTTATTAATTGCTGAGCTTGAAAAATTAGCTAGTCGTTATAATTTTAGTTTAAGAACTTCAGTTAGGGATTTGAGTTCTAAAGAAAAAAAATTATTACTTTTTGGTGATCAAGAATTTCCAGGAATTGTTAGGCGTTTAGAGGAAAAATATCAAGAAACAAAATCTGTTTTAGTAAAATCAGAAATTGAGAAAGTTATGCGTGCCTCTTTATGTCCCGTTTGTCAGGGAAGACGTTTAAAACTTGAATCTTTAGCGATTAAAATTAATGATCTATCAATTATTGATTTAAGTGATAAAAGTATTTTTGAACTAACTAAGCTTTTTCCAATTTGGTTGAAAAATCCAGCTAGCTTTAATGGTGAATTTCAAATAGTTGAACCAATTATTAAAGAGGTTTTAAAAAATTTAGAATTTTTAAATAATGTTGGTTTGTCTTATATAACTTTATCTCGTTCAGCTGCTAGTCTTTCTGGTGGTGAAGCTCAAAGAATTCGTTTGGCTTCTCAAGTTGGGTCTTCTTTGAGCGGAGTTCTTTATGTTTTAGATGAACCTTCAATTGGTTTACATCAACGAGACAATAATAAATTAATTGAGACTTTAAAAAATTTACGTGACAATGGTAATACGGTTATTGTTGTTGAACATGATTCTTCAATGATGTTAGCGGCTGATTATTTGATTGATGTTGGGCCAGGTGCCGGAGAACATGGTGGTGAAATAATTTTTACTGGCTTGCCGGAAGATATTAAAAAAGATCCGCGGTCTTTAACCGGGGCTTATTTATCTGGCGCTAAAGAAATAAAAGCCCCAACTAAATATCGTGTGGGTAGCGGAGACTTTATTAAAATAAAAGGAGCAAGAGAAAATAATTTAAAAAATATTGATGTTGATATTCCCCTTGGTAAATTAGTGGCGATTACTGGGGTTTCTGGGTCAGGAAAATCTACCCTGATGAATGAGATTTTAGCTAAAGTTTTGAATAAGAAATTTTATCGCGCTAAAGCCGAACCGGGGAAACACGCCTCAATTAGTGGTTTAGAGAATATTAATAAGGTCATTGATATTGACCAATCGCCGATTGGTAAAACTCCACGATCTAACCCCGCAACTTATACCGGAATTTTTTCCTTCGTTCGCGATCTTTATGCCTCCTTACCAGAAGCAAGAGTTAAGGGTTTTGGTCCGGGTCATTTTTCTTTTAATGTTCCCGGGGGTCGTTGTGAAAATTGTTCCGGCGACGGCTCAATTAAAGTTGAGATGCAATTTTTAGCGGATGTTTATTTAAAATGTGAACTTTGCGATGGTCAGAAATTTAAACCAGAAATTTTAGCAATAAAATATAAAGAAAAAAATATTTTTGAAGTTTTAGAGATGACTGTAAGCGAGGCGGAGCTTTTCTTTACCGACCATCCTCAGATAAGTCAGAAACTTAAAACCTTGAATGAAGTTGGTCTTGGTTATATTAAGCTTGGTCAAAGCGCCACGACTTTTTCTGGTGGTGAAGTGCAAAGAATAAAACTAGCGACGGAATTATCAAGACGGGCAACCGGTAAAACTCTGTATATTCTTGATGAACCAACAACCGGTTTGCACTTTGAAGATATTGAGCGCCTACTCAAGGTTCTAAATATGTTAGTTGACTGCGGAAATACGGTTTTAATTATCGAGCACAATTTAGAGGTCATTCGTTCGGTGGATTGGATTATTGACTTAGGACCAGATGGCGGTGAAGGCGGCGGAGAAGTTGTTGCCTCTGGTAATCCTAAAGAAGTTGCTCGTGAAAAAAAGAGCTTTACGGGAAAGTATTTGAAGGAAATTATGGGTTAAATTTGTTTATTTAATGTTAGAGAAAAAATAGCTTTATATTAACATATTTAGAAAAGTGTGCTATAATATAGCCATAATTAAGGTTTTTTGCACATTTAAAAACATTCTGACTTGGTTAATAGTTATTCTTATTCAGGATAATTACTAACCGAGGCAGAATCAACAACGATTTGAGAGCGGTAATAATCAGCAACATGGTCTAAAAATACAAAAAGACAGGGTTGCTAAAATATGGGAGATATAACAATGAGTTTACAAGACTTAATGCTCGATGTTAGCCAAGCCGCTGAATTGAAAATGGCTTTCCGCCGCAATGGTTGGAACAATGCGGAAATCAAAACTTTGTCAGAAGGAAATATTTTGGCAGATGTTTTAAGGGTCATAAAAGGCCAAGCAGAAATTAAGGTGATTGAGCATCTAATTGACACTGACGCTCAGCCCTTTATTCCTGGTGGTATGTCTGTAGAAAGCCACATTGGCCACGGTTTATGGAAATGGGCCCCTGAGCTAATTCAGTTGTTCTTATCCAAAGAGCAGAAGAGGAATTACCAGGAGGGTAACAAACTTTGGAAAGTCATTGAAGCCCTGAAAGGTAAAATAATCCTTAACGCAAATGTTTTGGACTACCTATTAGCTCATCCTGAACTGATCCCAGAAAGCTGGAAAGGTAAATTAGTGTTCTTCTGGGGAACAATTTATCGCTTCGCCAATGGCGAGCTTTGCGTCCGCTGCCTGAAGTGGGATGGATCAAGATGGGGCTGGTACTACTGCTGGTTGGATGACAGTTTCCACTTCTGCTATCCTGCCGCCCTCGCAAGTTGAACTTAGGGTTTGGTCTCTTAGTTTTTGAAATTTGAGCTTTGTCCTTTGTTCTTGGACCTTAAATAAAATAGCATAACACTATTTTATTTAAGGTCTTTTTTAATAATTTTATCCCAATTCCTCCAAAATTTTCAATTCTAAATTTTTAGTTTTTGTATCAAGCACTGCGAAAGTTGCTTGATAATAAACCCCGCCTAAAGTTCCCGGGTTAGCGATAAAAGTCTCGCCATTTTTTTCAAGCCAAGGTTTATGGGTATGGCCATGGAAGATGAAGTCCAACCCATTTTCAGTAACTTTTTTTATTTTTTTCGGTTCATGAACAAATCCTAATTTTAATCCCTCAATTTCTATTTCCCCAACTTCGCCGTAGTATTTGATATTTTTATATTTTTTCAAATCTTTTTCATTATATAAACAGGCATTTCCTTTAACTAAAAAAATCTCTCCCGGAAAACTAAGGGCGAGACATTTTATCGTTTCAATTTTACAGACATCACCAAGACAAATTATTTTTTCTATTTTATTTTTAAGCGTCCAGTCAAGAAATTTTTTTAAATTATCTAAATTATCATGGCTGTCGGAAATGATAGCGACTAACATTTATTATTTTCTTCCTTTTAATTTTATTTCATAAGCCATTTGTTCAAGCTTACGCAAATGGCCTCGGGCCTGGTCATATTTCGTTCTTAAATAACTTGTCATATCAAAATCAGCTAAGTCTTCCATAATTATTTCGGCCTTTTTCTTGACCTTAGCAACAACTGCAAACTTTCCTTGAGCCGCCTGATTAGTCGCGTAGCGCACAAGCTCACCAATCATATCACAAACTCCGCCAAGATATGCTTCGTAGTCAAAATTTAAATTTTTAACTCCTTCAATTTTTTTGTTTTTAATAACCCAAAAAAAAGTTTTGGCTTCCATATATTCTTCGGCCGCTGCTTTAAAAGCGCCCTCTTTATTTAAACGATTAGCGCCGAATTTTTTTTCTAGAGCTAAAAAATCAGTTTCAATCTCTTTTAGATTTGTTTCTGCTTTCTTAAAATCAGATTTCTGTAAAGCAAAAATTATTTTCTTAGCTTGAAATAAAATATTATTAGAAGAACTAATTATTTGTTGTCTTTCTAAATTTGCTGCTTGATAAGAAGCCTTTAATTCATTGATAAATTTTTGATTAAACATTTTTTTATTTTTATTTCTAAACTACTCTAAAAATTTCCTCTAAACTAGTTTCTCCTTCTAAGGCTTTAAGAATTCCGTCTTGAAGCATTGGTATGGTTCCATCTAAAATAGCAGCTGTTTCTATTTCGGAATCAGTGACGCCAACTTGCTGTATAATCTTTTTTATATTAGCTGTCATTTCTATTACTTCATATAATCCGAGTTGCCCTTTATAGCCTATTTGTCCACATTCATTACAACCAACCGCCTCATAAAGTTCAATTTTTTCTGGCAGATTAATAGCTTCATTTTTTATATTTTTAAATAGTTCACGAATTTTTGTTTCTTCTTCTAGATTAGCGAGTTTTTTCTTTTTACAGTGTGGGCAAAGGCGACGAACTAGACGTTGACCAACGGTAAGTTCAATCGAATTAGCAAGAGTTTGTCTATCTAGACCAAGGCCAGAGAAGCGAGAAATTGCTCCGGCAGCACTATTAGCATGAATAGTTGATAGAACAAGATGGCCGGTTAAAGAAGCTTCGATTGAAATTTTTGCGGTTTCAGAATCACGAATTTCACCAATCATCATTATATTTGGATTTTGTCGTAGTAAGGAGCGCATCGCAGAAACAAAAGTATAACCTTTGGCTTCATCAATTTGAGTTTGCATCACGCCTGGCAATTGGTATTCGATTGGGTCCTCAACGGTAATAATTTTTACGTCACTTTTATTTAAAATATTTAACATCGCATATAAGGTTGTAGTTTTACCGCTACCAGTTGGCCCAGTTGTGATAATAATACCTTTAGTTTTTTTCAGAGCGCGCTCAATTGCTTTGCCGGCGACAGAAGTTATGCCGAGTTTTTTTATTTCAAGATTAGCGGCTGAACCAGAAAGTAGACGAATAACTATTGTTTCACCAAAACCTCCGGAGATAATAGACAAACGACAATCAATTTTTTCTTCCGCCGAGTAAATTCTAAAACGACCATCAAAAGTAGCCTTTTTAATATTGGTTTCAGTTCCGGCTAAAATTTTAACTTCCGCTAAAAGAGGAAGGTAGCTTGTTTTTGGTAAGTCAAAAATATCGTGTAAAACTCCGTCAATTCTAAACCTGACTTTAACTGAATTTTCTGTTGGTTCAATATGAATATCACCAGCTAAAGAGGCAAGCCCTAATGATAAAACTAAATTTATTAATTTATCGCTAGTTGTTACTTTAGCTACCGCCGCGACCTTTGTAATATCAGTTACCATTTTTTTAGCAATTGTCATTTCTTCAGCACTTATTTTAACGCCACGACCAAGTGTTTGTGAAATTACTACTTCATATAGTTCATTAATATAATCAAAGTTTCCGATTACTCGATAAACTTCTTCCAAAGAAGTTATTCCCTCTAAAACTTTTAAAATTCCATCCTGGAGCATCGTTATCATTCCGTCTTCAATCGCTTGTTGAAGAATTTTAAAAGAAGGTGCAGTATCAATTGTCAATTGCTTTATTTTGTCATTCATCGTAAAGACTTCATAAACCCCGATCCGCCCTTTATAACCAATTAGACCACAAGCTTCGCAGCCCTCACCAACGCTATAAATTTTTGGTAAATTGGCTGGTAAACTAATATTTGATTTTGGTGATATCACTGATAAAATTTTATTTATTTGCTCACTTTCATCATTAGATAGTTTGTGTTCTTTCTTACAATGAGGGCATAATTTTCTTATCAGACGTTGACCGACAACCGCGTTAATTGAGGGGACAAGAAAATAAGGTTTAACGCCGATATCAGTTAGGCGCGGAATTACTCCAGCTGCGTCATTAGTGTGTAGTGTTGATAAAACTAAATGTCCAGTTAAAGAAGCGCGGACAGCTATTTCAGCAGTTTCTAAGTCACGAATTTCTCCGACCATAACAATATTCGGATCTTGTCGTAAAACTGAGCGTAAACCATCAGAAAAGCCATAACCCTTTTCTTCATCAATTTGACTTTGATTAATTCCTTCAAGCTGATATTCAATTGGATTTTCAAGAGTTATAATTTTTGTACCTGGTTTATTTAATTTATTCAAGATTGTATATAAGGTTGTGGTTTTACCACTTCCGGTTGGTCCAGTTGTTAAAACTAAACCGTTTGGTTTTTCTATTTCTCTTTTTAAAATTGATTGTACTTCTGGGCGTAAACCAAGAACCTCGAAGTCGATTATTGTTGCTTCGGAGTCAAGGATGCGCATAACAACACTTTCGCCATAAGCGGTTGGCAGAAAAGAAGCGCGAACATCAAGACGTTTGTCTTTAAGATAAATTGAAAACCTTCCATCTTGGGGTTTGTCGTTAACATTTATTTTGACTTCAGCTAGAATCTTTAAACGAGAAATTATTTTTTCCCACTTTTCTTTATTAATTGTTGCTGCGTCTTGCAAAACGCCATCGAGGCGAAGACGAATAGCAACATTTTTTTCTTCGGCTTCGACGTGAACATCACTTGCCTTGAGTTTTAATGCAGTTGCTAGAATAAGAGTAATGACATCACTAATATTAACATCATTAATTCTTTCATTTAAACTTTTATAGCTAGAAATATCTTCTTTAAATCTTTCTAAATTTTTTTCGCTTATTTCTACGCCACTATCATATTTTTTTATTTTTGGTAGAGTTTTATAAGCCTCGAGAGCGAAATCTAAGCTTGTTGGAGAAATTATATAAAGTTTAATTTCAGAAAAATACTGTTCTTTTAATTTAGCTACAACTTCTTTTATTTTTTCGCTTGGTTCAAGACAGGCAACTCTAATATTATCTCCGTCATAAAAAAAACAGAGTGCTTTTATTTCTCGTGCCTTTTCTTCTTCGATTAATGCTAAAGCTTCAGGGCTAATAGGAAAGCTATTGAGATTGATATAATTAAGACCAAGCTCATTAGCCTTGAGTTTAGCTTTTTTCTCAATTTCTTTAAGTTTTATCTCCTGTTGTTTATTTGCAAAACGACTAGCAACACTTTCTCCGTCATCGCTTGGATTTATTAAATTCTGAATTGAGGTCAAATCACTCATAAGCTTAATTTAATGCTTAGTCTTTAAGCCAGGGAAACTATTTTCTTAGTAATCTTTCTAATTTTGCTAAAGCCCCACCCTTTTCTTTTAAATGGAAAAATAATCCTGTCCAGGCGCTAATTTGAAAGGTTGAGAGCACAGCACCGAAGAAAATTGTTAGAGCAATCCCTAAATAAGTTATTAAAAAGGTTAGCCAAAGAGCATTAATTGCTAAACCGGTAATAAATAATGGAAGAAGGATAATTGAAGCAGCAAGAGCAAAGACTAGGGCAGCGGCAAAGGAAATCAAAAAAAGAATTACTGCCATTTCTAAACTAATCAACCAGTTCTTTTTAAATAGTTTATAAGCTTTCTCGATTGATTTGAAAAAACCATAATCTTCAAAAATTTGGTAACTAATGGCATACTTCATCATTAAAGAGAAGCCGGTTGCTAAAGGGACAAATAAGACAAACAGTATAATATAGACAGAAGCTAAGGCGGTAGAATCTTTAAGAGCGAGTAGTAAAAGAGGGATGCTAATAATAAAGAAGGAGAAGGTTATTAAAAATTTAATTAAGATATTCATCATTAAAACTGGCCAGAAATTTTTATGACCAACGGTTATATTCTCGCGATAGCTGATTAATTGAGTTTTTTGTTTGCCTTTCAAAATCTTTTTTAGGGCATTTATTAAAGCCCCCTGAGAGCTAATGCTCAACCAGATGAAACAAAAGAAAAGTAAACCTATTAACATTATTAAGGTTAGGGCGTTTAATATGTTCCAGATATCACTTGTTAATAAAACAATTAAACCATTGCCAAAGTTAACCACTAAATCTAAGGATGATAGAATCTTTTCAAGTTGAAGATAGGAATTATCAATTAGATTTTTACCAAAACCTTGGGTTAAGAGATTATATTCCCAAGAGCCCCCAGCGGTGGTTAGAGCGGCAAACAAGCCAAATAGCCAAAGATATTTATACTTTAGCGTAATTTGTAGGGCTTGTTTTAAAATAAGACGATAAGAAAACATAGCTTTTTAAAATTATATTTATAAATTGAAAAACATTTAAAAGTCTGTTACTATTATAGCATAAATAATTTAGCTTGCCACTGATAGCAGGGTTTTTCTTGTTTCTTTGGTTTTTCTCTTAGTTTTTATGACATTTTTAAATAAACTAAAACAGGATATTTCTTCTGAGCTTAATTTGAATGAAGATTTATTTATTTATCCTCAGGAAAGTCATCTTGGTGATTTAAGTTTCCCTTGCTTTGCCTTAGCAAAAGAAAAGAAAGCAAATCCTTTAGAAATTGCTATTGGTTTAGCTCAAAAGGCACGAGATAAAGAAAATTTTAAAAAAGTATTTTCAAAGATTGAAGCGGCGGGACCATATTTAAACTTTTTTATTAAAAACAATTATTTAGCTCCGCTTGTTCTAGCTGATATTAAAAAGGAAAAAGAAAATTATGGCTTTGTTAAAAGCGTTGAAGCCAATAAAATAATGATAGAGTATTCTAATGGTAATACTCATAAAGAATATCATGTTGGGCATCTTCGTAATATTAGTTATGGCGAGGCAGTTAAGAATTTATTAATTACTCAAGGAAATAAAGTTATTCCAGTTTCTTATATTAATGATTTTGGTATTCATACAGCTAAAACAATTTGGAATTGGAAACTTAATCCCGTTTATGAAGAACGCCCAGAGGCAAAAGGCTTTTTATTGGGGAAATGTTATTCTGAGGCAAGTAAAAAATTAAGTGATAAGCCAGAACTTAAAGAAGAAGTATCTGAGGTGATGAAAAATATTGAAAAACGTTCTGGGGCTGACTATGAATTATGGCAAAAAACCAGAG
>CAZPPI010000017.1:0-13238 GCA_964588435.1 uncultured Gammaproteobacteria bacterium | reverse complement strand
ATTGGGACGACGAATCCTGTGAAAAAATTACATCTATATTCTGACGGGGATATCTCTGCAACGGCGCCTACTTTAAGAATAGAAAATTCTCATACATCTGTTGATGCGGGTAATGATTTTGGATCAATAGATTTCTATGCCAATGATGCTTCGTCTGGCGGTTTAGGTATATCTGGTTTTATAAAAAATATTGCCATTAATGCTGGCGTTCAAAGTGCTTTATCATTCGGAACCAGGAATTCTGGTGATGCTGTTGAAATGATGCGTATAACAAATAATGGTAATGTTGGTATTAACAAAACGAATCCCGAAGATAAACTAGATATTTATGCTCCAAGCGGCGGATTGCGACTATCAGGCGACACAGGACTTCTGGTGTCTTTAAAATTCTATAGCGGGACATTTCCGGCTTGGCAAATTGCAAATCGTCCTGCAAGTGGTAATGATTTATATTTTTCTTCAGGTATTGACACTACAGGTGGAGCAGAGTTGGCAGCTGCTGCAAAATTAGTTATTAGGCAAGGTGGCAACGTCGGTATCGGCACAACAACCCCAATCGAAAAACTCCATGTTAATGGTGAGGCTAGATTTGAAGGTCTTTCTTATGGCGCCACTCCAGGTTCAAGTCAGCTTTCTGCTTTAACAACAGTTGAATTTGTTAATGCTAAAGTTGGTGGTTCAGGTGGTGTTGGTGCCGGTACAAGCGGGCAAACATTACATCATAATGGAACTGGCTGGGTTGCTAATTCTTTATTATTTAATAACGGAACTAATATTGGAGTGGGGACGAATAGTCCGGACGAAAGGCTTCATGTAGTTGGGAATATTAAAGCAACTAGTGGGCTTAAAGTTGGTACTCAATTTTTTTCAAATAGTGTGTATAGCCAAGCAAATGGAATTTTAATAAGTACCGATATTGCCGTCTCCGACAATGAAATGATGGAACTTTATATTGAAGGAAATTCTCATTCTGGTTGGGGTGCTATCGGAGGAAAAGTTACGGCCTATAATTATGTTACTGGAGGTTATATTAATAGTCCTGTTTATGTAACACATGGAATGGCGCCTTCTGAGGTAAGAATTTTTTATCATGATGGGGTTGTAAAATTTTGGATGGCTCAAACAAGTAGCTCTCAAACTTATAGATTTAGATTGGGTACACATAATAGCTCGAAAAAAATTACAAGCATTCAGAATGTTGCAATGCCTGTTACGGGTGTGACTAAAGAGGTTGTTGTTACGCCTAAAACAGTTATTAATAATAACGTCGGGATTGGGACGACGAGTCCGGGCGGACAATTAACAATACAGAAAAGTGTAGATGAATGGATTGATTTTAATAAATTATCTGCTAATGATGTTGGTTTAACATTTAATGTAGATGCATTAAGTAAATTTTCTTTAGGAGTTGACGATACTGATGATTATTTTAAAATTTCTGCTTCTAATAATTTAGAAACAAACACTAGATTTACCATAGATTCTTCAGGCAACGTCGGAATTGGAACAACGAATCCTAATAAATTACTACATCTTTCTTCTGTAAACTCTTCCTTTATTAATTTACAGACAACAAAAAATGATAGTGCGCATACTCCAAATGTCGATGAATACGGCTTACAGTTTTCAACTAATGATGCTGATTGGCAGGCAGCTAAACCAGTTGTCCACAGCAGTATCGGTGTGATGCCAGTAAATTCTTATGGTAACTACTATGACATGGTCTTTAGAACTGGTTATACAAGCGGAGCGGTGGACGTAGCGAATCAGGAAAGATTAAGAATAACTAGTACGGGCAACGTCGGTATCGGCACCACTAATCCCACCCAAAAACTTCACGTTAATGGCGGAGCTCAACTCGGCTTGGTATCTTATGGCATGACCCCAGGCGAAAGTCAGCTTTCTGCTTTAACAACAGTTGAATTTGTTAATGCTAAAGTTGGTGGTTCAGGTGGTGTTGGTGCTGGTACAAGCGGGCAAACATTACATCATAATGGAACTGGCTGGGTTGCTAATTCAACAGTGTTTAACAATGGCACTAATGTTGGAATTGGCACAACTGTACCTGGTAATAAGCTTGATGTTAATGGTAATTTTGGTGTTAATGGAATTTTAAAAGGCTATGGTTCTGCTAATGGTAATTTCTTTGAAGGTAAGCTTGGTGTTAATTCTTTGTCGGCTGGTTCAGCTAGTTTGGCGGTTTTTGGTAATGCCGCTATTGGTACTAGTTATTTAAGCTCTCCGGCTCCTACTAACGGCTTAATTGTTCAAGGCAATGTTGGGATTGGGACAAGTTCTCCGGCAGAAGCTTTGCATGTGGTTGGTAATTCACGTTTTAATGGCGGCATGACTTTGAGTGGTAATTTAAATATGAGTGCCTCAACTTTGATAGTTAATAAAATTACTGCCAATACTATCGACCCTCTTTACACCGTTGATGGTGTTAAATATTCTACTTTCGCCTCTGCTATTGTTGGTGGTGTTAAGGAAGAATATGTTGGTCGTATTAAGGCTTCTGATTTTATTAAAAAAGGAAATGATTATGAAGCAGTTCTTGATATGGAGCAAATTGAAGAGGGAAGTGATTTATGGGTTTGGTATAAGGTTATTGATTTTAATGTTGATAATGTTGAAATCTTTTTAACGCCTAAAGGTGAGCGGGCTTCAATGTATGCTGATATCGAAGCCAAGAAAATAATTGTTAGAAGTGATAAGGCAACCGAAGCTTATATTCGTCTTATTGGTAAGCGTTTTGATTGGCATCAGTGGCCGACTCGAGCTAATGACCAAAATCAAATCGGGGGCTTGTTTGTTGATTGATAATGTTGTATAATATAAATATATTTATTAAAATCGTTTCTTTTAAGGAGCGAGAAAATTAAAAAAAATATGGAAAATGAAAAACAGCTGAAAGGCAATAAAAAAACGATGATGATAATAATTGGCGTCATTGTCGTTATTGCTATTATTATTGCTATTGCGATGTTCGTACCTAAGAAGCAAGGTCCGGAGGAAAATGTCCAGAACCCTGAAAATCAAGGTGATGTTAACGTTCCAGTAGAAGGAGAAAATGTTGAAGGAATCGAAGGGGAAAACTCGACTCCAATTGAAACTGGGGCCGCTAATCCGATTCTTGAAGGAGCGGTTGTTCAAGTTGCAGGAGCTGACTTAGTAACAACTAAAGGAAGAGTTGTTGACCAAGAGGGTAGAGAAATTAAGACTGATGTTGCTTATGACTCTCCTGAAGCGCCTCATCAAACCTTAGCTTTAACTGAAGAAGAGAAAAAAGAAGTTATCGGAAAAGTAGCAGGATTAAGTCTTGATTCAAATGGTTTTACTCCTAAAGAATTTAAAATTGGTGCCGGAGAAGCTTTGACAATAACCTTAACTGGCTCCGATGGTTCTTCTCATATTCTTGCTTTTGATGATCCTAAGTTAAGCGCTGTTTTCATTAATGTTAGACCGGGTGAAACTAGGGCAGTAACTTTTAATGTCCCAACGGAAAAAGGTTCTTATATTTTCTTTGATGATTTTCCAGGTGCTAGAGAAAGAGGTGTTGAGGGTATTATGATTGTTGAATAAAGAATTGAAGTTTTATATAAAATAAAAGACGGTGTTTTCACACCGTTTTTTTTATGTTATAATATTTGTATCATTTAAGCATAACTTAAATCAATATGGAAAATCAAAAAGAGATAAAAGAGGGTTTAGAAAATAATTTACCAAATGATGAAGAAGTTGAAAGAAAAAAGAAAATAAAAATTTTAATCATTATAGAAATAATTTTTTTATTGCTTGTTATTATTTTAGCTATCATATTTTTTTCTTCTCGTAATAAATCGGAAGATAAAATTTCTAATTATTATGGAAAAAGTAAGACCGATTCTAATAGTATCTTAAATAATCAAACAATAAATGAAAATGAATCGTCGTCAATTAATATGGATAATCCCTCTTCTGTAGAAAATAATTCGCCAACATCAATAATTAGCGGACAACCAAAAGCTGAAAGTCAGCGCTTGTATTTACCGGTTCCCAGTCAATCTCCGGTTAGTACTGAAGAGCAGATTCCAATTGGTGCTGTAAAAATTATAGGCTTAGAAAATGGTTTTTCTCCTTCAGAATTCAAAGTTAAAGCTGGTGAGAAGGTAACCTTGGCCTTAACCTCTCGGATTGATTATCCGGTTATTTTAACTTTCTATGAGGAAACGATGCCAGCTATTTCCATTGGTTGTAGTCCGAGAGAAACGCGTTGGATAACTTTTGACGCACCTAAAAATGCGGGCCGCTATATTTTTAAGAACGATGTTCTTGGTAAGAGTGACCAAATTGGGACAATGATTGTTGAATAATTTTTAAAATAATTTTTATGTTGCAAAAAAAGAAATCTTCATCAATTCCAGCTCAGTTGATTGTGGTTGGTATAGTGCTGATGGTTTTAGTTATAATTTTTTTGATTTTAATTTTAAATAAAAATTCTGCTACGCAGACACCGGAAAATTTATTGGAAAATCAAACGACAGAAACTAATAATCAGAATGATGAAAAAGATAGTGTTATTTTTGATTCAGCTGATTTAGTCGAAACAGTTGATAATCTTGACTCAGCTATTGCTAGTGTTGTTGGAACGAGTTTAGTAACCGAAGATGGTAAAGTCATAAATAATAAAGGGCAGGTGGTGCAGAATAATGCTACCCCAATGACCGATTTAGCACCAAAATTAAGTGAACCGATTGATCCCGAGACTCTAACGTCTGGCACAATAAAATTAACTGCTGATGAAAAAGGCTTTTCTCCGGTCGAATTTACAGTTAAATCCGGTGAGCCTTTAACATTATCTTTAACTGCTATTAATGTTGGCTCTCGTCTTGTTTTTGAAAATAAATCTTTAAGTGCTTTAGAACTTCCAATTCCCGCTGGTTACACAATGGCCAAAACTTTCAATGCCCCTGAGCCAGGTCGTTATGTTTTTTTTCAAGATATGCCCGGCAGAAACGATCAAAAAGGTGTGATGATTGTTGTTCAATAGGATTATGAAAAAAAGTATTAATAAAAGGGCGGTAAAGTTTAGACCGGTCCATAAACGAAAGCACCAATTTTCTTGGGTTGATGCTTTTTTAAATATCCCATCTTTTTTTCATTTTATATTTATTGCTATTTTACTTATTATAGCCGGAATTTTGTTTTTTTCTTCTAATAATTCTGTTAATAATTTTTATCAAGATATAAAAAATTCTAAATTGGAGCCGGCGTTAGTTTTGCGTCATGATGTTTTTAGTGATCATTATGTTAATGATTTATCAATTAATAAGGATAGTAGTAATTTTTATTATGATAACACTGTTACAGCCTTTACTTTCGTGTCCGATTACTCTTGGCAAAATAGTACTTCTTGTTCCGATTCTTATTGCGGTTTAAATTATGAAGATTGGAATTTTGCTGGTCAGCAAATTAAAAAATATTGTTTGGATCAAGGTTGTTTATCGCTTGAGGACAAAGAGTTGTTTTTTAATAATAAAGATTTAAAAATACCAGCGGAAATTGTCGGAGAATTAAAAAGTGTTAATATTTATCCCTTGTCAAAGACTTGGTTGCTTGGTTTTGTTTTTCAAGATGAAGAAGGGGAGAGAGGTTTGGTTTACAGTTTTGATGGCAGTTCTTTTAAGAATTTAGATTCCGAGCAAGAATTTTCTTTTGTTTCTAGGTCTGGTTTTGAGGGGGCAACTTTTGGTTTCGGCGGTGATGATGATAATTTTTTGGTGATGTACGGCGGCTATGATTTTATTGCTTATCAAGATGTTAAAGGTAAAAAAACTGATGTTAGTAGATTTTTTGGTTTGAAAGTTTCTGATGGTGGATTTAGTCCAATTGCTTTTAAAATAGATAAAGGAAATGATACTGTTTGGTATGTTTGTTCTTTGCAAGAAAAAAAGCCACGTCTTATAAAATTATGGCAAAATTCTTCAGATAGTATTAAGGGTTCTTTGTCTTTCTCGGAAATTTTACTTGATAAGCGGGAAAAGGCTGATTCTGCTTGGTGTCGCTTGAATGAAAACAATGATTTAGAGCTTTTGATTTCTCATCAAGGTTCTTATTATGGAAAAATTTTTAAAGATAATGGCTTTATTCAAAAAGATTCGCTTTTTATAAGTCAAGATATTGCCAGCGGAAGAAATATTAATACTGCAACTTTTAATAGTCTTTTAGCTTGTGATGACAAGTTTTGTGATGCTAATGTTTTAAGAAATTTACTGCAATTTAAAGTTTCTGATGATGCTAAAAATTTTTTTGAAGCAAATTTGGGTGAAGAAATTAGTTTTTCAAAAGAAGCGAGTGGTCTCTATTATTCTATATCGGCTAAGGCTAAAAATAATGATAAAAATTATTCACCCTGGATAGATGGATTAACAGCTATTAGTTATTCTTTTTGGAATTAATTAGGCTCTAATTTTTGTTTAAAAATTATTGTCTAAAAAATTAATAAGTGTTATAATTTAGTTAACTGTTAGGAATGTTTTGTAAATTTTTTATTTATGGTTAAACAAAGAGTGTCCGAATTATTTTTGAAGGGATTAATCATATCTCTTATTTTTTGTATTCCGTCAATCTCTTTAGCAAAAGACATTGATATTGGTTTGCCGGGTGATTCTGTTAAAATTTTAGGAAACAGTCTTTGTCTTAATTCATCTTGTATTACTGATTGGCTTTCTATTGGTGGGCTCTGGAGTATTAATGGAACTAGTATTTATTATAATACTGGTAATGTTGGTATTGGTATAACTAATCCTGTGGCCGCCTTAGATGTTTATAGAACTGAGCCTTTTAGAACTAGAGGTCAAGTTGTTTTTGCTGGTAGCCCTTATATAGGTAGTGGCAACCGTCTTTTAATGGTTAATAACGATGGAAATGTTTTTGCGACCACAATTAGTGCTGTCGGTTTACCAGATTCCTCTATTCCGGGACAAACTTTAAGATCAAATGGTACGACCTGGGTTGCTTCTTCAAATATTTTTAATAATGATACTAATGTAGGGATTGGGACGACGGTGCCAGGGGCGAAACTAGATGTTAAAGGTGCAACTGATGGCATATTACGCATCTCTACCGGTAGAAATTCAGCTTTAGATATTGGTGCATTAGATTTCTGGTGGTCAGGAGAACCTCATGCTCGTATTTCTGTAAGCGCTTTAGGTAATACATCGAACTTACATTTTTTAGTTAGGGATGGGGGAACTTCCGCTGTAGAAAAAATGACCATTTTAACTTCCGGCTCCGTCGGCATCGGCACAACAACCCCAAGTCAAAAACTTCACGTTAATGGCGGAGCTCAGCTTGATGCTGTCTCATATGGCGCCACTCCAGGTTCAAGTCAGCTTTCTGCTTTAACAACAGTTGAATTTGTTAATGCTAAAGTTACCAACCTTTTACCAGGCGGCGCATCTTCTACTTGGGCGCTTAGTGGCAATAATATTTATAATACTAATTCTGGTAATGTGGGGATTGGGACGACTGCGCCAGCAGAGAGATTAGATTTGGGATTTAACACGGGCGCTGGGGGAAATATGAGGTTAAGCAATTATGGTTATTGGGGTAGCTTATATTCATCAGCGTTTCAAATCATTGGTTACAATGCTAAAGCAAACACGGGGGCAACAGCTAATGTTTTAGTGGCTAATACTAATGGTGTTGTGGGATATAGCTATATTAATTTGGGTGCAGAAATAGCATTTCATACTAAGGCTGCCCCGGTAACAGCAGGAGCTGTTGCTTCAAATGAGATAATGAGAATAACAAGCGGTGGCAACGTCGGTATCGGCACAACAACCCCAAGTCAAAAACTTCACGTTAATGGCGGAGCTCAGCTTGATGCTGTCTCATATGGCGCCACTCCAGGTTCAAGTCAGCTTTCTGCTTTAACAACAGTTGAATTTGTTAATGCTAAAGTTACCAACCTTTTACCAGGTGGCGCATCTTCTACTTGGGCAATCAATGGTACTCATATTTATAACTATAACAGTGGTAATGTTGGAGTAGGTACAGGAGCCGCTACCCCTAACTCTAAACTAGTTATTAAAGGTACAGGCACAGCTAGCACAACTTCTGCTTTAAATGTTACTAACTTAGCTAACACCTCTGCTTTGTTTGTAAGGGATGATGGCAACATTGGGATTGGGACGACTACCCCCGCACAGAAGTTAGAAATTGCTGGTGCTATTAAAATTGCAAATACCTCCTCCACTTGCAACTCTGATCAAACAGGAACTTTTAGATACGACTCCGTCTCTGGCCAAAGCTATTTATGTGACGGAAAACGCTGGATTAACCAAAAAAACTGTGGCTTAATGACGGACTTTGACGGTAATACTTATGGAACTGTTCAAATCGGTGGTCAGTGCTGGATGGCAGAAAATATTAATGTTGGAACTATGCTTTGTGAGGGTTTAAAGGGACAAACTACTTGTATGGAGACAGCAACGACTTCTGACCAGATAATACAAAAATGGTGTTATAATAACGACCCAGACTTTTGCGCCTCAGAAGGCGGACTATATCACTGGGATGAAGCGATGCGTGGCTCGCAAGTAGCCGGTGCCCAAGGAATTTGTCCAAGCGGTTGGCACGTTCCGACTGATGCCGAATATAATATTTTAGAAAAAACTGTCCTCGGTGTAATTGCCTCCCAGAATGCTCAATATGATTGTAATCTCTCCTATTCCGGTTGGCGTCGTTGTGCTGATGATACAGCGACTGACGTAGGAGCTAACGGTGTCGGACAAGCTCTAAAACAAGTTGGTATTGGTTCAGGCGTTGGAGCAGGAACTGACTTAGTTGGCTTCTCGGCGAAGCTCCCTGGCTACCGGCATACTAATGGTTCCTTTTACAGTCGCTCGTCGAATTTGTACCTCTGGTCTTCTACGCCCTCTGGTTCTAATGCCTGGAGACGGTACTTGAATTCGCCCTACTCGACGGTCTACCGCGATGCGTTCAATAAGGCGTACGGCTTTTCCGTTCGTTGCCTCAGAGATTGATTTATGGCTTCGCGGAGCCCGATATCCGGTTAGGATATCGGGTGAGTATTTTAAATATTTAAGATAAAATTTTAGAATGAATTTAGAGTCAGAAAAATTGGAATTTAAAGAATCTTTAAATGAATGGCGAGAAATAATTATTTCTTTGTCTGCCTTTGCCAATAAAAAAGGCGGAAAAGTTATTATTGGTTTTA
Organism: uncultured Gammaproteobacteria bacterium; assembly: GCA_964588435.1. Classification (GTDB taxonomy): domain Bacteria; phylum Patescibacteriota; class Patescibacteriia; order Patescibacteriales; family UBA12465; genus UBA12465. The sequence goes on along the minus strand of CAZPPI010000017.1, from coordinate 4,015 downwards.
ATGACAAGGGTGAATCCAAAGGCATTGAAATTGGGAAAAATACAATAGAAAATTTAGTAAATAATATTAAAATGAATACCGACCCAGTTTTATACCCCTCTGTTAATGTAAAAACTTATGGCCCAGGAGAAATAATTGAACTTGAGATTATGGAATCTGATAATAAGCCTGTTTTTGCTTTTGGACAGGCTTATATGAGGGTTGGAAAAACTAATCAGAAATTAAGCGTTAGTGAATTAAAAGCTCTTATTAAAAGATACGAACTCCCCGATTTTGATCATCAGGAATTTTCTTTAGTCACGTTTAAAAAAATCGTTTGGGATGAGGAGCTTATGAAAGATGTTTTTGCTGAAAATTTTTCTGCGAAGTTAAAAGAGCCGAAAGATTTATTGCTTAAATTTAATTTAATAAAAAAGGGGAAAATTTTAAACTCTGCTTATCTTTGTTTCGCCAAAGAAACTCATTTGATGTTTAACGCTTTAATTAGGGCGGCGAAATTTAAGGGCGATAAAGCGGTTAATTTTTTAGACTCCAGAGATTTTAATTGTAATTTATTAAGAGCTTCTGAAGAAATATTAAAATTTATTAAACAAAATATAAAATGCGAAATATTGATTGAGGGTAAGGCGCGTCATAAAGAAATTTGGGATTATCCAATTGAAGCTTTAAGGGAGGCGGTTATAAACGCCCTTGTTCATCGGGATTATAACGATCCGGGTCAAATTCAGATTAGAATATTTGACGACACTTTATCTATTTGGAGTCCGGGGTTATTGCCAAAGGAATTGAGTGTAAAAAACTTACGTGAAGAAAAAAGATCTATTCCGAGAAACAGGACCATCGCCGAGATCTTTCATAAAAGCAAGAAGATGGAAGCCTGGGGTAGTGGTTTCCAAAGAATTATTGATTATTGTTTAAAAAACGGAAATCCGGAGCCGAAGTTTTTAGAAGTTAATGGCGCTTTTGTTGTTAATTTTTATAAAAGAAATGGCGGAATAAATGGCGGAATAAATGGCGGAATAAATGGCGGAATAAATGGCGGAATAAATGCAATCGATTCCGATTTAGAAATATTATTAGAAATTATAAAAAATGATCCAGGTTTGAAAGTTAAAGATTTAGCAATAAAAATTGATAGACCTGTAGATACGATAGATAAATGGCTTAGAAAATTAAAGAGAAGAAAAAAGATAGAATATAGGGGTAGTAAAAAAACTGGTGGATATTTTATTTTTAAATATGGATAATCAAGAACCCCCAGTTTATCGCGCCGCTTATGAACTTACTTTAGCGATAACTCGTTTTGTTAAAGACTGCCCTGGCGAATATAAATTAACTCTCGGACAAAGACTCCAATCCGAAGTGCTTGATATATTTAACATTATTCAACATGTTAACGAAAAAAGTGATAATTCAGAGAAAGTTAAAGAGCTACAAAAAGCACTTAATCTTTGTTTTTCTATTCGAATGATTTTACGCTTAATGCTTGATATTAGTATTATGAAGATGGAAACGAGCGTTGCTTTAAATTTTAAAATAGACGATGTTGCTAAACAATTAACGGGTTGGCGGAAATCTATGATATAATTTAAACGCCCTTTAAAAAGGGCGCCATGAATCAGCTCCATAAGCCGCTTGCGTTATTATGATGCGAGTTAATTACTGTTTTATTTTCGCTATTTCTAATGTCAAAAACTTAGAGAATAAAACGCTTTTAAGATGCTTATCAATTGTTTGCTTTTTTGCTCCCTGGCAACCGGAATACTAATGGTTCCTTTAACAATCGCTCGTCGAATTTGAACCTCTGGTCTTCTACGCCCTCTGGTTCTAATGCCTGGAGACGGAACTTGAACACGACCTACTCGACGGTCAACCGCAATGCGAACAATAAGGCGAACGGCTTTTCCGTTCGTTGCCCTAGCGCTTATTCTGGTTAAAACAGAGTTTAATTTAATTGATTGAGCTCTGTTTTATTTCTGTTTTATTTTCTTAAAATTTTCATCAACTTCTAGCCCTAAGATTTTTAAAGCTTTTCTGCTTTTTATACTTGTTAATATCTTTCGTCGGAGATTAAAACTAGAATAATGTTTTAATAGACCTAAATATGAATTTAGAAAAGCAGGATTTTTTACTTTTCCTTGAGCGGCGAGCTTTATTTTTTGGCGAAAATTTTTCATTACTCGTTCTCGCGGATAAATACGATAGGGTTTTATAAAAGCGCCGAGAAAGGAAAAACCGTTTTGATAAGGCTGTAGATAAATTTTTTTAGGATGAATTTCTAAGTCTAAATTATTCTTTAAGTATTTTTTAATTTTTGGTATTAAAGACTTTAAATATTCTTTATCTTCATGCATAAAAATCATATCATCAACATAGCGTCCATAATAATGACATTTTAATTTTTCTTTAACAAAATGATCAAAATTATTTAAATAAACATTACCGAAAAGCTGAGACGTGAGATTTCCTATTGGTAGACCTTTTCCGGACGGGGCAAAAAAGAGGCTTTTGTTTCTTGGTAAACCTTTCCAGTCACTTTTTTGACCCCTTATCCGGCAATCTTTGGTTTGGTCGTTAAAAATTATTTTTCTAAGTAGATATAGTAGTTCATTAATTTCCGCTGGCTTGTCGCGAAAATATTTTTTAATTAAAATTTTATTTTGCCTATATAATATTTTTCTATCTATATTCATAAAATAACCGCTAATATCAAGCTTTAAAACATAAGCTCTATTTGTATAATTATTGGAAACGGCTCTTAGAAATTTTGCGGCTCTTTTTATCCCATAGCTTATGCCTTTATTTTGACGACAGCTATAAGAATCGTTTATAAAAGTATTTTCATAATAGGGATTTAGTCTATTAAAAACTAGGTGGTGGATAACTCGATCGGAAAAATCGCCAGCAAAAATTTCTCGTTTAACTGGTGAAAAAGCAATAAAACAAAGGCTCGGCTTTATTTTATAAATCCGCTTGGTTATTTTCTTTATTAACTCGCGACTTTTTTCTTCTTGATTTTGTTCAAATTGCAGAGTATTTACCTTCCATCTTTTGTGCCGCCGTCCGCTTAAATAAGCAGATTTTAATTTTAAGTATAAGATGCTATTATTATAACATGGAATAACTGAAGGTTTAATTTATGAATATTGAAGAAATAGCTAAAAGAGGTTAATATTTTAAGTAAAAAAGACTTAGAAAATACCCCCCAGACAAAAAATGTCCCAGAGAATTTGATCGAATTAGAGAAAAAAATATTTTTACTAATAAAAGATAATAATAGAATAAGTCGTTTGATAATTTCTAGGGAATTAAATATTGGTAGCGACACAGTCAAGGAGTGTATTGAAAAATTAAAAGATAAGGGTTATTTAAAAAGAATAGGATCTGATTTTGTTTGGTTCAAGGTAAACTAGGAAAACCACTATGGTTAAAAAAATATTTCTTCAAGCCGATTATTTTTTAGTGGTTTTAGATAATGGTAAGGAATTAATTGGAATAGATATCTAAATGCAAAATTCCTAATGCTTACTGCTAATAATTTTTAAAACTGATTTTGAACCCGTTAGTTTTAAAGAGCATTTATCTTATTTTATTTTCCTTAAATTAAGAGGGGGGGGCTGGTGTTTTTAAATAGATTTTATATAAGGCAAAAATGTTTTACATATTTTAGAAAAAAAGCTATAATATGGATATACAAAATATATTATGGGGAAAGAAAATAAAAAAATAGTAACTATAAAAAATAGTTTTTCCTGGTTTAATTTATCCAGGGCGACTATTTTTTTATTATCTGCTTTGTTATTTTTTGCGGCTTCGCCCTCCCTGGCTCAAGTCGGTTTAATGAATGGTAGATTTAGTACGGGCGAAACTGATAATTATTTATTTTGGCTTCAAACTTACAACGAAACCGACGATTCTTTTTATTATACTAATCATTTTTATATCAATAAAATAGGCTCCGTCGGTATCGGCACAACAACCCCAAGTCAAAAACTTCACGTTAATGGCGGAGCTC
>CAZPPI010000016.1:0-15762 GCA_964588435.1 uncultured Gammaproteobacteria bacterium | reverse complement strand
AGAGGCGGATATTTGGTATAATAAAGCTCTTGACCTAGGTTTTGAGGAGACCATGAATAAGGAAGATTTAGATTGAGAAAATATTTTTTGATAGAATAATTTAAAATGTATGGAAATATTTTTAATTTTTACAGTTTTTGTTTTCGGTTTAATATTCGGCAGTTTTCTAAACTGCTTGATTTGGCGTTTAAAAACTAATGAATCACTTTTAGGCCGTTCTTATTGTCCCAAATGTCGTCAGCAGATTGCTTGGTACGATAATATTCCGCTCTTAAGCTTTATTTTTCTTAAGGCTCGTTGCCGTAATTGTCATAAAAAAATTTCTTGGCAATATCCATTACTTGAACTTGGCTTTGCCCTTATATTTACCGCTTTGTTTTTTTCTATTGCTTCTAACTTTAATTTATTAGAAACTTTTAATACTGAATTTTTAATTTTATTTTTGCGTGACTTTTTATTTATTTTTATTTTAGCAATTATTTTTGTTTATGATTATAATTGGCAGGAAGTGCCGATGATAATTGTTTGGCCAGGAATTGTTTTGATGATACTTTTTTCTTGGCTTGTTGGTTTTAACTTTTTAACAATTTTAATTGCTAGTGCTTTAACTGCAGCTTTCTTTTTAATTCAATATTTATTAACAAATGGTCGTGGCTTAGGTGAAGGTGATATTTGGCTTGGCGCTTTATTGGGAGCTAGATTTATTAGTGTTTCAGAAATTTCTTTAGCGATTTTTTTTACTTATATTATTGGCTCTTTAGTTGCAATATTTTTATTGATTAGAGGAAAAAAGAAGATAAAATCAAAAATTCCTCTTGGTCCCTTTTTAGTTATTGGCGCTTTAATTTCGCTTTTTTTTGCTAATCAGATTCTTGTTTGGTATTTTTCTTTGTTATTTTTTTAAATTTATTAGAGCTTTAAATTTTATTTTTCCTTTATTTAAAGCTCTTTAGCTTATTAAATAAACTGTAACTCTTTGGTGATTTTTGATGTTGTTAAAAGTTTTGAAATCTTGTATAATATAAGCAAATGCTAGTTTAAGTCATTTTAGTCTTTTATTGGCTAAATAAATCTTATGAAAGATAATATTATTGCCGGGTTAGATATTGGCTCGACTTCAATTCGTTTAGTCGTGGCTCAGAAAATTGTTGGCCCGACTGGAGATGAATTACAAATAATTGGTGCCGTTTCTGGTCCGACTGCAGGGGTAAGTCGTGGTGTTGTTAATAGTATCGAAGAAGCAACTTCTTCAATCTCTGAGGTTTTAGAGAAGGCTGAAAGATTGGTTGGCGTTCCAATTACTAGGGTTTGGGTTAGTATTAATGACCCCCATATTAAATGTGAAAAGTCTAAAGGTGTGGTTGCGGTTGGTAGAAGTGATGGTGAAATAAATGAAAATGATGTAAATAGAGCGATTGAAGCGGCTCGGGCTTTAGCGGTACCAGTTAATTATGAAATTCTTCACGTAATTCCAATTAAATTTGCTGTTGACAATCAAGCTGACATTAAAGATCCAATTGGGATGAATGGAATTCGTTTAGAGGTTGAGGTTTTAATTGTTCAGGGTTTAAGTACTCAAATAAAAAATTTAACTAAGGCAATCTATCGAACCGGTTTAGAGATTGAGGACTTAGTGATTGCGCCCTTAGCGGCCTCTGAGGCAGTTTTAAGTTTTAAACAGAAAGATTTAGGGGTTGTTTTAATTAATATGGGTTCCTCAACTACTTCTATTGCGGTTTATGAGGAAAGAAATTTAATTCATACCGCTGTTTTGCCAATTGGGGCTGAACATATAACTTCTGATATCGCAATTGGGTTAAGAGCACCGATTAATTTAGCTGAAAGAATTAAATGTGAATATGGCAGGGCAATTGTTGATGGTGTTAGCGACAAAGAAGAAATTGATATTAGTAATTTAGTTAAAGAAGAGGAGGTTAATGATGATATTAGTTGTATTTCTAAAAAATATTTAACTGATATTATTAATGCCCGAGTTGAAGAAATTTTTGAGAAAATAGATAATGAGTTTAAAAAAATTGATCGATCGGGGATGTTACCAGCGGGAGCGATAATTGTTGGTGGTGGTGCCCGTTTAGAAGGCATTATTGAGGCAGCCAAAAGAAAACTGCGTTTACCAGCAGCGATTGGAGTGGCTAAAAATATTAATGTGATAATTGATAAAGTTCGCAACCCTGAATTTTTAACCGCATTAGGTCTAGTTATTTGGGGTAGTAATGAAGATGACCAAACAATGAGCGCTAGTAGTAGCGTTGGTAAGAAAGTTGGTGAGCTTATGTCTAAAGCTAAGGGCTTATTTAATAAAATCATGCCTAAGTAAAGGTTTAAGGTGAAAGAATTAGATAAATTATGAGAAAATATAATAAAAGTTAAAGAAATATATATGGCAGAAGTAAAACCAGAAATAGAAACATTTGCAAAAATTAAAGTTATTGGTGTTGGTGGTGGTGGTGGTAGTGCGATTAATCGGATGATTGCTGGTGGAATTAAAGGTGTTAGTTTTGTTGCTATTAATACTGATGTCCAAGCCCTTCACTACAATCAAGCCAATGAAAAGATTCATATTGGTAAGACTGTTACCAAAGGTTTAGGGGCAGGGATGAACCCTGATTTAGGAAAGGCAGCGGCCGAAGAGTCACAAAATGAAATTAAGGAGTCTTTAAAAGGTTGCGACATGGTTTTTGTTACTTGTGGTCTTGGCGGTGGGACCGGTTCTGGGGCTTCGCCGATAGTTGCTCAAATCGCCAAAGAAGCGGGAGCTTTAACGGTTGCTGTTGTTACTAAACCTTTTATTTTTGAGGGTGGACAAAGAAAAGATATTGCCGAACGGGCTTTTTCTGAGCTAGCTGATAAAGTTGATACAATTATCACTATTTCTAATGATAAATTATTACAAGTAATTGATAAAAAGTTACCTTTACTTGAGGCTTTTAAGACTGCTGATGATGTTTTACGTCAAGGGGTTCAGGGAATTGCCGAGATTATTACGGTTCCTGGTATTATTAATGCTGACTTCGCTGATGTCAAAGCAGTTATGTCTAATGCTGGCTCTGCTTTAATGGGCATAGGAACGGCTACTGGAGAGAATAAAGCGATTGAGGCAGCTAAAGACGCAATTAATTCAAATTTACTTGATATGTCAATTGATGGTGCTAGGGGTATAGTTTTTACTATAACTGGTGGACCAGATTTATCTATGACCGAAGTTTCAGAGGCTGCCAAAGTTATTACTTCTGCGGCTGATGAGGATGCTAAGATTATTTTTGGCGCTGTAATTGACGAAAAGATGAAAGATCAGATAAAAATTACTGTTGTTGCTACTGGCTTTGATGGTAGCGGTAGAAACCAACAAAGTGAACAAGTTAAATCTTATACACCAAATCACTTTATTTTAGAAAAAGAGAATGAAGAAAAGAATAAAATTGAAGAAAAAACTTTTAAAAGAGAGGATGGAGATGAAAAAAAATCAATTTTTAAAAGCATTCCTCTAAAGCCAGTGGTTGAGAAGAAAATGTCGGATCAACCGGAGAAGATTAAGAAAGATGATGGTTTTGAGGATGACGATGATTTAACCATCCCAACTTTTATTCGGAAGAAAATGGGATAGGATGGAGTTAGTAAATAAAAAGTGTTCAGCCATTGTAGATATAGAAAATTATAAAAAGAAGTGCCACGGAATCGGCATTTCTTTTTTATCTGTGGATAACTTTGATAAAAGCTCAATTTTTATTAAAAATTAGCTCAATTGACCACCGTTCTTAAATTTGCTAAAATAAGCTTAGACACAACATTTAGTGGTCTAAATTTTAAAAAGCCCACAAAATATAGCTTTTAATCAATAAAAATTAAATATGAAGTGTCCTATTTGTTATTTTCTTGATACTAAGGTAGTCGATTCAAGAGTCGCTTCTGACGGACTCTCTATTCGTCGCCGTCGAGAATGTTTGAAGTGTGGTTTTCGTTTCTCAACTTATGAAGAGATAGAACTTTTAGAGTTAACTATTCTTAAGCGTGATGGTCGTCGGGAATCTTATAGTCGAGAAAAATTAGTTGGTGGTTTAAAGAAATCTTGTGAGAAAAGACCAATAACCGAGGATGATTTTAAACGTTTAGTTCATTCAATTGAAAGAGATTTGCAAAGGTTGAAAAAGAACGAAATTACTTCTAAGCAGGTTGGTATTGCGGTTATGAAGAATTTAAAGAAGCTTGATCCAGTTGCTTATATTCGTTATGCCTCAGTTTATGAAAGTTTTAAAGATGCTAATGAATTTAAAAAGGAAATAAACAAGTTAATTAAGGATAGGAAAGTTAAAGGAAAATAGGATAAAATAAAATTTATAATTTTTATTAATATATTATGACTGAGACTATTACTAAGATTAGAAAGAGATCGGGCGAAATTGCCGATTTTGATCAAATAAAAATTGCAAAAGCAATTTATAAGGCCGCTTTATCAGCCGATATTGATGACAGAGCTTTAGCTGATAAATTAGCTGAACAAGTTGTTTCAAAAATTGATAAAAAATTTCATAAAAATAGTATTCCCGCTGTTGAAGAAATTCAAGATATTGTTGAAGAGGTTTTAATTGAAAATAAATTAATTAAAGTCGCGAAGAATTTTATTATTTATCGCGATCAACATCGACAAATTCGTGATATTAGTTCTGACGCTTTAAATAATAAATTAATGGAGGATTATTTGGGTCGCTCAGATTGGCGCTTGAATGAGAATAGTAATATGAGTTTTTCGGTCCAAGGTTTAAATAACTATATTGCCTCTTCTATCTCAGCTAGATATTGGTTAAACAAATTATATCCAGAAAATATTCGTTTCGCTCATACTAATGGTGATCTTCATATTCATGATCTTGGTCTTCTAGCTCCTTATTGTTGTGGTTGGGACTTGAAGGATTTATTAGTTAGGGGTTTTCGTGGGGTTGATGAGAAGGTTCAAAGTAATCCGCCAAAACATTTTCGTAGTGCTCTTGGTCAAATTATAAACTTTTTTTATACTATGCAAGGTGAGGCAGCTGGAGCTCAGGCTTTTGCTAATTTTGATACTTATTTAGCTCCTTTTATCCGTTATGATAAATTGAGTTATCGAGATGTTAAGCAAGGACTTCAGGAATTTATGTTTAATATTAATGTCCCGACTAGAGTTGGTTTTCAAACTCCTTTTACTAATGTTACATTAGATATTATTCCTTCAAAAATGATTGGTGAAGAAAATGCAATAATTGGTGGTAAACCGATGTTGGAAAAATATAAAGATTTTCAAGTTGAAATGGATATGTTTAATCAAGCTTTTGCCGAGGTTATGTTAGAGGGAGATTCTACTGGTAGAGTTTTTGGTTTTCCAATCCCAACTTATAATATTGATAAAAATTTTGATTGGGATAGAGAATGTTTAAAGCCAGCTTGGGAAATGACGGCTAAATATGGTATTCCATATTTTTCAAATTTTGTTAATTCTGATATGGACAGAGATGATGCTCGTTCTATGTGTTGTCGCTTAAGGCTTGATAATCGTGAACTTAGAAAGCGTGGTGGTGGACTTTTTGGCGCTAATCCTTTAACTGGTTCCTTGGGAGTTGTAACTATTAATTTGGCTCGCCTTGGTTATCTTTCAAAATCTAAGGAAGAATTTAAGGAGAGATTAGTTGAATTAATGGATATTGCCAAAGAAAGTCTAGAGATGAAAAGGAAAATAGTTGAGAAGTTTACTGAAGACAAACTTTATCCTTATTCAATGTATTATCTACAAGATATTTATGCTCGGTTTGGTTCTTATTGGAAAAATCATTTTTCAACCATTGGTATTAATGGAATGAATGAGGCTATTTTAAATTTAATGGGTAAAGATATTTCTAGCCCCGAAGGGAAAAATTTTGCTAGCGAAATTCTTGATTTTATGAGAGAGAAGTTGATGGATTATCAAAATGAAACCAATAACCTTTATAATTTAGAAGCAACTCCGGGTGAAGGTTGTACCTATCGTTTTGCTAAAAAAGATCAAGAATTATATCCAGGAATTATTTGTGCTAATACGGAGGCGGTTAGGAATAATAAAGCCAATCCTTATTATACTAACTCCTCTCATCTTCATGTTGGTTTTACTGATGATATTTTTTCTGCTCTTGATTTACAAGATAGTTTACAAACAAAATATACTGGTGGCACAGTTTTGCATGGTTATATTGGTGAGAGGTTGCCAAATGGTGATACTGCTAAAAAATTAGTGCAAAAAATTGTTGCTAATTATAAATTACCATATTTTACAATTACTCCAACTTTTTCGATTTGTCCTAAACATGGTTATTTGGCTGGTGAACACAAGTTTTGTCCTAAGTGCGATGAGGAGATTGGTTATTCAGATCTTAATGATATAAGAAATGCGAATCAAGAACAATCTGGATAGAAAATTTTATTATTTAAAAGTTTAATTAATAATTAAAATAAAAAAATATGAGTCCAATCAAAACAGAGAGACAGGAATGTCTAGTTTACAGCCGCGTAGTTGGCTGGTTAACTCCAGTAAAAAATTATAATCCTGGTAAGGCGGCTGAATATAAGGACCGTAAAACTTTTGAAGTTAAGTAAGTTTTTTAACTATATTTTATGATTATTGGCGGTTTAGAAAAGCTTACTTTGCTTGATTATCCTGATCACTTGGCCGCTATAATTTTTACTTCCGGTTGTAATTTTCGTTGTCATTTTTGTTATAATCCCACGCTTGTTTTGCCCCGCAAGGGAGAGGATATAAAAAATAAAGAAGATTTGAACTCAATCGCGAGTGAAGATCTTTTTTTATTTCTTAAAGAAAGATTTGGGCGACTTGAGGGAGTAGTTATAACTGGTGGAGAACCAACTTTACATGCAGATTTACCAGAATTTATTGAGAAAATAAAAAAAATTGGTTATTTAGTTAAGCTTGATACTAATGGGACTAATCCAGAAATGTTAGAGAGGTTAATTAAAGCTAAATTAATTGATTATTTAGCGATGGATATTAAAAGTGATGCTGATAATTATGAAAGAACCGTTGGTGTTAAAGTTAATTTTCAAAATTTACAAAAAAGTGTTAAAATAATAATGACTAGTGGTTTACCTTATGAATTTAGGACGACTATGGTTCCAGGACTCATGAATAAAGAGATGTTTTTAGCAATGGGAGATTATATTAAAGGAGCTAAAAAATGGTACTTGCAAAATTTTAAATCTGATACTGATTTGGTTGACTTGAGTTTTAGAAATCAAAAAAGTTTTAGTCTCAAGGAGATGAAAGAATTCGTGAAATTAGGAAGAAACTTTGTTGAAATTTGTGAAGATCGGTCTGGGGATTAGTTTTTTAGTTTTTAGCTTGATAAAAAATTTAAATATGAAGAGTGAAAAAATTGAAAACAATCAAGAACGAGGATTAGATTTAGAAAATTTGAAAAAAGAAACCTTGGAAGAAGGAGTTTTGAATGTGAATGATGAAATTAAAAAATTACAAGAACAAAACCTTAAACTTAGTCAGGAAATTTTAGCTTCAACCCGTTATATTAGGAGATATGTTAAGTATAGAAGATTCTTTGCTATAGTTAAATGGATTTTTATTATTTTAATTATTATTTTTGGTTTTTTATCTTTTGATTTTATTCTTGATTATCTACAGGATTTAATTAGTAATTATCAAAGCCAGGTTGATCAAATAGTCGAGCAAACTAATAATGCTATAAAATAAAAAAATGAAAGAGATCGCTGTTTTTGCCCAAACAACATTTCGCAATCAAGCTCGCCGCTTCGGTATTAAAACAGATGATAGACGTCGTCACATGTACTTGATTGGAAAAACTGGTATGGGTAAGTCAACAATTTTAGAGAATATGATCGTCGGTGATATCCGCGCTGGTTTTGGTGTTGCCGTTGTTGATCCTCATGGTGATTTAGCGGAAAAAATAATGGAGTATATCCCTAGTGATAGAATTAATGATGTTATTTATTTTAATCCTTCAGATATCGATTTTCCAATCGCTTTTAATATTGTTGAGCAAGTTGAACCACATTTGCGTCATCTTGTTGCCTCAGGATTAATTGGCGTGTTTCAAAAACTTTGGGCCGATTCTTGGGGTCCTCGTTTAGAATATATTTTAAGAAACGCAATTTTAGCAATTTTAGATTTTCCTGGCTCGACAATTTTGGGTGTTGTTAGGATGTTATCTGATAAAAATTATCGTAAACAAGTTGTTGCTAACATTAAAGACCCGGTTGTTAAAGCTTTTTGGGAGAGGGAATTTTCTAGTTATGCTGATAAATTTGCTTCCGAGGCAGTTTCACCGATTCAGAACAAGGTTGGACAATTTCTATCGAGCTCTTTAATGAGAAATATTATTGGTCAAGTTAAATCATCAATTGATATTCGTGAGGTTATGGATGGCGGAAAAATTTTGATTATGAATTTATCTAAAGGACGAATTGGTGAAGATAATTCTGCTCTTTTAGGGGCGATGATGATTACTAAGATTCAGTTAGCGGCGATGAGTCGAGTTGATGTTCCGGAATCTCAAAGAAAAGATTTTTATTTATATATTGATGAATTTCAAAATTTTTCTACCGATTCTTTTGCTAATATTTTATCAGAAGCGCGAAAATATCGTTTAAATTTAATTCTCGCTCATCAATATATTGAACAATTAAGCGAAAAGGTTAAACCAGCGGTTTTTGGTAATGTCGGAACGATGATAGTTTTTCGAGTTGGGGCAGCTGATGCTGAAGAGTTGGTAAAAGAGTTTACTCCAACATTTACTGAGGAAGATATTGTTAATTTGCCAAAGTATGAAATGTATTTAAAATTGATGATTGATGGTATTGCTTCTTCGCCTTTTTCAGCTGAAGGTTTACCGCCTTTAACTCCGGAGGAGAAAACTGGTAATACTGATAAAGTTATTAATTATTCTCGAGAGAAATATGCTAGTAATCGAGTTGATATTGAAGAAAAAATTGCTCGTTGGCATGAAATAGGAGATGAAGGAGCAATGAAAAAAACTGTGGTTTCTTATGATAAAAAACCTACTCCGGCTTTTGTTGCTAGTCCTTCTGCTATTAGTTCCAGACCAACTTTTTCAATCAATAACCAAAATTCTAAACCTCAAAGTTTCAATGATGTTAATCGATTAGGCGTGAGCGCGAATTCAAGCGGAAATTCTAGCGTTCCCGTAATTAAAAATTATAGGTCGGAATCAGGTTTTCCTGCTACTTGCTCAATTTGTGGGATTAAAACTTTTTTAGTCTTTGAGCCTGATGGTATTAGACCAATTTATTGTAAGAATTGTTTATCTAAGAAAAGAGAAGAAAAAAGACTGGAACAGGAAAATAGAAAAATTAAAAAATTAGAGGAGCGACAAATCTTCGCACCTAAGGAATTTTTACAAGATATTAAAAATGAGTTTAAAGCCGGTGTTCAGGTTGATAAAAATCAGCCGCGCTTTGATAGTAGCCCAAAGATTTCTTTAAAGGACTTAAAAAATATTGCTCCAGTTGATTTTAGAGGTAGAGCCTTAAAGGTAAAAGATAATTTTAATCAAGGTCAAACTCAAAGTTTAGCGAAAAATTCTAAGGTTTCTAGTCAAGAGTTTGAATTTAAAGAGGGTGAAGAGATTAAATTTGAATAGTTATGTATTTAGTTTTTGATACCGAGACAACTGGTTTGCCGAAAAACTATCAAGCCGCGCTTGATGATTTTTCTAATTGGCCAAGAATGGTACAAATTGCTTGGGCAATTTTTGATAAAGAGGGTCATAATTGGTTGAAAAAAAGTTTTGTTATTTATCCTGATGGTTATATTATTTCTGATGAAGTTGCTAAAATTCATCGAGTAACTCAAGAAAGAGCGATAAAAGAGGGCAAGCCGATTAAAAAAGTTTTAGCCGAATTTCTTGAAGATACAAGTCGAGTTGATTTTTTAATTGGACATAATATAGATTTTGATGAGAAAATAGTTGGTTCCGAAATTATGCGCCAAGAAATGTCTTTTGATTTACCTAAATTATTAGAAGCTAATAAGATTTGTACGATGAAGAATTCAGCAAGTTTTTGTCAGATTCCAAATGGTCGTGGTGGCTATAAGTGGCCGAATTTAACTGAGCTCTATGATAAACTTTTTCAAACAAGCTTTCCTGATGCTCATGATGCTTTGATTGATGTCTTAGCTTGCGCAAAATGTTTTTTTGAGTTAAAAAGAAAGGGCGTTTTAAATGATTAAAAGAAACGTCTTTAAGTTTATCTATGCAAGAAACCGTCCAAGAGGAGTTAAATTACTTAAAAATTGGTAAAGCGACCGATCTTCGGGGTCGAAATCGAAGAATATACCGGATTTTAGAAATATTTCCCGGGGTTTTTTCTATTGTAACCCTTTTAGCTTTAATTATTTTATCTTATTTTAAGCCAGTTTGGGTCGCTTATGTTATTATTGCTTTTGATGTTTATTGGTTGCTTTTAGTCTTCTACATGGCAATTTTTTTAATTACGGCTTATTTAAAATTAAAAAAAGGTTCAAAAACTGATTGGCGCCAAAAATGTGAAGAATTGAAAGAGCTTGAAGGAAAAGATAAAATTTCTAGTCAGGCTTTATGTCGGAAAGGAATGACCTGGAATGATTTAACTCAACTTATAATTTTACCTCTTTATCAGGAGGACGAAGAAATTATCAAGGGTTGTTTAGACTCTTTGTTAAGAGATAATTTTCCTCGAGAGCAGATGATTGTCGCTATTACTTTTGAAGAGCGAGCTGGTTTAGAGTCAGTGAAACATCGTCAAGAATTTGTAGCTAAAAATTATCAAGACAAATTTGGTCATCTTTTTATTACTACTCATCCCGATGGTCTCGTTGGTGAGCTAAAAGGCAAGGGTGCTAATCAAGCTTGGTGCGCTAAGATGGTTAAAGAAGAAATAATTGATAAAGAGAAAATTGACTATAATAAAATTATTATTTCGGTTTTTGACATTGATACGGTTATTGATCCTGGTTATTTTTTTGCTGTTTCTTATAAGTTTTTAAGTGTTCCTAAGCCTTATTTAACTAGTTACCAACCGGTTCCGGTTTATCATAATAATATTTGGGATTCGCCATTTTTTTCTCGGGTTGCTGCTTCCTCCAATACTTTTTGGCAGATGATTATGCAAATTCGTCAAGAAAGTCTAGTAACTTATTCGTCTCATTCTATGAGCTTTAAGGCTTTAGTTGAGATTGGTTTTTGGGGAACAAAAAATGTTTCTGAGGATTCAAGAATTTTTTGGCATTGCCTTCTTCATTATAACGGCGATTATCGAGTAGAACCAGTTTATGTTAAGGTTTCGATGGATGTAACTACTGATGAAAATTGGTGGAAAACGGCTAAAAATTTATATAAACAACAACGACGTTGGGCTTGGGGCGGAGAAAATATTCCTTATCTTTTATTTAACACCGCTAAACGTTGGAAAAATCCTGGTTTTCAAAAAGGAAAGTTAGTTGAACATATCTTTATTCAAATTTACGGTTTTCATGCTTGGGCAACGAATGCTTTAATTATTGGTTTTGTTGGTTGGTTGCCGATGCTTTTGGGTGGAGATCGTTTTAATTCTACAGTTTTATCAGGAAATCTGCCGTTTATTACTCAAAAATTAATGACTTTTGCGATGATTGGTATGATTTTATCAGCAGTTGTTTCTTATTTATTGTTACCAAAAAAACCAAAGAAATATAACTGGTTTAAAAAAATAAAGATGACTTTAGAATGGGCAACTGTTCCTGTTACTATTGTTATTTTTGGCGCCATTCCTTGTCTTGAGGCACAAATTAGGTTATTACGTGGTAAGTATATGGGTTTTTGGGTGACACCAAAAGTTAGAAAAAATTAAAATTTAAAATAAGAATATCTGAAAAATAAAAGAGTCGATTAAGGCTCTTTTTTAGATTCATTTTTTATGTTATTATAGCTTTATGAGTTTAAAGAATAAAATTAAAAGAAGTAGCTCTTCGGCGCTTAATATTCATGAAACGCAAAGTGCTTGGTTAAGGTTTTTTTCCAGTCAAAAATTTATTGCTTTTTTGGCTCTTATTTTTTTAATTCTTTTAGCTTTTCCCTTAGCTAAATCTTATAGTCGTCGCTTAGTGGCTGAAAAAGAAATTGAGGCGATGCGTCTTAAGATTGCGGAGTATGAAAAAAATAATCAAGATTTGCATGAATTTCTTGATTATTTATCTTCGCCCCAGGCTGCCGAAGACCAAGCCCGTTCAAGCTTGAATTTGAAAAAACCTGGTGAGGCCGTCGTTATTATTGAAAAACAAGAAGTTGAACCAGTTGGAATTTCTAATATAGACCAAAGTGCGAGTTCTAGCGCTTTAAAACTTTGGTGGAATTATTTTTTTAACTAGTTTGAATTTTTAACTTTTTGTTTAATGAGCCCTCTGCCGGAATTGAACCGGCAACCTCCGATTTACGATACCGTTGCTCTACCAATTGAGCTAAGAGGGCGAAACTAAATTTATTTTAAGTCTAATTATTGTTTAAGTCAATTCAAATTAACATTATCAAAATGAAAAAAAATATTTTAATCATCTCAATATTATTTGCTTTTTTTACTCTAACTATCCCAGTCCAAGCCGAAGCATCAGTTATTGAAAAAATTTCCCATCCTAGTCAAATAAAATACTTCCGCGTTGTTAAGCGAGAGGGTGGAACTTTATATGGAATTAGAATTGCTAGCGCGCCAGTTGTAAATTCAACTACAATTCAAAATTCAGCCTCAGCCCAAAGTCTCAATAAAGAAAATCTGATTGAAAAAATTTCTCATCCTAGCCAAATAAAATACTTTCGCGTTGTTAAGCAGGAGAGTGGAACTTTATATGGAATTAGAATTGCGAGTTCAACAAATTTTTTAGAGATAGACGGAAAATTAAGAATGACTGAGGGTAAGGCTAGTTGGTATAAATATAAAAATGGTTTATTTGTTGCTTCACCAGATTATCCAAGTGGCAGTGTTTTAAAAGTTACTAATTTAAGCAATGGTAAGACGGTTGAGGTAACTGTTAATGATTTTGGACCAGACAGAAAGATTCATCCTGATCGAGTTATTGATCTTGATTATGTCGCTTTCTCAGAACTAGCTTCACCAGAGGTTGGTATAATTGAGGTTAAGGTTGAACCAATTAGTATTACTGGTTCTAATTTTAAAGTTCAAGACAATTTAGCTCTAGTTGATGCTGACTCTTCAATGGCTCCAGAGATTTCCGCCTTAGCAGCGATTATTGTTCGTGAAAGTGATGGTAAGGTTTTGTATGAAAAAAATTCTTCTCAAGTTTTACCAATTGCAAGTTTAACTAAGTTAGTTTTTGCTAAAGTTTTTTTAGATCTTAAACCAGATTTTAATAAAGTTGTTACTTATAAGCAAATAGATTCTGATTATAATCATAAATATGTAACCGCAGGTCAAGAGGCACGACTAAGAGTTGCTGATGGCGACACTTTAACAATTGCTGATCTTTTTTATTCCTCAATTATTGGTTCTGCTAATAATACGGTTGAGACTTTAGTTAGAAATAGTGGTATTAGTCGTGAAGAATTTATTAAAAGGATGAATGATTATGTTAAAAATTTAGGTGCAAAAAATACAAAATTTATTGAACCGACTGGTTTGTCACCAGAAAATGTGAGTTCTCCTTCAGACTATGCTATAATAGCTAAAGAGGTTTTTAGTGATGAAAAATTAAAAAATATCAGTGCTAAAACTAATTATTCTTTTACTACCACCAATTTTAAAAAAGTTTTTAATTTAAAAAATACTAACCATCTTTTAGCAACAAGTTCTTATGTGATTACTGGTTCCAAAACTGGTTATCTTGATGAATCTGGCTATTGTTTAATTACCCAGGTTAAAGATGAGAATGAAAAATTTATTGTTATTAATTTAAACTCGGCAACTCGTGATATTAGTTTTAAGGTTAATGAAGAGTTAATAAAATTTGGTTTGAAAAAATAAAAATTTTATATGATAAGCTTGAAAAATGTTTCAAAATTTTACGGAAAAAACAAAGTTTTAGATGATATTAGTTTATTTATTAAATCGGGTGAATTTGTTTCTATCGTTGGTCAATCTGGTGCTGGGAAAACTACAATTGTTCGTCTTTTGATTGGCGAGGAAAGAGCAGACTTAGGAAAAGTTCAAGTTGGTGATTGGGATATTACTCGTCTTAGTCGTCGTGAGATTCCTCATTTACGTCGTCAAATTGGAGTAATTTTTCAAGATTTTAAATTATTACCCAAAAAAACCTTAGAAGAAAATATTGCTTTTGCTCTTGAAGTTTCTGGTGGCTCAAGAGAAAAAATTAAAAAAATTGTTCCTAGTGTTTTAAAAATTGTTGGGCTTGAAGGTAAGGGGAAACGTTATCCGGGTGAAGTTTCTGGAGGTGAAAAACAAAGAGCAGCTATTGCTCGTGCTCTTGTTCATCAACCAAAAATTCTATTAGCTGATGAGCCGACTGGAAATTTAGACGCTCTTAATGCTGATGAAATTATTGAATTACTTTTACGAATTAATAATTTTGGTACTACTATTGTTTTAGTTACCCACAATAAAGAGATTGTTAATCGTTTAAATCGTCGGGTTATTACTATGGATAGTGGTCATGTTATTAGTGATAAGGAAAACGGAAAATATTTACTTTAATTTTATCAATATGCTTTCTCTCTATAGAATTATAAAATTTAGTTTCCAAGACATTATTAGAAATGGTTGGCTTAGTATTGTTACGGTGACAATTCTTTTTTTATCACTTTTTTCAATCAATACTTTAACTACAGTTAGTTTTATTAGTGAAGGGACGGTTAATGCAATTAAAGAAAAAATTGATATTAGTTTATATTTGAAAGCGGATTCACCAGAAACTGAAATTATGCTTTTAAAAAACGAGTTAAGTCAAAATCCAAGAATTAAAGAAGTTGTTTATATTTCACGAGCCGCTGCTTTAGAAGATTTTCGACAAAAATATAAAAATAATCAAGAGGTTTTAGCGGCTTTAAAAGAAATTGGTAAAAATCCTTTATCACCAGTTTTAATAATTAATCCAGTGAGTTTAGAAGAATCGGCTTTACTTATAAATGAATTAAAAGTTTTTGATAGTCCCGTTATTGAGTCACGTGATTTTAGCGATAATTCGGCTATTCTTGGAAAAATTGGAAATATAACTAAACGCATTAATGATGTTGGTTTATTTATTATTATCATTTTTGCCTTAATTAGCATATTAGTTGTTTATAATGCCATTAGAGTAACAATTTATACTCATCGTCAAGAAATAGAAATTATGCGTTTGGTTGGAGCTTCAAACTTTTTTATCTATATGCCTTATGTTGTTTCTTCTTTGATGTATGCGATTTTTAGTGTTTTATTAATTATTGCTGCCTTCTTTCCAATTTTAACTTTACTTCAACCATATTTAGAACTCTTCTTTACTAGTTATAGTGTTAATGTTTTATCTTATTATCTTGATAATTTCTTGGTCATTTTTGGGTCTCAGTTCTTAGTTGTTTTATTTATTAATATTTTCGCAAGTTTAATCGCGGTTAGAAGATATTCAAAGATTTAGTTTTTGAAAAGTTATTTTAAGAAATTGGGATTAATTATAGTTCTAAAATTTGACTTTTTGGTTAGTTATTATACTATAAGTAGGTAAAATCAATAAAAGTATTCGGGGATCGTCTAACGGTAGGACTCCAGGTTTTG
>CAZPPI010000015.1:0-16106 GCA_964588435.1 uncultured Gammaproteobacteria bacterium | reverse complement strand
GCTTTATCAAAATTCTTTAAAAACTAATAAATTATTATTTATAATTTTTCTTACAAATTAATTATAGAGATAAGTTCTTAAGTTGTCAAGACTCTATATTAATTTTCTAAAACCGCCTTAATTCTTCTAACACCAGAGCTTGAAGCCTCTTCCTTTTTTATTTTAAAATTACCTAAAATACCTGTATTGCTAACATGAGGACCACCGCAAATTTCGCTAGAAAAAATTTCATTAAAATCACTATCAGAATCTTTTTTTAAATAACCAACTGTATAGACTTTAACCTTTTCACCATATTTAGAATCAAAAACACCCATCGCCCCCTTAACTCTGGCTTCTTCAAGCAACATTTCTTCACAAACAACTTGATAATTATTTTTTATTGCTTTGTTAACAATATTTTGAATTTCAGCAATTTGTTCTGGCTTAACTTTTTCAGAATGAGAGAAATCAAAACGCAACCGTTCGGCAGTAATATTACTTCCCTTCTGCGTCACATGATCACCTAAAACTTTTCTTAAAGCCGCTAGAAGTAAGTGGGCGGCGGTATGTAACTTAACTGTATCTTCACCAGCGTCAGCTAAGCCTCCTTTAAATTTTCCCGCTGAAGCAGTTCGAGAAAGTTCTTGATGTTTTTTTAGTTCTTCTAAAAATCCCTCTTTATCAATTTCAATATTTTTTTCGCTTGCTAGCTCCTCAGTAATTTCTAAAGGAAAGCCATAACTTTGATATAGATTAAAAACAGCCTTAGCATCCAAATCTTTATTTGAAATTTTATTAAATTCTAACAAACCTTTTTCTAGGGTGCGACTAAATTTTTCTTCTTCTTGATTTAAAGTATTAATAATGAAATCTTTATTTCTAGTTAATTCTTCATAAAAACTGCCATAATCAGCAATTACTTGATGGGATATGTATTGCAACCAATTCTCTTTCTTAATATCCAATAAGCGACCATAACGAATGGCTCGACGAATTAAACGACGAAGGATATAGCCCTGATCAGTATTTGATGGAGTCACTCCTTTTTCATCGCCAATAAGAAATGTAGCGGCTCTAATATGATCACTAACAACCCTCATTGCTTTAGTTGTTTTTTCATCACTACCATATGAAAGTCCGCTCAACTCTTCAATTCTTTTAATAATTGATGAAAAAAGCTCAGTCTGATAATTATCAGAAACATTATTTAAAGTCGCCATTGTTCTTTCAAATCCCATACCAGTATCAACATTCTTTTGAACAAGTAATTCGTAATTCCCTTCAGTATTTTTGTTATACTGCATGAAAACGTTATTCCAGATTTCTACCCATGAATCATTATCATCATTAAAACTTGCTGGCGCACTACTATTTTCATCTGCCCAATAAAAAATTTCTGTATCTGGACCACAGGGACCAGTTAGACCAGCTGGCCCCCACCAATTATTTTTTTTCGGTAGTTTTGCAATTCTCTCTAATGGTAAGTTATTTGCTTTAAAAATTTCTGCCCAAATGTTATAAGCTTCTTCATCAAAAGGAGCGTCATCGTCGCCTTCAAAAACAGAAACCGCTAAACGATTTTTATCAAGTCCGAGCCATTTCGGCGAAGTTAAAAATTCCCAACTATAATTAATTGATTCTTTTTTAAAATAATCACCAAGCGACCAATTACCAAGCATTTCAAAGAAAGTATGATGAGTTTTATCCCCGACCTCATCAATATCAACAGTCCGAAAGCATTTTTGTATACTAACTAAACGATTACCACTTGGATGCTTTTCGCCAACTAAATATGGCACTAAAGGATGCATTCCGGCGGTAGTAAATAAAGCCGTGGGATCGTTTTCTGGAATCAAAGAAGCGCTAGAAATAACCACATGCGCTTTCTCCTTAAAAAAATCTAAATATAATTGTCTTAATTTATTTGAATTCATATACTCTATATTATATTAACTTCAGCTTCTAAATCAATAGTAAAGCGCTTTTTAACTTCTTTTTTAACTCGCGCTATCATTTTTACAATATCCTGAGCTTTAGCGCCACCATAATTTACTAAAATTAAAGCTTGGCCCTCATACATCCCGACTGAACCAAACTTCTTTCCCTTAAAGCCAGCTTTTTCAATTAGCCAGCCGGCTGGAACCTTTATCATCCCTTTTTTAGTTGAAGTAAAAAATGGAATTTCTGGATAAGTTTTTTGCAACTTTAAAAAAGCATTATTTTTTATTTCTGGATTCTTAAAAAATGAGCCGGCGTTAGGAAGTATAGCTGGAAGCGGAAGTTTTGAACTTCTAATTTTATGAACTATTTTCGCAACATCGCTCGGCGACGGATTTTTAAGTTCTGACTTATCTAACTCTTCTTTAATCGCGCCATAGTCTAAATTCAACTTCGCCTTTTTCTTTAATTTCAAGACAAGAGAATAAATAAAATATTTTCCCTTAGCTTTTCTTTTGAAAATACTATCACGGTAACCAAGTTCACATTCTTTAGCGCTAAATATTTTTTCTTTACCAGTTTTTAAATCATAAGCAACAAGCGAATGGAAAACATTAGAAAACTCAGCCCCATAAGCACCAATGTTTTGAATCGGAGCGGCGCCAACTGTGCCGTAAATTGAAGCTAGATTTTCTAAACCATAAAAACCACGAGAAACTGAATAATTAACAAGTTTCATCCAAGACTCGCCGGACATAACTTCTAAATAAACTTCAGACGAATTTTCTTTTTTAATTTTTAAACCCTCTATCTCATTTTTTAATACCAAGGCTTTAACATTTTTTACAATAACTGTATTTGAACCGCCACCTAAAATAAAAATTGGTGAAGCTTTTTTCTTAGCAAAATCTAAAGCCTCAAAAAATTCCGCCTTATTTTTTAAAACTGCAAAATATTCTGCCTTCGCCCCAACCTTCATGGTTAAATAAGGGGCTAAATCATGTTTTTTTAAAATTTTTAACATATTTTTATCTTAAGTCTCCGCCATTCTGTAGTTTTAACAGTTTAGCATATAAACCACTTTTGGCCATGCCTAACTCTAAATGATTTCCCGACTCAACCACTCGGCCCTTTTCTAAAACAATTATCTTATCCGCCTGTCTAATAGTACTTAATCTATGAGCAATCACAATCATCGTTCGTCCACGACTAATTTTTTTAATAGCTGCCTGAATTAACATTTCGCTTTCACTATCCAAGCTAGAAGTTGCTTCATCAAAAATTATAACTTTTGGATTAGCCAAAATCGCCCGAGCAATACCAACCCTCTGTCTTTGACCGCCAGATAATTTTATTCCTCTTTCTCCAACTAAAGAATCATAGCCCTTGTCTAGATTATTTATAAAGCTATCAGCATTAGCAATTTTAGCAGCTGCTTTAATTTCTTCTAAAGAAGCCTTCGGGTTAGCATAGGCAATATTTTCAGCTACCGTTAAGTCAAATATTTCTACTTCCTGAGGAACGATAGCAAAAAACTTTCTAAAAGACCTTAAGTCGTAATCGCGTAAATCTTTTCCGTCTAATAAAACCTGACCCTTTTGTGGGTCATAGTGACGATAGATTAAACGGGCCACGGTAGTTTTTCCACCCCCAGAAGGGCCAATTAAAGCGGTAAAACTCCCAGGAATTATTTTAAGATTAACATTATTTAGGGCCTTAAGCTTACTCTCTCTATAAGAAAAAGACAGGTCTTTAAATTCTATTTCACCGCTTATAACTTTTGGTTTTAAGCCCTTCTCTTTTACCTTTAATTCATCATCAGCGTTAAATAAAGTTATTAAACGACTTACCCCTTCCCGCCCTTCTTCAATTCGATCGTAAAATCTTGATAAACGATATAATGAGGAATAGGCCATTTCACTTAAAGTAAAAGCAAAAATTAAAGAACCAATACTAATTATCCCATTAAAAACCAGATAAGCCCCAATAAAAAGAATTGAAGCTCTCCCTAAATCAACAATTAAATTTCTACCAAGCCCAACTTTCATCATCCAACCCCATTGTCTATCTTCATTATCTCTTACTCTTCCCCTTATTTCCCCAAAGGAACTAAGCTCTTTTTTTTCTTGAACAAAAGATTGAACAGCATTAATATTTATAATTGATTGAGTCATTTTTCCGCTCGCTTTTTCATAATCAGCATATATCTTCTTTCTAACTGGATACATCCTTTTATTAGAAAAATAAGTGATAATTATAAATAAAGGTGCAAAAAATAAAAATGATGAAGCAAGTCGCCAGTCAGCATAAAAAAGAGCGACAATAGTAAAAATAAATTGAAAAATAGTTGGCACAAATTCCCAAAAAGCACTTTCTAAAAAATTACCAACCTTAGAAACTCCTCTCTCAATTTTAATTATTTTAGCGCCAGTATTTTCTTGTTCGTGATAACCAAGACTTAAATAAATTAATTTCTCCTGTGCCTTCATGTTTAAAAAGTATTCAACCTTAACAAGAAGGCGAAGAATTTTCCGATCGGTGAAATATTGAATTAAGGATCTAAATTGATCGCTTAACAAATAAAATAAAGACAAAAGTAATAAGTAACTTAAAGTGGTATCAGAAAAATTAGTAAAACCATCAATGACTAATTTGAGTAAATATGGCTTTACTATACTTAAAGTCGTCGAAATTACTAAAAAACCAATTATAATAAAAAAGAATCTCTTAAAAGGATTTAAAAGTTTTATAAATTCTTGCCAAAAAGAAAGCCAGGATAAAGAAGCTTGTTCTTCTATTTTATTTTCATCATCCATAAATATTTTTAAAAACTATTAATTTTTACTCTTCAAAATTATCTCGCCGACCCGAAAAACATCACCGGCACCCATTAAAACGACCAAATCATTTTTGGAAATTTTATTTTTTAAATATTTAGCGACTTCAGGAATCTTTTTTATATTTAAAACTGGACGTTTTAATTTATTTTTTTTATCATTTACTTTAACCGCCTTAACTAATTCGGCACTAGAAACTCCGCCCTGCTCTTCACGAGCTGAACCATAAATATTTAAAATTATTAATTCGTCAGTATCAGAAAAACTTTTAGCAAAATCTTTAAACAAAGCTTTAGTCCGAGTAAAAGTATGAGGATGAAAAACAGTAATAATATTTCTATTTTTATAAAACTCACGTAAAGCCTTTAAAGTCGCTTTAACTTCAGTCGGGTGATGAGCGTAGTCATCAATAATTATCGCCTCTTTATATTTACCAAGAACCTGTGATCTTCTTTCCGTGCCCTTGAAAGAATAAAGGGCAGCTTTTATCTTAGCTAAAGAAACTCCGAGTTCACGAGCTGTCGCAATTACTGCTAAAGCATTTTTAACATTATGACGACCAAAAAGTTTTATTTTAAATTCGCCTAAATTATTTACTTTAAAAGATTGACTAGCGCCCTTGATTTCCAGATCATAAGCAAAATAATTGACAACATTGTCATTACTTAAATCATAACTAATAACTTTTGCCTTAGAAGCTTGAGCAACTCGTCTAACTTTTTTATCGCTATTATCTATTACTAAGAAACCATCTTGAGGAATTTTCTTAACAAAATCACGAAAAACCTTAATATAGGCAACCTCATCCTTAAAAAAATCAGGATGATCAAAATCAATATTATTTAATAAAACTCCATATGGTTTGAAGAATTGGAGTTTATTTTGATATTCATCAGTTTCTGCCACAAAAATTTTAGATGAGCCAATTAAACTACTACCTTTAAATTGAGGGACTCTTGAGCCAACTAAAACATTCGGGCTCTTACCGGCTAAAGCTAAAACATAACCAAGCCAAGCCGTAGTCGTTGTCTTGCCGTGGCTACCACAAACAGAAATTCCTTGATAAGTATTAAAAACCTCTCCTAAAGCTTCGGCGTAACTTAAAAGCTTAACTTTAGAAAAAATTTCAGGATTATTTTTAATATAAGCTAATTCGGAATTATTTTTTTCATTATAAGCACTTGAATAAATAATCAAGTTTTCATCACCGACAATATTTTTCGGATTAAACCCAAGGTAAACTTTAATTTTAGCATCATGTAAAACCTTGCTAGTCAAAAAAGACTCAATCACGTCTGAACCAGAAATATTATTCCCCTTAACCTTTAAAAACTGGGCCAACATCGTCATGCCGACGCCCTTAATACCAATAAAATATATTTTTTGTTTTTTGTTTTTTAGAAAATTTTTTACCATAAAAATCTTTAAAATTAAAAATCATCTTTTTCATCTTTTTTGATTAGTTCTAAAATTATTTTAGAAATTTTTAAAGCCGCTCCCTTTTCCATAATATTATAAACATTATTAGAATAAGTTCTCAAGGCCTCCTTATCGTTTAAAAGTTTCTTTATTTCCTGACTAAAACTTTCTGAATTCAAATTATCTTGCGACAAAACTAAAGCCGCCTTAGCTCTAGCAAAAATATAAGCATTATCTTCCTGATGACTATGAGGCATAGGAATTAAAATTGAAGCTTTTTTAAAAGCTGATATTTCAGTTAAAGTTGCTAAGCCGCAACGAGAAACAACTAAAGTCGCCCGGTCCATAATAGCTAATAATTGATTATGACTTAAAAACTCCCAAGCTAAATAAATTCCCTTAAGAACAGCCGCATCTTTTTCTTCCGTTAAAGTTTTAGTAGAATCAGAGATGTTTTTTAAACTACTCTTATTTTTACCAGTTATATGAAGCACATTACAGAAATTTAATAATTCAGGTCTTGCTTCTTCTACGAGTTTATTAATAGCAATGGCACCGGTTCCTCCTCCTAAAATTAAAACTAAAGGCTTATCTCCTCCTAATATTGGCTCTAAAGCACTATCAAATTCAGGAAATTTTTCTGGAATACTAATTGGATTACCCGTTAAAACAGCCTTTGGTCCATAATCAACTAAAGTTTTTTCAAAAACCGCCGTAATTATTTTTGCACAAGGTGCCATTAACCTATTAGCTAAACCGGGACGCACATCCTGTTGATGAATTATAATCGGAATTCTTAAAAAAAATGCCGCATAAATTAAAGGTACACTTGCAAAACTGCCAACGGAAATGACCAAACTCGGTTTTTCTTTTCTAAGTAAAGGAAAGGCCTTAAAGAATGCGAAAAAAATTAAAAAAATATCAGAAAAATTTTTTAAACTAAAATAACGACGAAACTTTCCCGCTGGTAAAGATAAAAAGCGTAAATCACCGAAATTTTTAACCATTTCTCTTTCTGGACCATTTTCAGTCCCAACAAAAACAAAATCTAAGTTTGGTTTCAAGCGACGAAGCTCTTTTGTTATTTCAAGTAAAGGAATTACCGGTCCACCACTGCCGCCACCAGACAGCATGATTTTATTTTTTTCTTTTCTATCGTCTTTGTCCATATTCTTTAGTGTATTTACTAATATTAATTAAAATTCCTAAGGCAAGGAAGCTTGATAAAACTGAGGAACCGCCAGAAGAAATTAGCGGCAAAGGAACCCCGGTCATAGGGATTAAATTTATCATCCCACCAATATTTAAAAATGTTTGAACGGCAAGCCAAGTAATAATTCCTGTCGCCAAAGCTCCACTATAAAGGTTTGGCGAATTTTTAGCAATAAGCAGCCCTCGCCAAAAAATAAAAAGATAAAGAAAAATAAGTAATGAACTAAAAATAAAGCCAAGCTCTTCAGCGATAACTGGAAAAATCGCGTCTCCCCAAACCTCTGGCAAGTACATAAATTTCTGACGGCTTTCCCCTAAGCCTCGCCCGAACAGACCACCAGAACCGACCGCAATTAAAGCCTGATTAATTTGATAGCATGTTTTTTGAGTGTCAAAGCTTGGATCCTTAAGACAAGCAAAGCGCTCACTTTGATAAGAAGAACCAAAACTAACCATTAAGTAAATTAAAACTATACCCAAAAAACCAGCCGCAAAAATATGGGTCATCTTACCACCACCAACAAAAAAAGCAGCAATAGCTGAAGAGATAATAATAAAAAGCGTTCCCATATCAGGCTGAGAAATCATCAAAAAACTAATCAGACCTAAAATAAAAATAAAAGGCAAAACTCCACCACTCAAACTCCCAACATGAGCCTTTTTTACTTCCATCCAAGTAGACAGATAAATTAAGAAGGAAAGCTTAACAAGTTCTGAAGGTTGAAAAGATTGACCAAAAATATTAATCCAACTATTAGCTGTTCCGTATTCCGACTTTAGACCAGGAACAAAAACTAAAATTAAAAGAAAAATTGAAAAGAAAAGAAAAAAAGCCGCAAATTTCTTCCACCAAAGATAATCTATCTTTGAAACCAAAAAAAATAGAACCAAAGAAAATAGAACAAATAAAAGCTGACGAGCAGCATAATGATAAGTTTTACCAAAATCCTGATAAGCGACGGCCAGAGAAGCACTAAAAAGAGCAATTAAACCAAAAAGGGATAATATTAAAATCGCTGCGATTAAACTTTTATCAGGCTTATGGCCATCTTCATTACTAGCAAAAATATTGAGTTTACTCAGTGTCTTTTTTAAAACCATAAAAATTAAAAGTTTCTATCAAGTAAAAAAATCATCAAACCAATCGCGGCACCAATAATAGAAATCACCCAAAAACGCATCACTACCTTCGATTCAGGCCAACCAAGAGCTTGAAAATGATGATGAACGGGGGCAGAAAGAAAAACTTTTTTTCCTCTTAATTTCTTGGAAGTAATTTGGATAATCACTGAGAGTGATTCAATTAAAAAGATTAAACCAACAAAAATAAGTAATAAAGAGTTATTTGTTAATAAAGCAATAATACCCAGAGTAACGCCCAAGCTCATTGAACCAGTATCTCCCATATAAAAACGAGCGGGGGGAATATTAAACCAAAGAAAGGCTAACAATGTCCCACTTATAACCGCGCAAAAAGTTGCTAAATCATAACGTCCCATAGTAAAAGCGATTACTCCATAAGCAGCAAAAGCAATCAAAAGCGTCCCCCCGGCTAAACCATCAAGACCATCGGTTTCATTAACCGAAAAAGAAGTTGCAACAATAATAAAAATAAAAATCGGAATATACCAAGCACCAATTTCAAAATTACCAAAAAAAGGAACATGAAATATCGTCCAATCAAGCTTAAAATAAAACCACAGAGCTCCAATAACAGCGATTAAAGTATAAATTAATAAACGATGACGCAATTTTAAACCACCACCGCCAAGAACACCTTTAGTTCTAACATCAAGCCAATCATCAACTAAACCGATTAAAGCACTAGCTATTAAAGCTCCGAGTGGCAGAAGCGTTTCCGCTCTTGATAAAAAATTAAGTTGAGCCAAAATACTATCAGGAAAAATTAAAGACAACCAGTAAAAAATTAAAATTAAAACCAATAAAGTCCCCCAAATTAAAACACCCCCCATCGTTGGTGTCCCCGCCTTATGGGCATGAAGCTTACTAAAAACAGGGGTAGAACCGCTGTTTCTAATCTTTTTGCCTAGTTTATATTTATAAAGAAAATGAGTTAAAAATGGGGTTAAAAAAAGACCTAAGATAAAGGCAAGGGCAGAAAAAAATAAAACCTTGATAATATAAAACTCCATCATAGAATTTTAGATAAATTAAAAAAAATTAAAACCAAACCAATACTTAACGAAAATTAACTAAATAAACTGATAAAAGATAAAGATTCGTTAAAACAGCAAAAGATAGAGCGCCTCCTAACAGTAATTGAGAAAAAAAACGAAAATTTTTATGACGACTTAAAATTAAAACTAATAAAATATTAAACAAAATAACAAACAAAGAAAAAATTGGATAAATAAAAACTAGGCTTGGATCACCAACCAGATTAGCCCCAAAATCAATCTTATATCTTAAAACTAAAAGCTCTCCACTTAAATTATTTTTAATAGAAAAAGCCTGAATCCAAGCTGAAAACTGAAAAAATAAAGATATTATTAAATAATATCTATTTGGCAAGTAATGCCAAAGAAATTTAAAAGCTAGGCCTAAATGACTAAAAAATTCATAAACCCCAGCATAAAAATTGAAGTAAGCCATAATTATAACTCATATTAAACATTTTTATCTTATCATATTTTAAGATAATATAAAACTATGCTATAATATCCCTATATGAGCCAAAAAATAACCCACAATCTTTTTGCTTATGCTAAGCAAATTGGAGCAGAAAATTTAATTCTCACCGAGGAAGAAAAAGAGCTAAAAATTAGCTATTATTTAACTGACTCTAGCCGGAAAAATTTTGTTTTAGCAAAAAAATATGTCAAAACGATTAAAAATGATATTTTAAATTTAATTGGAGATGATACTTTTGAGCCAGCTAAAATAAAAAAGCGAGAAATTTACTACCAAAGAAAAAAAATTAGTTCTGAATTTTTATTATCAGTCGTCCAATTAGGAAAAACTGAAAAAATAATTTTTGATTTTAAAAAAAGAGAAAATTCAAAATCTTGGCGTCTCTCAGAAACTGGAATGAAAAACAAAGATCGCAAAACCTTAATGACTTTAATAGAAAAAAATCGGGGTCTAATTATTATTTCTGGACCTAAATCTTCAGGAAAAACCTCAACCCTCTTAGCCTTGTTAAATGAATTAAAAAAAGATGATAAAGCAATTTGTTTAATTGGCGAAAGCAAAGAAAGCGATGGCTTAATAAGAATGGAATTGAATAGTAGGGCTTTTGAACTAGCTCTTAAGGCTGGTGTTGATATTGTTGCCGTTGATGAAATAAGAAACAAGGAAGATTTTAACCAAGCTTTTCGCCTAAGTTCCTACGGAAAATTAGTAATAATAACAACTGAAACAGAAAATCTAAAAATTTTAGCTAAAAAAATAAAATCAATTCCCTGGCCAGAATCAGAAAAGATTAAATTGATTAAAGCAATAAGTTTTCAAAAGCTTGTAAATCTTAATCGCTTAATAAATAATAGGAAAGATAAACGCCGAGAAATTGCTAATTTTAAACTGTTAACTTTCAAACAATAACCGTAAGTCCAATGCCAAAAATTGCCTGTGTTATTCCCGCCTGGAATGAAGAAAAAAATATTGTTCAGGTTATAAAAAATGTCCGTCCTTTTGTTGATAAAATTATTGTTGTTGACGACGCCTCAAAAGACACGACTTCTAAGTTAGCAGAAGAAGCGGGCGCTTTTGTAATAAACCATCTCATTAATCGTGGTCAAGGAGCAGCACTGCAAACCGGTAATGATTACGCTCTAAGCCTTGGCGCTGATATAATCGTCCATTTTGACGGTGATAACCAATTTTTAGCCAGCGAGATAAACGATATAATAGCGCCAATTTTAAAAGGCGAAGCTGATATTGTTTTTGGTTCAAGATTTTTAGAAAAAAAAGCTAATCTCCCCCTATTTAAACGTTTAATAATTTATCCCTTGGCTCAAGTTTTTACTCGCTTAATTTTAGGAATAAAATTAAGTGATCCGCAGAACGGTTTTAGAGCTATGAGCCGTCAAACAGCAGAAAAAATTAAAATAATAAATAGAGAAATGGCTCATAATAGTGAAATTCAAGCTAAGGCTTTTAGTTATAAGTTGCGTGTGGCCGAGGTGCCAATTACCGTCATCTACCACCACTTCGGGCAGAAGTTAAGTGGCGGTTTTAAAATAATTAAAGATCTTTTTATCTATAAGTTAAGTAAATAAAAATATGCTACCACAACAAATAATTGCCCTTGTTATCATCTTGATTTTTGTCATAAAACTCTTTAACCAAAAAAAGAAAGAAATAATAAATCAGACAGAATTTTTCTCATGGTTAATTTTTTGGTTCATTGCCGGGATTGCTATTATTTTTATTAAAAATATTGATAGCTTTTTAGCTGAATTCGGCATTAGTGCTTCTGGCATAAATTTCTTATTCTATATTGGCGTTTTGATTCTTTTTTATTTTATCTTCCGTTTACGCTTAATTATAGCAAAGATTGACCGTCAATTAACTGATTTAACGAGACTTGTAGCAATTAAAGAAGCGGAAAAGAAATAAAAAATTAAAGAACTATGGATAATGAATTAGATCTCAAAAAACCAAAGATTGCTAATATTGTTTGCGCCTTCCCTCCTTATAAGGGCGGTATTTCTAATAGTGCTAAACAAGTTTCCGAACTTTTAAGTGATAAGTTTGAAGTAGAAAATTTTCATCCCGATAACTTAAGTCCCTGGTTTAGACGAGGCCACGGCGCTTTCGCTCCCAGACTATTTTTTAAATTAAGAAGCTTTGATTATATTTATCTCCATTATCCATTTTTCGGAACAGCCGAGGTCGTTTGGTTTTTTAAATTATTTAATAAAAAAACAAAATTAATAGTCCACTACCACATGGACGTTAAAAGTTTAGGACGCGCTGAAAAAATATTAAGCATCCCAAGTCGTTTAATTTTAAAATCATTATTAAAACAAGCTGAGTTAATTGTGAGCGCTAGTTTTGATTATGTAAAAAATAGTAAAATAAAAAACTACTATAATTTAAGACCAGATAAATTTAAAGAAATTCCTTTTGCAATTAATTTAGAGAAATTTAAACCTAAGGAAATAAAAAAGGCCGGCGGCGAGGGCTTAATCGCTAAGGCTAAATCTTTTGTCAATTTTGTTAACAGTCAATTTATTAAAAAAGACAAAACCGAGTTTATTTTCGTCGGTGGTCTTGACTCGGCTCATTATTTTAAAGGCCTAGAAAATTTAATTAAAGCTTTAAGCTTTAGTCATGGTAACTGGTCTTTAAACATTATCGGCGACGGTGATTTAAGAAAAAAATACGAAGAAGATGTTTATAAAGTTGGTCTAGAGAAAAAAATAATTTTTAAGGGGAAACTAAGTGATCCTGAATTAATCCGCGCTTACCAAGAAGCCGATTGTTTAATTCTTCCTTCAATCAATAATAACGAAGCTTTTGGCATTGTTTTAATTGAAGCGATGGCTTGCGGTTTAACTTTAATTGCCTCAGACTTACCGGGCGTTAGAAGTGTTTTTACAAATAAAAGAGAGGGTCTATTAGTTAAGCCGGGCGATGTAATTTCTTTAAAAGAAGCTTTAGAAAAAATTATTAATAATAAATCTTTAAGAAAATCAATGTCTTTAGCCGCCAGAGAATTAGCAACTAGAAAGTATTCCGAAGAAAAAATGAAAGAAAGATTAGAAAGACTTTTTAATTAAGTAAAAATGAAAATAGCCTTAGTTCACAATTTATACGAGCCCTACGCTAAGGGCGGAGCCGAAAAAGTTGTTAAAGAAATGGCGGAAAAACTATCATCTTTTGGCAACGATATTTTTATAATCACCACCGAAC
Organism: uncultured Gammaproteobacteria bacterium; assembly: GCA_964588435.1. Taxonomy (GTDB): domain Bacteria; phylum Patescibacteriota; class Patescibacteriia; order Patescibacteriales; family UBA12465; genus UBA12465. The sequence goes on along the minus strand of CAZPPI010000015.1, from coordinate 2,841 downwards.
CAAAGAAAAAAAATTTAATTAAATCAAACACAGAAAATAATTTTAAAAAATACTATCTTCCCTCTTCATATTATAATCTTAGTGATATTCCTAAAGCTCTTCGCCTTTTTTGGCATTTAAATAATTTTTATAATCCTAAAAAAGAAAAAATTATAGAAGAAATATTAAAAAATGAGAAACCAGATTTAATAATAACTCATAATTTAATTGGTCTTGGTTTTTTTCTAATAAAAATAGCGGAAAAACTAAAAATAAGCCACGAACATTTTTTACATGATATTCAATTACTCCATCCCTCCGGCTTAATGATAAGTGGTAAAGAAGGAAAAGTAGATTCTCTTATTGCCAAATTATATCAAAACTTAACAAAAAAATATTTTTTAAATTCAGAAAAAATTATTTCTCCATCATCCTGGCTTTTAGATGAACATCTAAAAAGAGGGTTTTTTGAAAATAAAGATACGGAAATAAATCCTTTAAGAATCAAAACTTTAAATAATAAAGAAAACTTGCCAGAAGTTAAGTCTAAAAAAGATTTTCTCTTTGTCGGGCAAATTGAAAAGCATAAGGGTATTATTTTTTTAATTAAAACTTTTAAACTTTTAGAAAATAGTGAAGCTAAGCTAAGGATAGTTGGTGATGGTTGTGATTTAGAAGAGGCAAAAAGAATTACCAAAGATGATAAACGCTTTATTTTCCTTGGTCGCCTAAATTCTGAGGAAGTAAAAAAGGAAATGAAAAAAAGTTCGGCTCTTATTGTCCCTTCTCTTTGTTATGAAAATTCGCCGACGGTTATTTATGAGGCTAATGATTTAAATTTAAAAGTCATCGCCGCAAATATTGGCGGTATCCCAGAAATTATTAAAAAAAACGATTTACTTTTTAAAGTCGGGGATGAAAAAGATTTGTTAGAGAAATTAAAAAGGAAGTCTTAGTAGACTCCCTTGTATGATTCATCAACACTTATTTTTTTGCTCAAATAGACTTAATATACCTATCAGTGCCACTAATATGCACAAATATAAGTATACCCATGGAGATATCTCAATTGCCTTATCAAAAGCAATTTTTGTTAATATTCCAATGCTTAGAATAAAAACCAACAAGGCAATAGCCAGCTTCCTGGATTCTGCCATCTTTAAGACCCCAAAACATATTAGCATCATAGAAGTTATGCACATCATTACCATATTAACAAATGACAAAACTCCGATGAAGATTGAGACAATCAAGACAAATACAATTGCAATTCCAGAAAAAATTAAAACAAAAGATTTTTTTTCTTTCCGGCTCTCAAGTAACTGGGTCTCAGCATCCAATTTAAGCTCAAGCCCATAATTTTCCCGAGCCTTAGCGTTAATTTGGTCTAACTCCCTTTGGTAATCTAAAACCTCTTGGCCTGTTAGGATTTTTTTGCACATGAACATTTCCACATACAACACTACTCCAACGGCAAATGCGATAACTAAGACACTCATGATTGTTTCCATTTTTTAGTTTTTTGAAGATTTATAATTTGATTAATTCTTAAATTTACCTATTATTAAATAAAATTAAGAATTAACCAAATTAAACTCTATTTGTAAATGTTCTTTTTTAAAACTTTAATCATAGCACGTTATTACTATAACATACTTTTTATAAAAAGTCAATAGAATAAAGAAGATTAAATTTAACCCCCATTTTCATCCGTCCCCTCAAAACCAATCCAAAAATCTAGAAAAGTATCCCAGTCATCGGCAATTTTTGGATCAAGGGCATAAGCTTGACGTAAATATTCAGCTGACAAATCATTCTCACCCATAATCAAATAAATTTTCGCAGTATTAAGAAAAACTTCAGCATCATCTGGATAAAGAACGGTTAACCTTAAAGCAAACTTAATAGCCCGATCAAAGTCCCCCTCATCAATTAAATAACTAATTGCTGAACTAAGAAATTGGGAGGAATTAATACTAGTCGCTCCATCCAAATCAACACAAGAATTAAGTGCGTCTTTTAAACCATCTTGAGTCTCTAAATACATATAAAACTGAGCTAAACGACAATAACCCTCATAATATTTGTCATTTAAACTAATCGCATATTCTACAGTCTCAATCGCCGCCTCATTCTCGCCTCTAGTTAAAAGCATCTGCGCTTTAACTAAATAAACTGGTGCCCTTCCCGGACTCGATTCAATTGCATATTCAATTGCTTGCATCGCCATGGCTGAATAATAATTAGCTTTTTCTAAATTATCATTGCCATAAAATCGAGAAGCAATATCAGCAACTTGTGAAAGTTGCATTTGCATCAAACTATCATAAGGATTATAAGCAACATTTTTTTGGGCCAAGCCGACAACAAATTCAATAATTTCATCCGCCCGAGCCGCCTCTAAAGTTCTAAGTTGTTCCCAATTTGAAGTAAATAAATTTATTACAACAACTCTAGCATCTCGTTCAAGTGGATGATCTTTAAAAACCTCTTGAAACATCCTATAACTCTTATCAGTTTCTCCATTTAAACCTAAAGAATAAGCTTCAATTGCCCCCTCTAAAGTTCGTTTTGGTTTTAAATTAAAATTAGCGGTAAAAATATAGGCGGCTAATAATAAAAATATCAACAAGAAAATTTCAGTTGCTTGTTTTTTTAAATAAAATTTAGGACCGGTAATAGCCTTAACCTCAGAAACCCCCTCAATAATAGCCCGGTCTTCTCTTTCTATTCGCAAATAATAGATAAATCCTAGAGTAATCATCATTCCTATATAGGTAACAAAAGAATCAAAAATTGCTAAATTCTGGATAAAATAAGCTGCTAAAAGTGAGATTATAATAATTATTTCTAAATTTCTTC
>CAZPPI010000014.1:10154-17155 GCA_964588435.1 uncultured Gammaproteobacteria bacterium | reverse complement strand
GAAAAATGAGTAATGATCCTTTTAATGTCCTTAAAAGATGATTTCGGTATTCAACTGGGGTCATCTTTTTTCTTTATCTTTTTTCTCTTGCGACCTTATTCATTTATTGTTATAATAGTAATGTGTTTAATAAATATATTTTTATGAAATTTATAGAGAATTTAAAGCATAAAAATTGGCAAAAATTATTATTTTTACTAATTTTTATGTTTCTAATAATTTTTCCGATTGTTGTGATTGGACTTAATAAAGATAGAGAAGGTTGGAAAATGTATAATAACAGTTTATTAGAGATAACCGGAACGCAAGAGATAGGAGAAATTGTTACAAAGGTTTGTCTTGATAGTATAGATATCAATAATACTAATGATTATTTTATTCCAGACAAAACGGCAAATGAATGGGCACAATTTAAAACCAATAAACCATCTTCTATCCACATCTCGTCATGGTGTTGCCCTGATGGTGTTTGTGCTGGTGGAGAAAATTGTGCAAATTGTGCTGGAGATTGTGGTTCCTGCGAATGTACTGTAAGCGCTGATTGTGGTGTACGTGATCCAGAATGGCAGGACCCATGGAGTTGTTCGGGAAATAATATTCGTGGTTATAAAAATGGGTATAGTTGTGAAAGTTATCAGTGTTTAGCTACTTCGATTCTTAATACTTATGGAACTTGTGGCGGTGGTGAAAATAGCCTTTGTAGAACTGGCTATAATACTTGTGGCACTTACTGTGCTGATTATAATGATAATGATGGCGATGGTTATGCAGATGCTAAGGATAGTGATTGCGGTGGTTGTAATAGTTTAGAATGTCAAAGCGGCTCTTATTGTAATACAACAACTAACTGTTTTAGTAATGGGGTTACTTGTGGTACTGGTATGAAGTCTGTTTCTGGTACTTGCCAATGTGTTACTGGAGCTTATCGTGCGACAAGTAATAATTGTATTACCTGTACGGCACAAGCTTCGGCTGGCGTTTATTTAACACTAAATTCTACTTATAATTGTTCCACTAATTATGGAGTTAATAGAATCCCCTGTCCAAAAGGTTCATATAATCCAGTTGAAAATCCTGGAGAATCTTGTAAGGTTTGTCCATCTGGTACTTATAGTGGTATAGGAGCAAATTCATGTACTCAATGTGCGGCTGGTTATTATTGTCCACGTGGTATTCAAATTCCTTGTCCTAGCGGCACAACTTCTAATGTTGGAGCAGGCACCATTCAAGATTGTTATTCAACCGGAACCTAATTTATTAATTGAATGAAATTAGTTTGATAAAATAAAAAAAATATAAAAAATAGGCTTAGGCCTATTTTTTATAATAGCTTCAACTTTGTTCTAATTATTGTTATAATGTCCAAATAATACTAAATATGAAATTAAGGTATAAACTAAAAGAAACTATCCGTTTAAGCTTTTCTTTAGCCAAGGCTACTTTTAGATTGAGAATAGAAGGCAGTTATTTAGGTATCCTTTGGTATTTGCTAAATCCTTTATTTTTGTTTTTAGTTTTTATAATGATCAGGCAAAGCTCTTCTTTAGCTACTGGGGTTATGTTTTATCCGGTTTATCTTTTTTTAGGTATTGCCGCCTTTAATTTTTTTAGATCAACTATTTCTGCTGCTATTGTTGCAGTTAGTAATAATTCTAATTATATAAAATCAACTAATATGATTTCCCCAGAATCTTTAGTTGCGGCGGCTGTATTGCAACATATTTTTGCCCATCTTTTTGAATTTATTATTATTAGTTTCCTTGTTTTTTATTTTTCTTTGTCAGCCGTTGGGCTCCTTTACTATCTTCTCGCTTTTTTTTGGTTTATTATTATGATTATCGGCTTAGCTTTAATTTTCGCTATAGTTGGTGTTTACGTTAGTGATTTAGAAAATGTTTGGGTTATTGTTTCTCAGTTATTACTTTTAGGAACGCCAATTTTTTATAGTGCTAGCCCTAGTAGCTTGATTTATAAGCTTAATTTTTTTAATCCTCTTTTCTATTTTTTGGAAACTTCCCGGTCATTATTAATTTATGGTCGCTTACCTGAAGTTAATATACTCTTAATTTTTTTAATTACTGCTCCTCTTATTTTTCTCTTAGGAATTTTTGTTTTTAAGCGTTATAAATATAAGCTGGCCGAATTAATTTGATTATGCAGAACCAAGAATCATCAAAAATTGAAATCAATAATATTTCTAAAAAGTTTAATATTGGTTATCGTAAAAGCGATAGCGCTTTAGCTCAATTTTTATCTTATTTTTCAACCCGTGAAACTAAAAAATCTATTAAAGTATTAGACGAGGTTTCCTTGCAAGTTTCTGCGGGGGAAAATGTTGGCCTAATTGGTGGTAATGGTTCGGGCAAAAGTACATTACTGAGAATTATTGCTGGTATTTATCAAGCAGACTCTGGTTATCTCCAAGTTCCCGCTAATGTTGTTTATATTAATGGTTTTGATTTTGGTTTGAAGCCAAAATTGACAATGCGTGAAAATATTTTCTTAACGGGAGCAATTATGGGGCTAAGTGTTTCTGAAATTAAAAAAAGACTTCCAGAAATAATATCCTTTTCTGAATTAGAAGAATTTGTTGATACTAAAGTATATCAATTTTCTAGTGGTATGCTTAACCGGCTTTGTTTCTCTACGATAATTCATTGTTTGCAAAGAAAAGTGCCGGATCTTATCTTGTTAGATGAAGTTTTTGGTGCTGGTGGGGACGCAAGTTTCCAAGATAAAGCTATTAATAAAATGGAAGAATTTTTGCGTAGTGGTTCGGCCGTGATTTTAGTGAGTCATGAACTAGGATTAATCAGTAAATATTGCAATCGAGCGATTTTATTAGAGAAGGGGAAGATTAAAATATCTGGCGAAACTTCTCAGGTGATAGCAACCTATTTATCAAACAAGGATGGTCTTAATAGTTAGGAATTTTTCCGTCCCCTTTTAAATTTAAAAACTATAATTCCCGCTTTCCAAGCAGCGTCGGCGCTAATTATAAAAAGAGATTTTCGTGGCGATAATATTATTTGCCATAGAGCCCAGGGCAGAAAAAATATAAAATTACGCCAATTGACCGAAGCTGCGCTTGGGTCATTTTTAAATAGCTCTTGGAACTCTTTATCTTTCTGCCATTTTTTATGAATTAAAGCGGCTGATTTGCCGCGAGAAAATTGAGTTTTTATTAATTCCTTTAAAGAGCTGTCGTGATAATGTTTGACTTTCAATTCGGGGAGGAATAAAATTTTTACTCCGATTTTTCTTAGATTTATAAACAAGTCCCAGTCCTCATAACTACTTAAAAGGGGATCAAATTTTATTTTTTTTAAAATTTCTGCCTTGATAGCAAAATTTTTTGTATCAAGGTGCTCAATGTAGGGGCCTGATATCTTTTCTTGAATGAAAGCCCAATCCTCTTCTTGTCTTATTTTAGACCAGTAATTATTAATTATATCAGATTCAAAACCCATTGTTGCTTCGGCTTTGCCAGCTATTATTGGTTTAACTAGTTTTTCTAACCAATTAGGAGGAGCAAGACAGTCCGCATCTATCATAGCAATTATATCTCCCTCAGCTTTTTCTATCCCAGCGTTGCGGGCGCTTCCTCTTCCTATTTTAGATTCAAAATAATAATTTATGTTTTTGAATTTTTCGGTACAACTAAGAATAGACTTTTTCGTCTCGTCGCTTGAATTATTATCAATACAAATAATTTCTATTTCATAATTAAGAACTTCATTTTTTATTTTTTGCCCAGCTATCGATAGAAGACATTCGGCTATTCGCCGTTCTTCATTTCTGACGGGAATTATTATGGAAATTTTATTTTTCATTTTTTATCTTTTGTAAGGTTTTTATCTCTCGTGATTCATTAATTATTTTTTTTATTTTTTCTATGAAAACATTCGTGCTAAAATTTTCGGCTCTTAATCGACAGGTAGATTGATAGAAACCAGAATCTTTTGCGAGATTATTTTCTATCTCAGTTATAGCATCTATTATAATCTGAGGTTCTAAAGAGGATAGAAGAATCCCAGTTTTTCCGTCTAAAATAGATTCCTGATATCCGCCTTCGTGAGGGGCAATAACCGGTTTTCCTTGAGCCATTGCTTCAACAGCAGTCATTCCAAAGTCTTCATTTTCTGCGGTGGTAATTAGGCCATCACAATTAGCATATAGTTGACTTAGTTCATCGCTTGAAAGCCAATGTTTAATTTCAACATTTTTTGGTTTAATTGATTCTAAAAATTTTTTATATTTTTCAAATTGATAGACGCCTTTTTCATAACTACCAACAATAATTAACTTCTTATCAGGCATCAAAGCGAAAGCTTCTAATTGCTTCTCTATTCTTTTATGAGTAATCAAACGATTAACAGAAAGCCAATAAGTTTTAGCCCCATCCTTTTTAGATTTAGAAGTTGGATTAATATCAATAGGCGGATAAATTACGCTGGCTTCTTGATAATAATATTTTTTTATTCTAGTCTTAGTATTCTCTGAATTACAAACCCAATTATCAACTTGTTTAGCATATTTTCTCGTGAGCCAGCGGTTGTAGTTAAGCCAAATTTTATAAATAGGTCTTTTCCAAAAACTAATTACATGTTTACTAATGAAATCAGTAAAGGCCCAAAGTTCATTAAGCGGGCTGTGAACATACCAAATATTAGGATGATTATTTACTGCCCCTGACATTGCCCAATCGCCAGCAATAATAAAAAAATCATAATGTCCACTAAGATTAAGATGTCTGAATTTAAAAAGAGCGAGCTGTTGTCGAAATGGCGCTTTTTTAGGAAGACGGCCAATAGAATGAATTCGAGGCACAACCTCGCCAAATCCCATTTTTTCTATTTTTAAAAAATCAATGTTAGTTGTGTAAATATCTGCTTCTAGTTCGCGCGCTAAAGTTAGAGCGACTATTTCTGCCCCACCGATATTGTCCATGAAATTATGAAAGACAGCTATTTTCATTTTTCTTTAATACCTAAAATACTTAACATAAAAGCGGAAAAAAGAGTTTGAGCGCCGAGAACTATTAGGGTTAAGGCGACAATAGAACTTTTTATTGCATTTAATGAACTAAAGCCGGAGTTAATCCAATTAGCAAAAATTATCAAATATATTAATACACCGATTAAAATCATAGCAATCGCCAAAGAACCAGCTTTTTCTATAGTTATTTTTTTAAACCAAGACTCAATTAATTTATCCTGATCACCTAAATGGTTGATAGCATATATTTTAGAAAAAGCACTAAATATTATTAATTGATAACCTAAAATAATCATTAAGGAAAAAAGGAATAGGGGATGAACGTAAAGTTTAATACCAAAAATTTCTGGATTTTTAAAATAAAAAAATATCATTGCGCCGAGCCCGACAGAAATTAAAGATAGTCCAGGTACGAAAAAAAGTAAAAGAGGTGAATATAAAAGAATAAAACGAAGATGACGCCAACCATCTGTCAAAGAATTTAGTTTTGATTTTCCTAGTCGGGGACGATAAGTGATTGGAACTTCGCTGATTTTAAGATTTGCCTTTTTAGCTTTTATAATCATTTCCGAAGCGAATTCCATACCACCGGTATTAAAATTAACTTTATTTAAAATATTAGCTTTAAACGCTCGAGCACCACAGTGAATATCATTTATTTTTATACTAAATAATAGTTTAACAAGACGCGATAATATTGGATTACCAATATAACGATGTAACCAAGTCATAGCCCCTTTTTCCATTGAACCAGAAAAACGATTGCCTATTACTAAGTCATCCCCATCCCTTAATTTATCAAGAAATTTATTAATCTCATAAAAATCATAAGAAGAATCAGCGTCGGCCATAAAAATATATTCGCCTTTGACTTGACTGAAGCCTCGTAGATAAGCAAGACCGTAACCTTCTCGCGCTTCTTTGATTATAAGTAATTGAGAAAATAAAGGTTTTTTGCTTTCCGCTATCGCCGCAGTTTTATCGGAGGAGTTATTATCAATAACAATAACCTCGGCGTCAAGATTATATTTATTAATCGCGCCATTTATTTCTTCTAGGCAATGTCCAATCGCTTCTTCTTCGTTAAGACAAGGGATGATAATACTAATTTTTGGATGCATATTCATTTAAGTTTTTTAGGGCTGGAACTTATAAAGATAAATATTCTCAGAACTTTTGTCTAAGAAAATAAAATTAGGACAATCAAATTTTGGGAGATAAACATATTTTATGCCTAAATTCTCAGCCATTAATTTTTTGTAGTCGCAATCACCATCGCTAAAAAAATAATAAGGATGATAAAAGTTAGTTATCGTTGCGCCTTTTGAATGCATGGGATAATTATTTGTAGCAACACCTATAACCAAGCCCTTCCAGGGTTGGGATAAGAATCTAGTATTTTTGATATTTTGGAAAATTCTTAAGTCATCTGGATGTAAATAATGATTGGCTGGCGCATCAAAAGGAGCTACTAGTTCTCCCAAAGATGTTTCATAGGTCAATTTTATATGTTTCCAAGCACCATAACGAGTATAAAATAAGGCGAGTGCAGCGAATAAGAAAATTATTAAATTTTTTATAAGTAGAGAGTTTGATTGAAAAAATTTGGATTTTTTAAAGATTATTTTACTTAATTCATCTATTCCAAATCCTGCCGCGATTATTATTAGATAAGCGGTAATAGTAGTAGTACGAGCATAGTCAATTACTAAAAATTTAGGAGAAAAAGAATAAACTAACCAATATATTAGACCGATTGCTAAAGGTGTAGCAAAGTACCAAAGCTTTTTTTTCTTTATTACCGATAATCCAAAAAGAGCTAAAGGTAAAAGGACTATTGGTACTACTCGCCAAATTACCCTTGAAGGAATTCCCCCTTCATTATTAGGTCTAATTAAACTTTGGTAAAATAAATTAAGCAGATCTTTAGTATTATGAGTTTGAACAAGAAAAATTAAAGTAGCAATTAAAATAACCCCTAATAGAGTAATTAGAATAATTTT
>CAZPPI010000014.1:1364-10054 GCA_964588435.1 uncultured Gammaproteobacteria bacterium | reverse complement strand
ACCTTGGCTGACTTTAAAAATAAATAAATAAGGAAACAGACTAGTAAACCGGAATAAACTGCTAAAATTGAAAAACCGAAAATGGGTTGAATATTAATAATTAAAAATATTTGCGCTAGGAGGGCAAAAAACCCCACAAAAATATTGCGAAAATTATAATGATCAGGCCCGTCTATTAGCGGGTTGGTAGTTGGTAAACTATTATTATTAATAGCATAAGTAGTAAAAGCAACTCCAGTCCAATCATCAGGGGAATAGGGGTAAGGATAAGAAGCGTTACTTACCCTCTCTTTCCCATTTATTGTACTTACTTCTCCGGTAAAAAAATAATGAACTGATAATAGTTGAAGTAAAATAATAAGAACAGCAAAAAGGGCAAAAATATTAAATTCAATTTTGAAATTAGCTTTATTTTTGTTTTTTATGGCCCAGCAGGCTATAGCAACATTAACTAAAAAAACCAAGGATAAAATAATTGGATAATGAAAGAAATGAAAATATTGGGCAAAAATCCCAATAGTAAGGTGGAGTAAGGTATTTACTACTAAAATAGTGATAAAGCCCTCTTTCTTGTCTTTAAAATAAAAGATTAAAAGGAAGGGAAAAACTAAAAGAATTATGCCAAATAAAGTCATATTGATTTTTTTATTCTTAATTTAATTATATCATAGCAACCAAATTATGTCTTTAAAAGTCCTTGTTTTTTTTAGATTTTTACCTTAAGATGAGCTTATAAGTAAGTTTTATTATGAATGGTATTATCAGGGAAGCGAAAATAGAAGGTTTTAAAAAATTGCCAGGTAGTTTTTGGGTTTTATCGGCTTTTTTTAATCCGACTAAAACTCTTAGTAAGCTTGATAATTATCACTGTTTTCGCGAAAATCTTGCTCGTCAAGGACTTAAACTCTTAACAGTTGAATGCGCTTTAAATGATAATAATTTTGAGCTCATGCCAGAGGACGCCGACAAACTTATCCAAGTTAGAAGTAATTCTGTTCTTTGGCATAAAGAAAGACTTTTAAACATTGGCCTTAAAAGTCTGCCAACTGACTGCGATAAGATTGCCTGGCTTGATGCTGATATAATATTTCTTGATGATTCTTGGGCACAAGAAGTTACTGAATTATTAGAAAAATATCATTTTGTCAAACCCTTCAATCAAGCTATTAGATTAGATAAAAAAGAAACGGCCTCAGTTTTATTAAATAATAATTTAAAGGAGCTTAATTTAAATAATCGCCCTCAATATAAAAATAGTCAATATAGAGTTGATCAGGAAGATTTAATTATATATATGTCTGTTTTTGGTCTTTGTGCTCGTCGAGATATTATGCAAGAAATTGGTTTTTATGATCGATTTATCATTGGTAATGGTGACATGATAATTTCTGGTGCAATTTTAGGTAAAAAACTTTATCAGAATATTTTGCCACTAGCTCTTGAAAAAAACATAGAAAAATGGAGTGAAAAAGCTTTTGAGAAGATTGGTGACAAAGGAATAGCCTTTATTTCCAATAGTATTGTTCATTTATTTCATGGTCGAATGATAAATCGTAATTATTATGATCGGATTAAGATTTTAAAGAAGCAAAAGTTTGATCCCGATCAAGATTTAAAATTGAATGAGGATGATTGTTTTGAGTGGGGTTCAAATAAGAAAAAGATGCACCAACAGCTTTTTGGATATTTTAAGAATAGAAATGAAGATGATAAGCTACTTAAAACTATTAAGATAATTATTTGGGAAAAATCTAGAATGGTGTCAATATATCTGAGTCGATTTATTGAGCGTCAAATAGGGCTTGTTGGTATAAAATTAAAGAAAAATTTTCCTCGGATTTATTATTTCTTGAAGAGGGATAATAATTTAGAAAAGAATAATAAATCTTGACACCTTATGTTTTAACTCTTAAAGTTGAGATTAAAAATTATTTAGAAAAACAGATAGAATTATTAAGCTTAATTAAAACTATGAAAAAATCCCTATTTATCATTTTAGTTATTGTAATTTTTTTGGGAGTAATTTTTATAATTTCTCAAAAATTAATTAAAGATAGGCAAGAAAACAGGAATGATTCTAATAAAATTTCAATTGTTAGTACTTTATTCCCAATTTATGATTTTGCTAAAGAAATTGGCGGCGACAAAGTTTCTGTGACCTTGCTTCTCCCGCCTGGGCTTGAAGCCCATAGTTTTGAACCAAAGCCAAGCGATATTATTAAAATCAATCAAGCTGATATCTTTATTTATACTGGCGAGTTCATGGAGCCTTGGGCGGAAGACATTATTAAAGGTGTAAATAAAGATGTGAAAATCGTTGATTCTAGTTTTGGAGTTAATTTGATAGAAGGCTTTGAACACGAACACGAAGAAGGTGATGACCACGAAGATGAAAATAAACATCATTTAGACCCCCATATTTGGCTCGATTTCGAAAATGCTAAAGTTATGGCGAGAAATATTAGCCGCGCCCTAGAAGAAGTTGATCCAGAAAATGCTGCTTATTATCAAAACAATTTAGAAGAATATAATTTAAAATTAAATGCTCTTGACGACTCTTATCAGGCAACCCTGGCGGATTGTGAAAGCAGAGATATTATTTATGGTGGGCATTATGCCCTGGGTTATTTAGCTAAAAGATATAATTTAAATTATCAGGCCGCTCAGAATTTTGCTCCTAATTCTGAACCGACTGCTAGTGATTTAATATATTTAGTTGAAGAAATTAAAACTAACAATGTTAAATATATTTTTTACGAAGAATTATTAAACCCAAAAATAGCTGAAACTTTAGCTAGTGAAACTAAAACGAAATTATTATTACTTAATGCGGCTCATAATTTAACTAGAGATGATTATCAGGACGGAAAAACTTTTGTTTCAATCATGAAAAACAACTTAGAGAATTTAAGTCTAGGACTTAATTGCGAGTTAAAATAATTATGTCAAAAATTATAACAACGAAAAACTTATCCTTTAATTATGGACAAACAGAAATCTTAAAAGACATTTCTTTTTCGGTGGAAAAAGGTGATTTTATCGGTTTAGCTGGTCCAAATGGGGCTGGCAAAACAACCTTAATTAAAGTTATTCTTGGGTTGTTACCAATTACGAAGGGCGAAGTAGAACTTTTTGATAGCCCGCAAGCAAAATTTTCTGATTGGAATAAAATTGGTTATTTGCCACAGAAATTATCGACTATTAATTCTTTATTTCCAGCGACTGTTAATGAGGTTGTCGCCCTTGGCCTTTTATCACAGAAAACTTCACTAAAAAGAATAACATTAACTGACCAAAAAAAAGTTAATAATATTTTAGAGGAGTTAGGAATTAGTGATTTAAAAAAGAGGATGCTCTCTGAGCTTTCTGGCGGGCAGCAGCAAAAAGTTTTTTTAGCTAGGGCACTTGTATCTAGTCCAGAAATTTTAATTTTTGATGAACCTTCAACTGCTCTAGACCCTGAGTCGAGAGAATCTTTTTTTAGATTAATAGAAAAATTAAATCAAGCCAAAGGAATTGCCATTATTTTAATTACCCACGACACGAGCTATATCGGCAAATATGCTAATAAATTTTTATATATTGATAAAAGCTTAATTTATTTTGGTAAATTTTCTGATTTTTGTCATTCTGCTCAGATGAATTCTTATTTTGGTAAGTATGAACAGCATATAATTTGTCACCAACACGATTAGTATGGAATTTATAAATTTTTTACAATATTCATTCATTCAAAAAGCATTTTTTGCTGGAGCTTTTATTGCAATTACTTGCTCCGCTCTTGGTTTATTTTTAGTTCTGAAAAAAATGTCTTTGATTGGTGACGGTTTATCGCATGTTAGTTTCGGTGCGATTGCTTTAGCACTTTTTTTTGGACTTTATCCTTTCTATGCTGCAATTCCAATTGTTATGCTTGCCTCTTTGCTTATTTTAAAAATTAGTGAAAAGGCTAAAGTTTATGGTGATGCTGCAATTGGTATCGTTTCTGCCATCGGCATCGCTGGCGGAGTTATTTTAGCTAGTGTTTCTAAAGGTTTTAATGTTGATCTTTTTAGTTACCTCTTTGGTAATATTTTAGCGATTAGTAATATTGAAGTAGTCTTATCAGTTATTCTTTCTCTAGTTGTTTTAATTGTAATTTACTTTTTTTATTGGGATTTATTTTCTGCGACTTTTGATGAGGAATACGCTAGAACAACTGGAATAAAAACAAAGTCAATTAATACAATTCTTACTTTATTGACGGCTGTGACCGTAGTTTTATCGGTTAAAATGGTTGGAATCATGCTTGTTTCCGCCCTCCTTATTCTACCAGCAGCGACTGCCTTACAACTTTCTCAGAGTTTTAAGAAAGCAATATTGGTCGGCGGAATTATAGCCTTGTTTTCTGTTTTTTTAGGTATTAGTTTCTCATTTTTCCTTGATTTACCTACAGGAGCGACAATTGTTATGGTTAATACTTTATTTTTTGCGTTAGCAGTTTTTTATAAAAAGATTTTTTCTTAAGAATTTGAGCCTTGCCATAAAATTTTACACAAGTTAAGATATTATTAGCTTATAATAATCTTTAGTGCCATGAAAAATTATTTTTCCTCTCAAAAAAGAAGAGAAATGATTGAATCTCTTTCTGAAAAAAAGGGCAATCCTTTTGTTATCCAAGAGGGGAAATTTGATTATAAAAATTTAAAAGATTCGGTTTACTATTCTGATTGGACCGAAGAATCATTTTTACAGAATACTGGCGACAAGGAAGCCTTGAGTCATTCCTTCGATTATAATAATTTAAAATATTTTTTATTAGTTTTTATTTTTGGTTTTATCTTTCTTCTTGGACGAGCTTTTTTATTACAAGTTTTAAAAAATGATCAATACGCACTCTTGGCTGAAGATAATCGTTTGCGTTCAATTAACATTGAACCAAAGCGTGGTATTATTTATGATAAAGATTTTAGACCACTTGTAAGAAATAGCGCTAATTTCGTTTTATATTTAAGACCAATCGATTTGCCAAGAGATGAACTTGAACGTGACACTCTTTTAAGGAAAATTGCGATTATTTCTTCTGGAAAGCTTGAAGACACTGATGATTTTTATGCCCTTGAGCCTTCGGGACTTGATTTAGTTGCGGATTTACCTGGTTTTTATGAAATTAAAGAAAAACTTTCGCGAGTTATAATTGGTTCCCTTGAATCGTATCAACCATTGTTTGTAGCTGATAAACTTGATTACGAGACGGCCTTATTTATCAGTTTAAAAGCTAGTGATTGGCCGGGCGTTTTAGTTTCCAATAAGACAGGACGCGAATATGTTATTCCTACTATTGAAGCTGACAAGAGCTTTCAGATTTTAGGGGAAAGTTCTTTAGCTCATATTCTTGGTTATACCGGAAAAATTAATGACAAGGAGCTTAAAGCTTATGGTTCAAATTATTCTTTGATTGATTATCCAGGAAAAACTGGAATTGAATATTTTTATGAAGCAGATTTAAAGGGCTTGGCGGGTAAAAAAAATGTTGAAGTTGATGCTCTTGGTCGTCAAAAAAAAATTATTAATGAAGTTCCTGCTCGTGATGGTTATAATGTTCATTTAACTTTAGATTTAGATTTACAACTTAAAGCTGAGGAAATTTTAAAAGAACATTTAAGTAAAAATAAAAAAACTAGAGCGTCTTTAGTCGCGATTGATCCTCGTAATGGTGCCATTTTAGCCCTTGTTTCTTTACCAGCTTATAATAATAATCTTTTTTCTGGTGGTATTAGTCAAACAAATTATGATCTTCTAATTAATGATTCTGATAGGCCCTTACTTAATCGAGCGATTGCCGGAGAATTTCCAGCGGGTTCAACTGTTAAGCCAATTTTTGCCGCTGGAGCCCTGGAGGAAAATATAATTAATGCAGCGACCAGTGTTTTAAGTACGGGTGGAATTAGAATTAGTCAGTGGTTTTTTCCTGACTGGAAAGTCGGAGGACATGGAAGTGTTAATGTAAAAAATGCTTTAGCTTGGTCGGTTAACACTTTTTTTTATTATATTGGTGGTGGCTACGGTGATTTTAAGGGTCTCGGAGTAGACGGTTTAATAAAATATTCCAAACTTTTTGGTCTTGGTGAAAAGACTGGGGTTGATTTACCAGGAGAAGCTAGTGGCTTAGTTCCTACTCAAGAATGGAAAGAGGATAGATTTGATGAGGCTTGGTATATTGGTGATACTTACCATTTTTCTATTGGTCAGGGTTATCTTTTAGCTACACCAATTCAAGTTGCAAATTACACGGCTGCGATTGCTAATGGTGGAATTTTATATGAACCACATTTAGCCGCCGAAATTTTTATTGAGGGGGGTAAAATAATAAGAAAGATAGAGCCAAAAATTATTCGTCAAGGTTTTATTGCGGCTGATAAACTTGCTATTATTAGAGAGGGAATGAGAGAAACGGTTACTTATGGTAGTGCTCGTTTACTTAATAACTTACCTTTTTCTTCTGCCGGAAAAACAGGAACGGCACAATGGTCTAGCATTAAAGATACCCATGCTTGGTATATTGGTTTTGCACCTTATGAAAATCCAGAAATTGCTTTTGCAATTTTAGTTGAAGAAGGTGGCGAGGGCAGTTCAGTCGTAACCCCGATTGCCTTTGATTTATTAAAATGGTATTTTGGCGATTATAATAATGAAAATTTACTTGAATTAAAATAATTTATATTTATATGGGTTTTGAATTAAATTTACCTTTAGCGCTACATATTTCTATCCATTTTTTAATGGCTATTTTAAGTGGTTTGGCTTTTGGTTTAATTTTTAAAAAAGTTTGGCTTGGTTTAATCGCTGGTATTTTAGGGGGGTTTTTAATTGATTTAGATCATATTTTAGAATATTTCTTTGTTTTTGGTTTAAATTTCAATTTAAGAGATTTTCTTAATGGTTTACAATTTTTAACTAGTGATAAGATTTGGGTTATTTTTCATGCTTATGAATATTTTCCTATTCTAATTTTCTTTGCTTATTTATTTAGGAAGAAAAAAGCTTTATCTTTCTTTTTGATTACCTTAGCTTTTGCTGGATTTGTTCATTTAGTTTCAGATTCTTATATTAATAATTTTCCCCTTAAGCATTATTCTTTGATTTATCGGGCTTCTAAAAATTTTTCTGCTTTAGAAATTTTAAGTTTAGAACATTGGGAACAGCATCTAAGTATTAAGGAGAGTTTTGGGTTATTAAATAGTCCCAAAGAATTTTAGTTTGCACCCTTTAATTAAGGTATGGATTGGTAATTAGCACTCTCTTGACGTGAGTGCTAATTTGCGCTATACTCAAAATATAATTTAACTTGACTTAAATTTTAAGAATAAATTTAAAATATAAGTTCTAAAAAATTAAATAAAAAAATGATTTCTGAACGTAAGAAAAATTTATTGGAGATTATTATTAAGGAGTATTTGCAAACAGCTACCCCAGTTTCTTCTGGTTCTTTAGTTGAAAAATATCAACTTAGTTTTTCTCCAGCCACAGTTAGAAACGAGATGATGGAGCTTGAAGAAGATGGTTATATTTATCAACCTCATACTTCCGCTGGCCGCGTTCCGACAGAAGGCGCATATAAACTTTTTTTAAACAATCTATCTGACTCTACTAAAAATAAAAGTTTGAAAGATTCGGAGTTAAAAGTTTTAGAATCTTTATTTTCTCATGATGAAAGTTCCTATAAAAAAACTGCTAAAGCGATTGCTGAGCTTTCTAAGTCTGCTGTTTTTTGGGCTTTTCATAAAAATGATTTATACTATACTGGACTTTCAAATTTATTTTCTCAACCAGAATTTAAACAATTAGATATGGTTTGTGATTTTTCTGCTGTTATTGATCGTTTGGAGGAAATAATTGATGAATCTTTTGAAGATTTAAAAGAAGGTGTTCAAGTTTTCATTGGAAGCGAAAATCCTTTTGGAAATTTTTTAAGCACAGCTTTATTAAAATATAAAAACAATAAGCAATTAGGGGTTTTTGGAATAATTGGACCGATGCGAATGGATTATGAGAAAAATTTAGCTTTAGTGGAATTTATTAAAAATAAATTTAAATAAAATAATAAATATGAGTGAATTAAAAAAGGGAATTTATCGTCATTATAAGGGCGGAGAATATGAAGTTTTAGAAGAAGTTAAAAATTCGGAAGATAAAAGTGATTTAATAATTTATCGAGATTTAAAAGATGAAAAAAAAATTTGGGCAAGACCAAAAAAGATGTTTTTAGAAGAAGTTGAGGTTGAAAAAGAAAAAAAACCACGTTTTGAGTTCTTGCGAGAAGTTGAAGTTGAAACTTTTGAACAAAAATATTTACGGGCACTTGCTGATTATCAGAATTTATTAAAGCAAAGCGCAAAAGAAAGAATTGAATTTGTTAAGTTTGCTTTAGAAGATTTTCTTCATGATTTATTACCAGTTTATGATCATTTAAAATTATCGCTCAAGGGCTTAAGTGAGGAAGAAGGGAAAAGTGCTTGGGTTGAGGGTGTGCGCCATGTTTTAAAACAATTTAAGACAACCTTGGAAAACCGAGGCGTTGAGGAAATTAAAACCGAAGGCGAAAAATTTAATCACGATGAAATGGAAGCGATTGCTGGTGAAGGAGAAAGAGTTAAATCGGAGGTTATCCCTGGTTATAAATTAAATGGAAAAGTTATTCGAGTTGCTAA
>CAZPPI010000014.1:0-1264 GCA_964588435.1 uncultured Gammaproteobacteria bacterium | reverse complement strand
AATCGGAGGTTATCCCTGGTTATAAATTAAATGGAAAAGTTATTCGAGTTGCTAAGGTAGTTGTTGAATAATTATTTAATTAAGTTCTTTTAACATCTACTTATTTTAAATTATAAGTTTTGTTAGAAGACAAATAAATCTATGTCACTTATAAAATGGACCCCATTTTTTTCGGAATTTGACGACATGGAAGAAGCAATGAATTCCATGTTACCAACTGTCCGAGGAAAACAACTTGGTTTTACACCAGCGATTGATATGTATGAAGACAAAGACAATATTATTGTTGAGACTCAATTGGGCGGGATAAATCCGGAAAATGTTGATATCTCAATTGAAAATAATGTTCTTTGTCTTAAAGGCGAAAGTGAGAAAAAAAGTGAGATTGATGATAAAAATTATTATCGTAAAGAGATTCGTCGCGGCTCTTTTTATCGCTCAATTTCTTTACCAACCAAAGTTGATGGTGAAAGTGCGAAGGCGATTAACGAGGATGGTATTTTAAGAATTACTATTCCGAAAGCACCTGAAGTTAAACCAAAAACAATTAAAATTGAGGCAGCTAAAAAATAAAATAATAAAATTACGATGATTTTATTTTGGGCCCGTCTTTTGCAAGGCGTGCCCGGAAATGGAATCATCCAGAAAATAATAACTAATTAAAAAACAAAAATATGGGAAAAATTTTAGGAATTGATTTGGGGACAACAAATTCCGCGATGGCAATCATGGAAGGCGGGGCTCCAAAAATCATTGAAAACATTGAAGGTAATAGAACCACTCCTTCAACCGTTGCGATTTCAAAAGCTAACGAAAGAATCGTTGGTTCGGCTGCAAAAAGACAAGCGGTTATTAATCCGGAGAATACTGTTTATGCTGTTAAACGCTTAATTGGTCGTCATTTTGCTGAGGATGAGGTGCAAAAAGATATTAAATCTTCGCCTTATAAAATCGTTCAAGCCGGCGAAGGAGTTAAGGTTAAATTAGGTGGTAAGGAATATAGCCCGCAAGAAGTTTCAGCGATGATTTTATCAAAATTAAAAGCTGATGCTGAGGCAAAGACTGGCGAGAAAATAACTGAGGCAATTATTACCGTTCCCGCTTATTTTAACGATTCTCAACGTCAGGCGACTAAAGATGCCGGAACAATTGCCGGTCTTGATGTTAAAAGAATTATTAATGAGCCAACGGCAGCGGCTTTAGCTTATGGTTTTGATAAAAAAGTTGGTCAACAGGTTGTTGTTTATGACTTGGGTGGCGGAAC
>CAZPPI010000013.1:10034-20830 GCA_964588435.1 uncultured Gammaproteobacteria bacterium | reverse complement strand
GGGCGCTTAGTGGCAATAATATTTATAATACTAATTCTGGTAATGTGGGGATTGGAACGACGAATCCGGGTAACCTACTGCATATATATAGCAATAACCCTTCTGGTTTATTATTTGAACGCTCAACTGCAGCTAATTCCAATATCCAATATAAAAATCCTAATGGTAGTATGTTTGCTGGTATTAGTGGTGCTGCAGATTTTGGCATAGGAAGTTCTGTTGATTTGGGGCTTGCTCATGTTACTGTAAAAAATTCTAATGGCAATGTCGGTATTGGGACGACGAATCCTAATTATAAACTACATATTAGTGATATATTGGCCGGGGGAGGGCCTTTATATGCGGCCCATTTTTCTAATACATTATCTTACGGTACTGGCACTGGATTAGGCCCTGTTCGCATTACTTTAGGCAGGGGTAGTTCCGTTGTTCATGGCTATATTGAATCCGGCTCAAATTCTGATAATAATAGTGCAAATGGATATTTGGCTTTTGGTAATAGACAGAATGTTAACGAAATTAATGAAGTTATGAGATTTAATGCGGTTGGCAATGTCGGTATCGGCACAACAACCCCAAGTCAAAAACTTCACGTTAATGGCGGAGCTCAGCTTGATGCTGTCTCATATGGCGCCACTCCAGGTTCAAGTCAGCTTTCTGCTTTAACAACAGTTGAATTTGTTAATGCTAAAGTTACCAACCTTTTACCAGGTGGCGCATCTTCTACTTGGGCGCTTAGTGGCAATAATATTTATAATACTAATTCTGGGAATGTGGGCGTGGGAACAACCGCACCAGTTCAAAAACTCGATGTTAGTGGTATTGTGAATGCTTCTACTGGTTTTCGTGTTGCAAATACTGCAGGTGCAGCTGGTAATTATCTTAGAAGTAATGGAACAAATTTTGTTGTTAGTACAATACAGGCAGGAGACGTTCCGGTTTTAAACCAGAACACAAGTGGATATGCCTCTACATTATATTATGAAGATAATAGAGCTATATCGCCAAGTGAATTATCTGCTAATAGATTAAAGTTTGGCTTTACTTCTTATGGTAACAACAATACATCCCCATATGCAGATTTTTTACACTTCCGTTCATATCAAGATTCTTCTGGCGGCATGGATAATTTATTAGTATTAAATAAGTCTAGTATTGGTGCTAGATTGTATCAACAAGCATATGGAAGTGCTACGGTTTATTCTTCATATAAAGATATTTTAATGTCTGATAACTCTCCAGTTGTTAATTATCTAACAAAATATACAACAGCAGGTACAGCTGTTAGTGCAGGTAAATCTATAATTTTCGACAATGGAACAAATGTCGGTATCGGCACAACAACCCCAAGTCAAAAACTTCACGTTAATGGCGGAGCTCAGCTTGATGCTGTCTCATATGGCGCCACTCCAGGTTCAAGTCAGCTTTCTGCTTTAACAACAGTTGAATTTGTTAATGCTAAAGTTACCAACCTTTTACCAGGCGGCGCATCTTCTACTTGGGCGCTTAGTGGTAATAATATTTATAATACTAATTCTGGTAATGTGGGAATTGGAACTAATAATCCTCAAACAATGTTAACTCTTGGTAATAATGGTTGGCTCTCAGCTATAAATAGTAATGATACTGGTTACATTAATATGTTCCGGGTTAATACTAATAATCAAATAGAAGTTGGTGGACCTTTACTTATTAATCAGTTTCAATTTGCAACTGATAGCGGTTATAATACTTTTGTTGATATGCCAGTTACTGCCGCTTCTTCGCTTGATTCAATTCAAGGCTATGCTTTAAGAGTTGATGGAGAAAATCTTTTAACTGTTTATTCAGAGTCAGACGGTTCTGGAGGAATTAAGAATAAACGAGTTGGAATAAATGTTACTAACCCAGCCACAGCTGATCTCGATGTTAATGGATATATGAGGACTCAAGGAATTAATGTTAAAGGTTTTGTTTCTTCTCCGGGAATTGTAGTCGCAGATGACTTAGGTAATTTATCAAGTAGTCCTGGGTTGACTCTAAAAACAACTTATGTAAATAACGTTGATTATAATGTTAATGCGGCTGATAGTATAATTGCTTATAGTGCTATTAATGGAAACAGAACGGTAAACATACCAGATTCTTTATGTACTCCAGGAAGATTCTTTGTGATTATGGATCAAAGCGGAGCCTCTAGTCCTACTGCTCAAATTATTATTAATCCTGAGGGTTCAACTCCGATTGTTGGTAATTTAACTTTCTCCTTATCAAGCCCTTATAATTCTGTTTATGTTTTTTGTGGTAAGCCTTCTGGCACACCAGCCTGGTTCTTATTATAGTAATAATTTATTATTGGATTATTGTTGAATAGTTTTAAATTAAATCCTTGCCCTGAATTTTGGAAAGTGTTATAATATTTTTAGTTTTGTTTTGGAAATTATTTTAATTAATTAATAATATGATGAAAAAAAATTTAATAGGAAAAATTTTAGCACCACTTGCGATTATTTTATTCGCATTAGTTTTAGTTTATTTTTACATCCAATTAAATCGGGTTGAAAAATTAGCACTTGAGGTGCAAGCGGGGGCAGTTAATGATGCTAATAGAATCTCAGCGATTGTTAATTTCTTTAACTCTAATTTAAATGCTCAAGAATAATTTAAATAAAAAAATAAATAAACCGGTTAGGAGCTCTTATTCCTACCGAACTAATAATAAAAA
This sequence comes from uncultured Gammaproteobacteria bacterium, assembly GCA_964588435.1. Lineage (GTDB taxonomy): Bacteria > Patescibacteriota > Patescibacteriia > Patescibacteriales > UBA12465 > UBA12465. Next base: position 18,126 of record CAZPPI010000013.1, on the reverse strand, counting down.
TATGAATAAAGATTTAATTTTTCCCTTAATTGCTGGTCTATTACTTGGTGTGATGATTATGGTTCTTTGGCAGTTTAATTCACGTCTAAATAATGTGCGTACCGCTTTAGTTCAATTAAATGAAATCACTACTCAAAACACCAATACTGTTAATGAGGTTGTTAATTTTATTAATCAAGCTAGCGGTCAAACTGCTCAAGGTGAAACAGGTGAAGCTGTTGCTCAATAATTTTTCTTAAATTTATTTACAAAAGCCCTGTTTTTAATGGGGCTTTTGTGTTATAATAAAAAAGTATTTTATTTTTAAAGAAAGCTATGATTAAGGCCGAGGCTAAAAAAAGAATAGAAAAGTTAATTAAGGAAATTGATTTTCATCGCTATAATTATCATGTTTTAGATCAAGAAACTTTAGCGCCCGCTGCTTTAGATGATTTAAAAGCAGAGCTTTTTCGTTTAGAAAATGAATTTCCGGAATTGATTAAGCCGAATTCTCCAACTCAAAGGGTTGCGGGTGAAGTTTCAAAAAAATTTAAAAAAACTACTCATTCTTTGCCGATGATTTCTTTATTTGATGCGTTTTCTGAAAATGATATATTAGCTTGGCAGGAGCGAAATGAAAATTATCTTAAAAAAACTTTGAATCCAATTTATTATTGTGAACTTAAATTAGATGGTCTTGCTCTTAATATCAAGTATGAAAAAGGTCTCTTTATTTTGGCTGGAACTAGAGGTGATGGAAAAATTGGTGAGAATGTTAGTTCTAACGTTAAGGCAATCGCGAGTGTGCCTTTAAATTTAAGACGACCAGAGATTTCTGAATTAAAAAAAATTGGTTTAAGTGAATTGGAAATTAAAAGATTTTTTAAAATTTTGGAAGAGGGAACAATTGAGATTCGAGGTGAAACTATTATGACAAAAAAAGTTTTTGCTGATTTGAATAAAAAATATCAAGCGAGTGGTAAGGTTTTATTAGCTAATACGAGAAATGCAGTTGCTGGTTCAATTCGTCAACTTGATTCAAGAATTAGTGCTGAGAGAAAATTAGATTTTTATGCTTATGATATTATTTTAAGTGAGAAAGAGCAGAATTCTTTAGCTGAAAAAGTTTTGATAAGGGGTGATCTAATTAGAACTAGAGAAATGGCTGATAAATTAGTTTCTTTGCTTGGTTTTAAGGGGTTAAAATATAATACTTTATGCCAGGGCTTGAGCGAGGTTTTTTCTTTTTATAAAAATATTGAAAAAAAACGAGAAGCTTTAAATTTTGAGATTGATGGCGTTGTTGTAAAATTTAATGATTTGAAAATGTGGGAAACTTTAGGAATTGTTGGTAAGGCGCCACGCTATATGATGGCTTATAAATTTTCTGCTGAGCAAGCGACCACAAGAATTAAAGATATTATTTGGCAAGTTGGGCGTACGGGAGTTTTAACACCGACTGCGGTTTTAGAGCCAGTTAGAGTTGGTGGAGCTTTGATAAGTCGTTCAACGCTACATAATTTTGATGAGATTCGTCGTTTAGATTTAATGATTGGCGATACAGTTGTGATTGAACGTTCGGGAGATGTTATTCCAAAAGTAATTTCAGTTTTAAAAAATTTAAGAATTGGGACTGAAAAAACTATTAAAGCGCCAGAAATTTGCCCTATTTGTGAGGGTAAAATTGAACGTCTTGGTGATGAGGTTGCCTATCGTTGTCTTAATAAAAATTGTTATGCTGTTAATCTTAGAAAAATAAGTCACTTTGTTTCTAAGGGCGCGGTTGATATGGAGGGGGTTGGACCAAAAGTGATTGAGCAATTTTTAGAAATCGGTTTAATTAAAGATGCTGCTGATCTTTATGTTTTAAAAAAAGAAGATTTATTAAGTCTGGAAAGATTTGGCGAGAAAAAGGCGGATAATATTTTAAAAATTATAGAAATTAAAAAGATCATTAATTTAGCTGATTTTATTTTTGCCCTTGGTATCCGTCATGTTGGCGAAGAGACGGCTAATATTATTTCAGAATTATTAATTACAGATTTAGAATTAGTAGAGAAGGATGAAGAAACTTTTGATATCTCCTTATTAATAAAATATTTTCATTCAAAAAATTTAGATTATTTTCAAAATATTAATGGTTTCGGCCCAATTATGGGTGAAAGTGTTTATGATTATTTTCAAGATGAGCATAATTTAAATTTATTAAAAAAGTTTGCCAGTAATGGAGTTAAAATTAATATTAGTGCTTTTCTAAATAAATTGAAAATTGAGAATAAAAATTTTACGGGCAGAACTTTTGTTTTAACTGGCTCTTTACTGGGTTTGACACGAGAAGAAGCAAAAGATAAAATAAAAGAGCTTGGTGGAAAAGTTAGTGCTGATATTTCCGTAAAAACGGATTATCTTTTATTGGGTGAAAATCCTGGTTCTAAATTTGAGAAAGCTAAGAGATTGGGTGTTAAAATAATAACTGAAGAGGAGTTTTTGCAAATGATAAAAAAATGATATGAGTTTTGATTTAAAAGAAATAAAACATATAGCTGAGCTTTCACGTCTTAGTTTAAGTGAAGCGGAAGAAAAACTTTACGGAGAACAGATTTCTTCTATTTTAGATTATGTTAAAATTTTAGATGAAATAGATTTGGAAAAAATTAAGGAAATTAATAAATCTTTATCACTTAGTGGTGGTGTTAGTGAGTTAGAAAATGTTTGGCGTGAAGATGAATTTAAGGCGAATTCTGAGGAAGAAATTAAAGCGGCTTTAAGTCAGGCTGAACTTGAAGATAATTATGTTAAGGTTAAGCGAGTTTTATAAAAATTTTTATGGAGCTTAATAAACTAACAATTAAAGAGGCAAGAACTCTTTTAGATAGTGGGAAAGTTAAGGCAAGGGAAATTACTCTCGCTTGTCTTAAAAAAATTGCTGAAAACGATAAAGTTTTAAAGGCTTGTCTTTTAGTTGATGAGACCGGGGCTTTATTAGCGGCTGATGAAGCGGATAAACGTTTAGCGAGCGGGGAAAAAGGTGGACTTTTAGGAATTCCTTATCTTTGTAAAGATAATATAATGGTTAAAGGTTTAAAAGTAACAGCGGCCTCAAAAATTTTAGAAAACTATATTGCTCCCTATGATGCGACAATTATTAAGAAATTAAAAATAGCTGGTGCAATATTACTTGGTAAAACTAACTTAGACGAGTTTGCTCACGGGGCTTCAACAGAGAATTCGGTTTATGGACCAACAAAAAATCCTCTTGATTTAACTAGAGTTCCTGGTGGTTCTTCGGGTGGTTCGGCTGCCGCTGTTGCTGCTGATTTATGTCTTTTTGCTATTGGTTCTGATACTGGTGGTTCAATTCGTCAACCAGCAAGTTTTTGTGGTGTTTTTGGTCTTAAGCCTAGCTATGGTCGTGTTTCTCGTTATGGATTATTATCTATGACCTCTTCGACTGATGTTATTGGTCCCTTAACTAAGACTGCTTATGATGCCGCTTTAGTTTTAGAAATTATCGCCGGTTACGATGAGCTTGATGCAACTACTGTTAAAGAGACGGTTGATTATTATTTTGAGGAAGAAAAACAAAATTTACAAAATTTAGTAGTTGGTTTGCCAAAAGAATATTTTATTGACGGTCTAAATCATGAAATTAAGGCAAGAATTGATGCGGTTGTGGTAAAATTAAAAGAGCTCGGAGCAAAAGTTAAAGAAGTTAGCCTTCCTTATACTAAATACGGAATTCCCGTTTATTATTTGATTACCCCGGCAGAAATTTCTTCAAATTTAGCTCGTTTTGATGGTATTGCTTGGGGTTTTAAGGCTAAGGAAAGTTATGACCTTCAAAATTTTTATAAAGAAAATCGAGGTCAGGGTTTTGGTCCCGAAGTAAAGCGAAGAATTATGCTTGGAACTTATGCTTTAAGCGCCGGCTATTATGATGCTTATTATAAAAAGGCGCAGGCAGTCAGAGCTTTGATTGTTGAGGATTTTAACCAAGTTTTTAAGAAAGTTGATTTATTATTAACCCCAACTTCGCCCCATCCCGCCTTTAAATTAGATGCACAAAGTTCTGATCCCTTGGCAATGTATTTAGAAGATATTTTTGTTACTGGGGCTAGTTTAGCGGGTTTAGCCGCTATTTCAATTCCAGCTGGAAAGGTTTTAGTTAAAGATGGAGGGGAAAATTTAGTTGGAGAAAAAGTTGAAACCATGCCAGTTGGCTTGCAATTAATTGCTCCTAAATTAGGAGAAAATATATTATTTAGAACTGCTTTTAAAATTTAAAACTATGTTTGCTAATAAAACCGAAAAAAATTATAAAAACAAAAAATATTTATTAGTTGTTGTTATTATAATGGTTATCGCTGCCCTTGGTTTAAGTATTGCCAATTTTTTAGGTAAAGAAGCGTTTAAAAATACTTTAGTTGATTTGGTTTCAGAGGAAGAGCTTGAAGTTGGCAATGGAAATTATTTAATTACCAATAAACCAGAAATTAAAGCGACGGATGTGGTTTTAGGAAATAGGAATGCTAAGCTTAAGCTTTTTGTTTATGAGAATTACGATGATATTTTTAGTTCTAAGTTAGCCACTGATTTAGATCGTTTATTAATTGAAAGGGGAAATGATTTGGCTATTGTTTTTCGCCCTTTTATTGGTCTTTCGGAAAATTCTGCTAATTATGCTTTAGCCCTTGACTGTGTTTCTGATTTAGGTGCTTGGCAGACCTTGAGGAAAAAAATTATGACTAATTTAGAAGGGCAGTCCGTTAATGGTTCAGTGGTAAATCAAGAAATTATTCTAGAGGAAGATATTTATTTATGTTTGACGACAAAAGAAAAATCAGGGAGAATAGAGGAATTAAAAAAAGAAGCTTTAGATTATCAAGTTTTTGGTAGTCCAACTTTATTTATTGATAATGAGATAGTCTTAGGGGCCCGACCCTATGAGGATTACTTGGATTCAAGTGGCTTAGAAGTTGAGGGTTTAAAAAGTTTGGTTGATCGAGTTTTAGAAGATTATGAGAATTAAAGGGAGAGTTCGCATAGTGGTCGAGTGCGCTCGCTTGGAAAGCGAGTAAACCTTAACCGGTTTCGGGAGTTCGAATCTCCCACTCTCCGCAGTAAGGGGCGAATAGAGTCTAAAAGCTCATTTCGTCCTTTTTTTATCGGCATTTTGGAAAGTTCGAACGTGGCAAATTTGGCATTTAGGAGTTCTTGACTTTTTTTATCGGTAACAACCATTTAAAGGCTTTTATCATTCATAAAAAAGTTCGAACCGAGATTGTATATTTTTAGAATTTATAGATTTATGGTAGAATAATTTTGTATGGATAAAAACACTAAAAATAATTACGCCTTTATTGATAGCCAGAATTTGAATTTAGGCATCAATAAATTAAACTGGAAACTTGATTTCAAGAAGTTTCGCATTTATCTAAAAGAGAAGTATAAAGTTTCTCAGGCATTTTTGTTTATAGGGTTTATTCCAGAAAATCAAGATTTGTATTCTTCTTTGCAAAAAGATGGCTATATCTTAATTTTTAAACCAGTTTTGTTTAATGGCGAGAGACAACCAAAAGGGAATGTTGATGCTGATTTAGTTTTGCAAACTATGATAGAGTTTAATAACTTTGATCAGGCTATTATTGTTTCTAGTGATGGCGATTTTTATTGTTTGGTTAAATATTTATATGAAAAAGGAAAATTAGCTAGAGTTATGAGTCCGGATGTAAAAAACTGTTCAAAATTGCTGAAAAAAACCGCCAAAGAGAAAATAGTTTTTATGGATAATTTAAGGAACAAGCTTGAATATATAGCTAAAGAAAAAAGCACCGCTTAAAGACGAAACTTTAAGAGGTGCTTTTTAATAGAAATTCTATTATTAATATAGCATGTGAAGATTAAAAAAGCAATAGCCTGTGATTATTTAAATTTATGAATATTGAAAAATTTGGACAATTTTTAGGAAAAATTATAGGTAAAAAGGGTGTAGAATATTTAAATAATAAGGTTGATAATTTTGATATTAAAGTTAGTGGAGAAAAGAACTTAGAGCAGATAAAAGGAGAAGCTTATTTGTTGGTTGCTAATCACTTCAAACCAGAAGAAAAAATGTCGGAAAATAATGGCATTAGTCCCGATGCTTTTGTTTTATCTAAATTAGTAGAACGGATAACTGGTCAAAAAATAAAGATTGCTCAAAAAAGTGATGATGGTTGGTGGGCTGATAATGTCATTTGGCGTTCTTTTCAGAAAAATATAGGACAACCATTGGGTAGAGGTTTTTCAAGTGGAGTTGGAAATATCCCAATTTAGAAAAATCCTGGTAGTTTTAATCGTGAATTTTTAACTTCAATTGATGACTCAATAAACAAAAAAGAACCAATATTAATATTTCCCGAGGGTAATTGGTATGAAGATTTTGATGTTAGTCATGAAATAAAGCTAGGGGCAGCACATATTGCTAAGAAATATAATTTAAAGATTGCACCCGCTTATATAAGGGGTGTTAATAGCTGGAAAGAGAATCAGAAAGTTGATGTTTCTTTTGGTGAATATTTTTCTCCTGAGGAGTTAGATAAAAAGGAAGTTTCAGATAAAATTTTTCTTGAAATTAGTAAATTACAACAGAAGTTAGACAATCCTGAGATTACTAAATAATCATTCCAACTATGTCCTCGCCTCTCCGCAGATAAATTAGCATTAGAGAGAGGTTTAAAATTAATATTTTGAAGTGTCCCCAAAATGGCGACAGTTGAAATTATTTATTTTAATAGATATATCTGGGCGCCATCGATAAATTTAGAGCGTTATAGATAGATTTCCATCATTATTGCTACTAAAAACTAAATTACACATATGAAAACACAAGAAAATTGCATTTTTTGTAAAATAAATCAGGGGGAGATCCCTTCTTATACTTTATATGAGGATGAATTAGTTCGTGTATTTTTAAATGCTTTTCCTGAAGCTAGGGGTCATCTTTTAATTATTCCTAAAGATCACTATGAAAATATTTTTGACACTCCTAATGAAATTTTAGAAAGAATTAATGTTGTTGCTAAAAAAATGGCCTTAATTCTACAAAGTAAATTAGGTGCGACTGGTCTTAATATAGTTAATAATTCTGGTGTTGATGCTGGGCAAGAAGTTTTTCATCTCCATTATCATCTTGTGCCAAGATTCAAAAACGATGCCCTGAATTTAAAATTCAATGGCACAACTAAAGAGGAAATTATTATTGAAGAGGTTTTTAAAAAATTAAAAACTTAAATTTTATTTGCCATTATCTCCACTTTCAATTTCAATTTGTTTAATAATTGTTTTCTCGGCACGGTAAAACCCCATAATTAAAAAGATAAATAAGCTACCAACAACAATACCTAAAACATTTAAAGCATAGACTCCAAGGGCGGTTGTAAAAATTTCATAGTTTTTAGCGGCTAAAGCTAAGCCCATAATTGCTAGTGGTGGTAATAAAGTAACAGTAACAGCAACGCCTGGTAAAGCACCGCTTAAATTTTTCTTGGCCCAAGTAAAGCTAGCCGCTGCCCCTGCTGCCATTGGAATTATCATGGTAAATAAACCTATATCTTTCATTAGTAATAAATAATCAAGCTCGGTTAAATTAAAATCACTTATTAAACCAATCATAGCTGAAACAAATAGACTTGCTAAAGCTGATAAAATAAAAATTATAATTGAGCGCAAAAAGACTTTAAGATCTAAAATTAAAATTGCTAAAGATAGAGAAAGAATTGGGGAGAGAAGAGGAGCAACTAACATGCCGCCGATAATTAAAATTAAATTACTTTTTATTAAACCAACGGTAACAATAACTGCTGAGATTGCTAGAAGAAAGTAAAAACCAGGTTGCGGGGAGGAGGTTGTAATTATCGTTTGACAAAGTTCGTTACGTTCTTCTTTGGTCGCAGAAAAAGCATAGTCATGTGGTGCGGTTCTGCCAACTTTTAGAAAATTTAATAATTTCATATTGTTTTTAACTTCCTTTTAACTTTAACATTAAAAATAATGTTTGCCAAATATTTATGAGCTTAAAACAAAAAAAATTAAAAGCACTTGAATTAGAAATTAGAGCTAATAAAAAATTACC
>CAZPPI010000013.1:0-9934 GCA_964588435.1 uncultured Gammaproteobacteria bacterium | reverse complement strand
CTTGGTCGTTTTGCTTTAAATTATTTTTTCCCCGATTTAGAAATTAGCAAGGCGCAGGGTAAAGTTATTGATCATAAATTCAAAATACTGCCGATTTTTCATCCCGCTGCCACTTTTAGAAATAAAAAAACCTTAAAAGAATTTAAAAAAAGTTTTAAGGTTTTAAAGGAAAAACTATAAATTTTTCTTAATTTTGTTATAAACTTCTTCAATATTTAGTTCACCATTAATTTCCACCAATTTTCCATTTTTTCTATAGTAATCAAGTAGAATTTTTGATTCGCGTTCAAAAACGCCGAAGCGGTTTTTAATTGCATCTTCATCTTTATCATCACTTCTTCCAGTTAATTCTGCTCGAGCCGCAATACGACGCAAGGCTTCTTCAGGGCTTACTTTTAAATAGAAAAATTTATGGATTTCTTCTCCTAATTCTTTACTAATTTCTTCTAGCATCTTGGCTTGAGAAATTATTCTGGGAAAACCATCAAAAACTATACCATTTTCTTTAATTTCCGAGCCGACATTTTTAATAATCTCTTTCATTAGGTCATCGGTTATCAATATTCCAGCATCAACAAAAGTTTTAATTTTTTGACCCAAATCCGAGCCGCTGGCAATCTCTTCTCGTAAACGATCGCCCATGCCAAACTGGATGAAGCCAAACTCATTTTTTATTAATTCCGCCTGGGTTGTTTTTCCGCAAGCGGCTAGACCATAAAGACAGATTATTTTTCCCATATTTTTATTAAAAAGTTTAATTATAATTTAATTATAGCTTAGTTATGGTTATTAGAATATTTATTTTCTAAAAAGCTATTATAGGGCTAAATTAGTTTTAAAGCAAGCTATTTTGATTTTTTGACTTTGTCGCTTTTTTAAGCTAGAATAGAATCAAATACACTAAAATAATATGGCTAAAAACAATATTACTAAACAGGCTGAGAATTTTCCTCAATGGTATCAGGATGTTATTCGTGAGGCCGAATTAGCTGATAATTCTGAGGTTCGTGGTTGTGGGATTGTTAGACCCTATGGTTTAAAGATTTGGGAGTTAATCAAAGCCGAGCTTAATCGACAATTGGAAGCTGATGGTGTAGAAAATGTCTATTTTCCAATTTTTGTTCCACTAGAAAACTTGATGGCAGAAAAAGACCATGTTAAAGGTTTTGCGCCTGAACTAGCAATCGTAACTCACGGAGGCGGCGAAGAATTGGTGAATAAATTAGCGGTTAGACCAACTAGTGAAGCGGCGATGTATAAAACCTATTCTCGTTGGATTCAAAGTTATAAAGATTTACCTTTACGCCTTAATCAATGGGCTAATGTTGTTCGTTGGGAAAAAAGACCGCGAGCCTTTTTACGTTGGAGCGAGTTCTTATGGCAAGAGGGTCACACAGTTTTTGCTACTGAAGATGAGGCTAGACTTGAAGTTGATAAAATTTTAAATATTTATTCTGATATTTATAAATTTATGGCTTTACCAGCCTTTATTGGTCGTAAATCAGAAAGTGAAAAATTTGCCGGCGCCGTTACTACCAAAACCACAGAAATAATGGTTAGAGACGGAAAAGCAGTTCAGGGCGCTACTAGTCATTATTTAGGAACAAATTTTGCTAAAGTTTTTAATGTGAAGTTTTTAGGAGCTGACGGTGAATCTCATCTGGGCCATCAAAATAGCTGGGGGCTATCTTGGCGCTCGGTTGGAGCTTTAATTATGGGGCATGGTGATGATAACGGCTTAAGACTGCCCCCAAATGTGGCCCCAGTTCAAGTAGTAATAATCCCTATTTATAAAGACGATGAGTCTAAAGAAGCGGTGATGTCTTTCTGCCAAAATATAAAGACCGATCTGGTTAAAAATTATCGCGTTAAAATTGATGAACGTGATGATTTAACTCCTGGTTTTAAATTTAACTATTGGGAGGTCCGTGGTGTTCCTGTTCGTTTAGAAATCGGCTTAAAAGAGGTTGAAGGTAAGGCAGTTAGTGTCTTTAGACGTGATGATGAAACTAAGGAACTAATTAATTTAAATAAATTAGCATCTTTTTTAGAAAGTTTAATGCTTGATATTCATAATAATCTATACCAACAAGCTAAAGATTTTGCTGATTCTCATATTTATCGTATTGAAAGTCTTGATGAAATTGATGGACGACTTGGTTGGTTTGAGGCTAGTTGGAGTGAGGACCCTGAAAGCGAAAAAATGCTAAAAGAAAAATATTCGATGGTGTCTAGAGTTTTGGTCGCGGAAAATGAAAATAAAGCACCGAAAAACAAAAAATGTTTTATTACTGGCAAGGAAGCAAAACATGATTGGTATTTTGCTAAGAGTTATTAATTTCTTAAATTTATGTTTAAAAAACTGACTGGAAAATTGAGCCATGATTTGGGAATAGACTTAGGAACAAGAAACACTCTTGTTTGTTTAAACGACCGCGGAGTTGTTATTGATGAACCAAGTGTAGTGGCGATTAATAAACGAACTAATGAAATTTTAGAGGTCGGTGAGGCGGCGAAAAAAATGGTTGGCAAAACTCCGGGGCATATTGAAGCAATTAAACCTTTAGTTGATGGGGTAATTTCTGATTTTGAAATAACGGAGAAAATGATTAAATATTTTATTAATAAGGTTCATTCTGAAAATTTTGCTTTAATTCCAAGACCAAGAGTAGTAATTGGAATCCCACTTGATTTAACGGAAGTTGAAAAAAAAGCGGTTGAAGATGCCGCTCGTTCAGCTGGGGCACGTAAAGTTTATTTAATTGAAGAGGCAATGGCGGCTGCGATTGGGGCACGTTTACCTGTAACTGATGCAACGGCGACGATGATTGTTGATATTGGCGGAGGAACAACGGAAATTGCTGTCATTTCTTTAGGTGGAGTTGTTACTTGGAAATCTTTAAAGGCAGCCGGTAATGAATTTGATAATAATATTATTGATTATATTAGAGAGGAATTTAATATTTTAATTGGTGAACAATTAGCAGAAAAAATTAAAATTGCCGTTGGTTCGGCTATTCCTTTCGATACGCCCCAAGAAATTGAAGTTCGTGGTCGTGATTTAATTACCGGTCTTCCTAAGGCGCTGATGATAAATGATAAACAAGTGCGCGAAGCAATTAGTCGGACGGTTTTAAAAATTATTGAGAATATAAAAACAATTTTAGAAACAACACCGCCAGAACTCGTATCTGATATTTATGAGAGAGGTTTATTTTTATCTGGAGGCGGAGCTTTGCTTCGTGGTCTTGATAAGGCGATTTCTGCCGCTGCTAAGATTCCGGTAAAGATTGTTGACGACCCACTAACTTGTGTTGCTCGGGGTACGGGGATTTTGCTGTCTGATAAAAATTTATTAGAAAAAGTTGTTTTACCAACAATTTCTGACTAGATTTGCTTTATTTTGTCTAAATGAAAACAAAAAGAAAAAAACCTTTCCTTGTTTTTTTAGCGATTTTAATCGTTACTATTATTTTGCATTACAGTGGCATTCTTAGGCCTTTGGAAAATTTTTTATTATTTAGTGTTAAACCTTTAAGTGGACTTTTTTATAACATAAGTCTCAAAACTAATTTAGCTTATAATGAAAGTCAAAAGGAAATAGATCCGACTTCGATAATAGAAAAATTACAAGAAGAAAAAGCTTCTTTAATTATTGAGAAATCTAAATATCAAGAAATTGTTGATGAAAATCGGCGCTTAAAAGAATTATTAGGTTTTATTAATGAAAATGATTTTCGTTTAGTTTTAGCTGGAGTTATTGCTCAAGAGAATTTAGAACAAGAAAGTCGTGATTTAATAATTAATAAAGGGAGGCTTGATGGGTTGAGTAATGGTTTAGCGGTTGTCAACGAACAGGGAATTTTAATTGGTAAGATTGTTGAAGTTAAGGATTCAATTTCAAAAATTTGTTTGTCGATTACCCCGGGTTGTGAATTCGCGACTTCTATTCAAAATGGTGATAGGACTCAAGGCTTAGTTGATGGTAACCTTGGTTTAACAGTTAAAATGAGTTATATTCCTCAACTTGAGAAGATTAAAATCGGTGATCTTGTTATTACTTCTGGTTTAGGCGGAAGGATTCCTCGTGGTTTAGTCATCGGCAAGATTATTTCTATTAGGAATGAAAGCAATGAGGTTTGGCAAGAGGCGATTATTGAACCGCCACTTGATTTTAATAATTTAACAGTTGTTTCGGCCGTAATTCCTTAGAGTTTATGTTAAAAAAGATTATTAGTTTTAGTATTTTTATTTTAGCGCTATCAGTTGTCGCTTTATTTCAAATATCTTCGCCTTTTGTTTGGGGGAGATTTTTAGGTGAAATTAATTTTATTCCCCTTATAATTGTTGCTCTTTTCTTTTTTTATAATGTTAAGATGGCGCTCTTGGCGGCTCTTATTTTTGGTTTTTGGCTTGATCTTTTCTCTTTTTCTTTTTTTGGTTTAGAGTTAATTAGCCTGACGCTTTCACTTTTTTTAATTGATAGAATTTCTTTTTCTTTTTTAACTAACCGTTCGCTTTATGCTTTTATAATAAATAATCTTTTGTATCTTGTTTTTTATTCCTTCTTAACATTTTTATTTTTTTATTTTTCAAATTTCGAATCCTCGGGATTTTTTATTTTTCAGGGAGGATTTTGGTTGACCTTAATTTTTCGTTTAGCCTGGTCTTTAATTCTTTCTTTAATTTCCTTTAGTTTCTTTTCCTCTTTAACTAAAAATTTAAGGCCGGCATTTTTGGAAAAAAGTTAATTTTATGGTAAGATGAAAGGGTTAATTAATATTTTTAACATATGAAATACGATTTTATTACTATTGGTGGAGCCACAAGAGACATCTCTTTTTTTACCAATGAGGGGGTTTTTATAAAAAATCCTAAAGATATTTTACGTCAAGAATTATTGGCTTTTGAATATGGAGCGAAAATAAAAGTTAATCGCTTTGATTATTCTTTTGGTGGCGGAGCGGCTAATAGTGCTGTTTGTTTAGCTAATTTTGGTTTTAATGTTAGCTCTATTATGTCTATTGGCGATGATGAAAATGGAAGGGAAATTATTAAGAATTTAAAGCTTCGGAGAGTTAAAACTGATTTACTTAAAGTTGATAAAAAAGAAGGAAGCGGGACCTCTTTTATTTTAATTGCTCCCTCAGGAGAAAGGATAATTTTTGCACAACGTGGAGCGAATAATTTATTAAAACTAGAAGCTAGAGACTTAAAAGAACTTGATAGAGCAAAAAATGTTTATATTGCCTCTTTAGCTGGTGCTTGGTATAAGAATTTAGAAAATATTTTTTCTGTCGCTGAAGATAATGGTCAGAAAGTTTTTTGGAATCCGGGAATGACCCAACTTCTAAGTGGCTATAAACGAATCGGTCGTTTTATCAGAAAGGTTACGGTCTTAGCTTTAAATAAAGATGAAGCCTTGCAATTGCTCCATAGTTCTAAAAAACTTAATGGCTTTGATGATAAGGCTTTAAAAAATCCAGAAAATTTAGCGAGAGCAATTCATTTATTAGGGGCAAAAATTTCCGTTATTACTCTTGGATCCGACGGCGTTATTGCTTATGATGGCAATAAAATTTATCAAAGAAAAATTCTAAAAGAAAAAAAACGGGTTGATACGACTGGTATTGGTGATATTTTTAATTCTTCTTTTGCTGCTGGTTATGTTATCTACGAAGGCGATATTGATAAAGCCTTAACGCTCGCTTTAAAGAATACTGCTGCTAAAGTCGGACATTTAGGGGCACAAAATGGTTTATTAAAATTTAAAAAATAAAGTATGATAGAAGGAGTTATTATCAAAAAAATTTCTAAATACGAAGATAAGCGTGGCTATTTATCGGAACTTTTTAGAAAGGATGATTTAAATGGATATTTACCGGAGATGGCTTATTTGAGCTATACTGAGCCCAATATTATTCGTGGTCCGCACGAACATAAATTTCAAAGTGATTTATTCATTTTTTTAGGACCAGGAAATTTTCGTCTTTATCTTTGGGATAGGCGAGAAGATTCTAAGACAAAGGGCGAGACTTTAGAGCTTGAAGTTGGTGCTCTTAACCCGGTTTTAGTTCTAGTGCCGCCAGGAGTTGTCCATGGTTATAAATGTATTTCCGAGGTTCCGGCTTTGAGTTTAAATTTTCCCGACAAGCTTTATCGCGGGAGCGGAAAACTTGAAGAGATTGATGAAATTAGGTGGGAAGAGGATAAAAATAGTCCTTATAAAATTAATTAGTTTTTATGAAAATACTTGTTACCGGCGGCGCCGGCTTTATTGGTTCAAATTTTATTCATTCCTGGCTTAAGAATAATCCTGAGGATGAGATTATTAATCTCGATCTTTTAACTTATGCCGGTAATCCCGAAAATTTAAAAGATTTGCTTGGTCTTAAAAATTATCGCTTTATTAAGGGTGATATTTGTGATAAAAATTTAGTTGAGTCATTGGCTCAAGAAGTGGAGCTCATTGTTCACTTCGCAGCCGAAAGTCACGTTGATCGTTCAATAAAAAATAGTGCTGATTTTATCAGAACTAATGTTGAAGGGACGAGAATTTTGTTAGAAGCGGCTCGGAAATATAATTTGCGTTTTCATCACGTTTCCACTGATGAAGTTTTTGGTTCTTTAAAGGAGGGTGATCAAGCGTTTAATGAAGAAAATCGTTATGATCCACGTTCGCCTTATAGTGCTTCTAAAGCAGCTAGTGATCATTTAGTTCGGGCATATTTTTATACTTATGGTCTAAAAATAACAATTTCTAATTGTTCAAATAATTACGGACCACGTCAATATCCAGAGAAATTAATTCCACTTTTTATTACTAATTTATTAGAAGGAAAAAAATTACCGCTTTACGGCGATGGTAGAAATATTCGTGATTGGATTCATGTTGATGATCATAATCGTGGTTTAGAATTAATTATTAAGAAGGGAAGAATTGGTGAGACTTATTGTTTAGGCGGCGGACAGGAATTAAGAAATATTGAAATCGCTGAAAAGTTAATTGGAGCTTTTTTTGAGGGGCAGGAGCCCGAAGCTTTAATAGAATATATTTCTGATAGACCGGGACACGACCATCGTTATGCGATTGATTTTTCAAAAGCAAAAAGGGAATTGGGTTTTGAACCAGAAATTAAATTTGAAGATGGACTAAAAGAAACAATTAATTGGTATAAAAATAATAAAATTTAATTTATAAGACTATGAGCACTAAAAAAATTTATATCGTTGAAGATGACGCAGATTTACTTTATGACCTAGAATCACAATTTTCTGCTGATGGTTTTGAAGTTGAAACTAGTTATGGCAATGAAGAACCGGAAGAGTTAGTTAATAATATAGAACAATTTGAAGCTGATTATATTATTTTAGATTTAATTTTACCAAAAGTTGATGGTTTTGACTTAATTAAGCGAGTCAAGACAAGCGATATCTTATCAGCTAAACCGGTTTTCGTTTTTACTGATTTAAGCGATGAGGATAGTAAGGCGCGTTCAATGGATTTAGGAGCCGAATATATCTTTTTTAAGAATGATTTTGATTCTTTTGATTTTTCGGAAAAAGTTAAAAAAATTATTGCTAATAAAGACAAAGGACGTGAAGATAATGATGTTGTTGATAATGAAGATGAGGATTTAGAGTTTGTTGGCGATAGGTAGATTCAATTGACTAATAAGAGAAAAGATACTAAGATGGATTAGTATTTATTTTATGTTTATAAAAAGAATCGGGATTGATCTCGGGACAACTTATACCTTAATTTACCTGCCTCGTCGCGGGATTGTTGTTAATGAACCGAGTGTAGTGGCGGTGTCTTTAGAGGATAAAAAAATCTTGGCGGTTGGTAATGAAGCTAAAGATATGATAGGACGAACGCCAGACACAATTATGGCGGTTAAACCTTTAAAAGATGGAGTAATTGCTGATTATCGGGCAACAGAAACGATGATTCGTTATTTTATTAATAAAACCTTAGGAGGAATGCGTTTATTTCGTCCCGAGGTTATGGTGGCTGTTCCTGTAGGGATTTCTTCAACTGAGCGTCGAGCGGTAATTGAAGCAACGATTGCTGCTGGAGCAAAAGCAGCTTATATTATTAAAGAGCCAGTAGCTGCAGCGATTGGCGCCGATATTCCAATTGGCTCAGCCACTGGTCATATGGTTATTGATATTGGTGGCGGGACCGCTGAAATGGCCGTTATTTCCTTGGGCGGAATTGTTGCTTCTAGTTCGGTTAGAATTGGTGGTGAAAAATTTGATGCCGCTATTTTGGAATATATTAGAAAAAAATATAATTTAGCAATTGGTGAACGAACTGCTGAAGAAATAAAGATTAATATTGGTTCAGCTTTGTATATGGAGGATAAACTTTATATGGAAATTCGTGGACGCGATATTGTTACTGGTCTACCAAGAGGGATTACTGTTAATAGTGATGATGTGACCGAAGCGATTCAAAGTGAGTTAGAAGGAATCATTACTGCCGCTAAAAAAGTTTTACAAAAGACTCCACCAGAGTTATCGGCTGATATTATTGATAAGGGGATTGTTTTAACTGGAGGTAGCAGTTTATTAAGAAATATGGATCAATTAATCTCACGAACTACCGGCGTTCCGGCTTATGTCGCTGACGAAGCGATGCTTTGTGTTGCCAAGGGAACTGGGGTAGCTTTGGATAATCTAGATTCTTATAAAAGAAGTATTTTGGCGACTAAATAAAAATTTTAAAGATATGATAATTGGCATAGACGCCTCAAGGGCCAATTTAAAACATAAAACTGGTACCGAATGGTATTCCTTTTATCTTATAAAAAATTTAGCTAAAATTGATAAGAATAACAAATATCTTTTATATTTAAATAATGAACCGAGTCCTGAATTAAAAAAAATAATTGAGGGAAATCCTAATTTTTCTTTTAAAGTTTTGAATTGGCCCTTTGACTCTTTTTGGACGCTTGGTCGTTTAAGTTTGGAGATGCTTTTTAAGGCCCCTGATGTTTTATTTGTACCGGCTCACGGTTTACCATTTTTTAGCCCTAGGCGAAGTGTTAATACTATCCATGATTTAGCTTTTTTAAGAGATAAAAATCTTTATCGTTGTGACAAGATTAAAACTTCCCATGCTTATTATCGTGGTTTTGTAAATTTTTTAGTTAAAATTGTTACTCTTGGTAAGTATCGGGCTAGTTCTCTTGATTATCTTTATTGGTCAACTAAATTTGCTTTAAAAAAAGCTTCTAAAATAATTGCAGTTTCTAATTTTACTAAACAAGAAATAGAAAATTTTTATCCTAAGGTTAAGTCTAAAAAAATCCAAGTGATTCATAACGGTTATAACTCTGAACTTTACCGTTTATCTGATAGTGAAGAAAAAAATAATGAGGTTTTATTTAAATATGGTTTAGAAAAACCTTTTTTCCTTTATGCTGGGCGCTTAGAAAAGAAAAAAAATACCCCGATTTTGATTGAAGCTCTTTCAATTGTGCGAGAAAATTATCCAGAGGTTAAGGAAAAATTAGTTTTAATTGGTAATGCTAGTTTTGGTTACGATGAGGTTAAATTTATGATTGAGGAATATGATTTAGAACGTGAAATTCTAATGCCGGGCTGGGTTGATGAAGCTGATATGCCTTATATTTTTGCTTCGGCTTCGGCTTTTATTTTTCCAACTAGATATGAGGGTTTTGGCATTCCTCTATTGCAAGCGATGGCCTGCGGTTTGCCAATAGCAGTTTCAGATATTCCAGTTTTACATGAAGTTGCTGCTGATGTTGCCTTATATTTTGATCCAAACGATTCTTGTTCTATTGCTCTAGCGATGAAATCACTTGTTTTAGATTCGGCTCTTCGAGAAGATTTAAAAGCTAAAGGATTAGAGCGGGTTAAAGATTTTGATTTTGAAAAATGTGCTCGTGAGACTTTGGAGGTTTTG
>CAZPPI010000012.1:0-20890 GCA_964588435.1 uncultured Gammaproteobacteria bacterium | reverse complement strand
CAAGAACATTCCCAAATTGGAATACAACTAGCCCAAAATCTTTGACGAGAAATTGACCAATCGCGGGCGCCTTCAAGCCAATTACCAAAGCGCCCTTCTTTTAAATAATCAGGTGACCAAGTAATTTTTTTTGCATTCTCAAGTAATTGTGGCTTTAACTTACTAACGTTTACAAACCAAGAACTGGTCGCATAATTTATTAGAGGAGTATCACAGCGCCAGCAATGAGGATAGCTATGTTCATATTTTTTCTTATCAAATAATAATCCGCGACCAGCTAGATTTTTAATAATTTCGATATCGGTCGCGCTATGACTTTCAATTGGCTTAACATTTAAACCAGGAAAATCTCTAACCTCTTCTTTAAAAATTCCATCCATTCCGAGGTGTTGAACAAAAGGTAAAGATTTTTCTCTTCCAAGTTTCATATCATCCTCACCAAAAGCTGGAGCAATATGAACAATGCCGACACCTTCATCAGTTGTCACAAACTCGGCTCCATAAATTTTCCAACCATTTTCATGATTAACTAATTTTTCGTCTTGAGAATAATAATCATAAAGAGGTTCATATGCTAAACCAGAGATAGCTAAACCCTTAAATTCAGAAATTATTTTATAAATATCTTTAGACATCTCCTCAAAAACACTCTTAGCTAAAATTAAATTTTCATTAACGCCCTCATCAATTCTTTTAACTAAAACATAATCGATCTCTTCACCAACCGCTAAAGCGACATTCCCAATTAAAGTCCAAGGCGTAGTTGTCCAGGCTAAAACAAAAGTTTTATCATCAACTTCTAGTTCGTCCCCTTTTACTTTAATTTTTTGTCCTGTTTTTAACTTAAATTTAGCTGTAACTGATAAATCTTTTATGTCCTTATAGCCCTCACTAACCTCTGACTGGGATAAAGTTGTTTCACAACGAGGACAAACGTGCATTGAGCGATGATCTTTATAAATCAAACCCTTATCCCATAAAATTTTAAAAGCCCACCAAACACTCTCCATAAAAGGCAAATCCATCGTTCGGTAAGAATTTTCCATATCAACAAAACGACCCAAGCGACTCACAACTTTTTTCCATTCATTAATATAAGTATCAACTCGCGCCCGGCAAAGATTATTAAACTTTTCTACACCCAAATCTTCAATTTCTTTTTTAGTTTTAGTTCCAAGTTCTTTCTCAACAATATTTTCAATCGGTAAGCCGTGGCAGTCCCAACCCCATTTTCTTTCAACCCGATAATTATTCATCGTCGCAAAACGAGGAATAACATCCTTAATAATACCGCCAACTAAATGGCCGTAATGAGGCGTTCCAGTCGCAAAAGGCGGGCCGTCATAAAAGACAAAGTCACCGTTTTTTGCTTCTCGCTCAACTGAACGTGAAAATATTTTTTTCTTTTCCCAAAAAGCCAAGGCTTCCGCCTCAATTTCTGAAATTGACTGATCTTTTGCTGACATATAGTTTTATTTTTCTTGAATTTCTTTGGTTGTAGTTTATCATAAGAAAGACTCAAAATCAAGCAAGAAATTTTTTAGCTTATAAATAATTTAAATTTTTCCCTTTGTTTATCGGCTCTTGTGCCACTATACAATATATGGTATACTGGATAATACTTTAACTACTAAATATAGTAAATCAAAGAAACGCTGATTTCTTTGCTTTTCTAAGTAAATTATGAATATTAAGATAAGAAAACAGAGCGGTAAGCTCGAAGATTTTAACGCTGAGATGATAAATAGAGCGATTTCTCACGCCGCTTACGGCTTAAAAGATAGTGCCCAAAAAACTGCGCAAATTGCAACCGAAACAAGTCTGACTCTTTATAACGGAATGACAACCACCGAAATTGATCAAGCCGTTATCGCCGCCGCTGTTCAAAACATAAAAGATGACCCTGACTTTGACATTATCGCTTCCCGCCTAATGCTTAAGTTAATTTACAAAGAAGTTTTTGGGGATTTTGACGATGATGAAGATTTATTAAAAAAATATCAAGCCGACTTTCCTCTTTATGTTAAAAATGGAATTGCCAATAAATTATTAAGCGAAAAACTAAATAATTTTGATTTGGAGGAATTGGCTAAAAATTTAAAACCAGAAAATGATAGCCTGCTTAACTATACCGGAATTTCAACTCTAAAATACCGCTATTTGATTAAGGGCGCTGATCAAAAATTAAAAGAAACTCCGCAATACTTTTTTATGCGCTTAGCGATGGCGATGGCAGAAAATGAGAAAGATGCAACTAAAATGGCCCTAAAATTTTATCAAAAAATGTCGGCTTTAGAATATATTCCTGGCGGCTCAACTAATATTAATGCCGGCACCCCATCCCCACGTTTAAGTAATTGTTTTTTAATGTCTATGGACGATAGCATAGATCATATTGCTAAAACCGTGGCTGATGTGATGAAACTTTCTAAAGCAACCGGCGGTATCGGTTTAGCCGTAACTAGATTAAGAGCTAGTGGTTCACCAATTAATACAAATAATACTTTTTCTTCCGGACCAATTCCCTTTCTCCATATTATTGATTCAACCATTCGCGCAATTTCACGTGCCGGGAAAAAAATGGGCGCCTTATGTTTTTATATGGAAAATTGGCACCTTGATTTTCAAGACTTCTTAGATTTAAAACAAAATGCTGGCGATGATTATCGCCGAACGAGAACCGCAAATATTGCCGCTTGGATTTCTGATGAATTTATGATGCGCGTTAAAGCCGATGATTATTGGTATTTATTTGATCCAAAAGAAGTGGCTGATTTGCCAGATTTATATGGTGAAGAATTTTCTCGTCGTTATAAAGAATATATAGAATTAGCCGAGGCTGGAAAAATGAGAATTTTCAAAAAAATAAAAGCCAAGGAACAGTTTAATAATATGATTGTTTCTCTTCAAGGGACTTCTCATCCTTGGTTAACTTGGAAAGACACAGTTAATGTTAGAGCTTTAAATAATAATACCGGCACAATTATGAGCTCTAATTTATGTACGGAAATAACTTTACCGGCAGATAAAGACCGGGTTGCAGTTTGCAATTTACTTTCAATTAATTTAAGTCGTCATTTAACTGAAGACAAAAAAATTGATTTTGAAAAATTAAAAAATAGCGTCCAACTCGGTGTTTTACAACTTGATAATTTAATTGACGTTAACGAACCGCCAATTCCTGAGGCAAATACTTCCGATAAACAAGGTCGAGCGATTGGTCTTGGGGTTATGGGTTTAGCTGATTTATTTGAAAGATTAAAACTAGCTTATGATAGTCAGGAGGCAACGGATTTAAGTGATGAATTATTAGAATTTATTAGTTATCATGCGATTGAAAAGAGTGCTGAATTAGCTAAGGAAAAAGGCTCTTATCCTGATTTTGAGGGTAGTGCTTGGTCAAAAGGCTTAGTCCCCTTTGATACTTTAGAGAAACTTGAAAATTTAAGAGGAAAAAATTTAAGAAAATTTAATAAAGATTTTAAATTAGACTGGGATAAACTTAGAGAAAAAGTTAAACAAGGAATGCGAAATTCAACTTTAATGGCAATTGCACCAACGGCTAATATTGGGCTTGTTGCCGGAACTTCAACCGGAATTGATCCGCGTTTTGCTCAAATTTTTAGTCGTAATACTTTATCAGGAAAGTATTTAGAGCTTAATAAAAATTTAGTTTACGACTTAAAAGATTTAGGCATTTGGGAAAAAACTAGAGAGAAAATCCTCGCAGCTAAAGGAGATCTGAGAAATATTGAAGAAATTCCTGAGGATTTAAAAGCGATTTATAAAGATTCTTTTTCAATTAGACCTCAAGCTTTTATTGATGTTGCTTCAAGAGCCCAGAAATGGATTGACCAAGCGATTAGTCGAAATATGTATTTAGCGACAAGAGATACGGAAGAAATTATGAATATTTATCTTTATGCTTGGGAAACTGGGCTAAAAACAACCTATTATCTTCACATGAAACCCCGTCATAGCGCCGAACAAAGCACAATTAAGGTTAATAAAACTGAAACTATGGGTAGAAAAGGTTTTGGCGCCCTAATCGCCTCAAGAGCTCAAAGTCCTGTAGGCGCCGAGCTAAAAACGGAAGAAAAAGTTAAGACTGAAAGCCAGGCTTGCCCACTTGACCCTCAAGAAAGACTGCAGTGTGATAGTTGCCAATAATTTAAAAAGTTTTTATTAATAATTTAAAATATAAATATATGATACTTGGAAAACCACGAAACGAGGATATGCAATTAAGACCAATAAAATATCCTTGGGCCTATGATTTATATAATCAGGCCGTTGCTAATACTTGGTTCCCTCACGAAATTGCCCTGGGGGAGGATTTAGATGATTGGAAAAAAATGACTGATGATGAGCGTTATGCCGTTAGCTTCTTGATGAGCTTTTTCAACCCTTCGGAACTACTTGTTAATCGAACTTTAGCTCTTGGCGTCTACCCTTATATTAAAGCCCCGGAAGCCCATCTTTATCTAGCTAAACAGATGTGGGAGGAGGCAAATCATTGCCAGGCTTTTGAATATGTTTTAGAAACTTTCCCACTTGATAAAGAAAAAATTTATCAGAAACATCTAATTACCCCCTCAATTAAAGCCAAAGAAGATTGGATTAGTAATTTTTTGTCTAAGATGGACGAACGCTTAGATATCGAAACAATTGAAGGTAAACGCGATTTTGTTCGTAATTTAGTTGCCTATAATATTGTGATGGAAGGAATTTGGTTTTATAGTGGTTTTATGGTCGCCTTAAGTTTTCGTCAAAGAAAACAATTGAGAAATTTTGGCTCAATGATTGATTGGGTTTTACGCGACGAAAGCTTACATTTAAAATTTGGGATAAATTTAATTTTAACTATTCTTGAAGAAAATCCAGAAATTGTTGATGAAAGTTTTGGTGAGGAAATTAAAAGCATTATTATTAACGGAGTTGAGATGGAAACTGTTTATAATAAAGATATGTTCCCTCGAGGAATTCTCGGACTAAATGCTGATTATGTTAATCAGTATGTGCGCTATGTTGCTGATAGACGTTTAGAAGAGTTAGGCTTTGAGCCCCATTTCCACGATACTAATCCAGCAAAATGGATGGCTTCAGCGACTGATACTTTAGAGCTTGTTAACTTTTTTGAAAGCCAAAATACGAGTTATGAAGTTAATGCGAGAGCTAATAAGGAGAGTGAGGAGGAGGCTGGTGGTGGCGAAGAGAAAGAAGTGGTTTAAATTAATATATTTAAATTGACCACCTACTCCGCTGCCCTTAAATCAAATGACAAGATTTTTGCCTGATATTTATCGTCTGAAGCTCTATCAAATAGAAATTTACCAACAAATTTTTTATTCTCTAAAAAATACGGCATCCAATAAACATCGTCTGACCACATAAGGTCAAATGGTATTTTTTCGATATCAAACCATTTTGGGCTCATTTCCTCGGTTTCTATTGCTTCGTTATCAAAATCATTAACACGAAAAACATGAACCTCAAGAGTTTCTGGTAGGTTTTCAAATTCAAAATCTAAAACACCGACTTTTTCTATTTCCTTAGCAATAATTCCGGACTCTTCTTGTAATTCACGGACAGCCGCCTCTTCTATACTTTCGCCACTCTCTACTTTTCCTCCGAAACCATTCCATCTTCCTACTCCAAAACCACTTTTCTTTAAGCCAAGTAAAATCCTTTTATTTCTATAAACTATTGCTAAAGTAAGTTGTTTTTTCATATTATCTTAGCTTCTTTAAATTTTCCTTCGGTATTCGTTCTTTATTTTTAAATAAGAGTCGTTGTCATTCTCTTTTCTCATTAATTTAGCTGGATATTTTTTAGCTACTAAAGATAATTTTTGATTAACAATTTTTTCTGTATTAAGACCCAATAAAACTGACATCTCTAAACAATAAATAATTACATCAGCCAACTCTTTTTTTATTTCAGTAATTTTATCTTTATCTTTTTTAACTTCCTCTAATGATAAATTTTGCCACTGAAAAAGCTCAAGAAGTTCTGCCCCCTCAATCATAATGGACTTAGCTAGATCAACCGGGCGCAAATTATCCCATTTTCTTGCTTTTAAGTGTTTTAAAATTTTAACTTCTAGCTCTTTCATATATTTTAGTATTAATTCAATTCCTTCTTCTTACTCTTCCCTAAAAAATTATTTTTAGAAACAACTGAACGACCAATTTTTCTTTCTATTTGTTTACGAGCTGAGCCAGCAATTGAGCCACCAACCCTAGCATCATCTTTTAACTTTGGCATTCCTAAGGAATTATTAGTTCTATGAATTTCTGTCGTTGTTCTTTCACTAAGCATCGTTAAAATAAGCTCAAAATCATCCATGTGATCTCTTAAATTTTCCCGCTTCAAGCCTTTCATTTTTTTATACTCACCTGGCTTTAAACCAAAAGTCGCTTCTGAAATTTCTGCAGTTAAAATTTCATAATCCTTGTTTTCTCTAGCACCTCGCTTTTGCCATTCGTCAGTCAACTCTTCTCTGACAGCAATTCCTCGCATTCTCTTTTCAATCCAATCTTCTGGATAGCCCTTTAGCTTATAAAGTAGCTTTGTGCGCTTAGTAGCTAATTCAGGATTTTCAATTTCTTGCATTCTCTCATAACCAACTTTTGCTAACCATCTTTTCATCGGCTCGGCCTTTGGCGAAGGAATTGATTGAATAATACGAAATATCCCTTCGGTATTAGCACAATTTATACTCTGAACTCCACCCTCAGTTTCAATTGGAAGGGGGGTGACAAATTGTCCCCACCCTTTAGCAAGCTCAACATCTCTAATTTTCATTTTCTTAATATAATCAGAAGAATTAATAGTGTCAGTTAAAGCGCTAACGATATCCCCTACCACAAACCACCACTCTTTTTGATAAATAGTTTTTCTTATTTTTTTACCTCTGAATAAGGCAATTTGTGAAATCTCTTCATTTTTCATAGTTTTAATAATTAGCTTATTAGACTAATTATTATAGCAATTCAAAGATCAAGAAAAGTTAAAGTTTTTCAATTCCTGCCTTAATCCACAGATCCAAATTGTCATTGGGATAGCGCGGGACTACATGAATATGGAGGTGAAATACGCTCTGTTGAGCATCTTTACCACTTGCGTGGAGTATATTTACTCCAGTCGCACCTAACTCTTTTTTGTATTTCTCTGATAGCTCCTTTGAGACCCTCATGACCTCGCTGAGAGCATCTTCTGAAATATCGAATATATTCTCGTAGTGTACTTTTGGTATTACAAGTGTATGACCCTTACTTACCTGATTTTTAGGAATAAAAGCTAAAACAGAATCAGTTTCATGAATTATTTTAACCTCTAATTTTCCTCTTATTATTTTACAGAATACGCAATTTTCCATACATTATCATATTAAGCCCCACAACACTTCTTATATTTCTTTCCACTTCCACAAGGGCATAAATCGTTGCGGCCGATAACTTTTCCGCTTTCATCTTTTACTTTTTCTTTAACTAAATCAAAGGTATTGCGATTATCGGCTTGGCGTTCCATTACTTTCTGAGCGCCGCTAAATTCTAATTTTGCTTCCGGTTTTTGGTTAAATAAACTAATATCACGAGCGGCAGCAAAAGCAAGCGCGTCGCCAGTTTTATAAATTGAGTAAACAACTTGTTTATTAATCAAAGCATTTAATTCTTGAAACAAGCGATAAGCCTCTTTCTTATACTCAACGAGCGGATCTCTTTGACCGTAACCGCGAAGACCAATTCCTCGTCTTAAATAATCTATCATTTCTAAGTGTTCAACCCAAAGCTGATCAATCGAACGAATCAAAACTCCCTTTTCAACCTCTTTAAAGTCCATATTAGCGGCTTTAAAGTTTTCGTCCATCTTATTGTATCTCTCCTCGGCACGTTTAACTAATAAATCAGTAAGTAAACGACGCTTCTCATCAGGTCGCACAACTTTTTTTGCTTCTTCTTCAAGTAAAGTCTGTAAACTTAAAGCATCCTCTTTCCAAATAGTCGAAACTGTTTCGGCAATTTCTTTAAAATTCCAATCACCAGGTATTTCACCGGCCGTATGAAAATTAACGACTAAGCTAATCTCCATGATTATCATTTCTAAGATAATTTCACTCAAGCTTGTTGGTCGTGATAAATCCTTAGCCTTTTGATTATTTTCGATTAATTCGCTTCCCTTTACTTCGCCAGAAATTTCTACAACCTCAGACCCGCCATTTTTTTCTGATAATTCAATAATTTCTCGACGCTTCTTATAAATAGAAGTTCGGTGTTTATTAATAACATCATCATATTCAACTAAATGTTTTCGCATGTCAAAATTATTTCCTTCAACTTTCTTTTGAGCGCTTTCAATTGAATTAGAAATAATTTTATTTTCAATCGGCATATCAGCCGGGACTCTTAAAGTTGTCATCAAATTTTTCATCCTATCGCCACCAAAAATTCTCATCAAATCATCCTCGGTAGAAACAAAAAATCTTGAAGAGCCCGGGTCGCCTTGACGACCAGCGCGACCACGAAGCTGATTATCAATACGACGCGACTCGTGTCTTTCGGTACCAATAACATGGAGTCCGCCAGCGGCCTTAACCGCTTCTTGTCCACCTTCTTCCGGTGGATTACCGCCTAAAATAATATCAACTCCACGACCAGCCATATTAGTCGCTAAAGTAATAGCACCTTTTTTACCAGCCTGGGAAATTATTTCTGCTTCTCGCTGGTGATTTTTAGCATTTAAAGCTTCCGGTCTCAAACCTTCACGCTCCATCATCTCCTTTAAAATTTCATTTTTTTCAATTGAAATTGTTCCGACTAAAACTGGTTGACCAAGGGCATTCTTCTCTTTAACTTCTTTAATAACAGCTTTAAATTTATCAGCTTCAGTTCTGAAAATTAAATCATTATCATCACGTCTAATATTGGGACGATTAGTTGGAATGATAATTGTTTCTAAATTATAAATTTTATGAAATTCTTCTGCTTCAGTTTCCGCTGTTCCCGTCATACCGCTTAACTTCTTATACATCCTAAATAAATTTTGAAAAGTAATGGTCGCCATCGTTCGCGATTCTTTTTTTACCTCAACTCCTTCCTTCGCTTCAATCGCTTGATGCAAACCTTCGCTATAACGACGTCCAGGCATCATTCTTCCGGTAAATTCATCAACAATAATTATTTCTCCGTCTTTAACAACATAATCTTTATCACGATGAAAAAGAACTTGAGCTTTTAAAGCTTGTTCTAAATGATGGACTTCTTTAACTCCACCTTCAACATAAATATTTCCTAAACCTAGAATTTTTTCAACTTTATTTATTCCCGCATCACTTAAAGAAGCGGTTCGCATCTTCTCATCAATATTATAATCTTCATTTTCAGTTAAACCACGAACAATTTGAGCAAATTTAAAATATTTATCACCGGATTCTTCGGCTGGAGAGGAAATAATTAAAGGAGTTCGCGCTTCATCAATTAAAATAGAGTCAATTTCATCAACAATTGCGTAGTTAAGTGGTCTTTGAACTGTTTGCTCAAGGGTATAAACCATATTATCGCGCAAATAATCAAAACCAAACTCATTATTAGTTCCATAAGTTATATCAGAGTAATAAGCTTCACGACGAGAAATTTTACGGAAATGTTGAAGGCGTTCGTCAAACTCCTCTTCATTTTTATATTCCGGATCATAAACAAAGGCGGCGTCATGAATAATAACGCTAGTAGTTAAACCCAATGAATGAAAAACTGGAGCCATCCAACCAGCGCCCAAACGAGCCAAATAATCATTAACGGTTACGAGATGGGCCCCCTTTCCCTCAAGCGCATTTAAATATAAAGGTAGGGTCGCAACTAAAGTTTTACCTTCACCGGTTTTCATTTCGGCAATCTGGCCACGGTGTAAAACAATGCCACCTATCATCTGAACATCAAAATGACGCTGGCCAAGAACTCGTCGAGCCGCTTCACGCATAGTTGCAAAAGCCTCAGGTAATAAATCATCAAGGGTCTCTCCTTTTTTTAGGCGTTCTTTAAAAAATTCTGTTTTTAATTTAAAATCTTCAAGCTTTAAAACCTTTAATTCTGGTTCAAAAGACTCAATCTTAGCTAAAATTGGCTGCATTAACTCAATTATCCTTTGGTTAGCATCCTTAAAAAACTTAAAAATATTCATAAAAAGCTTTAATTTATTATTTATTTAATTTTAGTATAATACTTATCTCTAAAAAAATAAATATTGACTTTTATTATAAAGTATGATAAAGTTTAGTTCTTGAAATTTAATAACTAAAAAATAAAATATAAACCTAAAAAAAGCCGTTAAGAGCGGTAAGAAAAATGGCAACAACAGCATTCAAGAGGAAAAAGACAAATCTTTTAAAAAAAGCCCTCTGGCAAAGCGGCTTAGTCTTAATCGGAGTGACGGCCTGGGTAGCCCTGTTTAAAATTAATGATGACCTTGCTTTTAGCGAAGCCTGGAAATCAATGATTTCAATTCAGGGATTATTTGTTGCTTTTTTAGCCGTAGTAACGGGTATCATTAGCAACTTGGTTATTGGTCAAAAAATTACTGATGAGGTGATAATCATTTTTATTCTGGTCCTTGTGGCCGGGCTTATCGAAGCTTGGGGGATGAGATTAGAACCAGTTTTCTTACCGGCTCTCATAATAATAGTTTATCTGGAAACAAAAATCTGGATAAATTATATTCAGGAAAAAAAGTTCCTAAAAAGAACTAACAGATAAAAACGACCCCATCGCCCTGGAAAAAATCCAGGGCCTTTTTTTAAATTAGACAGTTTTTTTATCTCTATATTTTTTAATAACCAAAACTAAATGATCCTTTACTTTATCAATCGCTTTATAAACATCACTTGCTTCTCTTTCAACTCTTAATAAGTTTCCTGGCACTTCCAAATTAACTTCAGCTCGATAAATTTTTCCGCTTTTTTGTTCTCCACCAATTTTTTCAATTTCACAATCACAATTTAAAACTTGAACTCCGACTAAATATTTTTCTAAGGCATCCATTTTTTCTTGAAAATAATTTTTAGTTGCATCAGTTAATTCTATTTTAGTTTCTTTTAATCTAATTTTCATATATTTCAATTTATTTATTTAGAAAAGTTTAATTACATCTTTAATTGTAATAAATATTATCAATATTATTAACAACAAGAAACCGAGATTATTCATTAAATTCTCAATTGTTTTTCTAACTGGACGACCTTTAAGTTTTTCAGCTAATAGAAAAATTAAACGTCCTCCATCAAGAGCGGGAAAAGGAAAAATATTTAAAACTGCTAAATTCAAAGATAATAATGCAGTAAATTGGAGTAAATAGACAAAACCCATTCTTGCTGCTTGACCAGTAATATTAGCAATTCCAATCGGGCCAGCAAATTGATCACCAACGGAGACGCCACTAAACATATCACGAAATAAGCCAATAAAAGCCAGAACAATCGCCTTCAGAGTCCAAGCAGTTGTTTTTACCCCCTCAACTAAAGCTGAGAAAAAAGGGTAGGAAATTTTACCAGCTGCAAAAATACTAATACCAACAACTGCTCGTTCACCAGATTTTTCTGGAATTGCGATTATTACTTTTTCTTCCCCATTACGATTAATTAAAATTTTGGTTTCCATCCCACCCCTAGTCCCAATAATTTCTTGAAGTTTACTTTCATTTTCTATTTTTAAACCTTCAACTGCTAAAATTTTATCGCCAGCCTCAAGCCCGGCTAAAGCGGCTGGCGAATCAGCTAAAACATCGGCCACTAAAACTGCCTGCTCACTAACTTTAGCATTTCTACCTAAATCATCGGTCGTTTGTGGTGAACCAATCATATAGCCAAGCGAAAACAAGAACCAAGCTAAAACTACATTCATTACAACACCGGCAACTAGAACTAGAGCTCTTTGATAAATTGGTTTTGCTCCAAAACTATCCTCATCATTTCTATTATCTCCATTTTCGCCTTTAATTTTAACGAAACCGCCTAAAGGTAACCAATTTAAAGAATAAATTGTTGCCCCTTTTTTTGGCTGGAGTTTCTCATCTTCACTATCTTCTAAACTCGAAAAAGTTCTCGTTCCCGAAACCTTAATTCGTTTACCAAATTTATTTTTATACCAACCAATCGCCCGGGGCGGAAAACCGAGTCCGAACTCTTCAATTCTAATACCAAAATAGCGGGCAACTGAGAAATGACCCAACTCGTGAACTAAAACTAAAACTGATAAAACCAAAATAAACACTATTGCAGTTATCATAAAAATTTTTAATTAAAAACTTAGATTTCCATTATACTTTTTTCCTTGTTATCACGCAAAGATTTAAGTTCATCGTTCTTTTTAGCACTAAATTCATCAAGTTCTTTCATGAAACGAAATTTATCATCCTCACTTATTTCTTTCCCAACAAAAGCCGTTTCAATCAAATCTTTAACATCATCACGAATACCACGAATAATAATACGTGTTTTTTCCATTTTTTCATTTAGTTTTTTAACCAAGTCGCGACGATTTTCTTCAGTTAAGGGCGGAACACTTAAACGAATTTTATCCCCCTCATTAACAATTCCTAAGCCTAAATCAGCCTGGACAATTCCCTTCTCAATCGCTTTAATTACGCCCTTGTCCCAAGGAGTAATAATTATACTGCTATTATCAGAGACCGAAATATTACTAACAGCATTAACTGGATTTAAAACCCCATAAGCTTCAACTTGGACCGCATCTAAAACGCTAGGATTAGCTTGGCCAGTTCTAAGTGAGCTCATTTCTTTTTTAAAAAAATCTAAAGCAGAAACAAAATCTCCTTGTTTTTCTTGTAAATAATTATTCATATTTTTATATTTATCTTTATAATTTAAAATTTATTACTTAGTTACAACTTTATAGGTTCCTAAATAAACGCTGCTAGGACTAATAAAATCAACTAATAAAGCTGAACCGCCGCGAGCTGAGGGTAATTTTTTTGTAGTCCAGGTTACGGCACCGTCAGAAGAGCGAAAAAAAGTTTTATCGGTTACATAATATATTTCTTTCGAATCTTGAGGATTAATCGCTAAAACATTGACTTCGGCTTTACCGTCTGGTTGAATTAAGTTCAAACTTTCCCAACTTGTGCCATCGTCAGTAGAACGAAGAATCATCTCGCTTGTTGCTAAAAATAAAGTTCCATCACTTTGAGCGCTAACTAAATCTTTAAACTTCGTACCAACTTTTAAATCCGTCAAAACCGGATTTAAATCTCTAAAATTATTAACTTGAAAATTTCTATCTATATCTTCTGAAGTTAAAGGATTGGTTTCGGTATTGGAAATAAAACTATAAAGCTTGCTTTTTTCTGTCGCAACAAATATTAAACGACTATCCTGAGGACTAGAAACTAATCGAGCAACAGCTCCGTCTAAGCGATGAATTGTTCGCCAAGAAGAACCGCCATCAATACTTTTGATTACTTCCCCACGAGAAGTTCCAAGATATAAATTTCTTGAATTATAGTGATCAATTATAACGGAATTAACCGTAACAATTTTATCATTATCATAATAAGCTTGAGTAAAAGTTCGAGCACAGTCATCACTCTTATATAAACGGTTAGCAATCGCTACGTAAATTAAACATTTATCAGCCGGACTAACCGCAACTGAGCGGACTGGCTCATTAGGTAAAGACGGGACTTTATTCCAACCTTTAGCAACATTATAGGTATAGTAAAGGCCCTCGGTTGTCGCCGCATAAAGCGCTAAATTATCATTTGGGTCACCATAAAGACCTTTAATATCAAGATTCGCAATCTTTTCTAAATTTGCCCCAGGGGTAGAAACAGTACTCGCCTCACGCCAAGCATTTCCTTTATCACTTGAGTAGAAAAGACTAGAACCAGTTTGCAAACCATCAGTCGTTGTTGTTATTGAACAAGCTGAGAGTGATAAAGTTAATAAAGCTAATAGAGCGATTAAAAACGCTTTATTCTCTAAGATTAGTTCCCTTAACTTTTTAATTTTCATATTCTTTTATTAATATTTTAATATTTTCTAATTTTAATAGTTTATCGCAACTTGTTCAAGAACTAAACGCGGATTAACGTTTCCCTGTAAATATTCCCGAGCCTGAGCTAAAAGTTTTAACCAATTTAGAGCTTTGACTATCGCTTCGTCAGAATTATTGAAGTTTGTTTTTAAAGTAATTAATTTATCACTTAAAACGATGTGTTGCATTAAATTAGGCTGATCTAGAGCAAGAAGCATTAAATCGCGAGCTAAACCTTCGCCCAAAAAAATTAAACTTTCAGCCGAATCTCTCGCTTCTTTACTCCAGGTTTTATCCTTAAATAAATTATCTAAAATCTCTAAACGCTTATTAACATCTCTAGCTAAACAAAAATCAAGCCAAAGTTCAGCTTTTTCTAAATAATTTTTATACTTCTCAGGATTTTCTAAATAGGCAATTGCTTCTAGGGGTCTACCTAAACAAAGATTAGCTAAATCCTTCGCCTGAGAGCGATTAGTCCCGTAATTATCAATTAAATAATCATAAACAATTTCCGAGGAAACCGGTTCAAAGTATAAAACTTGAGCCCGAGAGATAATTGTCGCTGGCAAATCAGAAATATCATCAACTAATAAAATTATTATAACTTTAGAGCGAGGTTCTTCTAAGGTTTTAAGTAAAGCACTTTTTGCTTCTTCGCTTAAATAACTTGCTTCTTTAATAATCCCAATTTTATAAGAATTTGAAAAAGAACCGAGAGATAAAATTTTTATAAATTCACGAACCGCTTCAATTGAGATTGATTTTTCTTCCGGTCCTCGTTCTAAAATATGGAGATCAGAATTTAAAGTTTCGCTTTCTTCCACTTTAATTTTCGACAAGTTCTGAAGATTTCTAGCAAAAGCCAAAGCAATCGTTGACTTACCAAGATTTCCTCTTCCGTTAAAAATATAAGTTGAGGCCGGGCTAGAATTATCTAAAACACTAGTTAAAAAGGCAACCGCCTTTTCATTGCCAATTTTAGGCCAATTATATTTACTATCTATTTCAATCATAAATAAATTAATCTAAACATTTATGAGATAATTATAGCAGAATAAAATAGAAAAAACAATTGATTTTTTTTATACTTAATGTTATCTTTAAGCTAAGAATTTAATAAATTATGCTAAAAAATAAATTAAAAAAACTCACCCTCTTTTTAGGAGATATTGTTATTTTAATCCTCGCCCTTCTAACAACCCTAAGTCTTCGCTATGGAATGGAACTTTTAGAGGTTAAATTAGAAGACCATCTTCCTAAATTTATTGTTGTTTTTGCAATTTGGCTGATTGCTCTTTATCTTAACAATTTTTATAATCTAAACTTTCGAGCTTGGGGTCGAAACTTCTTTAAATCTTTAGCCGGAGTTTTATTATTCTCGACTTTCTTCTCAATTTTATATTTCTATTTAGGAACTGATGCTGTTATTACCCCAAAAACTAATTTACTACTTTTCTTAATTATCTCAGCTTTATTTTTCATTATTTGGCGCCGTCTTTTTAAATTATTTGATAAGAATTTATTAGCTAAAGATAATCTAGCGATTATTGGCTATAACGAAAAAAGTGATAAACTCTTGGCCGAGATTGTTAGAAATCCGGGCGCTGGTTATCAAACAGCTTTAATTTTTAAAAGTGTTGAGGAATTAAAGGTTTTAACAGAGAAAATAAAAGAAAAAAATATTAAAACTATTATTATCTGCGATGATTTCGGTCAGGCTAATCTTTTGCGTGAGAATTTATTTAAATGTCTTAATTTAAAAATAAATTTCTATAATTATCCTGATTTTTATGAACTTTTAAGTGGAAAGGTCCCGATAGAGGCAATTGGAGCTGAATGGTTTTTGGAAAACATTAAAGAAGGCGAGAGAAATTATTTTAATGCAATTAAAAATACGGCTGATTTTTTTGGAGCCTTAATAATTTTAATTATTTCCCTTCCTTTTTGGCCTCTAATCTCTCTAATAATAAAATTAGAAAGCCGTGGACCAATATTTTTTAGGCAAACTCGAGTTGGAAAAAATGAAAAAAATTTTTCTATTTTAAAATTTAGGACGATGCGCGAAGAAGGAAATAATAAGGAAATGACGATAATCGGTGACAAAAGAATAACGCCGATTGGTAATTTTTTAAGGAAAATGCGACTTGACGAGATTCCCCAAGTTTTAAATATTTTAAAAGGCGAGATGAGCTTTATTGGACCGCGCCCAGAACGTCCAGAGCTAATTAGTGATTTAGAAAAAGCTATTCCTTTTTATAAAACAAGATTATTAGTTAAACCGGGGCTTTCCGGTTGGGACCAAGTTTCTGGCGAATACCACAGCCCTTCGGTAGAAGATACTTTAAAGAAACTCCAAAACGATTTATTTTACATAAAAAACCGCTCCCTTTATTTAGACGGAATAATTGTCCTAAAAACAATTGCCGCCGTTTTAAGCCGTAGTGGGAGGTAGAAGAGCTTTTAATAAAAGCTAAAATACAATGAGAATCTCTATTATAATTATTAACTATCAAACCCCAAAACTAACAAGTGCTTGCTTAAAAAGTATTTTAAGTTTTCCTCATAATGAGCGAGAAATTATTGTGGTTGATAATAATTCCTCTGATAATAGTTTAGAAATTATCAGTCAAGAATTTTCTCAAGAAATAGAAGAGGAAAAAATAAAAATAATTCCTAGCTCAGTTAATTTAGGTTTTGGTGGTGGTAATAATCTTGGCGCTAAAGAAGCTAAAGGCGAATTTTTGTTATTTCTAAATAGCGACACTTTAATTAAAGAAGATATTTTCAAATCAGCCCTAGATATTTTTCAACAAGACGAAAAAATCGGCCTTATTTCCCCGCTCTTAATGACTGAGGAGGGCTTAGAACAAAAAGATGCTTATGGCCCTTGGCCTAATTTAAAAAATTTAATCTTTAAGAGAGCTAATAATTATCCGGATTGGCTCAGCGGTTGCACTTTATTTATTAGAAAAAGCTTATTTGAAGAGTTAAAAGGTTTTGATGAAAATTTCTTTTTATATTTTGAAGACGTTGATCTTTGTTTTAGGGCGTCTAAGCTTGGTTATAAAGTTAAAGTTGATAGAAATTCAAAAGTTATTCATTTAGGCGGAAAAAGTTTAAAAGATAATCGCCAAAGAAAAAAGAGCTACTATAAATCCCAAGACTATTATTTCAAAAAGCATTATGGATTAATAAACCAAATTGTTATAAGGATTTTAAGATTTCCAGTTAAGACTTGGAAGACTAGATAATAGGGCTCAATAAGTTCAGTAAGCCCTTGCATACTTTTTCAGGATATAGTATAATATTTATACCATATTCTAAAAAACTATGAAATTAGAAAAAATCAAAGAAAAAACAAATAATTTGCTTATATTTAGCAAAAATTACTTAAAATTATTAGAAAAAGACCCTAATAATCTTAATCTTAATTTAAAATATTGGCAAAAAAATAAAAATATAATCTCCTTAAAAAATGGAACTTATATTTTTAAAGATACTTATGACAAGGAAAAAGATAAGGATTCCTATCTTGAATATCTAGCTAACCAGCTTTTAAAGCCCTCTTATCTCTCCCTAGAGTATGTTCTAGCGAAATACCAAATAATGACGGAACCCGTTAGATCTTTAACTTCTGTTTCGCTTAAAAGCTCACGAGACTTTAAAAACGATTTGGGCTCTTGGCGTTATTACAATTTACCAAAAGAACTGTTTAGCGGATTTTCTTTCAAGCGCTTTAAAAATCAAGATATTATTATCGCGACGAAAGCGAAAGCCCTTTTTGATTTTCTTTATCTAAGATTTAGACGAGGACCCCTTCCTAAGCTAGAAAGTATAGAGAAACTTCGCCTTAATTTAGAAAATTTAAATGGACGAGAAAAAAAAGAATTTTATTCCTATTTTAATTTAGTTTCAGGAAAACGCTGGGAGATAATTAAAGAGATAATGAAAAAACTATGTTAATAGAACAACTAAAAAATTTCGTCGCTCAAAAAAGAGCAGAAAACTGGCCAGACTTTGTGATAAAAAACGGCTTAAAGGAATTTTTACAATTCCCTGTTTTAGCTTTTATTTATAATAAACCTAAATACCAAAATTTTATCTTCATCGGCGGTTCGGCTTTAAGAATAATACATAATCTTCCCCGTCTCTCAGAAGATTTAGATTTTAATTTATCTTTAGAAGATTATCGGGCGCTTGATTTAAAAAAGATGGCTAATGATTTAAAGAAATATTTTAAGAATGATTTTTCTATAGATATATCTACTCGCGTTCAAGGTGAAGAGGAACCTGGGCCTTCAAGACTATATTTAAAGTTCCCTGTTTTAAAGGAACTTGATTTAGCTAAAGGCTCAGAAAGCGATTTTTTATATGTAAAAATAGAACCACAAGTTGATAATTTCCCTCAAATAGAAACGGAAATAAATCCAATCTCTAATTTTGGTTTTAATTTTTTAGTTAAAAGCTATAGTCTAAAATATTTAATGACCGGAAAAATAAGTGCTATTTTAGAAAGAGCTTGGTTTAAGGGAGAAGATAATGAGATTGATATTAAGGGGCGGGATTATTATGATTTATATTGGTATTTAGAAAAAGGCGTGGAGCCGGATTTTAAAATTTTAAAAGAAAAGTTTTCTATAGAAAATATGAAAGAGCTAAAGAAAGAGTTGAGTAAAAAAATTGCTACTGATTTAACCGAAAAGAAACTACTCTTTGATTTAGAAAACTTTTTCCCCGAGCAGGATTTTATTAAAAGTTTCTGTTTAAATTATAAAGAAATAATTAAAAAATATTTATAGAAGCTCAATAATTTTAGTCCCTCAAAAACCTTAACTTAGATTTAATCTTTGCCTTTAAATAAAAAGGATAGTCTAATTTATAACGAGAAATAACTTCTTCGGTCATCTTAAACAAGCGATGTTTATCTAATTTAGAAAGGCCCTCGGGGTTAACTAAATAAGCAGTTAAAGCTTCGGGGATATTAGCAAGCTCATAACGAAGACCAATTTTAAGCCAAAGGTCTAAATCCTCACAAACAGCTAAACTCTCATCATAACCTCCGGCATTAAAATGAGCCTCTTTTCTAAATAAAACACTTGATTGAGCGAATTGATTCTTTGCTAAAATCTTAGCTCGTATTTTACTATTCTCGGCTTCAAAAATATCTTCTTTGACAAAGTTGTCTTTAATGTCATATAAAACAATTCCTGTTCCAACTATGCCAACAGCTCTCTGAGAGTCTAAAATAGCCACCTGACGGCTTAATTTATCGTTCTTGAGCCACCAATCGTCGCTATCTAACATTGCGATATATTCGCCTTCAGCGATTTTACAGCCCTTATTCCGACTTTTAGCAATTCCTAAATTATGATCGTTTTTAAAGTATTTTAAACGGCTATCCTTTTGAAGATAAGTTTTAATTAAGCTTTCAGTCCCGTCGTTTGAAGCATCGTCAATAATTATAAGCTCAAAGTCTTTAAAATCCTGACTTAAAACACTATCAAGCGCTCGGGGCAAGAGTTTTTCACGGTTATGAGTACAGATTATGACTGATACTTTTGGCATAGGTTTAGGCTTTTTAAACATTAAATAAGAATATATTAATTATAACATTTATTAAACTAAAATAAAATTTTTCGCCCAGTCTGTTTTTCTAAATTTTTCCTAGCATCACCTGATATTTTACCACTTCACGCATTTCCCCACCATCACTAATTAATTTTAACTGGTTAGATCTTGTAACCGTTTGGAATCCTTCTGATTTTAAAAGGCTTTTAAGCAACTTCTAAAAATTTCAGTTGGTGACAATTTGTCACCAACTGATAGCCGTGTTTATTTTTAAAACAATATTTACCATCTTTAGCCAAGAATTTCAGTCGATTACATTTTGTAACCGACTATCTTATTCCCCATTAAACCCTTTAAATTTTCAACCAATCCTCCGGCAGTAAATCTTTATAAGCCCTTTGGTATCTCCTATTCCATAAAGTCGGCGCGATAACGATTTTCTCCGGATTAGAATTAAGCCAAGCGGACCAGAAACTAAAAGACGAATTGGCGATAATATTATGTTTCGCCTTAGACATTAAAATTAACTCCTCATAATCTAAAATTTCTGGACGAGAAACAAAAATACAGTTTTCTTGTTTTAAATTATCCTTAGCCCAAGAAATATCATCAGAAAAAATAAAAAACTTTGGCTCTAGATTTTTCTCTTTTAATTTATCTTTAATAAGTCTAAAAGCTTTTTCGTAATAATTTAAATCACAGATAAAGTGAGCTTTCTTAGTTTTAGGATTATTTACATAATCACCGCGACGAATATGAACCGCGACTGATTCGGTGCTTATAATTTCTTCTAAAATAGCCGGGTACTTTATTTTTAAATTATCATTTTTTAAACTTAAGTCCTCAAGTAATTCCCTTCTAATTGGCTCAAGATATTTATAACTTTGAAAAAATCCGTCAAGATACCGAGCTTTAGTTTTTAACATTCTCGCCTCAAAGCCAATATGAAAAATTCGAAGAAATTTAGCCTTAAAGAAGCGTAGGCCTTTTGAAATTAAGCCGTAGGGATATTTAACTTTTAAAACCTCTTCCCGGCTAGCAATTTCAGCTTTAATATTAAAGGCCTCTAAGCCATAGTTTCGATAAGTATCGCCTCTTTGACCTAAAATATCTTTATCAAGCTTTAAGTCTTCCCCGCGCTTTAAAGCAATAAGACGCCCAAAGGCATATTGGAATAATTGATTACCGAGTCCGCCTTTTAGTTTGATGATTAGCATAATTAAATTTTCTTAAATAAAAAGCAACCACAAGCATATTTTTGAGCCTTAACTAAT
>CAZPPI010000011.1:22423-23146 GCA_964588435.1 uncultured Gammaproteobacteria bacterium | reverse complement strand
TCGAAAAGTGTTGTGCCCGTAAGGGCATCCAGGGTTCGAATCCCTGAGTCTCCGCCAGGAAAATTTAGTATCGGCATGACCCGCATGCCTAAATCTATGAATGAAGATTTATTACAAGAATATCAAAAAGAATGGAAAGAAAGATTTGTTCTCGAATCTAAAAAAATTCGAGATATTCTCAGTGGTTCAGTTAAGGATATCCAACATATTGGAAGCACTTCAATTCCAGAAATGATTGCAAAACCGATAATTGATATTGCTGTTCTTGTTGAATCAATTAGTGACATTCCTTTCTTTATTGAAAAATTAGAACCTCTAGGTTACGCTTATAAGCCTGACATGTCCTCTGTGGAACGTATATTTTTAAGAAAAGGTAATCCTGTTGAATACCATCTTTCAATAGCCTGTCCTTTGCATACATTTTGGGGTAGAAATATTACTTTTAGAGATTATTTGATAAAACACCCAGAACTTATTGAGGAATATAAAAAATTAAAAGTAGAAAATATTAAGATTACTCCGAAAGAGGATTTTAATGATTTATCTAGGAGTAAGATATATAACAAAGGGAAAGGTGACTTCGTGCAGAAAGTTCTCGATTTAGCAAAATTTGATAGCGACTCACATGCCTCGATAAGTAGTTAGAAAAGTCGTCCAAATACCCTTACGATGTCTCACCTGCTTAGTACTGAACCCGAGTGGCCCGCATCATCGTGCTAGCAC
>CAZPPI010000011.1:0-22413 GCA_964588435.1 uncultured Gammaproteobacteria bacterium | reverse complement strand
TACTGGGCTTGCCGAAATTACGGTTCCAGCCCGAGGTAGCCCGCATCATCGTGCTAGCACGAGGTAGTTTAAAACAGAGCTTTTTTGAAGCTCTGTTTTTAGTTGCGGGAAAGCCTATTTTCTTTAAAATAAGTCCTTTGACAACTTATGTCATTTTTTGACATTTTTATAAAAAAAGGAGTCAGATGTCCATCTGTTTTTGTGGGAAATTAGTAATAAAAAAGTTAAATAATGTTAAAGCCAAATAGAAATGTCATAGCTTTTTATAGTCCTAAACTCTTTATCCTTGCCACCTTCTTACAATTACGACATTTTATTTCTATCAAGGCGGTAACGATTTGAGCGCGAAAAAATAATTTATAACAAAAAGGGCAACGATATTCTCTTAGCTCTAATTTTTGATTTTTTTCACCTTTGAACAATTGTTCAGTTCCTAAACTTTTTATCTCTGAATCCATAAATGAAAATTAAATTTATTAACTCTTTAAGTTTATAATATTATCCCTTAAATTTACTTAAAGAAAAACTCAAGAAAAGATAAAAAGGGTAAGGAAAGATAGGGCTTGTGATTTTTTTAAATAACTAGTTCTTTAATGGTGAAGGTTTTAAAAATGGTAGAAGATGATAAATTAGGAAAACTAGTAGTTGTAGAAACATAGCCAGCAAGTTTATTAAATTTTAAATAAATAGAATCTTTTCTGGGTTTTTATTTATAATATTTAGGAATACCAGTAGCTGCCGAGGTTTTCTATTTTATTTTTGGAGTCTTACTAAATCCGATGATTACTGCTTTAACTATGTTTTTTCCTCAATTAGCGTTGTTAGTAATTTGCTTTCGATGAAATTCTATCGTCACTAAGGTTTTCTCTAATTTCCTTAATAAAATCAAGAGTTTCCGTTCTTTCTTTTAAAGCTTTAAGAGCCGAGGCTCTGGCGAGATTGGAAAATTTTAATAAGGGTTTT
Organism: uncultured Gammaproteobacteria bacterium; assembly: GCA_964588435.1. Classification (GTDB taxonomy): domain Bacteria; phylum Patescibacteriota; class Patescibacteriia; order Patescibacteriales; family UBA12465; genus UBA12465. Next base: position 21,450 of record CAZPPI010000011.1, on the reverse strand, counting down.
GGCTTTTCAATAATTTTAATCTTTTTTAAATAATTTTCAGCGAGTTTTGTTTTTTTAATTATTTCTTTACTTAAAATTTTTAAAGTTTTGAGCCAAAATATTTTTTTAAGTTCAGCTTCATTTACTTGTTTATAGCCTTGTAATTTCGCTTGAATTAAAGTCTCATTGATAGCCGAGCTTAAATTTCCACGAGCTAAATCTTCTTCAAAATCATAAATATCATCATTAAGTTGACGCGCAATCAGATAGTTTATAAAAAAATTTTCTAAGTTTTTTATTTCTTTTGATTTAACCTTAAAACCGAGATGCGCCATCATTAATAAGGGCCCAAGAATATGGGCGCCGGCAGGAAAAAATTTAATTTTATAATTTTTATAGTTTATTAAATTTATTTCTTCTAAATTTAGCTTTTTATTTTCTCGTAAGTCATTTTTAAAGCGACCATTTATTGTTTCAAAAAAATTAGCATAGTCTAAGTTATTTAAAATCTCCTGATAGTATTTTTGGTAGTCTTTATATTTTTGAAATTCAGAAAAATAGAATTCTATTAAATTTCGCGACATAAAGTTAGCAACCGGAAGTAGTTTTGGTCTAGCTTTTTCGTCTTCGTCCCAAAAATCATCATAAATTATAAAAGCACTCCAAAAATAGGCGTTTATTAAGCCAAGTTTTGTGATTAGCTTTTCTTTTTCTTTAAATTTTTCTTGATTAAATTCCTGAGATGATTCTAAATCAAGGCTTTTATAAAAATAATAAGGAAGAAGTAACATCTGTTTATCAGGATTATTTTTAGCCGTTTCTTTAATAACTTTTATTATTTCTTCTTGAAATCTTTTTGGTAAATTTTTAAGTTCGTTCTTAGCTAGTTTAAAAATTTTTTCAATTTCCGCGTTTTCTTTTTTCTGGACTTGGGTTATTTTGTGATTAGAAGGAGCTGTTTGTTTATGGAGTTTGGTTTTTTCTTTGTTACCAGATTTGCTATTTATAAATTTTTCTAAATTAGTTAAAACGACTTTCTGGGTTTTTAGAAATTCACTTATTAAAATATTTAATTTTAAGTCTGGTTTTTTTAGTCTTAAATCAAGATATGGTCCGCCTGGCTTTAATTCTCTTGTGGTTATTTTTTTTAAAATTAAAGCAAGTTCTTTCCCTTTTAAAACTTTTCCGCCCTTTATTTCTTTAATTAAATTCTTTAACTCGTCTTTTAACTTATCTTTTCTCATATTATTAAAACTTTAAATATTTAAAAAATCTGTGCTCTAAGACCTCAATTTTTATTTTTATGAAGTTTTTTATCTTTCCGGGATTATAATAATAAACTCGCTGCCTTTTCCCTCTTCACTTTTTATTTTAATTTTACCATCGTAATTTTTTTCTACGACCGATTTTACTAAAGCAAGACCAAGCCCAGTTCCGTTTTCAAAACTTTTGGTGCTAAAAAATTCTTCAAAAACTTTTTCTTGAAGTTCTTTACTTAAACCCGCTCCATTATCTTTAACACTTAAGATAATTTTTTGGTCTAGGGAGTTATTCTCGCCAATCTCATCCAAGCCCCTTCCTAACGAAATAACTACTGAGCGATTTTTTTCGTCCATTTTTTCTAAATATGAATCAATTGCATTAGAAACTAAATTAGCGACGAGCTGATGAAATTTTATTTGATTATTAAAAAGAAAAAATTCATTCTCTGCCTTAAAGATTAAATCAACCTTGTTTTTCTTGGCTTTAAATTCTAAAAGGTCTAAAACCTCTTCAATTTCTTTATTTAAAGAAAAGTGATTTGTTTCTTCTTGTCTGGTGATTTGTTTTCTAACTGAGCTTAAAAAACTACCCATCTTTTTACTTGCGTTAACCGTTCTTTCAATATTTTTACTAAACCTTTCCCATTCCGGATTATTTTTACAAAGCTCGTTAATTTGCTCCATATTTAAATTTATTGCAGTTAAGGGATTTGCAAGCTCGTGGAATAAACCGGCACTGAGACGACCAAATTCTGCTAGCTGGCGCCAGTGGGTAATTTCTTTTATTTTTGATTCTTCAAGTTCCTTAGTTCTTTCTTTCACTTTTATCTCTAAAGAGGCTTTCTCAGTCTCTAATTCTCTCTCAGATTTTCTCGCTCTCTCTAAAGACTTTTCGGTTTCTTTATTAGAAAGCCAATTTAAAATAGCGATTACAAAAAATAAAATAGTTAAAGCGATTATATTTGCATTATCCCAGGCTTCGCTTTTCCAAGTTAAATTCGGATTTGTTAAATTTCTTACTTGTAGATAATTTAAAATAAAAATTACAAAACCAGAAAAACCTGCCAGAACAAAAGAAAAACGGGAATTTATTAAAATCCCCGTGATAATTATTAGAGTTATGTAAAAAATTATTGTTGGCGGTAGTTCTATGCCCCAACTTAAGGCCATTTTAGAGATTAAAATAAATAAAAAAGTAATTAGCATTAAAGAGGCTTCTTTAGCTCTAGATTTCTTAGAGAGATAAAAGAGAAAAAAGACAAATAAAAGAATTAAAAAAGAGGCACCAAGAGAAATTATTGTCTCAGGATTAAAATCTTTGCTCTTAAAAATAATTTTTTTAATTAAAATTAAATTAGCAAAAGATAAAAATAAAATTAAACTTAGAAGAATTGTATTTAAAATAAATTCTTTTCTTTTTTTATCCTCATTTTTAGATTTTCCTTCACTTAAAGTTTTAACAATGGTCTTAAAACGAAACCAATAGCTTTTTAAGTTTTTCATTTTTTCTTAGCTAGGGCTTGAACCACTCCAAGGAATTCCACTCTCAACTAAAGTTACCATCAAAGCGAGTAAGGCGCTTTTATTTCTCAATTTCTTATCAGAGAGAAATTTTTTAATTAATTTTTCCATACCTTTATATTTAAATAAATTAGAAAAATTTGTTGTGGGATAATAGGTTAAATTATCCCATCGTTATTTTTAGATTATTCCATATCCGCGACCGGAATATGTTTTAATAATTGATTTATTAGCTTTTTTACTGATTTTTTTTCGTAAATTTAAAATATGAGTTTCTATTGTATTGGAAAATATGTTTGCTTCTTGATCCCAGACATGGTCAACTAATTCGCCGCGAGAAACTATTCGTCCGCGATTAAGAAGAAGATATTCAAGGAGAATAAATTCTTTTCTTGTTAGATATATTTCTTTTTTATCTTTGATTACAACTTGTTTTTGAGTATTTAATTCAAAGCCGACAAAGGATATGCTATTGTTTAATAATTTTTTTGGACGTCTTAATAAGGACTTTATTCTAGCAAGTAGTTCAGGAACGGAAAATGGTTTAGTCAGATAATCATCAGCGCCAAGATCTAGAAGTTGAACCTTACTTTCGATTTCGCTTTCAACCGTTAAAATAATTATCGGCATTTCTTTACCCTCGGTTCTAATATCGCGACAGATTTCATAACCGCCCTTATCGGGAATATTTAAATCTAAGATTATTAAATCGTAATCAGTAGTTTTAGCCAACAAGGAGCCCCGTTCACCGCTCTCGGTGTAGTCAACGTTAAAACCAGCTTTTTCTAAACTTGATTTTAGAAAGAGACCAATATCTTTTTCATCTTCAACTATTAAAATTTTCATACAAATAAAAAAAGAAGTTCAAAAATGAGTTTCTTGAACTTCTTATTTTGTAATTATAACATATCAAGAAATTTTGTAAAGTTTTTTAGAAATCAAAAAAACGCCCTTTTGATAGGGCGTTTTGATTATCTTTATTTATTTAGACTTGGAAGTTTTATTGCTATCAGTAAAGCACTTAAGCCGACTATAGCATAAATAACGCGACTGACAATTGCCATTTCACCAAAAATTGCGGCGATTAAGTCGAAGTTAAAAAATCCGACTAAGCCCCAATTTAAACCACCGACAACAATTAGAACTAAAGCTAAAGTTGTTAGTATTTTCATATTTTTATTGACCGCTAAATTAAATAAGCGGTACTAATTATACTATGTCTTAATTATAGTAATTTCTAATAAAATTGACAATACTTCTAATTAATTTTTTAATCTTGCCAAAATTTAAGTTCTTATTTATAATGAACGAGTATTAAAATAAATAAGGAGAGGTGCCAGAGTGGTTGAATGGAACAGTCTTGAAAACTGTCGTGCCTTCACGGGTACCCAGGGTTCGAATCCCTGCCTCTCCGCCCAATAGACTAATGCCACTTTTTGTGGTATTTTTTTATTATAAAAATGTTTATGAATTTTTTTAAAAAAGAGAAAGCATACTCTAAGAAAAAAATAAAAGACAATCTGTTAAAGCAGTGGATTTTTTCTGTTGTATATTTTTCTGTTGTCGTTTTTCTTTTATTATATTCCTTTAAATATTTAAGAATATCGCTAGATTACAATTCTTTATTAATTACGGTCTCAATGATACTAGGATTAATTTTGGGATTAGTTACTGTATGGGTTAATAAATTTACAAATAATTTTTTCTTAAAAACAGATACTGAAAAGAGTATAGCTAAAAAAGGTTATGAAGGGGAAAAAAGAGTGTATCTTGAGTTGATAAAAACATTAGATTCAGACAAATACAGAATACACCAAAATTTTAAAATACCCGGAGCTAAATTTGATTTTGATTTTTTGATAATAGGTCCAAAAGGAGTGGTTGTTTTAGAGGTTAAAAATAGTGATAATTCTTATATTTTTACTGAAGAAGAAGCTATAAGAGTAAAGATTTCAAAGTATTCGCGAGAAGAAACTAAATTATTTGGGCCTTGCGATCATAGAAATAAATTAATAAATCGTTGTCTATTTTTAACCAATTACTTAAAATCAATTGGTTTAGATCAAATAAAAATTAGAAAAGCATTAGTTTTTGTTGATAGCAGAGTTGAAATAAAGGGAAAATCTAAAGTTTTTATAGTAAGTAACATAAATCAGCTAGATAATTATTTTAATAGTTTAAATGAAGATGTGAGATTTTCTCAAGATTTTTGTGAAAAAATAGATAAAAAGTTAGGATTCTCTAATTAAAACCGTTCCAACTACGTTCCAGCCTCTCCGCAGTAACTTAAAAATAAAGTTAAGCCTTATTTTTTGTTGTCTAAAAGTTCCGAAGCTATTTATAATCATTGTTAAATGTGCTATATTTATTAGTTCTAAAGTGTTCTTTTAAAAATAATTTAAATTTATGAATCATGAAAAAGATGTACATTTTTGTTGCCGTAGCATTCTTTTTTGTTTCTTCTTGTGAGTATGGTGAATATAATCCGGAAAATGAGATTGATATAGAGAAGAAAGAATTTATTGAATGGGTCACGAAATTTGACTACGAACTAGCAGAAACTTATTACGATAAACTTTCTGTAAATTTCTTGGTCGATGCCAGGTCTCTCTCTAATGGAATCGAGCCATTTTCTCTCAAAGATGTCGTTACTCATAAATCAGAAGATTCTTTAAAAGGTGAGAATTATAATTTTTCTAATGATCAGGGGACAACATCCGTCTACTATTATAGAGAGCTAATATTTCATAATAGTTGGGGTTACCCTTATATGGGCAGCACAAGAATGATGACTATGATAAGTTTCGGGGAGCTAAATAAGATAAAACTTCTTTTAATAGAAAACCATAGCACCTTTCCGCCTGACGAAAGGTTTAATGAAGAATACTATGGTTATGAAAAGAGGTCATTTGCCGAAATTAACGGCAAGCTTCAAGAGTTTAAATTGGAAGAAATGGGGGTAAGTTATGGCATTTGGGATGTAAAAGTTGCTGATAAAAAGGATGTGATTTTAATTAAAAGCACGAGTTTTGTGCGATCATATCCAAGGTATAATTACATCAGCATTATCCACCTACCAAGCAAAGAGTTTAAGGTTCTTTGCAGCCGTTATTAGACGGTTCTCTGTGAAATTTGTAGAAAAGAGCTTAATTAACAAGCTCTTTTTTTATAAATAAAATTAAATTTTATATTGAGTAATACTAATATTAAGGTAAATGATAAAAATACGGAAAAATTTTCTAACAACATTTCAGAAAACGTTGAAAAAGAAGAAGATGAAATTTAAAAACCACAAATAAAAAAAGGTATTGATTTGGTTTTTTGAGTAAAATCCAGAATTAGAAAAAATTATAACGGAAATCAGCAAGCTCCAAAAGAAGCTAAATGATCCTGGGATTAGATAATTTATATATAAAAATATGGGAATTAGAGTTGAGTTTAATCCTGATTTAGCGCTCAGACATATCTCTGAGTTTAAAGAAGGAAGACGAAAAGAGGAGTAATGTATTCCGGAAAATTTAGAGGCAGGAAAGATTTATCATTTTCTAAAAAACGATCAAAGAAACTATTGGTTATTTGGCGAAATCCCATTATTGGAAACCAAAGGAAATAGTGTTTTATCTCGTCCATTAGCAAGCATTATTATCATTGAAGCGACTCATTATTTAGAAAATAATGAGATTTATACTAAAGGAAGTTATAAAGTTGTGGAGGTGTTTAATGATAATAATATTTATTTTGAAGGATTTGCTAGAGCTGGACTCAAATAAGGTTTAGATATTCTCTTAATCCTATGAAAAACAAATTTATTATTGCTGCCTTTGCCTTAATTTTTGATGAGAATAATAAAATTCTACTCTGTCACCGTCGTGATTGTGATTTTGGGTCTTTTGCCCTTTGTGACTATTTGGACTTATACACACTTTTCGACATAGAGCCTTTTTAGATTATAATATTAATGTTAGTATTAAAAATAAGGGTCATTTTTGAAGACTTCTTTTGGTAGGACTAGATGACTATAAATTAAGAGGGAAAAGGTGATATAATAAGAATATAAATAATTATTATCAACATGAAAACAAAAAATCCAGTAATTTTAATCATTCGCGATGGTTGGGGTTATCGAAAAAATAAAAAGGATAATTATATTGCTTTAGCTGATACACCATGGAATGATATGTTTAGCCGCGACTATCCAAATACTCTGCTGGCAGCCTCAGGTGAAGCGGTTGGTTTGCCGAAGGGTTATCAGGGTAATTCCGAGGTTGGACATATGACAATTGGATCGGGCCGAATTATTTTTCAATCTCTTGAGAAAATAAATAAGAGTATTAAGGATGGTGATTTTTTTAAGAATAAAGCTTTTTTGAAGTTAATAAATGTTTGTAAGAAATCTGGTAAAACTTTACACCTCGCCGGCTTGTTACAAACACAGGGAGTCCATAGTCATATTGACCACCTTTTTGCTTTACTTGATTTATGTAAGAAAGAGAAGTTTAATAACGTTGTTATTCATGCGTTTACTGATGGTCGGGATGCACCGGTTCATGAGAGCTTGAAGCATTTGAAAAATTTAAAAAAGAAAATAAAAGCGATTGGTTTTGCTAAGATTGTTTCTATTTCTGGTCGTTATTATGCGATGGATAGAAATGAAAGATACGAAAGAACGAAGTTAACTTATGATTGTTTAGTTTCAGCTCAAGGAGAGGTTTTTAAGGACGCGGTGGACTATATTAAAGCCTCGCATAAGAAGGGTGAGAGTGATGAGTTTATTAAGCCAGCTTGCTTGAAGGACTATGAAGGTTTACAAAATGGCGATGGTTTTATCTTTTTTAACTTTCGTACCGATAGACCAAGACAATTAAGCCGGGCTTTGCTAGAAACAAAGTTTTCTGGTTTCAAAAGAAGTACAACGCGAAAAATAAATTTTGTTGCTATGACCGAATATTATCGCCCCTTTCCAGCCGCAATAGCTTTTTATGACTTAGAACCTAAAAATTTATTAGGAGAGGTTTTAGCCCAAGCGGGCTTGAAGCAATTAAGAATTAGTGAAACGGAAAAATATGCTCATGTTACTTTTTTCTTTAATGGGCAAAAAGAAAAAGCTTCAAAAGGTGAAGAGAGAATTCTGATTCCATCACCAATAGTCGCGACTTATGATTTAAAGCCAGAAATGAGCGCCTTAGAAATTTCTAGCGTTCTCCAAAAAGAAATTATTAAACAGAAACATGATCTGATTGTTGTTAACCTAGTTAATGGTGATATGGTTGGGCACACAGGCGACTATCAAGCTCTTAAAAAGGGCTTAGAAGCAGTTGATAAGGCTGTGGGAGAAATTGTTTCAGTTGGTCTCGGTTATGATTATACAAGTTTAATTTTTGCTGATCACGGCAATGCTGAGAATAAGAGTCCTAAATACGCAACTAGTCATACTTTAAATCCGGTTCCGCTTATTATTGTTTCGTCTAATAATAAAATTACGAAGGCGAAAATAAAAGACGGAGGTGGTTTACAAGATATCGCCCCGACAGTTTTAAAAATAATGGGTTTAAAAAAACCTAAAGAGATGAAGGGGAAGAGTTTAATTTAGGGGGGGTAAATAAATAAAATTAAAAACTAAAAAACCAAGACTTAGTTTTAGTCTTGGTTTTTTATATCTTCGAAACTTAATTTAAGTAATTCTTTTTCTATTGCGTCATTTTCTATTTCTTCACTATAATAAATACTTGAAGCATCGTTTTGTTTTTCTTGTTTAGCTAATTCAAAGTTTTCTAAAATTTTATTTTTAGAAATAGGTGAACGAATTTCTTTTTTCTTAACTAAAGAAATAACTTCGTCCAAATTTATTGATAATTTTTTCATAATCATTCCGAAATCATAAAAATCACGATAGCGAACACGGTCACTCATCGCCCTTATTTTTTCGGCAGTAATTTCTCTAATATCCATTACCCTAACTTTTGTTTTTACTCCATACAGATTTTCATAATCCATTTCAAGCGGCTCTAGAACTACGTTTTGCAAAAAATCAACCTCAACTTTAATGAATTAGCCTGGCCAAGCGGTCCACTATATTTAAGCCTCTCAATTTTAACTGTTGCTCCGGAAACATAATCCTTTTTTATTTCTAAAAAATCAAAATCAGCAAAAATATTTTTAATTTCTTCTAGTTCTATTTTAGTTGCGTTACTTGAAAAGTCTAAATCTTCAGAAAATCTTAATTGGGGAAGATAAACATGGTGAAGAGCGGTTCCGCCTTTAAAAATTAATTTATTACTTAACTTAGATTCAAAAATTATTTTTGAAACGAGTGCTAAAAAATAATCCTTCTCAATAATAGCGAGTGGGTACTTAATTTTTCTACTATAAAAGATTAGCTCTTCTCTATTTAGTAATTCTATCATCATAATATAGGCGCCATTTGGCATTAAAGTTTTTTGATTCTTTAGTAAATCGTGAAAAACCTTTTTGGTTTTTTAAACTTAATAATAGATTATCAGTATTTATATTAATATTATCTAAAAGAAAGCCCAATTTTCTTCTAATAGTCGCACCATATTTTAAAGCAAAGTTTTCAAGTTTTATAAAATTAATTTCGTTTTTATGGTTTTTTATTTTTTCAAAAACTAAACTTGCAGAATAAAAATCTTTTTCTAAATATAAATAGTCTAATAAAGCTTTTTCTTTTGTAGCGACTTGTACTAATTTACCGTCTATTCTCACAGTCTCAAAGCCAAAATAATATTTTTTAGAAATTTTGATAAACTTTATTTCATTATTTTGAAAATTAAATTTTTTACTGATAGCTAAATTAATAAGCGAGGTTGAATCACTGTATTGATCAAATATTTGGTGGTAGTTTAGGGCAGAGTGGAGTGATACGTAAGAGTTTTTATTTATTCCCTGAGCAATTAAGAAAATTGAGCTATCATTAAGAGATCTTGAGCTTAAATTATCAATTATTAAATATAAGCCTTTTTTTATACGCAAAAACCAGCCAGCTTTGTATAAAGTTTGGATTCTATTATGAGCCGAAGCTTTACTGTATTTGTTAGTAAATACCTTCATTAAATTGTTTGTAGAAACGATGCGACCAAATTTTAGAATTACTTCTTCTATTATTTCAGCATCTTTCTCACTTAATATTGTATTTTTCATTTTTAGTTATTAACTATTTATAGTGTATATCTATAAACATTATATACTAAATAGATAAGAATGTCAATAATTGTGTGATGCACATCGCCTTCGTCTTTCTCCCCCCGCCTAAAACTCACTTAGTAACAAAAACGACTCAAATAAATTTGAGTCGTTTTTGTTAGCGGAATGGACGGGGGTCGAACCCGCGACCTCCTGCGTGACAGGCAGGCGCTCTAACCAACTGAGCTACCACTCCAAGATGTATGGTTTTTAAAACGTCCCAAAAGGACGTAAAGTGTCACTTGTAATTACAGAAGAAAGCATAACAAAAACTTTTTAGCTTGTCAAAGAATGATAATTGAATTCTAATTAACTATTGCTAAAAAATATATAATAAGCTATGATATATAGTATAAAAGGAGCTTTAGAGCTTTTTTAATTTGTTATATTAAAATGAAAAATATGGAAAAAGATTTGGATCAGGCGTCCTTGGAAGAAATAAAAAATTCTTTATTGAAACAAAAAGCTGACCTTTTAAAGGATTTAGCTAATTTTTCGCGTGAAGATTCTCATGAAGCTGATGATAGATCGGTCGCTTTTCCTGAGTATGGTGATAAACCAGATGAAAATGCTCAAGAAATCTCTGATTATTCAACTAATATAGTCGCCCAAAAAGTTTTAGAAAAGAGTCTTGAGGATGTAAAAAAGGCCTTGAAAAGAATTGATTCTGGTGAATATGGAATTTGTAAATATTGTCATAATCCAATTAATGCTAAGCGTTTACTAGCTAGACCAACGGCTAGCTCTTGTATAAATTGTAAAACTGAATTACAAGAAAATGAATAATAAAGGTATTAAAATCTTATTGTTAAATATAGCTATTGCCTTAAGCTTAGCTATATTTTTTTTGGCTGACAGAATTTTAAAGGCCAAAGCTCTGAATTTAGAGGCGCCGATAGAGTTAATTCCTAATTTACTATTATTTAATCTAACTAAAAATTATTTCATTTCCTTTTCTTTACCATTATCTGGACCGATTTTAAATATTTTTATAGTTTTACTTATAATCCTTTTAGCAGTTTATTTAATATTCTTAATTATTAAGGAAAAAGACAGGAAATTAGAAATAATTTTGTTATTATTTATCTTTTTTGGAGCTTTAAGTAATTTAGTTGACAGACTCTCCTTTGGTTTTGTTGTTGATTATCTTGAATTCCGTTACTTTACCGTCTTTAATTTAGCTGATGTTATGATAGTTATTCCTTCTTTTTGCCTAATTTTAAATAACTTAAACTTTAAAAAATAAAGCTTTTTTGAAGATTTAATATAATAATTGAATCATTATCTTTATAACTTCATTAGTCCCTAAAATAAAAGAGACCCGCTACGGGCCGCTCTTTATTAAAAATATAAAGTAAATAAATAATAGGCTACGAGCGAGTCTCAATCCCAAGCGGAAAATAGCACTTTGTCTATTTTCTTATCGAGATTCAGTCTCTTTACTGTCTTGAAGAGTTTTCTATCAAATTTGATAGTTTTTTCTTCCAGCTTCTAGCAAAATTAAAGATATTTTATAATTTATTTCGCTAATTATTTTTGATAAAATCTTATAAAAATATCTTTTTGTTTTTTATAAACTTTCATCTTTTTTTAGCGCTTGTTTTAATTTGCTCATTAAATATTGTCACGACAGTGTTGACAATTTGGATTCCGAAGCTAGTATCAAAGAACTTATACACTAATTATAGCATATTCAAAAGAGCGGGTCAAGCCTACTATACTAAAATTAGCAATATTTTATATTTTTCGCTTATTTTAAGTAAAAAACCGGATTATTTTTGATTATTTTTAGACTTAAGTCCAGGTTGTTCTGGACTTAAATAAATTTTTTATACACAGAAAACACAAGTTATCCACAGGTATTTATAATAAAAAAGTCAAGAATTTATCCTGACTTTTTGTATTTGAGGCTTGAGTGGGATTTGAACCCACGAATGACGGTTTTGCAAACCGCAGCGTTAGACCACTTCGCCATCAAGCCTTTTTTTTGCTAGATTATAGTCTTATTAACAACCTTGATTTTATCCGATATTGTTTTTTTTGTAAATACTTTAGTTTTTACCGCTCTAATTATCCTTTATTTCCTTTCATTCTTGATTATCCCGTCATCATTTGAGCCAATTTTTTCTAAAATCTTAGTTTTTTCGCTACTAGTAGCTAAAATTTCTACCTGACCATAATCATAAATCTTTGTCGGAATTAATCTTAAAGATTTTATTCCATTTTGCCAAGTGAGTTCTAATAATAAGCCCTGTCTTGTCTCCTCTGACCACATCTGATCAAAGACAAAGTTACCTAAAGAGTAGATAATTGGCTTGTTTTGGTAAAATTCAAAAATTTGAGGCCAATGAGGATGGTGACCGACGATGAGATCAGCGCCAGCATCAATCGCAGCCCTGGCAAACTCTTTTTGTTGCCAATTTGGTTCAGTAACATACTCAGTTCCAGCATGCATTAAAATAATTATAAAATCAGGAGAGCTCGTAGCAGTTTTTAACAAATTAATATCATTTTTCATTTTCTCTTTATCCATGTTTGTCGTTCCCGCTCTTTTTTCGGTTGCGACTGAATAGTCATCTGGATAAGAATAGCCCAAGAAAGCAAAATCATAACCTTTAATATTTATTATTTCTGGTTTTCGTGCTTCTTCTTCATTTAGTCCGGCACCAACAAATTTAATTTTATTTTCTTTTAAAATTTCCTGAGTATCAATTATTCCTTGTCTTCCTTGATTTATTGTATGGTTATTAGCCAATGACAATAAGCCGATGTTTGCTAATTTAAGACCGACGATAGCAAGGGGGTTGGCTTTAAATGAAAAAGAGCCAGTTAAAACCTGATAACTTGAATTTTTTAAGAAGGGTGACTCTAGGTTAGCAACAACTAGATCAGCTTTATTAAGAGTTTCGTGAACTTTTAAAAAAGGCCAATTATAATCATTGTATTTTTCCATTTTTGCATTAACCGTTCTTGAAAGCATGATATCGCCGGCAAAAAGTATGGTAATTTCCTGATCTTGAACCTTTGGTAAATTGTTTAACGTGGGCGAGTTATTTGGTATGGATAAATTTAATTCCTGATTACTAAAAATTGTTTTAATTCCATTTGCTGGGGCCATAACAATTTTTATCAAACCAAAAACGAATAATGATATAATCAGGACAGAAATTATAAATATCAACTTTTTCTTATTTAAAATAAGTTTCATTTTTATTCTTTATTTGTAAATTATAGCAAAAAACAAGATAATTCAAAAGCTTTCTTAAACTTTCTTGACCCAATTTTTGATTCTTGCTATCATATCAATACAAATTGATAATCAATTTAAATTGATTATAAAAATATGAAAAACAATTGCAAACTAGGATTTGAATGTTGTGTTAATAAAAGACTGACCGAGGCTTATGTTAATTTGGCTAAATTTTTACGAATTATTGGTGATAATAATCGTTTGAAAATTTTATGTCTTTTAAAAGATAAGGAATTATATGTTGACGAGCTTTCTTGTAAATTGGGTTTAGCACAAAATTTAATTTCTAGCCATTTAAAAATTTTAAACTCTTTTAATCTGCTTGAGATAAAGAAAGTAGGAAAAAAGAACTATTATCATACAAATAGAGATGTTTTTAGAAAATATAATTCATTATTAATGAGTTTTCTTAAAAATTATGAGTAATAAGATTGAAAGTATTGAGGTTCTTGGTTCGGGATGTCCTAAGTGCCATAAATTATTGGAAATAACTAAAGAAGTTTTGAATCAATTAGATTTAGATATTAAGGTTGTTTATGTAACAGAAATAGAGAAGATGATTTCCATGGGAATTATGTCAACGCCAGCATTAGCAATTAATGGTAAGCCAGTTTTAAGCGGTCGCCTTCCTAGTCTCGAAGAAGTTAAGGAAATAATTAGTAAATATTTGTAATCTTTATTTTATGAAGAAGGAATTATGGCTTGGATTAGGGTTATTAAGTTTATTTTTGGTTTTTTATTTTGTTCCCCTTAATTCTCCACTTATAGGAGGGGCCATTTTAGCCGGGCTAGCTTTACTTAATGAGTATGCAAGGGAACATATTTTAACTTGTTTGGTTCCAGCTTTTTTTATTGCTGGAGCAATCGCGGTTTTTGTGCAAAAGGAAGTTGTTCTTAAATATTTAGGGGGTAAGACAAAAAAATATATTTCTTATTTAATCGCTTCTATTTCCGGAACTATTTTAGCCGTCTGTTCTTGCACAATTTTACCTTTGTTTGCTGGGATTAGAAAACGTGGGGCAGGCTTGGGCCCGGCTATAACTTTTCTTTTTTCGGGGCCAGCGATAAATATTGCAGCAATATTTTTAACTATGTCTGTGCTTGGCTTTGAAATCGGTGCCGCTCGTATTATTGCCGCTATCTCTATGTCAATTCTAGTTGGTCTCTCAATGCAATTTATTTTTAAAGAAAAAACAGAAGCTGGTGGTTTATTTATTAATGAGGAGGCGGGTGAGAAATATAAGAATTCTACAGTTTTATTTTTCATGTTAAGCATGGTTGCAATTTTAGTTGTTAACGGCCTAAGTTTAGCTAGTGGCTTGAAATATTTTTTGATGTTTGGCTTAGCTTTATTAACGGGAATAATTTCAATTATTTATTTTAAACGTAAGACTAATAAAGAGTGGTTAGTAGAAACTTGGAAGTTTACTAAATTATTATTACCCTTATTATTTATTGGTGTTTTCGCTGCCGGCTTTATTATGCCATTTTTGCCGGAATCTTTGATTGTTAGCTTGGTTGGAAAAAATTCAATTTTAGGAAATTTAGTCGCTTCTGTTTTTGGAGCTTTTATGTATTTTTCAACTTTAACCGAAGTCCCAATTTTACAAGCTTTGATGGCGAAGGGTATAAGCAAGGGCCCGGCTCTAGCGCTGTTACTTGCTGGACCATCTTTAAGTTTGCCTAATTTATTAGTCATTAGAAAAGTATTGGGCAATAAGAAGACTGCTGTTTACGCCTTATTAGTTATTTTTTATGCAACTATTGCTGGTTTAATTTTTGGTTCCTTAATTTAGTTTTTAATTTTCAAGTCATAGTAATTTTTATGAAAAACAAATCTTTATTAATTCAATTAACTATCTTTTTCGTTATTGCGCTTGCTTTAATTATTTTGGGTTCGGCCAAAAATAGTCAAAGCTCAGACGTTGATGGGGAAATCGCAAAACCTAA
This sequence comes from uncultured Gammaproteobacteria bacterium, assembly GCA_964588435.1. Taxonomy (GTDB): domain Bacteria; phylum Patescibacteriota; class Patescibacteriia; order Patescibacteriales; family UBA12465; genus UBA12465. The sequence continues at coordinate 6,288 of CAZPPI010000011.1, read as the reverse complement.
GGCTGACAAAATTGAAATTATGTATTTTCATTCAACTGCTCGTTGCGCTTCCTGTGTTACCCTTGAGGAATATGTTAAAGAAACTGTTGACGAATTTTTTAAAGAAGAAATTGCTAGCGGGGAAATAAGTTTTCAAGAAGTTAATGTGGATTTACCCGAGAATAAGGATTTAGCACTTAAATTTAAAGCAGTTGGATCATCTTTAAAGATAAATGAAATTTATGATGAGACTGATCATATTGAAGAAGATGTTAGAGTTTGGCGTTATTTGAGTGATAATGATAGTTTTAAAAATTATTTAAAAAATAGAATTGAGTCGCGCTTAAAGTAGAAAGATTTTAAAATCATCTTATGGAATTTTTAAATACAATTATAGATTCAACTAGCATTCCCTTATTGTCAGCATTCTTTTTGGGCGTTTTAACCTCAATTAGTCCTTGCCCTTTAGCGACTAATATTACGGCTGTTGCTTTTATCTCTAAAAACTTAGACTCTTCAAAAAAAACTTTCTTGGCAGGTTTATTTTATACCGCTGGCAGGGGAATCATTTATTTTCTTTTAGCCCTTCTTATTTATTTTGGTTTATCATCTTTTGATATCGCCCGTATTTTTCAGGGTTGGGGCTCTAAAATTTTAGGACCGGTTTTAATTATCATTGGTTTAATAATGTTTGGTCTTATTAAAATAAACTTTAAGAGTGGTAGTAATAAATTGGAAAAATTAAAAGAAACTCTAGCAACTAAAGGTTATCTCGGTAGTTTATTATTGGGAGTTATTTTTGCGCTTGCTTTCTGTCCTTATAGCGGAGTTCTATTTTTTGGAATTTTAATGCCTTTAATTTTGGAATCGAGTTCGGGCTTATTGCTAGCGTCGATTTTTGCTCTTGGTACCGGTTTACCAGTAATAATATTTTCTTTAATTATCGCTTTTAGCTTAAAAACTGTTGGCCGAGCTTTTAAAGCAGTCCAAAAAATTGAAAAAATTTTGCGTTATTTGGTTGCCTCGGTTTTTATTTTAAGTGGTATTTATTATTTAAAATATTTAATTTATTAATTCATTAATATATAAAAATATATGAATAAAAAAACTTTTACACCGGCCATAATTTTTCTGGTCTTAGCGGTGATTGCCATTATTTTTGTGGCTAAAAGTGAGACGGGGACAAAGACGACTAATGAAGCTGTTAAAAGTGATATAATTCTCTTTTATGGGGAGGATTGTCCCCATTGTAAGGTGGTTGATGAGTTTGTTGAAAACAATAAAGTCGAGGAAAGAATATCTTTTGAGCATCGAGAAGTTTATAAAAATCAAACTAATGCTACTTTAATGGTTGCTAAAGCTAGGGTCTGTGGTTTAAACACTAATTCTATTGGCGTGCCCTTTCTTTGGGATGGTTCTAATTGTCTAATTGGCGATCGTGATATTATTTCTTTTTTTAAAGCTGAGCTTAAGATTTTGGAAGATTTAGAACCACAAAACGGAATTGAAATTGAAAACTTTGAAGTTGAAGACGAGATTCTAAATGAAAATTAATAAGAGATGAACTATAATATAAATCTATGAAAAAATTTTTGTTAGTTTTACCTGTTTTATTAGGAACTTTAGTCGCTGCTAAAAATGCTTTAGCAGTTTGTCCGGTTTGTACCATTGCAGTTGGAGCTGGACTTGGTTTTTCTCGCTCTTTAGGAGTTGACGATTCTATTGCTGGACTTTGGATTGGTGGATTAACGGTTTCAATGATTATTTGGACAATATCCTGGTTTGTTAAAAAAAATATTAATTTTAAATTCAGAAAGGCTCTTATTATAATTGGTTATTATTTATTAGTCGTTATCCCTCTTTATTTTATGGGTATGATGGCTAGTCCAATAGATATGTTTCGTGGTGGGCCAGTTGATAAAATATTTTTAGGAGTTGTTGTTGGTAGCTTTGGTTTTTGGTTTGGTGCTAGCTGGTATGAAGATATAAAAGAAAAAAATGGTGGCCACGCTTATTTTCCTTTCCAAAAAGTTGTGATGCCAATTGCTCCGCTTATTATTATGACAATAATTTTTTATTTCTTAACTAAATAATTAGATTAAATATATGGAAAATCAAGAAAACAAAAAAACAATTAAAGATTTAAACGACTTCATTGAAAAAGCTGATTCAATGAAGAAACAAGAAAAGATGGACTTATCTTCTGACCAAGATTTAACAATTGCGATTATGAATTTAGTTGGTATTGAAGAGCATTTCTTTTTTTCTGGGGCAAAGACCGGAAAGACTGAATATTATGATTTAATTAAGGATGTTAGAGAGATGCGAAAAGATTTGTTAAAGCGGGTGATTAAGGAATATGAAGGAGAGGTCTGGTGTATTTCTAAGCATTTACTTGCCGCCTCTTATCGGTTAATGGAGGTTGGAACTAAACAATTAGGGATGGGTAAAAAAGAAGATGCTTATGATTTATTTGGCAAGGCTTATAATTTATACTCACTTTTTTGGGGTTTAAATATGAAACTTCTAAATATTGGTGATATTAAAAAGATTGATGATGAGGCAATTAATAAAAAAGACCAAGAAAAAAAAGGTTTCATGGGCAAATTGGGGGCACTAGTTAAAAAAGCTATTGATTGTTGTATTGAGTAGAATTTTTTAATTGTTCTATTTTTAAATTTAGCATTATTTCATTAAGCCCAGGATTATTCGGATATTTTTCTAGCATTCGCTCGGTTATATTAATAGCACCTTCGTAGTCTTTTAAATTTATTAGAATTGTCATCGTTAGATCGAAAAAAATTTCTGGTCTCGTTTCAGTTTCTAGCCGAGTTAATAACAAATTAAGCTTGGTCAAATCATGTTGAGCTAAATAAATATTTATTAAGTTTTTGTAAGGGAGAATAAAGCTCCCATCAATTTCTAGAGCTTTTTCATATTCTTTTTCCGCCGCTTCAATCTCCCCCAGGGCTAATAAGCTATTTGCTAGGTTGGAGTGAATCTGAGGATAGAAATCAAGTATTTCTAAAGCTTTTTTATATTGCCCTATTGCTTCTTCATACCTCCCGGCGTTAGAATATGCCATGCCAAGATTATTTCTTTGAATATAACTATTAGGAGTGTAACCTAAATTTTTCTCGTAAAAAGTTATCGGATCGCGCCAATCTTTATTTCTTAAAATTGTTAAATAGCCCAAAACAGCGGCAAAAATAATAACTACTATTATTAAAAAATTAAGACCAATTTTTTGCCATTTTAAAGTTTGAAATTTTTTAAATAAATAAATTATTAGAGCTAAAGTTCCTAGCCAGAAACCAAGCATCGGTAGGTAGAGCCAATGCTCATAAAGGGGCCTATTAATAGAAATGATATTTGTTCTTGGTAAAAGAATAATTATAAACCAAAGATAGCCAAAGCTAATTAACTTATTTTCACGCCAGGTTTTGTAGACAATAAAAATAATTAAAGCGAGGGCGGCAATAAAAAGAAAAACGCTTGGATTTAAAATTGAAGTGATTGGTTCAATTTCATAAGCCATGTGTAGGTTTTTGGGGACAAACAATAGAGCGAGATATTTAATTATCACCCAAGTAAAAGTCAAAAGACGACTAAAAAGGCTAGCATTATAGCCGGCTACATTATTAGCACCACCGAGAATATCATTAAAATTTAAAAAAGTTATGCGGGATATAAAATAAAGAATAGAAATCGCGAAAAAATAAAGTGGAACTTTTATATTTTGGCGCCAATTATTTTTATTAGAGAAAAAACAAACTTCAACTAAAAGAATTAGAGCCGGCAAAAGAATTGATTGTTCTTTTGTAAGAAGAGCTAAAAGAAACGTGCCAACTGAAAAAAATAAATATTTTTTATTATTTTTTTTTCTGAAATTAACATAGAAAATTAAAGTTAATAGCGCAAAAACCGAGGATAGAGGATCGGCTCGTCCGGCAATATAAGTTATAGCCTCAGTTTGAAGGGGGTGGACTAAAAATAATAGTGCCGGTAAATATGAGAGTAAGAATTTTTTTCGACTTAAGGTATAAATTAGAAAAAATCCTAAAATAGCCACGAGAATATGGGTCAGGGTATTTGTTAAATGATAACCAAGAGGATTAAGTTTAAATAGCTGATAGTCAAAAGCAAAACTTATTAGTAAAACTGGTCGCCAATAATTTGTAGTTTGACCGGAGCCAGCAATTAGATTTTCTGAAAAATATTTTGGGAAATAGCGAAAATCTTGAATATAAACATTGTTAACAATTGAGTCATCATCATCCCAAATAAACTCATTTTGAAATGAATTAGCATAAATTCCTAAGCCGATAATTAAAAAGGACAGAATGCTTAGGAGTATTTTATTGGCTTTTAAAAAATTTAGCATTTTAAATGAAGCTTAAAGCTTATAAGTCAATTATAAAATTATTTATCGCTTTAAGCAATTAAATAAAGCTCTTGCTATTCCCTTATACTTCCAATAAGATAAAGACATGCCTATTTTACTACAAATAAAAGACTTGATGAAGGAATATAGTGGCGAAAAGATTTTTTCCGGTTTGTCTTTTGCTGTTTCTGATAAGAAAAAAATTGGCGTAGTTGGTATTAACGGGGCTGGTAAATCAACTTTATTTAGAATTATTAGTGGCGAAGAAGAAGCTGATGCCGGCGAGATTATTATTCATGATGAAGCGAGAATTGGTTATTTAAAACAAAATGAGGATTGGCTAGAAAAAGAAAGCGCTCTTGAATATTTAATTAGGCAGGGAAATTGTCCGGATTGGAGCGCTAAAAAACTTGCTAGTCGTTTTGAACTTGATGAAAGTAAACTAGTTTTAAGGGCTAAAGATTTATCGGGCGGTTGGCGAATGCGACTTAGACTTTGTGGGATGCTTTTAAAGGAGCCAAATTTATTTCTCCTTGATGAACCGAGTAATTATTTAGATTTAAACACTATTATTCTATTAGAAAATTATTTAAATTCATATTCAGGAAGTTTTTTAGTTATTTCTCATGATAGAGAATTTTTAAAACGAACTTGTAAAGAAACAATAGAGATTTCTAAAAATGGTTGCTATTACTATACGGGTAATATTGAAAGCTATTTGAATTTTAAGGCGGAAAAATTAGCAAGTTCTATTAAAGCAAATGAAAGTTTAAAAAAACAACAAGAACATTGGCAAGAATTTGTTGATCGTTTTCGCTATAAAGACTCAAAAGCCAAGCAGGCCCAATCGGTTATTAGAAAAATAAATAAACTTGAAGAAAAAAGAGTTAATATTGAGACTAAAACTAATATTACTAGAATTAAAATTCCTCCAGTTCCGAAAAAAAATAATTTTGTTTTGAAAATTGATAATTTAGATATTGGTTATGATTCTAGGACTTTGGTTTCTAAGATTGATTTTGATTGTCGCGCCGGAGAAAGGTTGGCTATTCTTGGTTTAAATGGACAAGGGAAAACAACTCTAATTAAAACTTTAGCTGGACGTCTAGAAATTTGTAGTGGTTCTTTTAAGTTTGCTGCTAATTCTCGACTAGCTTATCACGGACAAGAAGAGATGGAATTAATGGATGGTCGCGAACAAGCAGGCGCTTTTTTGCGTCGTCTAGCTTCACCAGAAATTAAAACTGAGAGCGTTTTAAAAATGGCGGGAGATTTTTTATTTAAAGATGAGGAACTTAAAAAACCGATTTCAGTTTTATCTGGCGGAGAAAGATCGCGTCTTCTTTTGGCTGGGTTATTATTATCTAAACCGGACGTTTTGATTTTAGATGAACCGACTTGTCATTTAGATTTTGAGACAACCGAAGCTTTGGGGGCGGCGTTAAAACTTTGGACGGGCACAGTTTTATTTGCGAGTCACGACAGAACTTTTTCTAAACTAGTAGCAACTGGTATCGTTGAGATTAAAGATGGGCGAGCTAAAAGAAAACATGAAGATTATGATGACTATGTTTTTAATTTAGAAAAAGAATTAGCTCTTAAATCAGAAGAGGCGCAAGTAGCTGAGATAAGGCCAAAGGAACAAAATAATTATTTAGAGCTTAAAGCTCATAAAAGAGAATTAAAAATAATTGAAAGGCAAATTCAGGAAATGGAAGAATATAAAAAAGAACTATTAGCTTATTTTTTAGAACATTATCAGGATTATCGCCCAGAGAAAGTTCAGGAACTAGAAGATTTAAATCGACGTTTAAAAGATAAGGAAGAATTATGGTTGATGATTAACGAGGATTTATAGTTTAATTCATTTTTTGTATAATATGATAAAAAAACTAAATTGCCTTGATGTGGCAAATAAATTAAAG
>CAZPPI010000010.1:17823-30001 GCA_964588435.1 uncultured Gammaproteobacteria bacterium | reverse complement strand
AATTAGTATTATAAATATTATTGCCACTAAGCGCCCAAGTAGAAGATGCGCCACCGGGAGCAAGAACAGAAAGACTTGAATCTAAGTAACCTTTAGTAACAGCATCTTTAAGATTCGTTGGATCACCAACGTTACCAATCTTTTGATTGCCAGCATCGATTGAATAAGAAGTCGGGATATTAGATATAACTAATTTATGACCAGGGGCAGTTGTGCCGATACCGACGTTGCCTGCATTTTCAACATACATTGTTCCGGATCCGATATTAATCCAACCTCCGGTAGGGTTTGACAGTGTTAATTTATTTGTAGAATCCAACCTTAAAATATCTCGTTTACCTCCTAAACTATTCAACCACGAAATATATCTATTATTATCTAATAAAATATCTCCGCCAGACACGTTAAACTTTGCCCCCGGTGCCGTCGTTCCAATCCCCACATTACCAGTCTGATTAGTATTATAAATATTATTACCACTAAGCGCCCAAGTAGAAGATGCGCCACCTGGTAAAAGGTTGGTAACTTTAGCATTAACAAATTCAACTGTTGTTAAAGCAGAAAGCTGACTTGAACCTGGAGTGACACCATAAGAAAGGCCTTCAAATCTAGCCCCACCATTAACATGGAGTTCTTCAATTGGGGCTGTTGTGCCGATACCGATATTTGTTCCATTATCAAAAATCTGTGAATTAGCAAAAGAATTACTTCCAGTCCATTTAGTAAGATAGTTGGAAGAGCCAGAACCAGCAAAAGTCTCATACAATCTAATTTTGCCATCTCTAAATTCATAAATAGAATGTTCAATAGTTAAGGTAAAGGCGGTTGTTGTATTATGCATAAACCCTATATGTATATAAACAAAACCATCCTCACTTGTCGGAAGTGTTTGCGTTAACCACGATGTTGCCGTTGTATTATCTAATTTAAAAGATCCGTCTGGTTGAATTGTTCCTTTAAGATAAACGGGCATACCTGCTATAAAACCAGATGATTGATTAAATGTGTAATGAACTGTGCCATTGCTATATATTTGTGAATATAAACTATATGCGGATAACTGAGCATTAGCAGCAATAGTCCCAGTGTATGAATAGTTAAGAATGTGTCCCCCAAGCTTAAATGCTGCGGTTGATACAGTTTTAGTTCCGGCTGTGCTATTTTCCAATGTTAATGGGTAAAACTTACCATCAACACCTTCCATAATATATTTATATCTTGTAACCTGATCACCAGCAATTGCTATATTTATCCAACGCATATCATAACTTTGTGTAGAATCATAATCGGCCCAGACCCAATAAGGTGTTCCGGAAATTGTGGTATAGGTAAAAACAGCAACCGTTCCAACTGGTAGATGAGTTGTTAAGTTGCCAGTATTTCTTCTTGCGACAACGGCGCCTAAGCCGTTAATGTTTAATGTGGTTGGACTGGCTCCTGCAATCCCTATCTTATATGCGATAGATAAACCGTCGTAATAAGCAGATACTCCATCAATACTTCCAGTCCAAGTACCCGATGTGCCAGATGTGTTTCCTTCAACATAATAAAGGCTGTTAATTTCTTTGGCTGCTCCAATATCAACTCGTGTTTCCGCTGCTGTTCTTTTCTGTATTGCTCCCGAAGTTGAAGCGGTTAATATGTCACCAGTTGCATTAGGTATTGTACGTATTCTAGCTGCACCATTGACATCAAGTTTTTCACTAGGCGCATTTGTCCCAATCCCCACATTACCAGTCTGATTATTATTATAAATATTACTACCACTAACAGTCCAAGTAGAAGAAGCGCCGCCAGGGGCAAGAGTATCAAGACTAGAGGTTAAAAAGCCTAGAGTAACAACGTCTTTATTTTCGAGTGGATCAGCAACATTACCAATTATTCTGTTACCAGCGTCGATTGAGTAACTAGAAGCAGAACCACCAATGGATAATTTTTGACCAGGGGCAGTTGTGCCGATACCTACGTTGCCATTAGCTTTAACCGTTATTAAATTTGTTCCATAATTATTAACTTTCAAGATATTAGCATTTGAAAGAGTAGTTCCTCCTGTTTTCCTGCCCTGAAAGACAATTGCTGCTCCATCACCACTAACGTCTGTTGTATATCCTGTAAATACACCACCATAACCATCAATTCCAGCAGCTTGAAATTTAAAAGTTGGTAAAAACATAGTTTCTCCAGTGGCACCCTCTCCTATTGCAAAATAACCACCTGTAGTGCCATCGTCTATTCTTAGAAAATTTCCTCCAGAGCTTTGAATATCGTCAGAGATACTCAATCTTGAACTTGGATTAGTTATCCCCACCCCCACATTCCCACTATTTAAAACCGTCATCACTGCTGTACCAGCGCTATTTTGTAAACTTAAAATATTATTAGTTCCATCGGCTTTAACATTTAATCTTGCTCCACCAACAACTGGCTCCATCCCAATCCCTAAAGGACCTTGCATCATCGCCGGTAAAAAGGTTGGAACAAAACTTCCTAAAGGTAAATCGTTCGCAAAAACTGCAGTTCCGTTATAACCCAAAAGATTGTTCCACTCAGTTGCAAATAAAGTGCCTTCGAACGGCTTATTAAAAGTATCAATATCTCTCCCAGTCTGCGCTCTAACTAAACCAACTTGACCTAAAAAAATAAAAAAGGCTACCAAAAAGACAAGCCCAAAAATAAAATAATTTTTTCTTATTTTTAAAATCATTTTCTAAATTTTTTCTAACAAAATCCAAAACTTTTCCTAACTATATTATACATTTTTTTAAAAAAACTGTAAACAAAATTAATGTCTTTTAAACTCTCAAAAAGCTTAATTTAAAACTCAATCTCAACCGCCCTTCTTGTATTACCAAATTCTCCAATAGATTGATAAATTCTATCCCCAGTTCTTATTACTTCAAATTTTCTTAAAACCCCTATTGCTTGTTCGGGAACCAAATCCTTTACAAAAGCTGGCGGTGCATTTTTAGAATCACTAAGATATTCATGCCCATTAACTCTTAACTCCCAAAGAAAAAGCTCAATCCCACTTTCAGCGATAAAATAAGCTTTGGTTGATTGAGCTTGGATACCCCCTGCTTTTATTCCGAGAGTAACAATATAAGACGAGCTAATCGCTACTAAAAGCATCCCCGCTAGAATAAACATCGTTAAAATTAAAGCGCTTCCCGACCAAGAATAGCTAAACTTATTTGTCTTTCGGATTTTAAATTTAAATATTTTTTTCATTATAACTATTTATAATATCTTGAACTAAGACTTGTTTGTAAAATCATCGCTGCCTCAGTATTAGGAGCATTAAGCGCTCTCGCCTTAATATTTATCGTTACCAAATCTTGATTATCAGGACTAGAATTTAAAACAAAATCTAACTCATCAATATTAATTTGTTTTGGCGAAATATAACCGGTATTACCACCTCGATAAATTTTAAATCTCTTGCTTCCGGTTTGAGCATCAATCTCAGTTGAATAAATAACACATTCTCCATAGAAATTTTTAAAATATAAACTATCTCCAGTTGTATCCTGAACTAAATTAAAAATATCCCCCGAATCAACCCCACAACCACCCTCGCTTCGAACTGCCATTCTTATTTCTTTATTAACAACTTCTAAAAAATATTTTAAACTTTCTTGAACATTTTGAGTTGCAATTGCCCCTCTTTGCCCGTCAACAACCATCTTAAAAATTCCTGTCATTGATAAAATAATAACCGAAAAAATTGAGACCGAAACTATAATCTCTATTAAACTAAAAGCTGAAACCTTTTTTTTACTAAGTTTGACCATCATCATCGTCATTATTATTATATGGATTTAAAGCATACCAATCATAAAGCCAAGTCTCGGTCGCATAAGAACTTGTGCCACCACGACTCTGCCAAAAAACCTCGGAAATAACTTTTAAAACAACCTTTTCTGCTAATTCTTCATCGGCTAACTCAATTTTTATCAAGCGATAAAAACCACTAGAAGGTCCTGTTGTTTCATGAGCATAAAAATTATTATCATCAAGTCGTAAAAGACAGGCCTCACTAGAAAGAGTTAACTCAATATCATTATAGTCAAGACAATAATTAAAAACTTCCCCAGAAGCATTAGCTAAACCAAAATTAAAATCATTACCTTGCTTAAAATTATTATCCCTAAGTCTTCTAACAAGTTCTACCCCTTCCTGACTTAATTGCGTCGCAATTAAATTATTTTTATTATAATCTTGACTTTGAATGTTTTGCACAATTAAAGACAAAATCCCGATTAACCCCATAGAAATAACAAATAAAACAATAACAATTTCAATTAAACTAAAAGCTTTTTTATTTTTTTTAAATTCTATTTTCATTTTTTTAATCAATCATTTCAATTAAACCAAGAAAATTTATCTTAATTGTTCTTCTGCCCTCACCGTTAACTTCTTTAAGCTTGACTGTTAAAGCTGTCCCCGTTGAAATCGAAGTTTCGTTATAAATATTTGTTTTTGGATCAGGCGGTAAAAAAGTAACACTAGCATTATCAGTCGTATTTTCAACTGTGCCATTAAGCCCACTAAAAATTCTTAGTTCTTCAATCTCAATTTCGCCTCTCAAAGAAACCTGACGCGCCCCTAAATTTTTAATAGCTTCATTATCAGGATTAAAACTTGAATTACCATTTTCAAGTGGAGGCTCTAAATCAGCAAAAATCGTATAAATATTATTACTTTTATCAAAATTAACTCCCCAACCACCGGCCGGAACATCATCGCCATACTTAACTAAACCTAAAGAATTGTTTTGGGCCGCATGAATATCGGCAACTAAACTTTGAGCTGTCATAATTAAATCCGTCCTCTTATTTGAACTACGATAATTGGCGATAAAAATAATCGAAATTAACATAATTATTCCCAAAGAAACAACCATCTCTATTAAAGTAAAAGAAGGAAATATTTTATTTTGCTTGTCAAAAAATTTTTTCATTTTTATTCTGCTTTAACTTCGCGCCAAACTGGAAGTCCATAATTTATACCAGAGATAGAAGCGGTTCCTATACAAAAATAATCACTACTATCAGTTACTCTTAAACTAACACTCGCACCACCAGCCTCATTAAAAACAATAGTTGTTGTTGCTTTTGTGGGGTCGTAAATATCTGAAACATTACCCGCAACCGACCATAAATAACCACAATTTAAACCATCCTCATCGCAACTAACTGGCGTTCCAGGGCTAGCGTCGCTATAATATTTTGATTCACTACTTGGTGTTAAAGCAGTAAAAATTGTAGTAGTAGCACCAACTTCTATTTCTAAAGGGTCCCAAGTAAAGTATGGAACTGGAAATTCGTGTTTATAGGTGGTAAAAGTTTTGGGTGGATTAACAGTTGATGAAGGCCCATTATCAATATCATAAAATCCTCCTTCATGACCATCATTAGCACCAAATTGATACCATTCGGTTTCTTTAGTAGTTGGACCTTCAAGATAATAAAGACGAACAAACCAATAATAATTTGTATTATAACTTAAGGAGGTGGTAGGAACTACATGTTGTAAAGCTGAACCAGCTTTATAACCACTATCATAAATCAAATCAGAACCATTAGCATTTACATCATCCGTTTTTGTAACTCTGACTTGGTAACCACTATGAAACCCACTCTTTAAAGTCCATTTTAAAATTGCTTTTCTGGCGCTACCAGGTGAACAAGCCGATTCATAAGGCCAATTAGGGGCTGTCATCTGACCAATTTCAGGATTTTTTATATAAACTTTATAATTATCTCTTCCCTCAACTGAACAGGAACCCCCATTATCACTACCATATTCGCTCAAGCAGTTAAAACTTAAAGAACGGCGAATTCCAGCAACCGTACTTGAAGCATGACCAAAAAAATCCCCAGGATTAACCCCTACATACTCGGGGTTCGTTGAGCTCGCTAAATTCCAAGACCGAAGATATAAATCATTTTCAAGTGGTGGTCCATTTCCTAAATTAGAATCAAGTCTAATTAATTCTCCTGTGCTTGAAACTTGAGCCCAACCATAAATTCTTTGATCTTGAGAATTATAACAAGCAGCACAAAAATTAGCAGCCGTACAAAGACTGGAATTAAGACAATTATTTTTAAAACTATTCCTTTGAGACTCAGTAATTGAAACTGGAGTTGAGGAACCACCGAAATTAATCATTCCCTTACTATGATTAAAAGCAGCTCCGGAAAAATAGCCATTATTATCAATTTCTACTCCATGATTAATTGTACAACCAGAAACAAAGAACTTAAAACCAAGTGGTTCTGGCAAATCTTGAAAATTTTCTTCTACATCAAAATGGCTACCTACTTCATAGTCATTACAATTAAAATAAATAAATTTTAATTCATCTCCCCACCAAGCCGCTCCATGAACCCCTGAAATTGCTTGAACAATTTTTGGCACAAAGACAAGAGTAAGACTAAAAAATAAAACAAAAAAAGCGCCCGCCAAAAAACGAGAATATTTATTATTTTTAAATTTAAAATACCTAAACTTTTTTAGCATTTTAATACTATTCCAAATTTTATAATATTCTAGACTTTAATTATAGCATTTTAAAAACTTAGCACCAAGAAGAAGCATCTTTTTTCGATCCCCCTCCTTCTTGTCGTCAAAACCGATAAGATGCAATAATCCGTGAACAAAAATAAACTGAAGTAAGTATTTTTCTCTCGCCGCACGAGAACCACTAAAAATTTTAACTCCTAAAACTTTCTCCAATTCTAAAAACATTTCCTCATATTTTTTTAAACGAGAAAGCTCAGTTAAATTAATAAAAATTTCTCCTAAAAAGTTAGAGCTAGCTAAAGAATGCTTTCCGCCTAAATTAAAGTTTTGATTAGGAAAAGATAGAACATCGGTAACATAATCTTTATTTCTATATTTCTGATTTAAAGCTCTAGAACGTTTATCACCAATCAAAACAAGAGAAATTTCCGCTCTCTGAATCTTATATTTTTCTAAAAAAGCCTCGGCTATTTTTCTCAAACTCCGCACACAAACTTTTCTTTTAGTTAAATTCAAAACTTCTAACATATTTTTAAAAACTTCTTCTTAAATTTCTCAAAAAATTATAAAGAAAGTAAAGACCAGGACGAAAAACTAAATCATAAGTCCCAGCATAATTATAAATAAAGCCACCAAAACCTTTTTTAAACCTTGTTACCCCGGGCCACTTTTTCTCATCAATCCCATAAAAGTCATAGAAATTAAAACCCTCTAGTTTCGCTTTTTTAATAATCTCAAATTGAAGTAGATAAGGCGCCATCAAATTTCTAAATTCATTATCACTGGCTCCGTGAAGATAAATAACTTTATCACCATAAAAAGCAAATAAACCAGCGGCAATTCTTTGCCCCTGATACTGCGCAAAAAATAATTTAATTGCCCCTCCACTACTCACCAAGAGATTTCTATAATGCGCCTCGCTATGAATCTTAAAGCCGTCCCGATTTGAGGTTTTTTTCATTAAGCGCCAAAAATCTGAGAAATCAGTTTCGCTTGTCGCCTCATTTATCGCTTCTATAACTTTAATTCCCTTTTTCGCCGCCAATCTAATATTATAACGGGTTTTTTGCTGCATCGCTTTTAAAATTTCTTCTTCGCTCAGACTTAAATCAATTAAAAGAGTTTGGCCAGGTTGTAAGTCTATTGTTTTTTTTAGCTTATATTTATTCAAGCCGCCTCCCTTCAAGGCCTCCATTAATTCTAATCCTGGCTCAAAACGAAAAAAAATTGGCTTAAATTCTTCTTTTATTTTTTCTACCAAAAACCAAAAAGACTCAACTTCATTTTTTGAAATTATTGGTCCTCGTGGAGAATATTGGTAATTTAACTTTGAAAAAATTTTTAATTTTGAAATCAAAGGAAGATTTATTTTCTTTGAGATTAATAAAGCCTCTTCAAAACGACGAGTTTCCTCACCTTCTTTTTTAATAATATTCTCCCAAATTTGACTTTGTAGAAATTCTTGGTCAGCTTTTAAAATTAAATTTTCCATTAAATTATTCTAAATCTTATTTTAGTTTAAGTAAATTATAGCATAAAGAGTTAATAAAAGAAAAAATAGAAAAGAAAAAACCCTCCATCAAAGGAGGGTTTTTAGTAGTTTATTATCAAGAAAAATTTTATTTATTAATACCAGCCGGAGTCATATATAAAACTGTATTTCCAGTAACTTTAGTATTACCGCTACCAACATCAGAGCCAAGACAAAAACCGATAGCGTAAGATGGAATTTGACCTGCACTGATATTACCAGTTCTGGTATATTTATAGGAATTAACTGCATAACTAGTACCAACAGCTGTATTACAAGCTAAACCATCGATTGGAGTCGGTGGCACAGGAATAACTCTTAAAAAAGTGCTACTTCCAGTCCCCGTTGAAGCAATCGCAAGACCAGGGGCTATACTAGCATCGTCTGGATAATCTGCCATATCATTATAATACATCTCTAAGGCAACTTGCATTTGCTTAACATCAGAAATTCTTTTAGCATCTCTAGCCTTGGCTCTAGCCGAATTTAAAGCAATGATAGAGAGAGTTGATAGAAGACCGATAATAGCAATTACCACTAACAACTCAATTAAGGTAAAAGCTTTCTTTTCCTTGTACATATTTTTTTAATAAATTAAGTCAAAACTTTTAAATTAAGACTTTTTGTCTTTTTAGAGACTTTAATTAATAATATATTAAATTAGAAAACCTAAATTTTTCTGAATCAAGATTAGGCTTTCCATTTCTAACACTAAGACAATTATATCATTTTTTTAAAAAGGGCACAAGTACTTTTCCTAAAAACCACTATTTTAAAACTGACTAGCTAAATTATACATTGGCAATAAGACAGCGGCAACCATAATTCCAACGCCGATACCCATAATAACCATAATAATCGGTTCCATTAATTTACTTAAATTATCAAGCATATTCGCACTTTCCCGAGCATAAAAATCATTAATCTTATCAAGAACAACATCAATTTTTCCAGTTCGTTCACCGACAGAAATCATCTGAGGCACCATCTTCGGCATATACTTATCACTTCTATCAAAAACTTCAGCAAAAGGATGACCATCATTAATTGAATCTAAAGTCTCTAAAATCAATTCTTGATAAATCTTGTTATTAACAACCCTGGCAACAATTTCTAAACTTTTAGTAATCGTTACTCCCCCTTTTAATAAAGTTGAAAGTGAACGAGCAAAACGCATCAAATAAATATACTGAAAAAGTCTACCAAAAATCGGCATCTTTAATTTTAAAATATCTAAATTACGACCACCAGCATAAGTCTTAGCATAAAAACGAACAGCAAAAACAAAAGCAACAACAAAGGCTAAAATTAAAATTAAATATTTTTGTAAAAACTCAGAAGCACCAATAACTATTCTAGTTGACAAAGGAAGCTTTGCTTCTGTCTCAATTAAAATTGCTGTTAAATTAGGAATAACATAAACCATTAAAATAATACCAACCCCAACAAGAGCAGCAATAACAAAAATTGGATAAATCATCGCTCCCCTAATCTTAGAATTAATATCATAAGATTTTTCCATTTCATCTGCTAAATAATTTAAAACCTCATCAAGCTTACCAGAGGTTTCTCCAGAACGAATAATGTTAACAAAAAACTCTGAAAATATTTTTGGTCGCTTAGCAAAAGAATCAGATAAAAATGAGCCGCTATCAACCTCAAAAGCAATATCGGCAATCATTGATTTTAGAGAAATATTTTTTGTTTGTTCAATTAAAACATTTAAAGATTCAACAATCGGAACACTAGCAGAAATCATCACTGAAAACTGTCTGGTAAAAATAACTAAATCTTTATTAACAATCGGAGCAATAAGTTTTAAAAACTTACTCTCTAAAGAAAAACTTATATCAGCAATTGATTTGACATTAAGCTCTTGACGATTTAAACGCAATAAAGCATCATTCTCAGAAGTTGCAACAATTGTTCCAATCTTTCTGCGACCATTTGATTTTAAAGCTGAATATTTAAAAATTGGCATATAATAAAATTAGCTTTCAATTACTCTTAAAATTTCTTCATAAGTCGTTTGGCCCTGGAGAACTTTAATTGTTCCATCTTGCTTAATTGAAACAAACTCTTGACTCTTCTTAACCACCTCAGGATTTAAAGTCTCTTCTTTATTAATTACTTCTTTTAAATCATCATTAATTTCAATAACTTCAGAAATTGCTAAACGACCAGCATAACCAGTATTTTCACAACGTGGACAACCAACTGCTTGATAAATTTTATATTTTTCTAAAACATCAGCTACACTTGTCGCTAAAGGCAATTCTTCTTTTAAAACTTCGGCTGATAAACCCTCTAAGTTTTTTTTAATTTCCTCAAGCGCATCAACCGATAAAGACGTTTCTTTTTTACAATGTTCACAAAGCTTACGAGACAATCTTTGAGCAATAACTGTTTTTAGAGTTGATGATAATAAAAATCTTTCAATTTTCATATCAAGTAAACGAAAAACTGCACCCAAGGCATCGTTTGTGTGTAAAGTTGAGAGAACCAAGTGACCAGTTAAAGAAGCATGAATAGAAAGCTCTGCCGTTTCCTCATCACGGACCTCTCCAACCATGATGATATTTGGATCTTGACGTAAAAGAGATCGAAGTCCACTGGCAAAAGAAAAGCCAACCTTCGGTCTAACTTGAGACTGGTTAATCCCTTTTATTTCATACTCAATCGGATCTTCAAGGGTTGAGATGTTAACACCTTCTTGATTTAAAATTGTTAAAAGAGAATAAAGCGTCGTCGTTTTACCACTACCAGTCGGACCAGTAACAAGGAAAATTCCGCTAGTCTTTTTAATACCTTCTCTAATCCTTCTTAAAGCCAACTTATTAAAACCTAATTCTTCTAAACTAGGAGCACCTTTAGAAGTATCTAAAATACGCATAACAACTTTCTCGCTACTAACTAGAGGGAGAGTTGAAATACGAAAATCAACTTCGCGATTATTAACTATAAGTCTTATTCTTCCGTCTTGCGGAATTCTAGTCTCATCCAATTTTAATTTAGCTAAAACCTTAACACGAGAAATAACCGCGTTATGGATACTTTTTGGCAAAGACAAAGATGTATGTAAAATACCATCAACTCGATAACGAACCCGACTTTCCTTAGCATAAGGTTCAATATGAATATCTGAAGCTCGCGCCTCAACTGCATGACGAATAATAACAGAAACAATACGACTAACCGGGGCACTATTAATATCTTCACTACTTAAATTTTCAGTTTCCGATTGAACAGTGATAAGGTCTTCCCCTTCTTCCGCTGCTCGCGTTTCTAAAGCTGAAGAAATTTCTTCCTCAATTCTTTGATATTGTTTAAATATTTTTTCCCAACCTGAATTAGAAATTAAATAATATTGAACCCTTCTTTTTTCTCCAGAAACAAGAAAAGAAACCGCTTCCATCGCCTTTAAATTAGGTTCAACCAAAGCAATCTTTAAGACATCCTCTTCTTTATC
The DNA here is from genome assembly GCA_964588435.1 of uncultured Gammaproteobacteria bacterium. Lineage (GTDB taxonomy): Bacteria > Patescibacteriota > Patescibacteriia > Patescibacteriales > UBA12465 > UBA12465. The sequence continues at coordinate 18,476 of CAZPPI010000010.1, read as the reverse complement.
AAAACAAATAATTTTATAAGTTCTAGCAACCTCTTCTGGTAAGAATCTTAGAACAAGCTCATCAATCTCCCCGTCTAAGGGAGCTTGATATGGAAGTTTGTAAAACTCAGCCTTAACTTTAGTTAATTCTTCTTCAGCAATAAAGTTTTTTGTAATTAAAAAAGCGGTCAAGTCTTCCTTGTCATCTTTCAACACTTTTTTCACTTCCTCAATTTGCTCGGCTTTTAATAAACCTTTAGTACTTAGCAAGGAAAGAATTTCTTGATTCCTATCATTCAGCATTTTATTCAATAATTATTTTTTTTCTTCAACGGCAAATGGCAATCGATTACCGACTATGCAACCGGCAGCTTTTTGAGTAATTGTTCCCTCGCTAGTTTGGATAACAGTTGTTGGTCGATAACAAACATTATTAAAATCGAAGTCGTTAACTTGTTGCTTTAAAGAGCTTAAAACTGGGGAATCTAAGACCGAAATATCAATCGTGTCGGCCACAGAAATATTTGGATTATAAGAAACATCAACCAAACCAACCTCAGCCTCCGAGGTTAAATAATCCCAAATTTCAGTTCGATAAATAAAAATAATTACTCCCCCTAGAAAGATAAGAAAGACTAATGATAATAAAATTGTTTTAAAGCTGTTTCTCATAA
>CAZPPI010000010.1:0-17723 GCA_964588435.1 uncultured Gammaproteobacteria bacterium | reverse complement strand
TTTTTAAAAATTTCTGGATTTATTTCTAAATTAATAGAAAAAGAAACCGTTTCTGTTTCAAGCTCCTCTATAATTTGTTCATCTTCTGAAATATCAGCATTAGAAGTAACAGAATTAACAGAAACATTTTTTACCTCATCACTATTAGTTAAAACTTTTACCTGCCAAGAAGCTTCAGCAAAAGAAGGGGCAGTAGCACCAAGAGTATAAGAACCAGAAAGATCTCCACTAAAACCATTATATTTAACCGTATTCAAAGTGTTAGATTCAAGCCAAGTAAAAAATCTAGTCCAATAAACATGATTATTTAATAAATCACTAAAAGCAGCTGATTTATCTTTAAAAGATAATGCATCTTGAGATTTATTAGTTAAATCAACAATATCTTCTTTTAATTGACTTGTTTCCTTCTCAATTGCTATCGCTTTTTGACTCTCTCTTTCCTCCCAATAATCAAGACCCAAATAAATTTCAAAAACAAAAAGCCCGGTCAAAACAAGAACTAAAAGCGTTATAAAAAGATGTTTATTCCAATCAAAAAGAATAATAACTTCGTCTTTAACTAAATTTACCCCTAAAATATCTGGATTTTTTAGATAATCAAAATCTTTTGTCTTTTCCTTAGCCAAAGTTTTTTTACTATTTTGATTTTTTTTCAGAAAAAACATTTATTTTTTAATTAGGAAATTTCTCTTAAAGCTAAGCCAATCGCCACTGCCAATTTAGGTCCAACTTCTTTTAAAACCGGTTTTAATTCTTCAGGGTAACGAATTCTTGCCCAAGGATCACCAATAATAACGTTCATATCCAAGACTTTGGCTAAATATTCCGGTAAACCTAAAAGTAAAGCTCCACCACCAGATAAAATAATTTTTTCTACCGATTGTTTATTCTGAGAATAAAAGAACTCCAACATATATTTTATTTCAGTTACTATCGGTTCAATTGTATCAATTATAATCTTGGGTAATTTTTTCTCAGCTTCGTTGTCACTTTCACCTAAGGCCGAGTTCATATCAATTTTAAATTGTTCGGCCTGGACGAAATCTAAGCCCATTTTTTCAGATAATGCTTTAGTTATCGTCGAAGCACAAACAGCAAGCGAACGATTCAAAACAGGAATACTTTCACTAACAATTGAGAGATCGCTACTATTAGCGCCAATTTCAACAACCATAACTATTGACTTATCATTTCCAACTAAAGAACGAACGAGCGAAAAAGTTTCAGTTTCTAAACTTAAAAGAGAGAGCTTTGCTTCTTTAAAAATATCAATGTAACGACGTACTAATTTTTTAGGAGAACCGGTTAAAAAAACTCTTAGATTTCCTCTGGCTGGGACCTTTCCGTCTTTGCCCGGGATAACTCGCCAATCAATCGTCATTTCCTCAAGCGGCAGAGGAATAACTTTCTTTGCTTCCTCAGAAACAGTTAAAGCTAAACTTTTCCTATCAAAATTATTAATATTTATAATTGAAGAAAAAACCGAAAAAGTTGGCAAAGAAACTGTCGCTCGACGACTGAGGATGTTAGCATCAGCTCTTACTTTATTAATTACGCTTGCTAAATATTTTAAATCTTCAATTTTAGTAAAGTTAACCTCGCTTACATTCTCACTAAAAGCATAATTTGAAAGAAATATTTGGCGACCTTTTTTTCTAAGTTCAACCATCTTCAAGGAGGAATCACCAATATCTATCCCCAAAAAAAGATTGTTATCATCACTGGAAAATAATCCCATATTTTATATAAAAATTTTATTTAAAATAATTACAACCAAAAACTTTATCAAACAATCTAAAAAAGTTTGAAATTTCCTGTTCATTAAGATATAATAATTATACAATATTTGAAAACTTTAAACAAGTTATATGAACTTATTTCGCCGCTACCAAAAATTATTTATTATTATAATTTTTTTAGGCATTTGCTTTCTAATCGCCTACTTTATTTGGAACTTATTTTTTAAAACACCAGAACCAGAAATAATAATTGACGAGAACGGGGAAATAATTTCTAATTTCCCTGATATCGCAACTGGAACCCAGACAATAATTGATGATGATGGCCAAACAGAACTTCCCTTTAACCCAATAAAACCAATCATCCCCTTACCAGACGACATTAGTTTAACCGCTGACGGCGGAACGACTGTTGCCCAAAAATTAGGTGAAGACAAAGTTGTAAATCCAACCTTAGGCTCTGATGGAAAAGTCCAATATTACAACCAAAGTGACGGAAAATTCTATAAAATTGATAAAGACGGCAAAGTAATCTTATTAAGTGATAAAGTTTTCTTTAGTGTTGAGGACGTTACTTGGGCCCCTGGTAAAGATAAGGCGATTTTAGAATATCCAGACGGTAGAAAAATTCTCTATAATTTCACAACCGAAAAACAAGCAAGCCTACCCTCTCATTGGCAAGATTTTTCCTTTTCCCCGGACAGTAACCAATTAGTTTCCAAAAGCATCGGGCTTGATCCAAATAATAGCTGGCTTGTCGTCTCAAATGATGACGGTTCCAAGGCAGAAGCAATAGAAAAAATTGGTACCAACGCTGATATTGTTTACCCTGCTTGGTCTCCAGCTCAACAAATTATCGGTCTTTATACTGATGGCGTCGATTTCAACCGACAAGAAATTTTCTTCATCGGCCAAAATGAAGAAAATTTTAAATCAACTATAATTGAAGGACGCGGCCTAGAATTTAAATGGTCAAGCGAAGGTGACCGCTTGTTATATAGTGTTTGGAACACGGAAGATAATTTAAACCCAAGACTTTGGCTAGTTAGTGCCGCAGTTGATTCTATCGGCCAAGGAAGACAAAGTTTAGATTTAATGACTTGGGCTCATAAATGTACTTTTGCAACTAATACCGATGTTTATTGTGCAGTTCCCCAATCGTTACCCGAAGGCGCCGGTCTTTTTCCTGAACTTGCCGACCAGACTAAAGACGTCCTCTATAAAATTGACTTAAAAACTGGAGCAAAAAAATTATTAGCAATCCCAGATGGCGCTTATAATATTTCTGAAATTATGGTTCCGGAAAATCAAGACGTTTTATATTTTACCGATAAGAAAAATAACGAACTCTATAAAGTTGATTTATAATCTATTAGAAGAGGCTAGCAAGAGAAATAGGCAAAGCTATAATTAAAACCAAGAAGACTAAAAGTCTCAATTTAATTGAGACTTTTTATGAATACAAAACAAAAAAAGAAATCTTATCTTAAAAGTTTTGGCGATTTTTTACTCAACCTATTTTTTCCAATAACTTGCTATGGCTGTGAAAAAAGCGGAACTTATCTTTGTGAAAAATGTTTTAAAACAATTAAATTTCAAGAAAGACAAAGTAAAACTTTTAATTTAAAGCGAGAAAACTTAAAAGAAGTTTTTATCGCCGGCGATTATGAGAATAAACTTTTAGCTAAATTAATTATTGCTTTCAAATATGAGGGGCAGAAGAATATTGGCACCGACTTAGGAAAATTTTTAAATTTTTTCTGGGATGGAAGAATAAAAATAATAAGACTTGAAAATAAAGATTTAGCGTTGCGCCTAGAAAATTCTTTAATTATTCCCCTTCCCTTAACTAAATCCCGAAAAAAAGAGAGAGGTTTCAATCAGGCAGAAATTTTAGCAGAAATTTTAGCAAAAGAATTTTCTTATCAAATTTTTTTAGGCTTAAAAAGAAAAGGGCGAAAAAAACATCAAGCTAAATTAAACGAGAAGCAAAGATTAAAAAATATTAGTGGCCAATTTTTTGTACCCGAAAAAGAGAGAAATTTTTTATCGGGAAGTGATATTATTTTAATTGACGATGTCATCACAACCGGAGCAACTTTAAACGAGGCAGCTAAAATACTAAAAGAAGCGGGCGCCAAAGAAGTATTTGCCTTAGTTTTGGCGAAGGGTTAGGTTTCTGATAAAAATGGGGCCCTCTTTACAAAAACAAAGACAAGAGTATAATAAAAATAGACAACTTAATAATAATTGTTGATTGTTGAGCCGACCAAACTCAATTGGATTCGAAAAGTTAACCTAAAATCCAAGAAAAATTATAAATTTTTCCTAAAACAAATAACAAGTGCCTTTATTTATAAAGGAATTTGGGTGGAACCGCGAGATGAAAATCCCGTCCCGATCAAAACAGTTTTTACTGTTTTTATTAGGAGGGGATTTTTTAATAATAAATAAATTTAAAAATATGAAACAAGAACATGAAAATTCAGAGTTAATGGCTAAACGTCATTCTCTCTCCCATCTGCTCGCCGCCGCTGTTCGCGAACTTTATCCCGAAGCGCAATTTGCAATTGGTCCAGCGATTGATAACGGCTTTTATTATGATATTGATTTCGGTCAAGAAAAAATTACTGAAGCTGATTTAAAAACAATTGAAAAAAAGATGAGTTTTTTGGCCAAGCAGAATCTTAAGTTTGAGCGCCGTGAAGAAAGTATTGATTCCGCTTTAAAAACTGCCGAAAAGGCTAAAGAAATTTATAAAACTGAATTAATCTCTGACTTAAAAGCAGCTGGCGAAACTAAAGTTAGTTTTTATAAAGTTGGAAATTTTGAAGATTTATGTAAAGGACCTCATGTTGAAAATACTAATAAGATAAAGGCCGGGAGTTTTAAATTAAATAAATTAGCTGGGGCTTATTGGCGCGGTGATGAGAAAAATAAAATGTTAACTCGTATTTACGGTTTAGCTTTTGAAGATAAGGAAGAATTAACCGCTTATTTAAATATGATGGCCGAGGCCGAAAAAAGAGACCATCGGAAATTAGGGAAGGAATTGGATTTATTTATGGTTCACGAATACGCTCCGGGGATTCCCTTCTTTCTTCCTAACGGCATGATTATTTTAAATGAATTAATTAAATTTACCCGCGAAGTTTCTTATGGCGAAGGCTATAAAGAAATTAAAACACCCCAACTTTTAAATGCTGAACTTTGGAAAACTTCTGGTCATTGGGATCATTATCAAGAAGATATGTTTATTTTACATCACGCCGAAGATGATTGTGACCTTGGTATTAAACCAATGAATTGTCCAGCTCATATGTTGGTTTTTAAGCGCGATATTCGTTCCTATCGTGAGCTCCCTTTACGCCTAGCAGAAACTACTACTCTTTACCGCAATGAAAAATCAGGAACTTTACACGGTTTAACTCGCGTTCGCAGTTTATCTCAAGACGACTCACATATTTTTTGTAGCCCCGAGCAAGTGATGGAAGAAATTTTAACTCTCTTAGGAAAAATAAAAACTATTTATGCGGTTTTCAATTTAGAGATAGACGAAATTCATCTTTCAACTAGACCTGATAAATTTATGGGTTTAAAAGAAAACTGGGACAAGGCCGAAGCTGACTTAAAAGCGGCTCTAGAAAAAGCTGGACTTGAATATAAAATTAATGAAGGAGACGGCGCTTTTTATGGACCGAAAATTGATGTTAAAGTTAAAGATGCAATTGGGCGTCAATGGCAACTAGCGACAATTCAACTTGATTTTCAATTACCAAGTCGTTTTGAACTTGTTTATACAGATAAAGACGGTAGCCAAAAAACGCCAGTTGTTATTCACCGCGCTTTACTCGGCTCAATTGAAAGATTTATGGGGGTTATTATTGAACATTTCTCCGGCGCTTTCCCACTTTGGCTCGCCCCAATTCAAATTAAATTATTATCGGTCTCCGAGAATCATGTTGCCGCTTGTCAAAAAATAGGGGCACAATTAAAAGCCGAGGGTTTTAGAGTTGAGATTGACGAAGCTAATGAAACGCTTGGTAATAAAATTAGAAAAGCAACTGGTGAAAAAATTCCTTATCTATTAGTTGTGGGCGATAAAGAGGCGAGCGGAGAAATTTTAAGCGTCCGTGATCGCGGCGCTAAAGAAACTCGAGAAATTTCTGTCACTGATTTTATTAAAGAAGTTAAAGAGAAAATTGAGAGGAAGGTTATTTAGGAAAAAACTCGGATTTAAAAAAGGCCGGACTTTTTAGCTCGGGCTTTTTTCTTTTCCAAAAAATATTAAAAAATTAAACCTCACTAATAACATCAAAGCCCTTATAGCTACCAACAACCGAATAACCAATAACTTTTATATCTTGTTTACCAATATTTTTTATCTTAGCCGCAACCTCATTTAAAGTTGCACCAAATCCAGTAGCACCATCAATAATCAAAACATTTCCATCAATTTTTTGGTTAGGATTAATTGCTATAGTCTTTTGGGCATTAACAATCCTGTCCTCTAATTTTCTAAGTGTTTTCTGTGGCACTTTAGTTAAACTAGGAACCTTTATCGCCTTAATTTCAAGTAAACTAAGTTTTAGTTTCCTTTTAAATACATCCATAAACTGCAATTTACGATCAATGGTCGGCGGAATAAAACAGATAAACTTAATACTGTATTTTTCTAAAAGTTTTAAAATTGATGGCTTAATAGTTTCAACAATCTCAGTAATAAGTGCTTGGTTTTGAAAGGACTTTCCTAAATATACTAATTGACCAAGTCTGGTTTTACCAAAATAACCAATATTATAAAACTCTGAGAAAAAAATATTATCAAGATACAATTTATTACTTCCCGATAAAATAGACTTTTTTGCCGAAATCAACCCATTTTTTTTATGCTTTTGAAAAACTTTAAACATTTTAACAAAAGCTGTTTTTTCTTTTTCAACAATAAACTTATTCTTCTCACACCACTCATTAAAACCATCAACACCATAAAATGTTTCCCGACTCGGAGACACATAAAGATAGTTATTATTTATTATTTCATCATCTTTACTTAGTAAAAATACTTGTTTACTGTTATTAGATTTAACAGCATAAAAAACCATGGGCGTTGACCCTGTTTTTTCAATTAAATCTTCATCTCGCAGTCTTAATAAATGCTTATAAACAGTTTTAGTGGAAATATTAAACTTTTTTACAATCTCAGTCGAACGAATAGGTCCATATTGCTTAATAATTTTATAAACATTTTGTGTCTCATTTGATATACTCATACTACTATTATACAGGGTGAATATTCACCGGTTAATACTCACCCCAAATAATCTTTTTGTCTTATAAGTATTCCCACGATCAATCATTCCTAAATAAAAATTATAGCCGACCTATCTATTAAAAATAGTCCTAAACGTTCAGAAAATTTTTCCTGAATATATTTAGGACATTTTTTAAAATTTTTAATAAAGTGACGAGAATATTCTATCTGCATAATTAGACTCCTTTTTTAAGAAAGTCTAATGCTTCTCGATTATTTTTAAATGAATGATGTTTTCGTCTTTTTCTATCGAGTTTAGCTTCTTCAAGGGCTTTTAATAAATCCTCACTCGGATTACTTTCATCAAGAGAAAAATAAACTTTTTTATCGCGAATCATTTGTCTTAAAAAAGCGTTGATCGCGCCACTAAGACTTAATCCTAAATCAGCACTAACTTTTTGTGCCTGTTGTTTTATTTTTATATCAGTTTTGATATTTATGATAGTGGTGCTCATATTATTATAATATATACTAAAGATATACTTAGTATATACTATAATAAATAACTTGTCAATACAGAAATCCCTACTTCTTCAACCTTCTCCAGCGAGTTAAAGCCTTAAGACGAGCCATCTCTTTCTCAAGTTGAACAGCAATATTAGCAAATTGAACTTCATCAATATTTTCTAAATCTTTCTTTCTTGCTTCGGCTCTAGCTCTAGCCTCTTCAATTCTCGCTTCATCAAGCTCATCAGCTCTCTCGGCTGTATCCGCTAAAATAACAATTTTATCACGCATAATTTCAATAAAACCACCAGAAACTGACACTACCTCTAACTCTCCATCCGCTAGCTTCATTTCTATTACCCCCGGTTTTAGAATTGACATCAAGGGAATATGCTCTGGTAAAACTGTAATTTCCCCGTCTTCTGTCGGCACTGTAACCTGAAGAATTTGTTGTTTTAAAACAATTCTCTCCGGAGTAACTACTTCAAATTTTATTGTTTTTTTTGCCATAAATTAAGCTTTCTTTTTAGAAGCAATAACATCATCAATTCCGCCTTTCATATAAAAATCTCCTTCACTTAAGCCGTCGTGCTTACCGTCTAAAATTTCTTTAAAACCATTTATCGTCTCACTTACCTTAACATAAGTTCCAGGAACGCCGGTAAAAGTTTCCGCGACCGAGAAAGGTTGAGATAAAAATCTTTGAATTTTACGAGCTCTAGAAACAATTAATTTATCTTCATCAGATAATTCTTCCATTCCTAAAATTGCAATAATATCTTGAAGTTCTTTATAACGTTGTAAAATTTTCTGAACGCCACGGGCAACTTCATAATGTTCAGCCCCAACAATTTTCGGATCTAAAATAGTTGAAGATGATTCAAGTGGGTCAACGGCTGGATAAATACCAAGTTCAGATAAAGGACGTGATAAAACAACGGTTGAATCCAGATGTCCAAAGGTTGTGGCTGGAGCCGGGTCGGTTAAGTCGTCGGCCGGAACATAAACCGCTTGAATAGAAGTAATAGAACCTTTTTTAGTAGAAGTAATACGTTCTTGAAGTTCTCCCATTTCTGTCGCTAAAGTCGGTTGATAACCAACGGCGGAAGGCATACGTCCTAAAAGCGTAGAAACTTCGGAGCCAGCTTGAGTGAAACGAAAAATATTATCAACGAAAAATAAAACGTCTTGATTTTTTTCATCACGGAAATATTCGGCAATTGATAAGCCAGTTAAAGCAACCCGAGCCCGAGCTCCTGGCGGTTCATTCATCTGCCCGAAAACCATCGCGACTTTATCAATAACACCAGCATCTTTCATTTCGTGATATAAGTCATTTCCTTCACGAGTTCTTTCACCAACTCCGGCAAAAACTGAGTAACCTCCGTGAGCTTTAGCGATGTTATTAATAAATTCTTGAATAACAACGGTCTTACCAACACCAGCACCACCAAACAATCCAACCTTACCCCCCTTGGCAATCGGGCAAATTAAATCAATAACTTTAATACCAGTTTCTAGAATTTCAGTTTTAGTTGATTGATCAGAAAAATCAGGAGCATCACGATGAATTTCATAAAGCTTATCGCCCTTAATTTCTCCGGCGTCATCAATCGGCTCACCTAAAACATTTAAAATTCTGCCAAGAGTTCCCGCTCCAACTGGTACAGAAATTCCCTGTCCAGTATTTACAACTTCATCACCGCGTCTTAAACCGTCAGTTGTTCCCATAGCAATAGTTCTAACAACATTAAAACCAATATGTTGCTGAACCTCAAGAATAATTTTTTCACCCGTTGTTTTCACAACCTCAAGCGCAGTATAAATTTCTGGCAAAGAATTGGCAAAGCTAACATCAACGACAGCACCAATAACCTGCTTGATGTGGCCATTCTGATTTTTTTCATTTTCCATATTATTTTTCATATTTGCTGTTAAAAATTATTAAAAGATATTAAACTAAGCCTTCATCCCCGCAACACCAGCAGAAATTTCTGCAATTTCCGCAGTAATCGCCGCCTGTCTTGCTTTATTATAATAAAGAGTTAATTCATCAACTAAATCAGAAGCGGCCGAAGTTGCTTGGCTCATCGCTGCCATTCTCGCACTATGCTCCGAGGCATTTGATTCAAGTAAAGCTTGAAAAAGTTGAACCTCAATCATTCGTGGTAAAATTTTGTCCAAAACTTTATCCGCATTAGGCTCATACATAAAAGAAAAACCACCACTCAAATACTTTTCTTCTTTTTCTTTAATATAATCTTTACTTGTTTTTAAAATTTCACTTTTACCGACAACTCCTAAATATTGATCTTCATTTTCAATATCAATCGGTAAAATTTGTCTAATTCTTGGAACTTGCTTAGCTGAACTAACAAAATCAGTATAAGCCATTAAAACCTTATCATATTTTTTTTCTAAGAAATCATCAATAATCATTTTTGCTGGCGCCGCCACATCAGTTATAACTAAAGATCTGTCATTTTTTTCAAATTCAGAAATAATATTTTGACCAAAGCGACTAGCGATTGAAATTCCGCGCTTACCAATAATAATAAAGTCAGTTGGAATTTTATACTTTTTAACCGAGGCCAGCGCTTTATTAATAATTGCTGAATTAAAACCACCACAAAGACCGCGATTAGAAGCAACTAGAATAACCAAGGCTTTTTTAATGTCTTTTCTTTTTTCAAGTAAAGGATGGCTAATTTTATCAGTATCTTTTGATTCAGAAATATTAATAATTGTCTCCCAACCTAAATTAGCATAAGTTCGAGTACGCAAAACCGCCTCAACGCTACGACGCATCTTAGCAGCGGCAACCATTTCCATCGCTTTAGTAATTTTTTTAGTATTACTAACCGATTTAATTCTTTTTTTTATTTCTTTAGCGCTAGTCATTGTTTTATTCTAAATAATCAAGCGTGTCTTTACAGGCAGAAACTACTTTAGTTAATTCTGCCTCACTAACTTCGTCTAATAAACCGCTAGTAGCAATTCTCTCTAAAGTTTCTTGAGAATTATTTCTTGTATATTCAACTAAATCTTTTTCAAAATCAGAAATTTTTTCCAAAGGAACATTATCCATAAAACCATTAGAAATAGCAAAATAGATTAAAACCTGGTCTTCAACCGGAACCGGGGAATATTGTTCTTGTTTAAAAATTTCAAACAATCTCTTACCTCGTTCTAACTTCTTTTTAGTTTCATCATCCAAATCAGAACCAAATTGAGCAAAAGAAGCAAGTTCACGATATTGGGCCGCTTCTAACTTAATTTTTCCAGCTACTTTTTTCATCGCTTTAATTTGAGCTGAAGAACCGACTCGAGAAACCGAAATACCAACACTAATCGCTGGACGATTACCTTGATAAAATAAATCTGGTTCTAGATAAATTTGTCCATCAGTAATAGAAATAACATTAGTCGGAATATAAGCAGAAACATCGCCGGCCTGAGTTTCAATGATTGGTAAAGAAGTAATTGAACCGCCGCCGTAATCTTTATTTAGTTTACAAGAACGTTCAAGTAAACGAGAATGAAGATAAAAAACATCTCCCGGATAAGCTTCTCTGCCCGGAGCCCGTTTTAAAAGTAATGAAATTTCGCGATAACTAACGGCATGCTTTGATAAATCATCATAAACAACTAAAACATCTTCACCTTTATCTAGAAAATACTCAGCAATCGCAGTTCCAGCATAAGGAGCAATATATAATAATGGGGCTGGGTCAGAAGCTCCAGCTAAAACAATCGTCGTATATTTCATCGCTCCAGCTGCTTCTAATTTAGCAACAATCCCCGCAACTTTTGATTCTTTCTGACCAATCGCCACATAAATACATTTCATGTTTTGACCTTTTTGATTAATAATCGTATCGATTGCAATTGCAGTCTTTCCAATCTGACGGTCACCAATAATTAATTCTCTTTGACCGCGACCGATTGGGATCATCGCATCAATCGCTTTGATTCCAGTTTGTACCGGCTGTTTTACAGATTCGCGACTAATAACTCCAGGAGCAACTTTTTCAATCGGGTAATATTTATCAGCTTTAATTTCTTCTTTTTGATCAAGAGGAACACCTAAAGGATTGACAACTCGACCAATCATCGCTTCACCAACTGGAATTTCCAAAATTCTTTTAGTCGCAATAACTTCATCCCCCTCTTTAATTTTTAAAGCATCACCCAAAACAATAGAACCAACATTTCCTTCATTTAAATTTAAAACTACACCATAAACAGAACCGGAACTGGTTTTAAATTCTAACATTTCTGACATCATCACTTCGGACAAGCCGGAAACGAGAGCGATTCCATCACCAACTTCCATAACTTTACCAAAAAGCTTTTCCCCAACTTCTGGTTTAAAACCTTCTATTTGGCGTTTCAATTCTTCAACGATGAAATCTTTACTTTTAATAGGCATATATTTTTTAACATTATAAAGCTAAGGCTTCTTTAAATTTTTGTAAACGATTTTTAAGACCAGCATCTAAAATTTTATCTCCGTATTTAATTACTGCTCCACCAATAATATTAATATCAACTTCTTCATTTAAAGCTAGTTCCTTGGCGCCAGAAATCTTTGTTAATTTTTCTGTTAAAATTTTAATCGTCGCTGGTTTTAAAGCACGCGCACTTTTTATCTCCGCTCTAACCACTAAATTGTTTTTATACCAAAGATTTTCAAATTCAAGGGCAATTTTATCAACCTTAAAACCGTCATTTCTCTCAGTTAAAAGCTGAGCAAAATTAGCTAATATTTTTTCAAGCTCTTGACCTTTCTTATCTTTAACTAAATCAAAGAGAGCAAGCGCATATTGTTGACTATTAATTTTCATACTATTTTAAATCCTCTAAAGCCTTTTCAATCATCTTAGCATCACTAGCCTCATTAGCTTTCTCTGGCAAAATTTTAAGCAAAGCAGCTGCAACCATTTGCGCCGCCTCTTTTTTAACTTCTTTAATCGCGTAGTTTCTTTCCGCTCTAATTTTTTCTTTTTCATCATCAATAACAATTTTTAAATCTCCTTTAGCCTTATCAACAATTTCTTGGTAGCGAGTTTCTGCTCGACCCTTAGCCTCTTCAATAATTTCATTAGCTTCTTTTCTTGCTAAAGAAATAATTTCTTGCTTATCTTCTTCTGCTTGAGCTAATTTTTTAGCGGACTCATCGCTATCCTCCAAACCCTTAGCAATCTTTAAACGACGCTCTTCTAAAATTTTAAAAACTGGCTTATAAGCAAAGCGCCATAAGACAAAAATTAAAATTGAAAAATTTACTAACTGGGCAAAAAGTATTTTATAATCAAGCCCCAGAGCATTTATTAATTCCATAAAAAATTATTCTAAAAAACAAAGTAATCCGCCTTCTTTAAGAAAAGACGGACTGACTTTGCCTTCTAGGCAAACAGAATAATTAAAGCTACAACCAAGGCGTAAATACCAGTTGATTCGGTAATCGCCATCCCGACAAACATTAACGGAGAAATCTTTCCAGAGGCTTCCGGATTTCGCCCAATAGCTTCAAGCGCTTTTGAGGCAACTATACCTTCACCAATAGCTGGACCAATAGCGCCAAGACCAATAGCTAGTCCCGCGCCAATATACTTTGCTGCTTCCATTTCCATAGATTTTTTGTTATTTTATTAAAATTATAAATTATTTTAAACTGTAGACGCAATCTTCTGTTCAATTACTTCCTCAGAATCTTCTTTAGTCTCCTGTTCTGAAGCCATTGAAATAAATACCAAAGTCAAAACAGAAAAAACAAAAGGTTGAACAATCGCCGTTAAAATTCCTAAGAATGTAAATGGTAAAGGGATAATAAAGGGAAATAAAAACAACATTACTGCCCCCAAAACCTCGCCCGCAAAAATATTACCGAACAAACGAAATGACAAAGAAATAACTTTAGCAATTTCACCAATCAGATCCATTAATCCTAAAAAAAATTTTAAAGGATTGGTAAAATTAAAAAATTTACCTATATAAGCTAAGGGGCCAGAAACAGCAATCGCAACTATTTGCATAATTAAAACCGAAATAATCGTCATCATAAAAACCAAACTATAATCAGCAATAATAGCTCTAAATAAAGGCACTACCCCTCCAGCGGTTTTAATTGAAATCGCCGCTTGCCCAGGAATAAATGTTAATAAATTACAAAAAAAGACAAAGAAAAACATGGTAAATACTAAAGGAAAAACTCGTTTAGCCTTCTTTTCATCAGGAACTATTGTTAAAATAAAATCATAAGCGCCCCCAATTAACATCTCTATAGAATTTTGTAACTTACCAGGCATCATTTTTAAATTACGACCAAATAAGATTGAGGCTATTATTAAAAAAACTAATACAAAAAAAGACCAAAAAAAAGTATTGGTAATAGGGAAAGACCCTAGATAAAAAAGCACTTCTGGTGCTAAGGAAATATTTAAACCCATAAAAATTTAAAAACCTATAATTTTTTTACAACCAAAAAGCAGTTAACCGCTCCATTTTTTAAACGGGAACTTAAAAAAATAATTTAATCTATTTTAGGTGGACCCATCTTTTCCTGATCGCCTTTAACCTTGAGCCGATAAGCGTCCATCATTCCATTAATTCTTTTTATTTTTCTAAATAAGAGAACGTTGGTAATTATAAAAGCAATAAAAATATTAATCAAAAGAGCAAATGGTTTAGTGTCAAAAATTTTGTCTAAAACTAAACCAAAGCTACCAAAAACTAGTAAAGGTCCAAGAATTGAACCAATGCTATAAAAGGAACTAGCAATTATTATCTCTCTGATTGATTTTTTATCCATTTTTTCAAAAAACTCTTATAACTACTTAGTTTATAGCTCATAGACTTAAAAAAGTCAAGAGAAATTAAATTTTTAAATCTTAAAAATTTTAAATCTTAAAAAGCCTTTTAGCATTATCAAAAGTTACATCAGCAACTTTTTCAATTTTAATACCTTTGATCTCAGCTATACGTTTAGCAACATATTGAACTAAAAGCGGTTCATTCCTCTCTCCTCTATAAGGCTCCGGGGTCATATAAGGAGAATCTGTTTCAATCATTATTTTATCAAGTGGAATTTTTCTAATTAAATCATCCCATTGTTTAGAAAAAGTTATTAAACCAGTAAAAGATATCATCAATCCTAATCGAAAATATTTCCAGGCCAAATCTTCATCACCAGAAAAACAATGAACAACCCCCCAAAATTCACCAGCTGGAATATTTTGTCCTTGCTCTTTCTTAAAAGAAGAAAGGATTTCATACAAATCATCATGAGCCTGACGACAATGAATTATAACTGGTAAATTTAATGAGCGTGCAAGAATTAATTGCTGAATAAAAACTTCTTGTTGTTTCTTTTTAGTTTTTTGGGTATCTGATTTTGGATCAAGATGATAATAATCCAAACCAATTTCGCCAATCGCCACAACTTTCTCGAAACTAGCTAATTTTTCATAAGAACCATAATCAAATTCTTCAAAACGTTCATAAAAAATTTGTTCACCATTTTCTCTGCTCTCAACTTTTCCATTTTCTAAATGAATTGGATGAAGGCCAATGGCGGCATAAACCCCTTTTTGATATTTATTGGCATAACTTAGAGCTCGATTAGAAGTTTTATATTCTGAACCAACTAAAATCATCCAAGTATCATTATCCAAAGAACGACGAATTACTTCGTCAGCATCATCTTTAAAATCTTTAAAGTTTACATGAGCATGAGTATCTATAAACATAAATTATTAATTAAATATCTAAATCCTCTAAAAGCTTTCGATCTTTTTTATTTAAACCTTTAGGTATATTAACTTTTACTTTAACAAAATGATCACCAATACCTCTATTTCTAAGTTTGGAAATTCCCTTTTCTTTAATCTTAAAAATCGTACCCGACTGGGTTCCTTCAGGAATTTTTAACTTTATCAAACCATGAATTGTTTCAATTTCAATTTTATCACCTAAAATTGCCTGCTTAATACTTATTATCTCTTCCGTTCTAATATCATAACCATCACGAGAGAACTTTTTACTTGGCTTAATTAAAATTCGTAAATATAAATCACCAGCACCAGCGCCCTTAAGACCAGCATCTCCTTGACCACTTAACTTAATTGATTCACCAACATTAATTCCCGCTGGAATCTTTACTTTTAATTTCACATCATCGATATAAACTCCTTGACCGCCGCAACGTTTACATTTTTGAGAATAAGTTTTTCCTTCGCCGCCACAAGCTGGGCAAGTTGCTTGCGTTTGAATATTTCCTAAAATAGTTCTTTGCATCCTAATAACTCGACCACTTCCATTACAAGTAGCACAAGTTTCAACTTTCGCTCCCGGTTCTATTCCGCTAGCGCCACAGTGACTACAAAAAACATTTTTAGAAAACTTAAGTTCTTTTTCTAAGCCAAAAGCGGCTTCTAGAAAATCAAGTTCTAATTGAAATTCCAAATCGTGACCGCGAGAACGACTTTGTCTGGAAGAGCTTCGTCCGCCACCAAAATCAAAAATATCAGAAAAACCGCCAAACATATCACCCAAATCATCCATATTAATATTCATCCCACCCTGGGAAAAACCAGAAAAACCCTGGCCAAAACCCTGTCCACCAAACCCACCACCGGCCTGACCATTCTGAAAAGCCGAGCCGAATTGATCATATTGCTGTCTTTTCTTTTCGTTCCCTAAAACTTGATAAGCCTCGTTTATCTCTTTAAATTTTGCTTCATCACCACCCTTATCAGGATGATGTTCGTGGGCTTTTTTTCTAAAAGCAGTTTTTATCTCGGCAGTGTTAGCTCCCTTAGAGACACCTAATATATCGTAATAGTCTTTAGACATAGATAATTTATTCTTAACAAACCGCCCCTAAAAACATTAGAGGCGATCTATAAAAATATTTTACTTATTCTCTTCAACTTCGCCCTCAACTACTTCCTCATCTTTTTTCTCAGATGAAGCTCCATCAGCTTTTGACTCACTAGCCCCAGTCCCAGCTTGAGCCCCGGCTTCAGCTCCCGTCGCAGTCGCTCCCGGTTGTTGATACATAGCGGCGCCAATTTTTTGAGCAATCGCATTTAATTCTTCCATTGTTTTTTTCATCTCTTCAACGTTACCAGAGTCTTTGGCTTTTTTAAGAGCCTCAGTTTTTTCCTCCATCTCTTTCTTTTCTTCCGGCTTCATCTTATCACCACTTTCTTTCAACATTTTTTCCATGGTAAATAAAACTGCTTCGGCTTGGTTTTTAATTTCAACCTCTTCTTTCTTCTTCTTATCTTCCTCAGCATGAAGCTCGGCTTCTTGTTTCATTTTTTCAATTTCCTCTTTAGACAAACCAGAAGAGGCGGTAATAGTAATTTTTTGTTGTTTATTAGTCGCCTTATCAGTCGCGGAAACGTTTAAAATTCCGTTGGCATCTAAATCAAACTTAACTTCGACTTGAGGGACGCCGCGTGGAGCAGTTGGAATCCCGTCTAGAGTAAAGTGTCCTAAAGTTTTATTATCGCTTGCCATCGGTCTTTCACCTTGAACAACATGAATCTCTACTGCTGTTTGGCCGTCAGCGGCAGTAGAAAATATTTGGGCCTTTGAAGTAGGAATAGTTGTATTTCTTTCAATCAAAGGAGTTGCAACCCCGCCTAAAGTTTCAATGCCTAAAGTTAAAGGAGTAACGTCTAATAATAAAACATCTTTAACATCACCTTGTAAAACCCCGGCCTGAACAGCCGCGCCTAAAGCAACGACCTCGTCTGGATTAACCGTTAAATTTGGCTCTTTGCCAAAAAATTCTTTAACCTTTTGTTTGACAAGAGGCATGCGAGTCATACCACCAACTAAAATAACTTCCTCAATATCATTAATACTATAACCAGCATCAGCTAAAGATTTTTTGCATGGCTCTAAAGTCTTTTCAACTAAGTCACCAACCAAAGATTCAAGCTTAGAACGACTCAATTTCATCACCAAATGCTTTGGTCCATTGGCATCAGTAGTAATAAATGGTTGATTAATTTCTGTTTCTTGAGCGGTTGATAATTCAATCTTAGCTTTCTCGGCTGATTCTTTAATTCTTTGTAGAGCTAAAGAGTCTTTTGATAAATCAATCCCTTGATCTTTTTTAAATTCAGAAATTATCCAATCAATAATTCTTTGATCAAAATCTTCACCGCCTAAATGAGTATCGCCATTAGTGGCTTTTACTTCAA
>CAZPPI010000009.1:0-31055 GCA_964588435.1 uncultured Gammaproteobacteria bacterium | reverse complement strand
CGGTTTTGGCCGCTAAATCTTAAGACTGCTTACCCAAATACATTATACAGGAAAGGTTTTAAAATGTCAAGGGGTTGTATCAGTCCAGCACATATTGGAAATGAAGTTGTTTTAAATAAAATAAAAAGAAGGGAACTAGAGCCCCTTCTAATTATAGGAAAATATTATTTTTTTTCTTAAACACTAACCCTAACCCCAGCACTCATTGAAGAGGAAAGACTAATATTTTTAATAAAAGTTCCTTTGGACGAGGATGGTTTAGCTTTTCTAATGGTTTCAAGCAGGCTAGTAAAATTTTCAGCTAATTTATCATCGTTAAAACTTACTTTGCCAATAATAGCGTGTAGGTTCCCGGTATCATCATTTTTAAAACTAATTTTTCCTTTCTTTAATTCTTCAACTGTCTTAACCGGGTTCTGAGTAACGGTATCATTTTTAGGGGAAGGCATTAAACCTCTAGTTCCTAAGATTTTAGCAATTTGGGCTAAAGTTCTCATCATTGAAACTTCCGCAATCGCAACTTGAAAATCAGTTTTTTCAGTTTTCTTAATTTCGGCCACTAAATCTTCGCCACCAACAAAATCAGCTCCAGCTGCTTTTACAGCGGCTTCATTCTCTGGACTAACAAAAGCAGCAATCTTAATAGTTTTTCCAGTTCCGTGGGGTAGGGAAACGGCGCCTCTAATTTGTTGATCGCTTTTTTTAGTGTTAATTCCTAAACGAAAGTGAACTTCAACTGAAGCGTCAAATTTAGTTTTAGTAATACTTTTAACAATTTTAATTGCTTCGTTTAAAGAATAGCTTTTATTTTTATCATAAATACTGCTGTTATCAAGTTTTTTTGCCTTAATTACTTTTGGGGCAGTCTTTTTAACAGTTGTTTTAGTTTTTTCAGCTTTTGGAGCTTCAGTTTTCTTTTCCATAGATTTTGGTCGTGGTCATCGTTTGGTTTTAATTTATTAATTAATTCAAACTCCCACAATTATTTTTAATTAATTATTTAATTTCGACACCCATTTGTCTAGCGGTACCGGCAATAATTTTTTTAGCCGCCTCAATATCGTGAGCGCTTAAATCACCCATCTTTTTCTCGGCAATTTCAGTCAATTGAGCATCAGTAATAGAGCCGATTTTTTCAGTTAAGGGTTTACCAGATCCCTTTTTAATTCCAGCCGCCTTCTTAATTAATTCAGAAGCGGGAGAGGTTTTAAGTACAAAATCATAACTTCTATCCTCGTAAACAGTAATTTCAACCGGGATAACATCTCCCATCTGATCTTTAGTTTTATCATTAAACTCTTTACAAAAAGCGGCGATATTTAAACCATGTTGACCTAAAGCTGGACCGACTGGAGGAGCCGGGTTGGCCTGGCCACCGGAAATTTGTAATTTAATTTTTGTTTTTATTTTTTTTGCCATAAATTTATTTTTGAAAACAGAGAAGCACTATTTTCATATCTTTAATATTATACTTTTCTAATTTGTAAGAAATCTAATTCAACTGGAGTTTCACGACCAAACATTGAGACCGACACTTTAACTTTACCCTTAGCCTCATCCACAGCCGTAACTTTTCCTTCCATATTTTTAAATGGTCCTTCATTAATTATAACTGGAGTGCCTTCACTAACATCAATTTGGAATTTAGGATCCTCAACACCCATTCTTTTTTGCAAGGACTTAACCTCTTCTTCGCCAATTGGGGTTGGAATAGTTCCGGTTCCAATAAAGCCAGTAACATTCGGGGTGTTTCTAACAATATACCAAGATTCGTCAGTTACTTCCATTTCTACTAAAATATAGCCAGGAAAGATTTTTTCTTCACTAACTTTTCTTTTGCCGTTTTTAATTTTAATTTTTTTCTCAGTTGGAATTAAGACATTGAAAATCTTATCCTCCATATCAAGAGACTCAACTCTCTGTTTCAAGTTTTCGGCAACATTCTCTTCGTAACCGGAATAAGTATGAATAACGTACCACCTGCGCCCTTGATTTAAAATTTGTTTAGCCATAAATTTAAAAAGAAATTTTTAAATGATTTAAATGATAATAAATTTAAATCCGAAATTGAAGATTGCATCAAGTAAACCTAAAAAAGCAGCGGTCGCTAAACTTACACCAATAACCATTAAAGTATAGCTATAGGTTTCTTTTTTAGTTGGCCAAGTAACTTTTTTCATCTCAGCGTAGGACTCTTTGATGTAGCTAATTAATTTGTTCATATAGAATTAAAAATTATATTGCTGATAAACATAAATACACAGAAAAAATTTGCTTTTTAAAAAAAGCCTTTTAAGGCTTATTTATTTGTTTGACCCTTAAATAATACAAAATACTTAGAACTATGTCAAGGGCTTAGAAATAGTGATTCAAGGCAAAGCGCTTCTAAAATTAGTTTGCTTTTTAGCTTTATATCAGTTACAATTTATTTATATAAAAATAAGCTTTATTTTTAAGGTTTTGTTTGTAAAAACGACTTAAAATAAAGAAAAATCCTTTATGGTTAGTCCAAATTTAGTCAAAAATAGTCAAAAGTCAGAAAAATTAGAAATGAACGAGAATACTAAAAAGCTTTTTCAAGTAATTTATAGCGAAAAAACTAAAAAAATCAATAAAGATGAGGATTTGACAAGAATAAGGGTATCTTCCTTAGTTTCTCGTTTAGCTTTTTTCTATGAAAAAGCCAGAAATGCAGTTGAATATGAAGAGGAACATCTCTTAAGAAAGACAGCAATCGCTAGAATTTTAAAGCGTCAAGTTGTAATTGAAGGAGTTTTACGCCAAGCAGAAAGTCTTGATATTTCTAAACATTTACTAATCGAACTCATTCGTGGCGGTTATTTGGCTAATGATAGTATTCCTGAAACTAAGATAGATGAGGTTGCTTTTATTTTGGAAAAGTATATTATTTTGAAGAATTATTTAAGTGCTGAAATGAGCACCTTTTTTAGTTTAAAGGCGGATATTAATAAAACTAAAGACACAATTCAAGAAAAAAATAATTTAATATCTTGGCTTCTTAGTTTGGCTGCTTGTGAAATTGAAGATAATTTATCACCGAACAAGGTAAAAAAAGTAATTGTCGGCAATATGTTTGATTTTTTAACCAAAAAAATCCAGCTGCCAGACGATCTACTTGAGTTTGATAAGGCAAAGGATATCCAAATTTATTTAAGTATTGCTAGAAGTTATCTAAAGTTTGATGAAGATGTTTTAACTTTTGTCTTATTTAAATATTATAATGGTTTTTGGCTTGAGCTTAATAAAAAAGGTATTTTAGAGGAAAAGGATAAGGAAAATATAAAAAAAGTGGCGTCTAGTTTCGCAGTCTTAAAAAAAGAGATTAATAAAGACCTTACCCATCCTTTAAAGAAACAACTAGATAAAATTAGCCGGACCTATTCTCTCTATTTTAATGTTTTAGCTGAGACAATTGAAAAGGATCCCCTAACGCTCTATGGAGAAATTCAAAAAGGCGAAAAGGGTTTCGTTGCAAGTATTAAAAAAGCTTGTAATCAAAAATATTCTAAAGCCAAAACCAAGCTCTGGCGAGCAGCATTACGAAGTATAATTTATATTTTTTTAACAAAGTCTGTTTTTGTTTTAGCAATTGAGGTTCCGGCTATTCATTGGTTTAATGAAGAGTTAAATTATTTATCTTTAGGAATTAATATTTTTTTCCCAGCCATTCTTTTATTTTTTATCGTTTTAACTACAAGAAAGCCGGGTGAGGATAATACAGAAAAAATTGTTAATGGTGTTAAAGAGATTTCTTTTATAGCTCAAGACAAAAAGAGTGCTTTAACTCTACGAAAACCAAGGAAAAGAAATTTTGTGGCAGCTGCAATTTTTAATTTAATCTATACTGCTTCTTTTTGTTTTTCAATTTATTTAATTATCCAACTTTTAACGCTTCCTGTACTTGGTTTTACCTGGGTTAGTATCGTTATTTTTCTTTTCTTTTTAGCTTTTGTTA
The DNA here is from genome assembly GCA_964588435.1 of uncultured Gammaproteobacteria bacterium. GTDB lineage: Bacteria > Patescibacteriota > Patescibacteriia > Patescibacteriales > UBA12465 > UBA12465. The sequence goes on along the minus strand of CAZPPI010000009.1, from coordinate 27,079 downwards.
GCTTCTTTAGTATTTTAACAACCAAAGGCATTAAAGAATTATTAGTTATCGAGCGTCGAGAAAGTCTTCTAGCTTTTTTAGTTGATTTGTTTTATTTACCGATAATTATGGTTGGTCGTTGGTTATCAAATAATATGTCTAAAGTTAATATTTTTGTTTTTATTTTCGACTTTATAATTGAAGCACCGTTTAAAATTTTAGTTGATATCGCTGATGATTGGACTAAGTATGTTAGAGAAAAGCGAGATAACATGGATTAATTATATGAGTGTTTTAAGAATAGTGGCAACACCGATTGGTAATTTAGAAGATATAACTTTAAGGGCCTTAAGAGTTCTTAAAGAGGCTGACTATATTTTATGTGAGGACACGAGAACAAGTGGCGTGCTTTTAAACCATTATCAAATTAAAACTCCGACAATTTCTTTTCATCAGCATTCTGGTGAAATTAAGATTGAAAAAATAGTAACACTTTTAAAAGAGGATAAAAATTTAGTTTTAATTACCGACGCCGGAACTCCAGGGATTTCTGACCCGGGAAGTAAATTAGTTACTTTAGTTAGAGAGGAGATCGGTGAACAGGTTTTAATCGAGAGTGTTCCTGGAGTTTCGGCTTTAACAGCAGCGGTTTCTATCGCTGGTGCTGGTTTTGATCGTTTTTTATTCTTAGGTTTTTTGCCTCATAAGAAGGGAAGACAGACGATGCTAAAAGAGGTTTTTGAATCCGAATACCCCAGCATTCTTTATGAATCAAAACATCGGGTCTTAAAATTAATGGACGAACTTGCTATAATGAGCTTGGAGTTAAAAGTTGAATTAAAAATTTCTTTGGCGAGAGAATTAACCAAGATGCATGAAAGCTTTTATGAAGGTTCTCCAAAAAAAATTAAAGAAATTTTATTAAATAATCCTAATAACCAAAAAGGGGAGTTTGTGGTTTTAATTAAAAAAGTAAAATTAAAAAATAATTATGAGCATCTTTGACTTAAGTTTAATTTTGGTTCTCCTCGGCTTTACAGTTAATGGTCTCTTTAAAGGTTTGATTAGAATGATTGGAGCAATTTTAGCTTTTATTTTGGGTATCTTCTTTGCTAGTCGTCTTTATGTGCCGTTTTATGAGTGGGGTTCTAATTATATTTCTGGCCAAGAAAACATTTTGAAAATTATTTCTTTTATTATTCTTCTTTTACTGATTTCCAAATTAGTTGAATTATTTTTTGTTTTTTTAGAAAAACTCTTTAAACTTACTGCCTTTATTCCGGGAACAAAATTAATTAATAATATATTAGGAGCTATTTTCGGTTTTGTTTTAGGCTCTTTATTTCTAGGGGCAATTATTTATGTCTTTTCGCGATATTTAAATTTTGCCGGTCTAATAACAAATTTAATTGAAGCTTCAAGTATTGCTCAATTTTTACTTAGCATCAACAGTATTATTTTACCATTACTGCCAACTTCTTTTAAATCAATTGTTCCTTTTGTTTCATGAAGATATTAAAATTTCAGTCGCAAAAATCGGACGCTAATGAATCTAAAATTATTAATAAGCTTAAAATTAAAGTTGAAGAAAAAGGTTCCTCTCGAGCTTTTGGGTAAAAATAAAAATGGTAAAATTGCCCTTCGTTTGCCTAAAAGTTGTTTTTTGATTAGAATGATAAGGGAACTAGCTGAATCGCTGGTCTCAAGATTAATAGATTTTAATTCTAGTAATGAGGGTTTATTATTAAGACAATAAATATAAATTTATGGATAATTTAAATAAAGAATGTGGTCCTAAGTGCTCAAAAAAGATAATTCCAGCTTTAATTTTGGGGGCTTTAATTTTTGCTGGTGGTTTTTATTTTGGTTTGAATAAAGAAGCTAATCCTTTTCGTTCCGTAGCCTATTATGGCGAAGAGGAAGCGGTGGAAGAAAAATTAGACTTTAATTTGTATTGGGAAGTTTGGGATAATGTTAAAACAAATTATGTTGATAAAAATAAAATTGAAGATAGGGATTTATTCTATGGATCTTTAAAAGGTATTGCTGAGTCAACTGGTGATCCTTATACTATTTTCATGAATCCGACAGAAACTAAGGAATTTACTGACGATTTAGCGGGAATTTTTGAGGGTATTGGTGCAGAAATTGGTTTGAGAAATGATATAACTACGGTTATTGCTCCGCTTGATGACACCCCAGCACAAAAAGCCGGCTTAAGATCGGGTGATAAAATTTATGCCGTTGATGACGCCCCAACCATTGGTTTATCAGTTAACGAAGTTGTCAGAAAAATTAGAGGAGAAAAAGGAACAACAGTAAAATTAACAATTATTAGGGGCGATGAAAAGCCTTTTGATGTCGAAATTGTTAGAAGTCTTATTGTTGTTAAAAGTGTAAAAACAGAGATGCGAACAGATGGTATTTATATTTTACGTCTTAGTAATTTTAATGATGATACGGAACTTTTATTTAAACAGGCAGTTGATGATATTTTAGCCAAACAACCAAAAGGTATAATTCTTGATTTAAGAAATAATCCGGGGGGTTATTTAGATACCGCTATTAATATTGCTAGTGAATGGATAGAAGATGGTTTAATTGTGGCTGAGCAACTAAATAACAATCGTCGTAATGAATATCCAGCTCGTGGTTTAGCGCGCTTAAAAGATTTTAAAACTATAGTTTTAATTAATGGTGGTAGTGCCTCCGCTTCAGAAATTTTAGCTGGCGCTTTAAGAGATTATAAAAAAGCAACTTTAGTTGGCGAAACAACTTTTGGCAAAGGTTCAGTTCAAGCTTTAAAACCATTAAGTGATGGTTCTATTTTAAAGGTTACTATTTCTAAGTGGTTAACTCCGGCTGGTGACTCTATTGATGAAAAAGGAATTGATCCAAATGTTGAAGTTGAGTTAAGTGTTGAAGATGTAAATAATAATCTTGATCCGCAAATGGATAAAGCCTTGGAAATTATTAAAAAATGATTTAAAAGAAATTAAAATTATGTTAAAAAAATTGATTTCAGCTAAGGCTAATAATCCTAAATATATTTTCGTTGTTGGTGGCGTAATGTCCGGTGTTGGTAAAGGGGTAACGACCGCTTCAATCGGCAATATTCTACAGGCTCGTGGTTATAACGTTAGCGCTATAAAAATGGATCCCTATATTAATGTAGATGCCGGAACAATGAACCCGATTGAGCATGGTGAAGTTTTTGTAACCGAGGATGGTGATGAAACCGATCAGGATATTGGTAACTATGAACGATTTTTTAATAAAAATATTTATCGGGAAAATTACATGACGACTGGCAGAATTTACCGAACTGTAATTGAGAAAGAAAGAAACCTCGAATACAAAGGAAAATGCGTTCAAGTTGTGCCCCATATTCCCCAGGAAATAAGAAGAAGAATCGAGCTAGCAGTAGAAAAAACTGGAGCGGAAGTGATGATAATTGAAATTGGGGGAACGGTTGGTGAGTATGAGAATCTTTTATTTTTAGAAGCGGCTAGAGTTATGAAACTTTATAGCCCAAAAGATGTTTTATTTGTCATGGTTTCATATTTACCAATTCCTAGTAAATTAGGGGAGATGAAAACTAAACCAACTCAACATGCAGTTAGAAATTTACAAGCCGCCGGTATTCAGCCGGATTTTTTAGTTGCTAGAAGCGAAAGACCGCTTGATTTGGCTCGTAAGGAGAAATTATCTATTAATTGCAATGTTTCTACTGAAGCCGTTATTTCGGCGCCTGATATTGATTCTATTTATGATATTCCTTTAAATTTTGAAAAAGATAATTTAAGTTTAAGAATTTTAGAAAAATTCAATCTGCCAGTGAGAAGAAAAGAATCTGATAATGCTGCTTGGAAAAAAATGGTTAAAGATTCAAAGATAAAAAGTCCGATTGTGAAAATTGGTATTGTTGGCAAGTATTTTGCTAGTGGTGATTTTTCACTAGGAGATTCCTATATCTCTGTTTTAGAGGCAGTAAAGCATTCGGCTGCGGCTAATAAGCTTAAGGTTGAAATAACTTGGCTCTCAGCTGAAGAAGTTGAAACTAAAGGCGTAAATTACCTAAAACCTTATAATGGTATTATCATTCCTCAGGGTTGGGGTAGTCGCGGTTCAGAAGGGAAAATAAAAGCAATTAAATATTGTCGGGAACATAAAGTTCCTTATTTTGGTCTTTGCTACGGAATGCAAATGGCTGTGATTGAATTTGCAAGAAATGTTGCTGGCTTGAAAGATGCTAATTCAGCTGAAGTTGATAATAAAACAAAAAATCCAGTAATTCATATTATGCCAGAACAAGTTGAATTGATTAAGAAACAGGGCTATGGCGGAACAATTCGTCTTGGCGGCTGGCCTTGTGCTTTAAAATCCGGAACTCGTTTAGAAGAAGCTTATAAAAAAATGGGGGCTAAAAAGACAGTTAGTGAGCGTCACCGTCATCGTTATGAATTTAATAATGAATATCGAAAGATGTTTGAAGATTTAGGTTTAATTGTTTGCGGAACCTCGCCTGATAATAAAATTGTTGAAGCAGTTGAAATAAAAGACCATCCATTTTTCGTTGGCGTTCAATTTCATCCCGAATATATTTCCCGGCCTTTAGCTCCGCATCCTTTGTTTGTCGAGTTTATTAAGAGTTGTCGGAAGGGGAAGTAAATTGATTATTAATATATAAAACTATATTTAAAAAAAGAACAGGTTTAATTTTAGCTTTAGCTATTGGCTTTATTGCTATGCCCTTAAAAAAACTCGAATTTTCATCCGAGTTTTTTTATAGTTAACAATTTTAATTTAAAGAGTCTTTCGTTTATTTCTTTTTACTCTCCGCTTTTTTCTCGATTCTTTTAATCGCTCTTTTTTTAACCTTACTCTTTTTAACAGAAACTCTAACAGTTTTACCTGGTTTTTTCATTGGAGTTTTCTTTTTTAAGACTGCTTGTACCGGTTCGACCCTTCCTTCAAATTCAGGCAAAACATTAACAATTGTACAATCTTTTAAAGTATTATTAAACTTTCGCATTTTCTTATTAGAAAATTTAACAAAACCATTTGCCATTGAAAAAAGTGTATCATCTTTGCCTTTTTTAACATTTAAGCCAGGGTGATACTTAGTTCCTCGTTGTCTAATAATAATCATTCCGGTTTTAGCCCAAGAGCCTTCACCGAGTTTAACGCCTAATCTTTTACCCGCTGAATCTCGTCCGAGGGAGGTAGAGCCGGCGGCTTTCTTATGTGCCATATGTTTTCATTAACAAAATAAAGCCAAAAAGGCTAATATTTTGAATTAGATTTTAGTTTTTACTGCTTAAATATAACAAAAGCTTAATTAATTGTCAACTATTTATAAAAAGCTTAGATTTAGCTTATTTTTAAAGCTAAAATGGTTTTATTTTTTTTCAAATGTGTTATAATAAATAATAAGAAATATTAATTTATATTTAATTATATAGGACTTAAAAAAATTTTTATTTAATTTTAAGTTTCTTTTTTAATGTTATGATTAAAGTTGATCAAGACAAGTGTATTGGTTGTGGTCTTTGTGCTGGTAATTCACCAGAAAATTTTATTATGAATTCCGATGGTAAGGCTGAGGCTATTGTTAGTGAGGCGAATAGTTCAGCTAAGGCGGCCGCTAAGAATTGTCCAGTCGGAGCAATCTCGGTTAAATAAATATTTGAAAAATAATATGAAAGATAAAAATTTAGAAAAACCTGATTTTGAGAATAAAACTGAGGCTAAGCTTAATTTGACAGGTCTAGAGTCTGAAAAAAATATAAAATCAAAGTTATTTGAAAAAACTAAGAAAGTTCTAAATCTTGAATCTGAAAAAAGTTCGGACATCAATAAAACAGAAAGAGAGAAAAGTGGAAAAGTTTTAGCTCCAGAAAAAAAAATAATTGAAGCAGCTGGTTTATCAGCTCAAAGCTCAACTACGGCAATACAAAAAAGAAGGGAAGAGGCGATTGATAAAATTTTGGCCGATGGTTTAGGCGATATTTTTTTGAAGATGAGTCCCGATAAACAAAAGGAATTTCAAGTTAAGGGAGAAGAAACTGTAAAAAAAATTAGTCTACTTTTAAATGAGGCAAAGGTTAGTGTTGGTAAAATAATTGAATTAATAAAAAAGTGGCTTAAACTTATTCCGGGAGTTAACAAATTTTTCTTAGAACAAGAAACAAAACTAAAAGTTGATAAAATAATAAAAATGAAAAATAATTTTTAAGATTTTATGCAAGATTTTAATACAATAGATTTAAATTTTCAGGCTATTTTAATGGTGACAGTTTTTTTCTTAGTTTTTATAATTTTAGTTTTTTTACTCTTGCAAGTAGTAAGAAAATATTTAGTAGGAAATCGTTACTTTAAACATAAAGTTTTTTTAATTAAATTGCCTAAAGAAAAGCCAGAAGATGATAAGAAAGATTTTTCAGTCCAACAATTAATTGAGGAGATTGCTAAAGGTGAAACTATTTTTGCTTCAATTGGTGGACTTAAAGCGCAGCGGGGTTTTAATTATTGGCTTTTTGGTCGAGATGATCATTTTTCCTTTGAGATTGTTGCTCTTTCTAATAAAATTTCTTTTTACGTTGTTGCGCCAGAGAAAGATTCTCGTTATATCGAGCAACAGATTCACGCAAACTACCCAGAAGCTGTAATTGAAGAAGTTGAAGATTACAATATTTTCAAACCAGATAGTCAGATTATGGCAGCCTATTTAAAAACTCAAAGAGACTTTGTCTTTCCAATTAAGACCTATAGGGAAATGGAAACTGACCCGATGAATTCTCTGATTAATGTCTTATCTAAACTTGATAAAGATGAAAGTTTAGTAATCCAATATGTCGTTAGAAGTGCGATTGGCTCTTGGCATAAGCGTACTAGAAAGGTTGTGGAAAATATTAATAAGAGTGGCTCAATTTCCAAGGGAATTAAAATGACACATTCAGGTTCTAAGTTTTTAAAATCATTAGGTCTAGTTTTTGATTCCTTTGCTTCCTCAAAAAAGACTGATACTGGCCCGAAAGAAATAAAAAAGTTAACCGTAGTTGAAGAAGAGATGGTCAAACATATTGAAGAAAAAAATGCTAAAGCAGGTTTAAATGTTAATATTAGAATTGTTAGCTGTGCCAAAAGCAAGGAAAAAGCTTCTATTTATCTTGATAATTTAAGTAATTCTTTTTCGGAATATAGTAATTTTAGTTACGGCAATGTTCTAGTCCGTTTAGATTCTAAAAAGCAAGCTTTAGATAAACAAATATCAGATTTTATTTATCGTCGTTTCAATGAAGGACGTAGCTCGCTTTTAAATACCGAGGAACTAACTAGTCTTTTTCATTTTCCGCTTAAATCAACGGAAACACCAAATATTTCATGGCTTAATTCAAAGATTGCTCCAGCTCCAGCAGATATTCCAACAGAGGGGATTATGCTTGGAACTAATATCTATCGCGGAGTTGAAAAAGAAATAAGAATTAAAAGAGAGGATAGGCGTCGTCATACTTATTTAGTTGGTAAATCTGGAACTGGTAAATCTGTTACCTTAAATAATATGGCAATTCAAGATATTCAAAACGGGGAAGGAGTTTGTGTTATTGATCCTAATGGTGATTTAATTCAAGACATATTAGATAGAATCCCACCAGAGAGAATTGAGGATGTTATTGTTTTTTCTCCAGCTGATACCGAGCGACCACTTGGACTTAATTTGCTTGATTATGATCCCGCTTACCCAGAACAAAAAAGTTTTGTTATCAATGAGATGATTGGAATTTTTGATAAATTGTATGACTTAAAAGCAACTGGAGGTCCGATGTTTGAACAATATATGCGCAATGCGATGATGCTAGTTATGGATGATATTGAAAGCGGTTCGACCTTAATGGAAATTTCAAAAGTTTTAGCTGATGAGAATTTTAGAAAATTAAAAATTAGCAAATGTAAAAATCAAACTGTAATTGATTTTTGGACTAAAGAAGCGGAAAAAGCTGGCGGTGAAGCAGCTTTAGCTAACATGGTACCTTATATTACCTCTAAGCTAACAGCTTTTATCTCTAATGACATGATGCGTCCAATTATTGGTCAACAAAAAAGCTCTTTTAATATGCGCGATGTTATGGATAGACAAAAAATATTATTAATTGATTTACCTAAAGGTTTAATTGGCGAAATGAACGCTTATTTGCTCGGTATGATTTTGGTTGGTAAAATTTTAATGGCCGCTTTATCAAGAACTGATATGAAACCAGTTGATAGAAAAGATTTCTATCTTTATATTGATGAATTTCAAAATTTTACAACCAACTCAATTTGTCAAATTTTATCGGAAGCAAGAAAATATGCTCTTAATTTAATTATTGCTCATCAATATATTGGTCAATTAACAAAAAATAATAACACTGAAATTAAAGATGCAATTTTTGGTAACGTTGGAACTATGATTAGCTTTAAAGTCGGTTCTGATGATGCCGCTTTTTTAATTAAAGATTTTGCTCCGACTTTCAATGAATATGATTTGGTTAATATTGAAAAGGGAATGGCCTGCATTAAATTATTAATTGATAATAGTTCGGCTCGTCCCTTTACTCTTAAAGGAATTTGGCCTCTTTTAGGAACTAAATATCCCCAGATGGCTGAAAGAATAAAGGCTCTTAGTCGTTTAAAATATGGTCAAAACTCAAAACTAGTTGAGGCAGAAATTAAACGACGAGCAGCTTAAAAAATATTTGTTAAAGAAATTAAAGAAAAACTATGTCAACTTTATATCGTGATTATCGCCCCAATAACTTTTCCGAAATTTTGGGACAAAATCATATAAAAATAACTTTACAGAACGAAATCCTAGCTAATCACTTGGGTCATGCTTATTTATTTTGTGGACCACGCGCAGTTGGCAAAACAACAACGGCAAGAATTTTAGCTAAAGCAATAAATTGTTTAAATAGAAAAGAGAGTAGCTTTGAGCCTTGTGATAAATGTGATAATTGTTTATCAATAAAAAAAGGAAATAATCTTGATGTTTTAGAAATTGACGCTGCTTCTAATACCGGGGTAGATAATGTTAGGGAAAATATAATTTCTTTTTCTAGAATTGTACCAAGTAATGGAAAGTATAAAGTTTTTATTATCGACGAAGTTCACATGTTGTCACTTCAAGCTTTTAATGCCTTACTTAAAATAATGGAAGAACCGCCGTATTATGTAATTTTTATTTTATGTACAACAGAAATTCAGAAAGTTCCAGGAACAATAATTTCTCGTTGTGAACGTTTTGATTTTAAAAAAATAAGTTTAGTTGAAACTTTAACAAAATTAAGTCAAATAGCGCAAAAAGAAAAAGTTCAAATTGACCGCGAAGTTTTGGAGGCGATCGCCAAGAAGAGCGGTGGCTACATGCGTGATGCCGAGAGTTTATTAGGACAAATCCTTTCTATTGGCGGCAAAACTATTAAAAAAGAACAGGCTGAGTTAATCTTGCCACCAGCTAGCGATAGGGAGGCTTTAAGTTTAATTGAAAATTTAAGCAAGAAGGACGTTGTTAAAGCTTTTATCTTGCTGAATAATTTAAGTGATAGTGGTATTAATATGAAAACTTTTAATACTGAGTTAATTTCAATTTCTCGTCGCTTATTGCTTGATAAAATCAGTCCTGGCTTAAGCGATAGCTTGGGTCTTGATTTAGGAGAAACAATAGAAAAGGATTTATTAAAAATATCAGCGGTTTTAAGCGAGGAGGAAATAATTTTTTTCATTAAGAAATTTATGATGGCAAGTTCTGATGATAGAAGTCAAAATATTCCCCAGCTACCTTTAGAAATTGCAATTGCCGAGATTTGTCTTAATTTAAAAACTGGGTCGAGTTCAAAAACCGAGCCTAGTTCAGATGAAATAGAATATAATAAGCCTAAGCAAGCTACTAATAAGCCAACCCCAACTAATAAAATTTCTGGCTTTACTCAAAATAATGTTTTAAAAGATTTATCTCAAGCCGAGGTTTACGCTAAATGGCCCGAATTTTTAGTTAAAATTAAAAATCACAACCATTCTTTATCATTTGTCATGCAAAGTTGTAGACCTCAAGCAATCAAAGATTCCTGTCTTTGTTTAGCCTTTAAATATAAGTTTCATCAAAACCGGGTTAATGAAAATGATATTAAAACGATTGTAAAAAACGTTTTAGCTGAGGTTTATGGCGCTGGACTTGACTTTAAGACAGAAATTGACGAAAATTTGAAGATTGGCTTAGAATCTGAAGTTGGGACTGAAACTCATAGCTCCGAAGCTCCTATAGCCTCTCAGGAAGAAAAATTAGCCCCAAAACCACAAGCTGAAGGCGCTTTAGGTAATTTATTAAACGCTTTTGGCGGGGAAGTGATTAATTAAAATTTAAAACCATTTTTATAATAAAACAATATGTTGGACTTAAAAATTATTAGAGAAGAAACTGAAAAAGTTAAAACCGGATTACTAAAAAGAATGTCGGCTGATCATTTTGATTTAGAACTTATTATTAGCTTAGATGATGAGCGTCGACTTTTGATTAGTCAAATGGAAAACTTAAAGAGTGAACGTAATCAAAACTCAAAAATAAAACCAAGTCCAGAAATTATTCTTCAGATGAAAAAAATGGGCGAGGAAATTAAAGAAATAGAAGAAAAATTAAATGCAAAAGAGAAAAAGTTAAATGAATTATTAGCGGAACTACCAAATATCCCCTCAGAAGATGTAGTTGCTGGCGATAAAGAAAATAATGAGGTTATTTATACTTATGGTAAAAAACCGGAGTTTAAATTTAGCCCTAAAAATCATGTTGACTTAGCAACTTCATTAAATTTAATTGATTATGAAAGAGCGGTTAAGATGTCTGGTAGTGGTTTTTGGTGTTATACTGGAGTTGGCGCTTTATTAGAATGGGCGCTTTTATCTTATTTTAAAGATTTCCACGTTAAAAATGGTTATCAATTTTTAATCCCACCATTTTTATTAACGGAAAAGTCAGCCTATACTTCTGGCCACCTACCTAAGTTTCGTGATGATTTATTCTGGACTCAAGATGCTCTTTGTTTAAACGCTACTAGCGAGATGATGCTTGGTAATTATCACCGAGAAGAAGTTTTAAATGTTGATAAGCCTTTAAAATATTTTGCTTATTCTCCTTGTTTTAGACGTGAAGCTGGTAGTTATCGCCAAGAAGAAAGAGGAATGATTCGTGGACATCAATTTAATAAAATAGAGATGTTTATTTTTTGTCAGCCAGAAGAAAGCTGGAAGATGTTTGATGAATTAACTGAAAATGCTAAAAAATTAGTTGAAGGTTTGGGTTTGCATTTCCAAGTTTCAAAATTAGCGGCTGGTGATTGTAGCGCGGCGATGGCTAAAACTTATGATTTAGAGGTTTTTATTCCTAGCATGGAAATATACAAAGAAGTAAGTAGTATTTCCAACGCTCTTGATTATCAAGCTCGTCGCGGTCAAACTCGTTATAAAAATAATTTAAATAATAAAAATGAATTTGTTCATACTCTTAATGCTTCTGGTTTAGCTACTAGTCGTATTTTACCCGCTATTTTAGAGCAAAATCAACAAGAAGATGGGTCGGTAATAATACCTGAAGTTCTTAGATCATACATGCCTGATAATATGTCAGTGATTAAACCTAATAAGTAGTTCAATGTTATATTCTATTAAAAAAATTGGATACTTCATTATTATCAACTTTATTTTTTTAACTAGTTTTCTGGTGATTCAAGCTCAAGCGAGTACTAAAGTTAAAGAAACTTTTCCGCGTTTAGCTAACTATTTTTTAAAATGGGAAATAAGTGACTACGAGGCTCAAAGCTTAGCTAAATGGGATCTTTTAATTCTTGACATGGAGGTCCAAGAAAACAGTCCTGAAGCTTTGAAAAAAATTAGACAATTAAACCCTGATGTTATTATTTTAGCTTATATTACTTCCCAGGAAATAATGGATGATTTTAAGTATTATCATTTAGCCCATTTACGTCCTAAATTAAAAGAGGGAATTAGCGAGTCTTGGTATTTAAAAAATGAAGCTGGTAATAAAATTAGTAATTGGCCAGGAACTTATATGCTTAATTTAAGCAATAAGTCACAAACTAATCAAGGTGGGCAAAGGTTTAATGATTATCTACCTGAATTTGTTGCTAATAATATCAAGGCCTCTGGTCTTTGGGATGGTGTTTTTTATGATAATACTTGGGGCGACTTAGCTTGGGTCAATAAAACTGATATTGACTTGGATAATGATGGACGTCGAGAAACTGTAACTGAGATGAATAATCTTTGGGTTGAGGGTTTTAAAAAGATGTTAGATAAAACAAGGGCTTTAGTTGGCTCTGATTTTTTAATTATTGGTAATGGTAAAATTTACGAACCATATCAAGCTACGTTAAACGGGATGATGTTTGAAAATTTTCCTTCTTCTTGGGAGGGTAACGGGACTTGGTCTGCTTCTATGAATAATTATTTAAAGCTTCCGAAATTAAATCTCACGCCCTCTTTACCCATCATTAATACTTATAATAAGGATCAAAATAATTTTGAATTAATGCGTTTTGCTTTGAGTAGCACTCTTTTAGGTGACGGTTTTTTTAGTTATGACTATGATACCACTAATCATACTCAACTTTGGTGGTATGATGAATATGAAATTGATTTAGGTCGAGCAAATTCTCAAGCTTATAATCTTTTAAATAATTCTAATACAATTAGTAATTCTATATTTCGTCGAGACTTTGAGAATGCTAGTGTTTTTGTTAATGCCAGTTCAAAAAGAGAAATTAAAATTTTTTCTCAAGAGAGTTTTTCTAAACTAAAAGGGGGTCAAGACCCAATCTTTAATAATGGTGAAAGAATTAATTTTCTAGATTTACAACCAAATACTGCCGCCATTTTAATAAAAAATGATAAGGCGATAAATAATGCTGGTTTTACTAATGGTTATTTTTATCGTTTTCTTGATGGTAAAGGGATTCAGCTACAACCAGCTGCCTTTTCTTTTTTAAGCGCTTATCCTGGTTCAGCAGAAATTATAATTTTAACTCATGAAAATTCTCAAGACACAATTGTTAGTGCTAGCGCTGGTTTAATAAAAATAAGCGCTAAAGAATATAATCACTCTTTTAGACCATTTCCTTTATTTAGAAATGATTTAAGTTTAGCAATTAGTCGTAAAAATTCTGTTCTTGATAAAATTATTGTTGGTCCGGGTCAGGGAGGCGGCCCTCAAGTTTTAGTTTTTAGTTCTCAGGGAAAATTAGAAGGGAATTTTTTTGCTTATGATAAAAATTTAAGGACGGGAGTCAATGTTGCGGCCGTTGATTTAGATGGTGATGGTAAGGTAGAAATAATCACTACTCCGGGACGCGGAACTGAGCCCCTAGTTAAAGTTTTTTCTTTAGGTGGTGAGTTAAAGTTTAGTTTTTTAGCTTATGATAAAAATTTTAGAGGCGGGGTTAGTTTAGCGGCCGGTGATATGAATCGTGATGGTAAAGCAGAAATAGTAACTATTCCTAGTTCTGGTGGCGGTCCTCATGTTAGAATTTTTAATCATCAAGGTATAGTTGTTGGCGGTTTCTTTGCCTACAATAAAGACCAAAGAGATAAATTTGAAATAGCTTTAAGCGATATTAATGATGATGGAAATCTTGAAATTCTTGTTGGTCGACAAAACCCTTATTAAACTAAAAATAAATATATGTTTAATTTTAGACGTAGCGCTAAAAACCGTTGGTTAAAATATTATAGTAAAAGCCAGTGGCCAATTATTGTTGATATCGCCTCTGTTTTTGCTGTTTTCGGACTTTTAGTTTTATTTTTGAGCCTCTATTTTTATAATCCGCAAATATTAATTGGTCCTAATTACGAAAAGGAAGAACCAATTAAACCAGGAGATTCTTATGTTATAGATTTAGACAATCCGCCGCTTGAAACTAAAATGGTTTTTAAAAATCTAAGTTTAAATGAATCAAATCGAGTTGCTCAACTAGAATTAGAATTAAATAATAATTCACCACTTGAAATAAAAGATTTAAAAATAAGGATTACTTCAGCTAATAATAATTTTTCTCTTAGGGATATTTATCCAGAACTAGACGAAACAGAAGACTTAGAATTCCTTAATAATGAATTAATAATTAGTTCTCTTAACGCTGAGGAGCAAAAAAAACTATTATTAAATTTACAATTTTTTTGGACGGATTTTGGTGGTAAAAAAGCTAATTTAAAAATTGAAACAGAGTATATTATTAAGGGTCAGCTTATTAAGAAATCTATTATTATTGAAAGCCCAATAATCGAGAGTCGCCTTGAAGCTAAGGCAATTATGCTTTATACTGGTGATAACGGTGATAAGCTTGGACTCGGACCAATCCCGCCAATTGTCGGTCTACCAACTAATTATTGGTTATTTTTTGAAGTAAATAATTTTGGCGATGTTAAAAATGTTATTATGACTGGTCGCCTAGCACTTGGCGTTAATTTTACTAATAGATATTCTCTTTTAGATGGTGATTTTAGTTATGATAGCGATAATCGTTTAATTGTTTGGAAGCTTGACGAGATTAAAGACGGGGAAGAGGGCTTGCGGCTTGGGGTTGAATTACAATTTATTCCGGAAGAAAAGCAAATTAACTCAAGCCCAAACTTAATTGAAAATATTGAATATTTTGCGCTTGATTCTTTTAGCGGCCGGACTTTATCAGGAAGGATCGGTTCAATTAATACAGACTTGCCTGACGATAGGTTCAATAAAAATTTAGGAAAGATTGAGGCTTCTAAGGAATATTAAAATTACTATGTTGAATTTTTTAAGAAAATTGATAAAGCCAAAATATGAAGCGATGAACATCGTGGAAATTAAAGCTGATAATATTTTAGCTAATTTTTCTTATTTAAAAAGTCTTAAGCCAGGAGCTGAGATAATTCCTGTTTTAAAATCAAACGCTTATGGTCACGGCCTCAAAGAAATTTGCCAAATTTTAAATCGTTCAGAGGCAAAAATTATTGCCGTTGATTCTTATCCTGAAGCACAAATCGCTTATAATTATTTTAAAGGCAAAATTCTAATTTTAGGGGAGATGCCACTTGATGTTTATGCTTATTGTAAATTAAAACGAACTGAGTTTGTTGTTTATAGAGAAGAAACTTTAAAAGAATTAGCCCGCTATGCTAAAAAGGCTAAAATTCATTTATTTTTTAATTCGGGAATGAACCGGGAAGGAGTTGACGACTTAGCTGGATTTATTGATAATAATTTTAAGGATTTAAATAAAGTTGATTTGGTTGGTTTTTGTTCTCATCTAGCTTCAGCTGATGAACTAGACTCTCCTCTTATACAGCATCAAGAAACAGCTTTTCTTAAAGCTTTAGAGCTATTAAGAGAAAAGGGCTTTAATCCTAAATATATTCATCTTGGTAATTCAGCTGGAATATTTTCGCTTAATAGCTCCATCTATACTGCTTTTAGGCCTGGTTTAGCTTTTTATGGATATAGTCCTTTTTCCCAAAAAAATTTGCCAGAACTTAAACCAGCCTTAGAAATAAAAAGTAAAATTTTAAAAATATCAGATTTAGAAACCGGACAAAGTGTTTCTTATAATGGGAGCTATATTGTTAAACAAAAAACAAAAATAGCTCTAATTCCTTTTGGTTATTTTGAGGGGCTTGATAGGAGGTTGTCTAATCAAGCTTATTTTCAAATACTTGATAATGAAAAAAATGTTTTTGTTAAAATAGCTGGAAACGTCTGCATGAATTTAAGTTGTCTTGATTTAGAAAATAATAATATTAAAGCGGGAGCTAGAGTGAAAATTATTTCCGCAAATCAAAATGAAAAAAATTCTTTACAAAATATTAGCCGTCTTGGTGGTGGTATTTATGAAACTTTAATAAGAATCCAGGCTAATATAAGAAGAGAGATATTATGAATAAACAAAGAACTTTTAGTAAAAACATAAAAAAAGATTATCAATCGAAAAAACTCGCCAATCCTTTTTTTAGAAAAAAAGAGAAAAAACCGGATGGTCTTTTTTTAAAAAGATTTAAATTAATAAGCTTATTAGTTTTATTTGCTGCTTTAATTTGGTTTTTTATTTTCTCTAGTTGGTCGAAAATTACTGCAATTGAGGTTAAAGGTCTCGAAAGACTAAGTCCAGAGCTAGTTAAGACTGAGCTAAGCCCATTATTTGAAGAAAAAAATATTTTTATTTTTAACAAAAAAATAGCAGCTGAAAAAATAAAAAATGAATTTAACTTAGCTGATATAAAAATAAAAAAACGTTGGCCAAGAAAACTACTAATAGAAGTTGATGAAAGACCCTACGCCTTTATCTATTATGAGGAGGGGCGCTACTACTTTTCATCAGCCGATAATTATTTAATGGCGGAAATTACTTTTCAAGAGAACGAACCTAAAGAGGTTGCTTTAATTACCGAAATTGGCGCTGCTAGCGCTCTTGAAATTGAAAACGGTGAATTAATCGTTATTAACGAAAGGGAAAGGGAGGAGCTCGCTACAAGCTCTCTAAATGCTGAAAATCAAGGTCTAGACCAAGATAACCTAGCTCGAGAAGGGAATGGTCTTGAACTTATAAATATTGATCCAGCTGAAAAAGAGAAATATTTTATTATAGAAAATAAAAATAAAGATAGTTTAATTAGAAATGATAAAAAAATTAGATTAAGCGAGAGTTACTTGGCTTTTATTTTTAATTTAAACGGGGAACTGAAGCTTTATAATTTCGAACTTGATAGATTCATCATTGCTGATCAGTATTATAACTCCGTTTTTGCTAAAATTCTTAACGGACCACAAATATACTTTAATGTCAATAATAGCATAAACGACCAATTAGACAACTTAATGCTTGTCAAAAACAACAAAATAAAGGATAATTTTAATAGACTAGAATACATTGATTTGCGCTATGGTGATACAATTTATTTTTATCCTGAAAATTATTAATTTTTAATTAAAATATATGGAAGGCTTATTTAAATTTTTATTTGGTTTAGCAATTTTTATTTATTCCTTAATCTCAGTCGGCTTTTTCTTTTTAATTATTAAAATTATTTTATTAACAAGTCCTGAGGTAAGATTTATGGGTCTAACTATTAGTTATTATTAAGGAGATTTGGGGTTGGCTAAAGTTAATACTAGTAAATTAAATATTTTGAAACGTCGCCAATTTGGGGGCAGTTCAAAATAGTTAAAAAAATAGATAATAACACTGGACTGGAGGGTTGGGACCAAGTCTTGACCCCTTTTTTAAATATGCTATAATGGAGTATAAGGGATATTATACTCAGTTAACATATTTAAAATAATTAAGCTATTATGACTAATATTAGCAAAAACAAAGAAAAGAAACAAAGCTCTAAAATGCCCCAGGACGAATCTAAAGGTGCTGAGCTACCTGCTTCTAAAGAAAAAAACTTAAGCTTACCGCTCCAAGAAGAATTTCTTTTAGATCTTAAGGTTAATAATTATTCTTTAGAAACTATTTATAATTATGAGCGCGACCTAAGTGTCTTTGAATATTTTTTAAAAGAAAATCAAATAAATTTTAAAAAATTAACAAAAACTGATATTTTAAATTATAAAGCCTTTCTTACCTCAATTGACAGAAAAACTCCTAATCACGAATTAGGTGAAAAAAGACTTGGTGCTTATTCTCTTAACCGCATGCTTTCAGTTTTAAGAAGTTATTTTAAATATTTAATTGAGATGGACTTTCCAACCCCAGTACCACCTGATGCAATTAAAATGATTAAAACTATAAAAAAGAAGGCTCAAGTTGGTGAGCTTGAAGAAATTATAAAATTAATTGAGTTCCCTACTAAAATTGAAAAAAACCTTCTAGTTGGTTTAAGAAATAGAGCGATGCTTGAAGTTCTCTTCTCTACTGGGATGAGAATTTCCGAGCTAATTAACCTAAAAATAGCTCAAATTGACAAAGCTGGGCGTATTTTTGTGCTAGGTAAAGGGAAAAAGGAGAGATTTGTCTATTTAACGCCAAGAGCTTATAAGATAATAAACGAATATTTTGATTTAAGACATGATGACTCCCCTTTCGCCTTTATTCCTTATAAGGGCGCTAATGCTGGCGATTTAAAAAATAAAAAAATTTCTACCAATTATTTGCAAGCAAAAATTAAACAGTATCGGGAAATCTTAGGAATTAATGTGCCGGTTTCGGCTCACTCTTTAAGACATGGCTTTGCTACTTATTTAGCCGAGGCGGGGGCAAATCCGGCTGCTATTCAGGTTCTATTGGGTCACGAATCGCTTGATACAACAACTCGTTATGTTCACGCTTCTGATCATTACGCTCAAGAGATGCAAAAAAAATTCCATCCACTAAAAAACTAGATTAGGGTAAATAATTTGCTGGGTTGACTGGTAGGCCGTTAAGACGAACTTCGAAATGAAGATGGGGACCAGTTGAGAAACGACCAGCACCAGTTGTACCAGGAGTTCCGCCAGTTTTACCGATTGCTTGACCTTGAGAAACATATTGGTCCTGGGTAACGTAGGCAGCAGAAACATGGCCATAAACGGTTGAAAGTCCGCCGGCATGAATTAACATAATATAAGAATAGTCTTTACTACCATCAAATTTTACTTTTGCAACATAACCATCAGCCGCAGCTGTAATTGTAGTTCCCTGTTTAGCACGAATATCAACGGCCGGATGCTCACCAATAATATTTTTGTAAGGATAACTAGCGTCATAAAAACCAGAAGTAATTATATTTTTTGGAACTGGCCAAGCGATCGTTGTCCCTCCGCTTTCGAGTTTCTCTCTATCCTTCTCCGACATTTTTTGACGGATTAATTGTTCGGCGTTAGCGATATCTCGTTCGGCTTGTTGTTGTTGACGTTTAGCTTCTTGTAATAAAGCTTGATATTGTTTTTCTGAAGATTTAGTTTCCTCTAAAATATATTCTTTATTTTCCTGTTCATAAGCTAAACTTAACTTTCTGTTTTCTAATTGGGAACGGAGACTTAAAAGCTCTTCATTCTTTTTTTCTAGTGATAATTTATTTTCTTCGAGTTTCAATTTATCATATTTTAACTGGCTAACACTTTCGCCAATTTCTCGATTAGTATCAGTTAAATATTTATTTGCATTCAAAAAGTCAGCTAGAGAGTCATTTAGCAAAAGCATTTCTAAGGTTGTTATCTGGTCTTGTTTATAAACTAGCTTTAATAAATTAGAAATATGGTCTTTTCGTTCCTCAATTTTTTTATCTAAGTTATCACTATCAAGTTTAACTTTTTTAATTTCTAAAGAAGTTTTATCAATTTCAATATTAGTTGATTCGATATCAAGGGCAGCTTTAGCTAAACGGTTTTCAATTATTGCTAGTTGATTATTCAAAGAAACTTTATCTTTAATTCTTGCCTCAATTTCTTTCTGATATTCTGCTTGTCTAGCCTTAATATCATCAATTTGTTGTTTTTGATTTTGAATTCTTAAGTTTAAGCCCTGTATTTCTTGGTCAATTAAATCATTATTCGCTAAAATTTCTGGAGAAAAAGTAAATAATAAAAAGCCCAAGACTGGTAAACTTAAAAATAAAAATATTTTATTTCTTATTGTCATGCTTATATTATAACATTTTATAAAGTTTATGTAAATATTATTTGACTTTTAAATTTTGATAAACAATCTCTGAGATCTCCTTGATTACATTTTTCATGACTGAAAAGTCTTCGCCCCTAGTCATAATGCAAAGTAAATAAGGCTTATTATAATTATAAATTATACCGCAATCATGCAGTTGTTTTATGCCAGCAAAATTTCTTTCCCCAAATTTATGGGCAATAACAATATTTTTATCACTAATTCCAGCTTTAATGCCGGCGTCATATTCCGATCTTGCTAGAATACTTAAAGCTAGCTCGGACATCTCCCTATTCAAATAAGAAGCATTATAAAGGATCCTAAAAAAAGATGAATAATCTTTAACTGTTAAAAAATTCTCTCCACCTACCCAGCCCTGAAAATCTAGTCCTAAGTCAGAATAAACAAACTCTAATTCATAAGATTTTAGATTTTTTAACAATACTTCGCCGGCAACATTATCGGAATGGATAATTAAAATTTCCAGTAATTCCATCACGCTATAAGAAGTGTTTTGTTCTATTTTTAGTCTAGGCTTCATGTTTTGCTCTATTTCAGTCATAGTCGAACCAGAATTTATCTTTTGATCTAAAAACCCCTTATCTGTTTCCGCTCTTTTAAGATAGGCGATTAGAAGAGGAACCTTCATTAAACTAGCAGGGGAAAATTTTTCCTCAGTATTATAAGCTATCCAAGGACCATTATTTAAATCTCTAAAATAAACTGAGGCGCTTTTTATATTTGCTTTATCAATATTGGTCTCAATTACGTCCTCAACTTCTGCTTTAAGATTTCTTGTTTCAGTTTGATTAATAGTATTGTCGGCACAATCAAGTAAGGGGCTGATAAATCTATAACCCAAAAGATTACTTGTTAAATCCTTTTCGACTGGTATAGTCTCAAGGCTTTTATTTGTTTTGAATAAAATAAAGGTTAAAACTAGTAAACTACCTAACAAAATTAAAACTATATAGAAACTTATAATTGGTAATTCAATTTTTTTGAATTTCATAATATGAAAAGGAAATTAGTTATATTTTAATTAACAAATTTTTAATTCTTCTTAAACTCTCCTCCTTACCAATAACCCAGGCAATTTCAAAGGGGCTCGGACTATTTTTTAAACCGCTTAAAATCGTTCTTAAGGGCCAAAGATAATCCCCATTTCTTCCCTCTTTCTCTCTTTTTATCCAAGCTAAAACTTCTTCTTCTAGATTTTCTTTAGTCCAGGAATTATCTTCAATCTTAGAAATAAAATCTAAAATCTCAGTTAAATTATTTTTAGCTGTTTCTAAAGTATTATTTTTCCAGACAATCAAATCTTTTTCCGTCTCTGGTCTATTAAAAAAGAATCCTATCGCTTCCGGAGCATCGCTTAATTTTTTAAGACGATCACGAGCAATTAAAAAGGCTTTTTCTAACTTTTCACCCTCTATTGGTAAGCTCGCCTCAATTAAATATGGTCTAGCTAAATTGATTAATTCTTTTTCTGATTTCTGTCTTAAGTAATAAGCGTTAAAAAAATCTAATTTTTCTAAATCAAAGACGGCTGGCGAAGAACCGAGTCCAGAAATAGAAAAATTATTTTTTAATTCTTCAAGTGATAAAATTTCTTGATTACCTTGCGGATGCCAACCCAATAAGGCACAGAAATTAATAATTGCCTCCTTAATATAACCTTTGGCTCGATAATCTTCAACAAAAACATCGCCCTGTCGTTTACTTAATTTTCCTCCGTCTTTATTTAAAAGTAGCGGCAGGTGAATAAATTTTGGCGCCTTCCAATTAAAAGCCTTATAAAGTAAAACGTTTTTTGGAAAAGATGCGAGCCATTCATCACCACGAGTAACATGAGATATTTTCATTAAATAGTCATCAATAACGCTGGCAAATTGATAAGTTGGAACTCCATTAGATTTGATTAAAACTTGGTCATCTAAATCATGGGCTTGAAAAGTAATTTCTCCACGAAGCTCATCAAAAACTTTAACCTCGCCCGAAAGAGGCATTTTTTGACGGATAACAAATTTTTCTCCGGCCTCAACCCGTTTTAACGATTCTTCTGGATTTAAATCACGACAAGTTCTATCGTAGCGAGGCGGAAGTTTAGCCTCAGTTTGATCAGCCCTCATTTTTTCTAAACGCTCAGCGCTACAAAAACAACGATAAGC
Source organism: uncultured Gammaproteobacteria bacterium (assembly GCA_964588435.1). Taxonomy (GTDB): domain Bacteria; phylum Patescibacteriota; class Patescibacteriia; order Patescibacteriales; family UBA12465; genus UBA12465. The sequence continues at coordinate 5,268 of CAZPPI010000009.1, read as the reverse complement.
CTGACCCTTATCCAAAAGTTCGTCACTATATTTTTTATAAATATCTAGTCTTTGAGTTTGGACATAAGGACCAAAATCACCACCAATTTCTGGACCCTCATCAAACTCTATTCCAATCCAGCTTAAAATATCTAATAAACTTTTAACTGCGCCTTCGACTTCCCTTTTTTCGTCAGTATCTTCAATCCTTAAAATAAATTTTCCACCCTGGCTTTTAGCAATTAAAAAACCAAAAAGTGCAGTTCTAAGATTACCGATATGTAAAAAGCCGGTTGGTGAGGGTGCAAAGCGGAGGCGGACTTCTTCACTTTTTTTATTTTCTATATTCTTCTGATTATCTCGTTTCATATATTATTATCTAAGCGCTTTAAGTTTGTCTAAAAATATTTTTCCAGATTCTCTTCTTCTCTCATTAATAGAATTAATAAAGTCTTCTTCTTTTACCCATTTAAAATTTAAATATTCCCAATAATTAAGTTTTATTTCTTCATCACTTCCCTTAAACTCAGCAATTAATAGTCCTTGTTTTTGCCCTTTGTATTCAAATTTATAACTAAACTCCAAACGCTTATTTTCAATCACCGTCGGCGGAAAAATATATTTAAATAAATTTTTATAAGTCGCTTTAATTTCAAAATTATCAGTATTTAATTCTTCATTTAGCTCCCTCCGCCCAGCCATAGCTAAACCTTCACCATCAGTTCCCCCTTGAGGTATTTGCCAATGTCCTGGCTCATCTTCTCGCTCAATAATTAAAATTAATTTTTCATTATTAAGGCTGTCCTCAGATTTTTTATAAAGTAAGCAGGCAACATTAGGGCGATAAAAATAATGTTTCAAATAAGATTTTAAAACTCTAAAGCTAAAAACAAAAACTGCCCGATAAATTCGTTTTAATCTTTTTGGTTGTAAGATTAAGCGCCATAACCATTCTAAACCAAATTTCCTTAAAAATAAAGGGGCGCGTTGTAATTTTTTAGTTATAAAATCAAAGCTTCCGCCAACAGGGAGACTTAAACGAAGACTGGGAATTTTTTTGTAATTATGAAAGATAAATTTTTCCTGATAAGGAGAGCCGGAAGTAGAAAACATTATTTTTGGGGCAAAGTTATTTACCTCTTCTAAAGTTTTAGGGCTTAAAGAGGGGCTTCTATCTAAATCTAAAACTAAAAAGATAAGTTCCGGATGTTTTTCTTTTAAAGCTCGTTCTAAATCAATTTTTTTTGATAAACCATCACACCAATTAGCAATAAAAACTTTTTCTTTTAATTTTTCAGCTCGTTTCAATAATTTTGGAGTTAAATCAGAGCCGCTAATTATTGGAATTTTTTTTCCTTGTAGAAAACCGGCCAACCTTAAACCAAAACCATCGGCTGGAGCTAAATCGGCTTTATTTAAAATATAAAATAATTCCTCATCTTTGTGAGCTGCTAAAATCATCTCTGGGTTTGGTGTTACTAAATATCTTTGTTCATTAGAATTTAAAAATTCCTCAAGCTTATTATCAAGTTCTTGGGGCTGATAATCATCTATTTTTATTCCCAAAACAAAAGTCATATGTTATAATTATTACAAACTTATTTTAGCCTAAAAATAGGCTGAAGTCAAAGCAGAAAAATTAAATTTATGTCTAGTTATAAACGCATCTCAGAAAGAATTGAAGAGTTAAAAATTGATAATCCTCGTAATTCTACTAGTGGTCTTCGTTGGATTAATGTTAATAATGCCGCCAAAGCTGAAATTAATTATCTTCGTAAAAATTATAATTTTGATTTAGTTCACCTTCGTTCAACCGCCGCGTCAATTCTCTCACAAAGACCAAAAATATTTCGTGGGCCCAAATATTTATTTCTAATTCTTCATTTTCCGGCTATTAAGGATGGACGAATTTTTTCCGCCGAAATTAATTTTTTTATTGGGCACGGATTTTTAGTGAGCGCTCATAATAATAATTTACCAGCTTTAAATCAATTCTTTAGTATTAGCAAAAAAGATCCAAATGCTCTCGCTTCATACCATATTGAATCATCAGCAATTTTACTTCATGAAATTTTAGGTAATTTAATAAACGACTGTTACCGCCTACTCGATGAAAATAGTTTAGAAATTAAACATGTTGAAGAATTAATCTTTTCTCGTAAACAAAAATCAGCCGTAGAAAATATTTTGCTTTTAAGACGGAATATTATCAATGTTCGCAAAATAATGCAAAATCATAAAAATATTTTAAAAGAATTGAGTGATATGAAAAGTAGTTTGGTTGATAAGTCGGTAATAAAGGAATCATATAATAAATTAGTTGACGATTCAAAAAGACTTTGGGAAATGCTTGATAATCAAAATGAGATGATTGAAGTTTTAAATAATACAAACGAATCTCTGACTAATAATCAGATGAATATGATTATGAAAACTTTAACCGTCTTTTCAGTTATTGTCTTTCCTCTTAATCTTTTAGCGGCTATTTTTGGGATGAATGCACTTAAGATGCCTCTAGTAGCAAACCCATATGGCTTTTGGTTAATTGTGGCTTTAATGATTTTTGGCGCTCTGTTTATGCTCGTTATTTTTAAATGGAAAAGATGGATTTAAAATTTTGCCTTTATTTTAAATAAAAAAAGAAGGCCATTGAGTAAAACCCAATGGCCTTTTATTGTTAGCGACTAAGAATTTTATATCTCGGCCGCTGAGAGTCGTAGAGCATTATATACCTCATTATAGAAGCCCGAAAGCTTCATGTTGGGGCTATAACTTGTGGGCGAATTTTTATTCGCCCCGTAGCGGAAGTACACGATTGTCCCGGAAATGGTGGACAAGGAAACATTATAGGATCCCCATTCTGGAAAATCGTTAACTTTCGTGACCGCGATCGGAGACGAATATGTTTCGTCCGCATTTTTCTTCGTAACAAAGGAACTGCTTGTTACTTCCTCATTAAATTTGAAGAAGAACGTTGCCGTTCCGTTTCCGTTATTGGAAAAACGGAAATACATATCGCCCGCTTTACCCGGGTGTAGATACTGGCCATCACCCAAAGCGACAACCTTATCCCCATTAAAATAAAAATATGCTAGACCTGGGTTCTCGGCCTTCCTGATAAATTTTGAGCCTGATAAGTTGGCCCAAATGTTATCGCCGTAAACCAGGGCGATACTGTGCTCGCCCACTTCAATTTCGAGTTTAACGGCAATGTATTGGCCATCGCTAACCTTCTCAGGTTTTCCGCTTATGACCGAATAGTTATATTCGGTCTCTATGATCTTCTTGATGGTCCAATTAGTGACCGAGCCATTATAGAAGAACTCGTTCTTCTTTGATTCGGAAACTCGTTCTTTTGAGAACAAGATGGTTACCTGGCCTTTTTTCCCATCAGATGAGGTTAAAAAGACCCGCACGGGATCAGTTTCATTTAAATCTACCACAGAAATAACCGTGAAGGTTTTTTTCGTTGACGTCCCATCAGCGAAATTTGCCTCTACTTCACAGGAGATCTTCCCCAGTTGACTGGTTTGGTACACGATCTCGGAGCCACTATAAGTTGCTCCTTCGATCTTCCAAACAGCGGTCTTGATTTCCTTGCCGGATTGGCTAGTAAGGCTTAACCAGGTTTTAAGATTCGCCTGGATGTAAACCTCACCGGCGTCCGAGGAAAAACTTCCTGACTTCAGGACCAGGTCGGAATTGGTTTCATACTCATCTTCCTCATAAGGTTCAGTCCAGGTACATGAGCCCAAGCTCAAGCTCAACAAAACTACAAATAAAAAAATAATTTTTTTCATGATTTCTTACCCTTTTATAGGCCTCCTTTTTTAATTAATTTATTTATTTTTATTTAACTCTCTAATTATATTTGGTTGTAAAAGTGCTTAACTATTTAAAATTTTTTCAAATTTTTCATTTAATATTTTTAAAACTTTTCTAAACTGTTTTGATAAAGTTTTAAAATCTTTTCACTAATATTTTCCCAGCTAAAAACTTCCTCAGCCCTTACTTTAGATTTTTGTCCCATATCTTTAGCTGTCTCATCTCGCTTTAAAATACTTGCTAAATTTAAAGCTAAATCTTCCTCATTTTTAGTTTGAAAATAATAAACAGTATTACCTCCCGCTTCCCGATTAGCACTAATATCACTAGCTAAAATAGGTAATCCGTAGGCCATAGCTTCAAGCATGGAAATTGATAAGCCCTCCGTTTCAGAAGATTGGATAAATAGTTTAGCTCCAGCATAAAGGGTGGCTAAATTATCCCCACTTTGATTTTCTGTAAAAATAATATCTTTATCATCTCCGGCTAAATTTTTTAATTCTGCTTCGTATTCACCATCACCAACAATAACCAATTTAATATCAGGGGCGATAGAATAAGTTGATTTTAATCCTTTAAAAACTTTAATTAAATATTGGATCCCCTTTAACTTAATTAAACGAGAAACTGAAATGATATACTTCCCCTTCTCAAGTCCGAAATTATCCAAGACACTAAAATCATTAGTTTCTTTTACTAAAGCTCCGTTAGGAATAACAACACTATCGCGGCTATGTCTTTGATGCAAATAATCACGCATCAAAGCTGTTAAAACAATAATCTCATCGGCGTATTTAGTCATCATCTTCTCACCAAGTTTTAACATTAATTTGGCAAAAGTGCCCCATTTCTCATTACCATAATCAAAGCTATGTAAAGTCGCAATAATTTTTGTTTTTGGTCTTAATAATTTTGGAATCCAAACTAAAAGACAAGGACCGATTCCATGATAGTGGATAATATCAACTTTTTTTATTAAAGCATCAAGAGTTGCTAGAAAGCCCTGACTAATCGCGGCTAAGTTTTTAGTATTAATAAAAGGTACAGAAACTATTTTAACACCGTTCCATTCTTTTAAATCATCATCTAAATAAGGGCGACGGTTATATGAAATAATTTCTAAATCTTTATTCTTAGCTAAGAAAAAAGCCAGACTCTCAACGTGTCTGTCAACGCCGCCACTCTTGGCTGGTATTGCTTTTTGTCCAATTAAGGCAATTTTCATAAAACTTTTTAACTATTTATTCTAAAATATTTTTTTAAATTTGTAAAGTTATTCTAGCATATTTTTAAAAAAAAGTCAATACCACTAAAAAAGCCCAAAAATACTTACTATTAAGGGCTTTCGGTAATTTTTTTAACTTTTCTATTTTTGAATAATTATTTCAATTTTTCTAACCATTCATTGGTTTTATCATTAAATCTTTCCTTATTTACCTCTAAAATAGCTTTTCCCGGAGGCAT
>CAZPPI010000008.1:0-36804 GCA_964588435.1 uncultured Gammaproteobacteria bacterium | reverse complement strand
CCACAATAGGTAGGAATCTTTTGATTTTTTAAGAAGCGGGGCTAGTTGAAATTGTCGGGGGGGGGGGTAGAATTAGAGGCATGAAAATTCAACTCACTCATAAGTTTGAGGATATTATTAGTTTAGAAAACCTTTTGGCGGCGCGGCAAGAATTTTTATGCGGTAAGCGTCGTCGTTTAGATGTTCAAATTTTTTGTTGGAGCCAAATGAGTGAAAACGGGCGTAAATATAGGAGATTATTAGTTCGAATCCGATTGCTATTTTTTCTTTCATTTTTTAGATTATTTAGCTATAATAAAAGAGAATTAATAAAAAAATATGATAAACAGAGGAAGAAATGAAATACTTGGTTTTCTCGGAGCATTAATAGTTATTTTTATCTTAGTTTTTTTATTCTATAAATCAATAATTTTTCAAGAAGAGAGTCCTAAACCTTTAGTAAAAGAAAATAATATAGAAGATGATAACAGCTTATGGATAACCACAACGACTGAAAATGATATAACGTTTCAGTATCCGCAAGAAATATTAGCAGATTATATTAGTGGGGTAGAGTGGCCGCCAGAATTAAGAGTTGAAGATAAACTATTTGTTTGCAATCAGTCTGGCGATGAAGTCCAACTAGGTGGGCAAACGGAATTACGTTTAGTAGATAGTCGCTCGTATTGTGTGACTAAAGAAAGTGAAGGGGCGGCTGGCAGCACATATACTTCCTATACTTACGAATTTCCACAAGATAATCAAACAGGAGCCATAACTTTTACTTTACGCTTTGTTGAGTGTCAAAATTACGACGAGCCAAAGGCGTCAGAATGTGAAAGTGAGCAATCAGCCCTTGATATAGATGGTATTGTAGATAGAATTGTTAAAAGTATTAAAAGTAAATCCGAATTTTAGTTTCTGTCTTTGAGATTAAGATGTGATATAATATAATTATGAAAAAACTTATTATAAAAATTTTTGCCGGGCTCGCCTACATTGCCATGGTTGTGGTAAATTTTTTAGCAAACAGTTTGCCCCTTAACAATCGTTCCACGGGCGCTATCTCAGATGCTTATCCAAATCTATTTGCTCCTGCTGGAACAGCCTTTTCCATCTGGGGTTTAATTTATCTGTTACTTGGCGCTTATGTTGTTTACCAATTTGTAAATAAGGATCAAAAAATAGAGGCTTTAATAAGAAAAATTAATCCATTTTTTATTATTTCTTCGTTAGCCAATGTCGCCTGGATATTCGCCTGGCATTATGATTATATTGGCTTTTCGGTAATCATTATGGCGGCACTACTTATCTCTCTTATCAAGATTGCCGACATTATTCGTGTGCAAAAATTTTCTTCACAAGAAAAATTCTTTATTTGGGCGCCCTTTAGTGTTTATTTTGGCTGGATTACCGTGGCAACCATTGCCAACATTAGCGTATTTTTAGTGAGTATTGGTTGGAACGGATTTGGTATTACCGATTTAGTCTGGACAAGTATTATCCTTTTGGTCGGAGCATTGATTGGAATACTTCGTATGTATAGAGATAAAAATATTGCCTATGGCATGGTGCTTGTCTGGGCGTATTCGTGGATACTTTTTAAACACTTGTCTGCTAGTGGATTTAACGGACAATATCCTATGATTATTATTGCTGTTGTCGTTTGTTTAATTCTATTCCTATTATTCATTGGAAAAATAGCTAAGAAATGCAATTGTTAATATAATATTATTCTAAATAATTAACTAAAATAAATTTATGAAAGGATTTAACGCAAACATCGAGAAAGAAACTTTGGAAAATAATAATTTCCGTAAAGTTCTTTATACTGGTAAAAATAGTCAGTTGGTTCTAATGAGTTTAAAGCCGGGAGAGGACATTGGCCTGGAAATTCATACAGAGAACGACCAATTCTTTCGTTTTGAACAAGGAGAAGGAAAGTGTTTAATTGATGGGAATGAGTATTTAGTTGAGGATGGCTCAGTTATCATTGTTCCGGCTGGAGCTGAGCATAATATTATAAATGTTTCTGATTCCGAGGAATTAAAATTATATACAATCTACTCTCCTGCTCATCATAAGGATCAAATTATTAGATTAACAAAAGATGAGGCAGAAGCTAATGATGAAGAGTTTGATGGTCAAACAACAGAATAAATTAAATTTTGAATATTTATATGAAATTAATTATTACTTGGGTAGTTAGTGCTTTAGCGATATTATTAAGTGCTTGGTTAGTACCTGGAGCCAATATTAGTGGTTTTGGTTCTGCTTTAATAACAGCTTTAGTTTTAGGAGCGGTAAATGCAATAATTAGACCAATTATATTAATTTTTACATTGCCAATAAATATTTTAACACTTGGTTTATTTACTTTAATTATTAATGCCTCCATGGTTTCTTTAACCGCTTTTATTTTACCTGGATTTAGTATAAGTAATTTCTGGACAGCTTTAATTTTTAGTCTAATCCTTTCTTTAGCGAATTGGGTTATAGAAGTTTTACTCAAGGAAGAAAAAATAAAAAAATGAAAAAACGTGTAATTATATTTTCCGGTTTTGTTAACGTTGATAAAAACTTGGTAGGAACAGCGGTCATTTATAAAAAAATGGCCGATGTTTTTTTGTCTAAAAATTATGAAGTTATTATGGTTGTGCCGGAGCTAAATAATCTGAAAGCTGAAAAAATAAATTTCCAAATTTATAATGAGAAAAATAATAAAAAATTAATAGATTCTGCTTCGATTGTTATTTTTGGTGCCTATCCTCCAACTCAACCTTTAATTTATGCTTATGAAAAAAGAAAATTAATCATTACTTACCTTTGGAGTATCGCGCCGATTGGTTCTTTAGAATTTAAAGATTTTTCTGATAAGAATAAGCAAATAAAACTCCATCGCTATATTAGTGCTTCCTATAATCTTTCACTTTTATTATCTGATAAGATTTTCTGTCGAGACGAGGGAGTGAGAAAATTAATTCTTGGCTCTTTAATAAGTTTAGGTCGAGCTAACTTAGAGAACTATGAACTCGATAGAAGTTTTTCTAAATTAGTAGAAATTGCTTCCTTTGGTATTGATAATTTAAAGCCAAAAAAAACTAAGGGTCTCTATCGTTCTATTGTTCCGGGAATTAATAATAAAGATTTTATTCTTTTGTGGAATGGCGGTATTTGGAATTGGAATGATGGAGAAACTTTAATTAGAGCGATGGAAAAACTGAAAAATGAAAATGTTAAATTAGTTTTCCAGGGCTTTAAGCATCCGGGTAAGGGTAAAGAAATTTCTGATAAAGCCCAAGCAGCCTTGAATTTGGCAATTAAATTAAAATTAAAAGATAAAAATATATTTTTTATTGAGGATTGGTTGCCTTATAAGGAGCGGGCTAATTTTTTATTAGAAGCTAATGTTGGTGTCGTTTCCTCTCCTAATATTCCGGAAGCAAATTTATTTTTAAAGACTAGAATTTATGATCATCTTTGGGCAGAACTACCAACAATTTTAAATGACTCCGAAGCTTTTGCGCCAATTATTAAAGAAAAGAATCTTGGTTTAGTCGCTAAAACTGGAGATATTGATTCTTGGGTAGTAAATATTTTAGCCTTAAAAAACAATAAAAAAATTATTAAGAAAATTAAAGATAATATTAAAGAATATAAGAAGGAGATTGAGTGGAAAAATACTTTAAAACCTTTAATTAATTTTATTAAAAAACCGGAAAAGTTAAAAGACAAAGATGATAAGACCAATAAACTATTACAAGATAATATTAAAACTAATAGAAAGCTTATCAGTAATTTTTCTTAGCTTGCTTTATCTTTAATTTAGGGATAAACTTAGTTATAATCTAATTATTATTTAAATATTATGAAAAATTTTAAGAAAACTGATGACCGTGATTTTAATAGATCCGAGTCAAAGTTTGGCGGAGAAAGAAGGGGCTCGTTTGAGAGTCGCCGTGATTCTGGTCGTCGTGATGGCGGTTTTGGTGCAAATAGAGGCGGTGGTTTTGGTGGATCTCGAGGCGGATCTCGAGATGGTGGTTTCGGTGGAAGAAGAGATGGTGGTTTTGGGGGTGAAAAGGTAATGCATAGAGCGACTTGTGCTGAATGTGGTAGTTCTTGCGAGGTTCCTTTTAAGCCAACTGGAGAAAAGCCAGTTTATTGCAGCACTTGTTTTGGTAATCGATCTGATTCACCTAGAGCTAATGACCGAAGCTTTTCAAGACCAAGAGTTGAGAGATCAGCTCCTACTATGTCCGCAACCGTTAATCACGATGCTTTAGCTGAAAAGCTTGTAGAACTTAACGCTAAAATTGATAGATTATTAGATATTTTAGTTGAGAATAAAAGCGAAGCTAAAGTTAAAGCTGTTGTTGCTGAGAAAAAAGCTGTGGTTAGTAAAAAAGTAGCAGATGTTAAAAAACCATCAGCTAAAAAAGAACTTAGCCCAAAGAAAGCTCCAGTTAAAAAAGTTGTGAAAAAAGCTGTAAAAAAATAAATCTTGAGAAATATTCATCTTCTGAGAATGAAAATTTACGATTTACTTATCATAGGTGCCGGTCCAGCCGGTTTAATTGCAGGGGCCCGAGCTTCAGAGCTTGGTGCCTCTGTTTTGATTCTAGAGAAGAATGTTCAGGCAGGTACAAAATTATTAATGACTGGCGGGGGTCGTTGTAATTTAACTAATTTAGATTTTCTTGATATAAGAGATTTTGCCTCTCATTATCAATTGACCGCTAATTTTTTATTATCCCCCTTAAGTCGCTTTGGCCCTAAAGAATTATGTAACTTCTTTGAAGAGGAAGGTCTAAAAATAAAAGAGGAGGCTAGGGGCAGGGTCTTTCCTCTAAGCAATAAGGCGCGCTCAATTTTAGATTTATTACTTAAAAAAATAAAAGATAAGGGCGGGGAAGTGTTGTTAAAAGCCGAGGTTGAAAAAATTACTATTTCTCAGATTGATTTAAAAAAAATTCATCAGGTTGAATTAAAAGATGGCCGTCTTTTTGAGGCTAAAAATTTTTTAATTGCTAGTGGTGGAAAATCTTATCCTTTAACTGGCTCAAGCGGTGATGCTTATTTTTGGCTTAAAAAATTGGGACATACAATTATTGAACCGCAACCAGGTTTAACGCCGATAAAAATTTCTGAAAATTTTATTAAAGATTTAGAAGCTTTAAGTTTTAGCGATGTTAAAATAACTTTAAAAAATAATAAAAAAGGTCTTAGTTTTGAATCGGGTGATATTATCTTTGGGGCTGATAATATTAGTGGTCCGGCGGTTTTAAATTTAAGCCGTTTAGTTGATTTGAAAAATTTAAAGAATAGTTTAATTGAAGTTGATTTTTTTTCTAGCATTAATTTAGAAGAACTTAACCAAAAATTACAAAATATTTTTCATAGCGCTAATAAAACTTTAAGTAATTCTTTAACTGAAATTTTACCGCCAAGATTTGTTAAAGTTTTGTTAAGAAATTTACAGATTAATTCTAAGCAAAAAGCTAATTCTGTTTCAAGAAAAGAAAAGGAATTAATAAGTAAAAGCTTAAAACATTTTCAATTAAGAATTTCCGGTCTTTACGGTTTTGATAAGGCGATGATTAGTCGTGGTGGGATTAGTTTAAAAGAAGTTGATGCCAAAAATTTTAAATCAAAATTGTTTAATAATTTATACTTTGCCGGCGAAATATTGGATATCGATGGTCCAACTGGAGGTTATAATTTGCAAATCGCTTGGACTAGTGGTTATTTAGTAGCTAATGATTTATTTTGTAAATAAGATTGTTTTGACTTAATATAGTTGCTATAATTAAGAAGTGGAAAATAAAATTTATTGAAATAAAGAATGCTTAAGATTGCGAAAAAAAAATATCCAAAAAATAGCGCCGGAGCTTTAATGAATGATAAAGTTCCGATCGCCTTTTTGACTTCAACGATTTCCGAAGTCGAAAAATATTTAAAAATAAAGAAAGATAAGCTTGAGTCAATCAATTATATTTATACAATCGACAAGTCCGGTGTTTTAAAGGGAGCTGTTTCTATTAAAGAGGTTTTTCGTCAAGAGAAAGATAAAAAATTAGGAGAGTTTATTGAGGGTGAAATAATAAGTGTTGGTCCTTATACCGATGGTGAGCGAGTTGCTAATTTAGCTCTTAAAAATAACATTAAATCAGTTCCGGTTGTTGATAAAAACGGAAAGTTTCTTGGAGCGGTTTTAAGTGATACGATTTTAGAAATTGCTTATCGTGAAAGTCAGGAAGACTTATCTTTTTTGGCCGGTGTTGAAGACCCCGAATTAAGTCACGGAAGCGAAAAAGTTTCTATTTTTTCTTCGCTTAAAAATCGTTTTCCATGGCTTATCATTGGCTTACTCGGGGGGTTTTTAATGTCAAAAGTCATTACTTCTTTTGAGACTACTTTGGCTGAAAATTTAATTATAGCTTCTTTTATTCCTTTAATTGTCTATATCGGTTCGGCCGCTCAAACTCAAATTGGTTATTTTATTGTTCGCGATTTAGCTTTTAATCCAAAAATCAATTTTTTATCTTATACTTTTCGTCAGTTTAAAATTACTTTTTTAATTGGCCTTGGTTTGAGTATTTTAATATTTCTTAGCACTTTTATTTTTTATGCTGAGTTTGTAATCGCTATGGTTTTAACTCTAGCAGTATTTTTAGCAATTTTATCTTCAATTATAACCGGGGTATTAATCCCTTTTATCTTTCATCGCTTAAAGCTTGATCCAGCTAGTGCTAGTGGTCCGATTGCCACCATTATTCAGGACTTAATTAGTATTTTAATTTATTTATTGGTCGCTAAGAGCCTTTTATAAGCGTTTCTAGGCTATATTTTGCTTTGGGCCAGAATTCAGCCTCCAGCTATTGACAAATATATTTAAATGGTGTATGATACTAAGAATCCTAAAAATTAGGTATTCAAAAAACAGTTATTTGAAAATAAATTAAACGGCCGTGGAGGGGCTATGTAAAATGAACACAAATCAGTTTATTCAGAAAAATTGGATGGGAGCGATAGGGCTCGTAGTTTTTCTCATCTTTGTTTATTTCATGTTTGGACCGGATCGTAACGTGGCAGACCGTAACCAGTCATCGTTCCTAACAGGAGACGGAACAACCGGAGCCGGCATCGGAAACGATGGCAGTAACTTGGGGGCATCTGTGCCACCCGCTGTTCAACAACCACAAGCCGGTGCTGGCGAAGCAATTCAGTGGTGCGTTCTGTTGGACGGTGCCAACCACATTCCCGACCTTTTTGGTCAGGGCGTGGATAACGGCAACGGAGGGACAAATTGGCACAGTAATGGTGCTGAGGACCCCAAAGGTCCACATGGAGTATTTACTGAGGAGAACGGCAAAACCGTTTTCTTTGTAAAAAAATCCTACCTCGACCAAAATGGGGCGAGCCCATTATCAGCTGAGCTTAAAACAAATGTAGCCGGATGGAGAGCCCTATCTATGACCTGGGCCAACGTTGCCGGTGAGCAGGCTCTGGTTTATGTCAAGTAGAAAATTGACATTAACCAAAACCGACCTCGAGTTAATTAACTCGGGGTCTTTTTTTATTTGCCAACTAAAAAAATGTTGACCGCTAAAAAAGCGAGATAAGTAAATAAAAGAGCGAAGCCCTCTTTTCTAGAAAGTTTTTTATCGCTAAAAGCAAAAATTACAAAAAGAATCATAATTAAAGCAAGAAAAAAAGCTAAAACGTAGTAGGCGGGTCCAATTTGAAAAGTAATTGGTTTAAAGACTGAAATTATTCCGAGCGCAAAAATATTAGTAAAGGCGGAACTAATTAAAAAACTAACCGAGAGCTCTGAGGCCTTTCTTTTCCAGGAAGTAAGGGCGATAGTTATTTCCGGTAAATTTGTACCAATTGAAAAAATTAAAATACCAAGCATTAATTTAGTCATTCCAGTTTTCTCTAATAAGCTAGAGGCAAGTTCAACAATGAAACCAGAGGATAAAATTACAACTATTATTCCTAAAAGAGAAAATAATAGAGCTTGAGCGATTTTTTTCTTTTCTAAAATAACGAAGCTTTCGCTAGATATAATATTTGATCTACCTGTTTTATATAAATAAATAATTAAAGCTAAATATAAAGCAATCATTATTAATCCATCAATTAAAGAAAAAACTCCGTCTGTTCCTAGTAAGAATGGAGAGAGAATAACAATTAAAACCGGAACTAAAGATTTTAAATTATCTTCGGTGCTAATGTTTTTATGAAGAATTAAGCTAACTCCTAAAATTAAACCAATAATAACAGTTATTCCTCCTAAAATATTTCCAGCCGAGACGCCCGAAACTCCTTTAAGAGCCGCATTAATTCCAACTGATAGCTCTGGTAAAGTGGTGGCAATCCCTAAAATTGCCCCAAGAACAAACATTTTTAAACGAAGACTTAAAGCAATATACTTAATATTTTTAACGGCAAAATCAGCGCTCAAGCCTAGCACTAAAAATAAAACTATTAAAATTAGGGCATTTAGAAAGATTTCCATTTTTTGTTGGTATTTTTATCAAGCTATTATATAATATAATAGTCTAGTTTTCTAAATTATAACATGATTTTATGATATTCAAAAATAATAATAAAGTTAAAACATTTAGTCTTGTTGGCCTTTTAGTTTTTATTTGTCTTTTTTTCTTAGGACAAGGTTTGGTGGCACAAAATAATACTAGTGCCGGCGCTAAAATGCAAAAAGCAAAAGTTATTGAAGTTATCGCTGAATCAGAAAAGACCAGAGAGGATAATTCACTTTTTATTCAACAAGATTTGAAATTGGAAATATTAAAGGGAGAAAATAAAGGTATGCAAGTTTATTTTTATGGTATTTCTGATTTAGAAGTTTTTTCTAGTTTAACTTATGAAAAAGGTGATAAAGTTTTTATTGATTCTTATTTAGATGAAAGTGGGGAAGAAACTTATTATGTAGTTGATGCCGTGAGAACTAAAGCCTTAATTATTTTAGCTTTAATTTTTATCGCCATTCTTATTTTTGTTGGTCGTTTTAAGGGTTTAAGAGCTCTTTTTAGTTTAATTTTAAGCTTTATTGTTATCATTAAATTTATTTTGCCACAGATTTTAGCCGGCCAAGACCCTTTCCTTGTTAGTTTAATTGGCGGTCTAATAATCATGATAATTATAATTTATTTAACCGAGGGTTGGCACCGTAAATCTCATTTAGCAATTCTTTCAGTTTTTATTTCTTTAATTTCTATTTTAGCTCTATCTTTAATTTTTGTGGGCTTAGCTGATTTAAGTGGTCTAGCTCAAGAGGAGGCCGCCTTTTTAGTTGGCGTTGGTGATTTACAGATTAATTTTCGCGGACTATTATTAGCTGGATTTATTATTGGCGCCATTGGTGTTTTAGATGATATTATTGTTGGCCAAATTGAGGCAACCGAAAGTTTACGTGAAGCTAATCCTAGTTTAAGTAAGAAAAAAATTTTTGGTTTAGCTTATCGAGTTGGTAATACCCATTTAGGCGCAATTGTTAATACTTTATTTTTAACCTATACCGGCGCTGCCTTGCCACTACTTTTACTTTTTATTTTAAATCAATCTTCCGGACTTAGTTTAGAGAGATTTCTAAGTACTGAAGCAGTTGCGACTGAAGTTGTTAGAACTTTAGTCGGCAGTATTGGCGTAATGTTATCAATGCCAATCGCCACATTTTTTGGTGCTTTTTATGGGAAACCTCTGAAAAAATAGAGAAAATCTTAGTTATAAATAAAACAGTTGGTTGACAAGAGGTCTTTCATTATTTAAAATTTACTGCTAATATTTTATTAAGAACATTAACATTAATATTATAAAAAAGGAGGAAAAATGAGTAAGAAAAAAAGTTATGAAAAAGGTGGTAATTTAATACTTGTGGACACCAATGTATTAATTAACTCGCCTTATGCTTTAGAGCGGTTTATGGATGGTAAGAATAAAGTTGTCATTCCTTTAATCGTGTTGACTGAATTGGATCAGCTAAAGAAAGATTTGCGGATCGGTGCCGATGTCAGAGAAGTTATTAGAGAAATTGAAAAATATGCCTTTGATAAGAATCCTTTGTTTGAAGTCGAAAAAAACTATGATTTCAGCGGTATCGACCTTGATAGGAGTCAAGCTGACTATAAGATAATGGCGACTTTAAATTACATCTTAAAGTCTGAGCATTATCGGGGATATAATCTCTATAAAGTGGTTAGTAATGATCTTAACATGAGAATAATGGCTCACGCCTTATTTAAAGAAAATCCTTTGGTTTCAATTGAACCTCATAAACAGGAGCAGGTTGAACAAAAGAATTCAAAGGAAGAAATTTTCATTTTGAGTTTACCAGATTTTCTTTGTGAATTTAAAATTGATTATGATTCAAAAATTTTTGGAGTTTTGAATCAAAATGCTGGAATTGTGATAGAGCACGGAGAAGATAAAAAGAGGAATTTACTTGTTCGTAAAGGAGGGGATTTGAAATTGATAAAAAATGATTACTCCCTTTTTGGTTTACAAGCCATCAATGGCGGTAATGAGCCTAATTATGGACAATTGTTAGCTTTTTATCAGCTATTAGATCCAGAAATTAATTGTATTTTTTTGCAGGGGAAAGCTGGTACTGGTAAGACTTTAATGGCTTTGGCAGCGGCTTTGGCACAGAGAAAGTCGTTTGAACAGGTTATTATCGCTAATCCGATGGTACCATTATCAAATAACACAAAACTTGGTTTTCTGCCTGGAGATATGATTGAGAAGTCTGCCCCTTGGTTAATGCCTTTCGAGCAAAACATTAGGTTTCTTGAGAAGCATGTTCCTGAAAAAATGAGTCGTTTGATCGTTCATGCGTCAAAGTCAGAAAAAAAAACATATCAAAAGTATGAAACTGACGAAGTAAAGCTTTGGTCTAAATATGGTTTAGTTTGTCAGCCATTAGAGTATATTCGGGGACAAACAATTGCCGATTCTTTCATAATCGTAGAAGAGTCCCAAAACCTAAGCCAACACGAGATTAAGACAATCGTAACTCGTCTTGGTAAGGGTTCGAAAATCGTTTTTTGTGGTGATCTAAGCCAGATTGACATTCCGTATTTAACGGAAAACTCATCTGGTTTAACATACGCGATTGAAAAAATGGTGGGTACTAATGAACAAGCGAAAATGATTGGTTCGGTTATGTTGATTAAGTCAGTTAGGTCTGAATTGGCTGCTTATGCGAGTGAAGTTCTTTAATCTTCTTTTTAAAGCCCCGTTACTTAATGGGGCTTTTTTCTTGCTTTTTTATCTTTTTTTTGTTATTCTTTAGGGGATATTTTATAAAAAATTTAAGAAAATTTTATATGGCAGAAGAAGTGGTTTTACGTTTTGATGAAGTAACTTTTGAATATATTCATAAAAAACCTATTTTAAAGGATGCCTCTTTTAGTATCCGTAGTGGCTCTAAATTTACTTTAATGGGGCAAAATGGAGCTGGTAAGAGCACAATTTTTAATTTAATTAAGGGTGATTTAAAACCAAAAAGTGGAAAGATTTCTGTTTCCGGTGGAGCCACAATTGGTACTGCTCGTCAAACTATTGTTCGTGAAGATTTGAGTTTAACAATTGAGGAATATTTTGCTAAAAACTTTACAATAAAACCAGCCAATCTTTTAAGTCGGGCGAGTAAGGTGATGGCGGCAGTAAATTTAGAAGCTCCTTATGACAGAAAAGTTGGTGATCTATCTGGTGGTCAACAAGCTCGCTTGCTGTTAGCTGAGGCTTTAATTGTTGAGCCTGATATTTTACTTTTAGATGAGCCGACTAATAATTTAGATAAAGAGGGAATTGATCATCTCTTAGAATTTTTGATTATGTATGATAAAACAATTTTAGTTATTTCTCATGATGCCGACTTTTTAAATTGTTTTACCGAGGGTGTTATTTATTTAGATATTTTTAGTCAACAAACGGAGATGTATGTTGGTGATTATTATTCTGTAGTTGCAGAAATTGCTAAGCGAGTTGAAAGGGAACAAATGAAAAATGCTCAACTACAAAAACAAATTATTGATCGTAAAGAAAAAGTTAACTTCTTTGCTCATAAGGGTGGAAAGTTGAGAAAATTAGCGCAGAAAATGAAAGAGGAAACGGAGGAACTTGAGGAAAATATGGTTGATGTTAGAAGAGAGGATAAAACTATTAGAAAGTTTGATATTCCTTTACAAGAGGGTTTGTCAGGTAATATTGTTGAAATTAGATCAATAAAAATTATTAAAAAACACGAAGCTGTCACTAAAGAATTAGAAAAAGACATTACTAAAAAAATGCATGTGATTATTTCCGGCCCTAATGGTATTGGTAAAAGTACTTTTTTAAGAAATTTGGTTTCTGAAAAACCAGAGGGCCTTAAGATTGCAGACGGGATTCGCCTTGGCTATTATAGTCAAAATTTTTCTAATTTAGATTTAGAGCAAACTGTTTTTGATTCTTTAAAAACCGCCGCTTTTAATATTGAAACAGAACAAGATCTTAGATCGCTAGCCGCGGGATTTTTATTGTCAGGCTCTTTAATAGCTCATAAGGTTGGTGCTTTATCAGAAGGACAAAAAGGACTACTAGCTTTTGCTCGTTTAGTCTTAATGCGTCCTGGGCTATTAGTTTTAGATGAGCCAACTAATCATATTAACTTTCGTCATTTACCTATTATCGCCGAGGCAATTAATAATTTTGAGGGTCCAGTTTTAATAGTTAGTCACATGGACGAATTTGTTTCTTCTTTAAAGCTTGATGATGAAATTAATTTAGGCAAATATTAATTTAAAGATTTTTAGTGGCTAAAAATATGGCCAAAATCAAAAAAATTATTATTGTTAACGATAAGATGCAAAAAAATTATCGTTACGAATTAATTGAGCCAAAGGGTAAAAACTTTTCTCCGGATTTTAAACCAGAATTAAGCCCAAAAGAGATGTTAGAGTTAGGAGTTTTTGGTGGTCGTTATTTACGTGACTGCCAAAAAGAATTTCCTTCTGATTGGTTTAAAAAAGCTAAATTAGCGAAGGATGAAAGCGATAAAACTTTGAATTATTTCGGTGTTCAAGCGAGTATGCCTTTAAAACATTGGCAGGACAAGGGTTGGATTTTTAAAGATGATCCTAGAGGTTGGTTTCAGTGGTACTGCCGTTATTATATGGGGCGTCGCTTACCAGAAGAAGATAAAAGACAAATTAAACGTTGGCGCGCGATCAAGAGACACGTGATTGCGATTAAAAATAATTGTCGTTCGGGAGATTTAAAGTGTCGCCCGAGGCAAAAACAAGCAGTTTTGCATTGGGCTTATGATAGCCGTAATTATTAATTGATTAGCGTTTTTAATTAAATGAAAAAGTTATTTAATTTAAAATCGGATTTTAAGCCGGCTGGTGATCAGCCTGAGGCAATTAAAGCTTTAGAACAAGGATTGTCTTCCGGGCTACGCTACCAAACGCTTTTAGGCGTTACTGGAAGCGGTAAAACTTTTACAGTCGCCAACATTATTGCTTCTCAAGATAAACCAGTTTTAGTTTTAGCACCGAACAAAGCTTTAGCGGCTCAGCTTTATCGTGAATATAAAAATTATTTTCCTGAGAATGCGGTTCATTATTTTGTCTCTTATTACGACTACTATCAACCGGAAGCATATTTACCAATTACCGATACCTATATTGATAAAGAAGCGATGATTAATAAAGAAATTGATCGCTTACGCCACGCCGCGACTTCGGCTTTAATGACAAGACGCGATGTAATTATTGTCGCTTCGGTTTCTTGTATTTATAACCTTGGTTTACCCGATTCTTATTTAAGTTCAAGTCTTGTTTTGGAAAAAGACAAACCAATGACAAGAAATGATTTAATTAAACAATTAATTAAAATTCAGTTTAAAAGAACGAGCGCTAATGTTGAGCGGGGTGAGTTTAGAGTCCGGGGTGATATTTTTGAAATTCGGCCGATGTCGGAAAACATTTTTTATCGGCTTGATTTAAGTGGTCAAAAGCTTAGCGATCTGGCAATTGTTGATAACACTACAAAAAATATTCTTGAAGATTTAAAAGAGATTGTAATTTTTCCACCGAAACATTTTATTTCCACTCAACCACAAATGGAGGCGGCAATTAAAAATATTAGAGTAGAATTAAAAGATCGTTTAGCTCATTTTAAAAAAGAAGGATTTTTACTTGAAGCCGAAAGACTTAGTCGAAGAACAAAATATGATTTAGAAATGCTTCATAGTCTCGGTTATTGTCACGGCATTGAAAATTATTCTCGCCATTTAACAGGAAAATTAGCGGGTGAGGCGCCCGATTCTTTATTAGCCTATTTTCCAAAAAAAGCCAATGGTGAACCGGATTTTTTAACTATTATTGATGAATCACATATTGCCGTTCCTCAGGTTAGAGGGATGTATAATGGTGATCAGGCAAGAAAACAAACCTTAATTAAATACGGCTGGCGTTTACCCTCCGCTTTAGATAATCGTCCTTTAAAATTTTCTGAATTTGAAAAAAGAATTGCTCAAGTTATTTTTACGACCGCGACTCCCGGAGAGTTTGAGCTAAAATATTCTAAAAAAATAGCCGAACAAGTAATTCGTCCGACCGGTTTAATTGATCCAGAAATTGAAATTCGTCCGGTTTTTGAAAGAGAAAAAAATAGAAGCCAAATAAATGATATAATGGAAGAGATTAGGGAAATTGCTAAGCTTGGTGAACGAGCAATTATTAATACTTTAACGAAAAAACAAGCCGAAGATTTAAATGCTTATTTAAATGCTCAAGGCTTTCGTTCTAATTATTTACATAGCGATATTAAAACTTTAGCGCGAACAGAAATTTTAAAAAGTTTTCGCGAAGGGAAATTCGATGTTTTAATTGGGGTTAATCTTTTGCGTGAAGGTCTTGATTTACCCGAAGTTACTTTAGTTGCAATTTTAGATGCCGATCGGGAGGGATTTTTAAGAAGCGAAACCTCGCTAATGCAAACGATGGGACGAGCGGCAAGAAACGTTAAAGGAAAAATTATTTTATATGCCGATAAACTTACTGGTTCTATGGATAGAGCAATTAAGGAAGTTGAAAGAAGAAGAAAGAAGCAATTGGCTTATAATAAAAAACATAAAATCACTCCAACAACTACTTATAAGAAGATTGAAGATATGTTAGAAATTTCTGGGAAATAAAAAAGATTGAAGAAAATATATGTCCGAAAAACTTATTATCCGTCACGCACGGATGCACAACTTAAAAGATATAAGCCTTGAAATACCACACAATAAGTTAACCGTTATTACTGGTGTTTCTGGTAGCGGTAAATCATCTTTGGCTTTTGATACAATATTTGCCGAGGGTCAAAGGCAATATGTTGAATCGCTATCGCCTTATATGCGTCAATTTTTAGGTCAAAAAAAACCGGCCGATGTTGAAGAAATTATTGGACTCGCGCCTTCAATTTCAATTGATCAGAAAGCCTTATCCCATAATCCTCGTTCTACTGTTGGTACCTTAACTGATATTTATGATTATCTTCGCGTTTTATATGCCAGAGTCGGCGAGGTCTTTTGTCCGCTTTGTAATACTAAGATTGAAAAGTTAAGCTCACAAGAGATGCTTGATATTATTAAAACAAGAGGAGAAGAACTAGGGGAAGAATATGTGCAAATTTTAAGTCCGGTTATTCGTGATCATAAGGGGGAATATTATCAATTGCTTTATAATTATTTTAATCTTGGTTATTCTGAGGCTAGAGTTGATGGTAAAATAATGAGCTTGAGGAATAAAATTAATTTAGCTCCGAAAAAGAAACATCAAATTGAAATCATAATTGATAAAGTTTTATTAAGCGACGAAACGCGTTTAGCTGAGGCGATTGAAAATTCTTTAGAATATAGCAAGGGTCTTTTAAGTGCAGTTTTTTCTAAACAGGAATTTTTACTCTCGGCTAACTGGACCTGTCCCTATGATAATTTTTCTTTTCCAGAAATTGAGCCGCGACTTTTTTCTTTTAATTCGCCTCATGGCGCCTGTCCCGAATGTTCCGGTTTAGGTAAGGCTAGTTTCTTTAAAAACGATGTTTGTCTTAGTTGTTCTGGTGCGAGATTAAAACCAGAAGCTCTCGCTATTAAAATTCAGAAAAAAAATATTGCTGAAGTTTCTGCTCTATCAATTGAAAAGCTCTATCAATTTTTCAATGATTATTTTGAAAAGATGACAAAAAGGGAACGGGCGATTGCCGAGGACGTTGTTTTACAAATTGTTAGTCGCTTAGAATTTTTACTTAAAGTCGGGCTTGATTATTTATCTCTTAATCGAGAAGCACATAGTTTATCTGGTGGTGAAGCCCAAAGAATTCGTCTTTCTTCGCAAATTGGCTCTCAATTATCAAGAACGCTTTATGTTTTAGATGAGCCGACTATCGGCTTACATGAGAGAGATACAGAAAAATTAATTGAAACTTTGAAAAAACTAAGAGATAAAAATAATACCGTTATTATTGTTGAGCATGATGAAAGAACAATTGAGTCTTCCGATTATTTAGTTGATCTTGGTCCTTTGGCGGGAGTTCATGGCGGTGAAGTTGTGGCCGAGGGCGATTTAAAAACTTTATTAAATAAAAATAGCACTTTGTCTGATAAATTTCCGAAATCTTTAACTTTACAATATTTAAAGGGTGAAAGAAATATTTCTTTACCATTTAAACGCCGCTCTCAAATTCATGGTCAGTTAAAAATAATTGGCGCTAAAGCAAATAATTTAAAAAATATTAGAGTTGAGATTCCTCTCGGTCGTTTAGTTGGAGTTAGCGGGGTTTCGGGAAGCGGAAAATCATCTTTTTTATATGATGTGCTTTATAAAAATATTCAACATATAAAAAGTCGTCCCGGCGGTCGAGCAAAATTAGAAGATGTTAAAGAAATTAAAGGAACTGACTATATTAATAAAGTTATTATTATTAATCAATCACCAATTGGGAGAACGCCTCGTTCAAATCCCGCAACCTATACCGGAATTTTTACACCAATTCGTGATTTTTTTGCTAATTTACCCGAAGCTCGAGAACGTGGCTATAATATTGGCCGTTTCTCTTTTAATCGAGCGGGCGGACGTTGTGAGGCTTGTCAGGGGGCGGGGGCAAACCTAATTGAAATGCATTTTTTGCCAGCGGTTTTAGTTGAATGCGAAGTTTGTCGTGGCCGACGTTTTAATCGGGAAACTTTACAGGTTAAATATAAGGGAAAAAACATTGCCGATGTTTTGGATATGACAATTGATGAAGCAATTATTTATTTTGGTGATAATTATTTTATTACCGACAAACTTAAAGTTTTGCAATCAGTCGGTCTTGGTTATATTAAAATTGGACAGAGCGCAACAACTTTATCTGGTGGCGAGGCTCAAAGGATAAAAATTGCTAAAGAGTTAACTCATACTTTAGGAAAAAGAACTTTATACCTTTTAGATGAGCCAACTACTGGTTTACATTATCATGATATTGATATGCTTTTAGGAGTTTTAAATAAATTAGTAGAAAAAGGAAATTCAGTTTTAGTGATTGAGCACAATATGCACATGTTAAAGTCTATGGATTATTTAATTGATCTTGGGCCAGGTGGCGGAGAAAAGGGTGGAAGACTCGTTGCTAGTGGGACGCCAGAGGAAGTAGCAGAAATTGAAGAAAGCTT
Organism: uncultured Gammaproteobacteria bacterium; assembly: GCA_964588435.1. Taxonomy (GTDB): domain Bacteria; phylum Patescibacteriota; class Patescibacteriia; order Patescibacteriales; family UBA12465; genus UBA12465. Next base: position 19,118 of record CAZPPI010000008.1, on the reverse strand, counting down.
AACGGGAAATTATTTGAAGAATTATCTTAAAAAAGAAAAAACCGGGACATTGGAGGCGTCCCGGCAAAAACAGTCCAATCAAAGGTGGAGGTAAATGAGAAAATAATCATTTGAAAGAACTATTTTTAAGTAAACCTAACTAAACTAAACTGAACTAGAGTAACAAAATTATATACTATTTTTTGGAATATGTCAATAGTTAAAGGACAAAAAATCAAACAAAAAGACAAGACTATTAAAATTTATGGTAGGTTAAATAAACTAAGAGAAAAAGCTAACTTAGCCCCAAAAAAACCTGGAGTTTATTTTTGGTTAGGAAAAAATAAGGAGATTCTTTATATTGGACGAGCGACAAGTTTAAATAGTCGTCTTAAGCAATATTTTCAAAAAAATATTGAGGCGCGGATTGCAGAAATGGTAGAAAAAGCAATTAATTTAAAATTTGAAGAAAGTGATAATCTTTTAGAGGCAATAATTTTGGAAGCTAAATATATTAAAAAATATTGGCCAAAATATAATGTGCGTGATCGCGATGATCGATCTTTTATTTATTTAGTTTTACCAAAAACAGATTTTGCTAAACCATTAATTATTAGAGGTAGAGATTTGGGGAAGTTTAAGAGTGAAAAAGTTGATATTTTTGGACCATATCAATCTTTTTATTTATTACAAAGTGCTTTACGCCTAATTCGTCGTATTTTTCCTTATAGTCTTTGTCAGATTGGTTCGGGTAAAGCTTGTTTTGATTATCAAATTGGTCTTTGTCCTGGTGCTTGTGTTAATAAAATATCAGCTCAAGATTATAATAAAAATATTGAGAGTATTAGATTATTATTAAGCGGAAATAAAAAAATCTTAATTAGAAAATTAATTAAAGATAATCCGGCCCAACTTAATGGTCTAAAACATTTACAAGATGTGTCTTTATTGGGGAAAGAGAGTGATTTAAATCAATCTCAAGCTTTTCGTCTTGAGGCTTACGATATTTCTCATCATAGTGGTAAGGAAAGCTATGGCTCAATGGTTGTTTTTGAAAATGGAGAAGCGAATAAGAGCGAATACCGTTTGTTTAAAATTAAAGAAGCGCCAGAAGCCGACGATGAAAGAGCTTTATTAGAGGTTTTAAGTCGACGTTTAAAACATGAGGAATGGCCTAAACCAGATTTAATTTTAATTGATGGGGGAAGTCCGCAAATCGGCTTTTTAACTCGAGCTTTAAAACAAAAAAATATAAATTTAACTTTTATTGGTATTTCAAAATATAGCGGCGATAAGATTGTTTTTTCTTCCGAGATGAAAAAAGAAAAGAGATTACTAGTAGAAAACTTGAAATCAATTCTATTAAAAGCTAGGGAAGAAGCGCATCGTTTTGCTAATCTTGGGAGAAAACGAGCTTTTACTAAAAAGGATTATAAATAATTGTTACCTTTTTTCTCCTCAAACGTTTAAATATATGTTATAATATAAATGTATTTAAAAATAATAAAAAATAAATCTAAATCTATGAAAAAAGCTCATGTTTTTTTAATTACGCTCGGAGTCTTAGTCTTAGCTGCCGTTGCTATTGTCGCGGTTGTGATGACTAATAAGAGTAGTAATGAGGATCGTTTTTCTATTAATGGCTCAGGCACAGTTTATGCTAAGGCTGATATTGCTAATATGAATGTTGGTTTAAAAACTGAAGTTAAAAAAACTGCTGCTGAAGCAACTAGAGAGAACTCTGAACAAATGAATGAAATTTTAGTAGTTTTGAAAGACTTAGGGATTGAGTCTAAAGATATTAAGACTAATTCTTATAGTTTAAACCCAGTTTATAATTGGACCGAAAAAGATGGTCAAAAATTAAATGGCTACGAAGTTTACCAAAGTGTTACTTTAAAAATCCGTGATTTAGAAAAAATTGGTGATATTATTGCCAAAACAACTGAGAAAGGAGCTAATCAAGTTGGTGGTATTAATTTTACAATTGATGATGAATATGAATTAAAAAATGAAGCGCGAGAATTAGCAATTGAAAAAGCCAAGGAAAAAGCAGAATTGATTGCTGCTCAAACCGGAATGAAATTAGGAAAAATTGTTGGTGTTTATGAAAATTCATACTCTCCAGTAATATCTTATGATTATAGTAATGCTAAAAGAGAAATAGCCGCTGATCAAGCTTTAGGGGCTGGTATTGAGGCTCCAGGAATAGAAGCTGGTCAAAATGAAGTTAAGGTTGAGATTACCCTAGTGTATGAAGTTAAATAATTAAGTTAAGTTAAGACCGACCCCTAAGATTAGGGGTCGGTCTTTGTTTCGGTTCTCTTGACTTTAATTTTTAAATTTGTTACATTAATTGAGTAAATAAAATATCAACCGCAGACAGCAAGTTAACTTTTTTAAAGTTAATAAATCTTGCCGAGGTAATTAAGCTAATATTAGCTATTTTACCGTCTGCCAAAAGCAGATTTTTTTAAATTTAATAATAAATTAATAATATGCCGAAGAATAAAATTCAAAAACAAGAAATCTTCCGCGACCTTAATGAAAGAATCAAAAAGTCAAAGTCCGTCGTTTTCGCTGGCTTTAATGCTTTAGGAGTTAAGGACAACGAAGTTTTAAGATCTAAATTAAGAGAGGAAGGTGGTGAGTATTATGTTGCTAAAAAAACTTTACTTGACTTAGCTCTTAAAGAAAATAAAATTGAAGTCGATATCAAGGTTTTAGATGGAAAAGTTGCCGCGGTTTTTTCTTATGAAGATGAAGTTGCTTCTGCTAAAATTTTAGGCAATTTTTTGAAAGATAAAGAGAAGGCGGATAAAATTGTTTTTCTTGGTGGAGTTTTGGATGGTAAGTTTTTAGATAAATCTCAAGTTGAAGCTTTGTCTAAGTTGCCAAGTAAACAAGAACTTTATGCTAAGTTAGTTGGCTCATTAAATTCACCAATTTCTGGTTTTGTTAATGTGATGGCTGGTAATTTAAGAGGCTTAGTTACAGTTTTAAAAGCCGTGGCTGAAAAAAAATAATAAAATTAATTTAATTAATTATAAAAATTAAAATAAGACCCCTGATTTGTGCCTTGTCTCAAATTGAGTGTCAAATAAAAGTATGGAAGAAAAAAATGTAGAAGTACCGGCAAAATTTGAAAAATTAGTCGGTGAAATTGAAAAAATGAGTGTTTTAGACTTAGCTGAATTAGTTAAGGTTTTAGAAGAGAAGTTCGGTGTTAGCGCTTCCGCTCCGGCGATGATGATGGCTGGACCAGCAGCAGGAGGTGAGGCAGTTGAGGAAAAAGATGCTTTTGATGTTGAAATCACTGAAGCTGGGGCTAATAAGATTGCTGTTATTAAGGCTGTTCGTGAAATCACTGAGATGGGCTTAAAAGAAGCTAAGGACTTAGTTGATGCGGCGCCAAAAGTGCTAAGAGAGGGCGTTAAGAAAGAAGACGCTGAAGCTTTAAAGAAGAGGTTAGAAGAAGCTGGAGCTAAAGTAACTTTGAAATAATTTATAAAAATTTAAAGATAGTCTTCAAGCAATTGTATCGTGCAAAAGTCCGCTTTTTAGCGGACTTTTTTGTTTGGCTGAATTTTTATTTTATGTTATAATTAACTTGTTTTTAAAAAAACTAATTTAAATTTAATAAGAAAATATGAAAAAAGCAAATGTAGCCATCAACGGTTTCGGCCGTATTGGTCGAGCAACTTTAAAAATTATTAAAACTAAATATCCAAACTTAAAAGTTGTGGCTATTAATGACTTAACTGATTCAAAAACTTTAGCCCATCTTTATGGACACGACTCCTGTTACGGTGTTTTAACTGATAAAATTAAGGCTGGCGCTGATTTTATTACAATTAATGATGATAAAATTCCTGTTTTAGCAATTAAAGATCCGGTAGAGCTACCTTGGGGAAAATTAAAAGTTGATGTCGTTTTAGAATGTACCGGTCGTTTTACTAATAAAGAAGCTTTAGAGCTTCATCTTAATGCTGGTGCTAAAAAAGTTGTCTTATCGGCTCCGGCTAAAGGAGGTGGAGTAAAAACTATTGTTCCGGGAGTAAATATGGATAAGCTTAAAAAATCTGATAATCTTTTATCCTGCGCCTCTTGTACAACTAATTGTTTAGCGCCAACCACTAAAGTTATTAAAGATTACTTTGGTATTAAAAAAGCTTTAATGACAACAATCCATGCTTATACCGCCGACCAAAATTTAGTTGATGGGCCACATAAAGACCTAAGAAGAGCGAGAGCGGCGGCTATAAACATGGTTCCAACAACTACTGGAGCCGCTATTTCTACCACAGAAATATTCCCAAGTCTTAAAGGTTCATTTGATGGTTTAGCAGTTCGCGTCCCGGTTCCGGTTGGCTCTTTATGTGATACAGTTTATCTTTTAAATAAAAAAACTACTATTGAAGCGGTAAAAGAAGCTTTTAAAAAAGCAGCTAAAGGAGAGTTGAAAGGAATAATTGAAGCTTCAGAAGAGGAATTAGTTTCTAGTGATATTGTTGCTAATCCTCATAGCGCTGTGGTTGATTTAGGGATGATGAAATTAGTTGATGGTGACCTTTTAAAGGTTGTTGCCTGGTATGATAATGAATGGGCTTATTCGGAGCGATTAGTTGGCTTAGCCGATTATTTAAGAAAAATTAATTGAAAAAAGATGCCAGTTAGAAAATCAAAATCTTCGCTTATTCAAAAAATTGAAGAAGCGGCTTTAGTCGGTCGTGGCGGTGCGAGTTATCCGGTTGCTTGGAAATGGAGGGCGGTTAAAGATTCCTTAAAAAAAGAAAAAGAAGCATATATTATTGTTAATGGCGCCGAAGGAGAGCCAGGAGTAAAAAAAGATGGTTTTATTTTAGAAAAATATAGTGAAGATTTTATTTTTGGTTTAAATTTAGCTTTTGAATTTTTAGGACCCGATAAAGTTAAGAAAGTTTATCTTTTTCTAAATAAAGATTACTTAAAAAATTTCCAAGCTAAACTTAAAAAAGTTTTAAGCGATGAAAAATTTAAAGCTCTAAATAAAAAAATAGAATTTTTTCAAAAACCAATTGATTCCGGTTATATTGGCGGAGAGGAAAGCGCTATTTTAAATATCATTGAAGGTTTGAAAACTGAGCCGAGATTTCGTCCACCTTTTCCAACGACCAAGGGTTTATTTAATAAGCCGACTTTAGTAAATAATGTGGAAACTTTTTTTGATGTTGCTTTAGTTTCTAAAAATGAATATCAGGCCGAAAGATTTTATACGATAAGTGGGGCTGTGAAAAAGCCGGGTGTTTATCGTTTTCCCGCTTTAATGCCAATTGAAGAAGTTTTAAAATTAAGCGGAAATTATCCTAGTTTCGATTTTTTTGTTCAAATTGGAGGGAACGCGAGTGGTGAGATTTTAAATTCTGAGCAAATATTAGTTCCGGCTGAGAGCGCTGCTTCTATTATGGTTTATGATAAAAAAAGGACGGACGAGAAAAAACTTATTGAGTATTGGCTTAAATTTTATTTTAATAATAGTTGCGGACAATGTGTAACTTGTCGGGAGGGAACTTATCGTTTATATGAGATGATAAGAGCGAAGTCTTATGATGAGAAAATTTTTTGGGATATTGTTTCTGCTCTTGATGATTCAAGTTTTTGCGCGCTTGGTTTGTCTTTAGCAACCCCGCTTTTAAGTTATTACCGAAATATAAAAGGAAAGGAATTAATTAATCTTCATGAAAAAAATAATTAAAAAAAAAGTCAAAACTTTTCAAGTTAAGTTAAATGGCAAATCAGTTTTAGCTTATGAAGGCGAAACCGTTTTAGCTTTAGCAAGGCGCAATAAAATAAATATTCCGTCTTTTTGCTATCATCCCGATTTAAATATAAAAGCTAATTGCCGGGTTTGTGTTGTTGAGATTAAGGGCGCAGTAAAATTAAAAACTTCTTGCTCAACTTTTGTTGAAGAGGGGATGGAAATTATTACAAATAATGAAAGGGTTTTAAGGGCGAGAAAAACTAATTTAGAACTTATTTACGCATCCCATGTTGAACGTTGTGGAACTTGTTTATCGCGTTTTGATTGTAATCTCCTAGAAACAGCCAAAGAATATAATTTAAAAATAGCCCGTTTTAAAGACAGAAAAAAAACAAGAAAGACTTACAAATTCGCTAATGCGGTTGAAATTGACGGAACACAATGTATTGATTGTAGAAATTGTATTGAGGCTTGTGTTAATCAAGGTGTTGATTATTTAGAGTTAAAAGGAAAAGGCATAGAACAAGAAATAGTTCCGAAAAAAGATAAAAAATTTGCTTGTGTTTATTGTGGTCAATGCGCTTTACATTGTCCGGTTGCCTCTGCTCAAGAACAGGATCAAAGTTTAGCCCTTGAAAAATTATTAAAACAAAAAACTTCTGGAAAAAAAGTAGTAGCGCAATTTGCGCCGGCAGTTCGGGTTTCTTTAGGTGAGTCTTTCGACCTTCCTTACGGAACTAATTGTGAGGGAAAGATTGTTAGCGCTTTAAAAAAACTTGGTTTTGATTATATTTTTGATATAAATTTTGGGGCTGATATTACGACGATGACGGAAGCAGAAGAATTTATGGAAAGATTAAGCAATAAAAAAGCGGTTTGGCCGATGACGACTTCTTGTTGTCCGGCTTGGGTTGCTTACGCCGAATTTTATCACCCTGAACTATTACCTCACTTAACAACAGCCCGCTCACCTCATATCCACGGTGGTGGCGCAATTAAAGCTTATTGGGCTAAAGAAAAGAAAATAAAAAGCGAAGATATAATTGTTGTTTCAGTCGTTCCTTGTACGGCTAAAAAATATGAAGCAATTAGGCCAGAATTAAAATTCAAAGGAAAGCCTTTGGTTGATTTTGTTTTAACAACTCGCGAGCTTGCTTTTTTAATTAAAAAGAATAAAATAGACTTCTTAGGCTTGAGTGATGGAAAATTAGATCCTTTATTTAATGAAGGTTCAGGGGCGGCGGCGATTTACGGAGCGAGCGGTGGAGTGATGGAGTCGGCTTTACGTTCAGTTGCTTCATTTGTTTGTGATAAGGGTAAGGATCCGCTTTGTAATGCTCGTTTAGAGTTTAAAGAAGTTCGTGGGCTTGAGGGCATAAAAGAGGCAAAAGTTGAGTTAGGAGGCAAAAAATTCAATTTAGCAGTTGTTAACGGTCTTGGTAATTTTAAGAAAATCTTGCCAAATTTCAAAAAATATCATTATATAGAAGTTATGGCTTGTCCAGGTGGTTGTCTTGGTGGTGGCGGTCAGCCAATTCCAACAACAAAAGAAATTAAGAAAAAACGACTTGAGGGTTTATATAATTTAGATAAAAAACGAAGTATTAGAAGAGCTCATGAAAATAAAGAGATGTTAGCTTTCTATAATTTCGCTAAAGAAAATAAACTTGAAGCCGAGTTACTTCATACAAAATTTAAAAAAAGTAAGGGCTCAATTTTAACGACCACAAAAGATAATCATTAGTTTTATGATAGATAAGATTCCGAAATACATTAAAGATATTTGCAAAGATTTAAAGTCTCAAAATTTTGAGGCTTATCTTGTTGGTGGTTGCGTTCGTGATTTAATGATGGGAAAAAAGCCGAAAGATTTTGATATAACAACTAACGCCTTGCCGGAAGAAATTTTGAAAATTTTTAAAGGCGCAAAATATGAGAATGATTTTGGAACAGTTATTTATCCTGTTAAAGAAAAAAATGGCGAGTTAAAAGACGTCGTTAAAGATGTCGTTGAAATTACAACTTATAGAAGTGAGCAAGGTTATTCTAATCGTCGCCATCCCGATGAAGTAATATTTGAAAAAGAAATTGACAAAGATTTGGAGCGACGTGATTTTACCGTTAACGCCTTAGCTTATGATCCGGAAAGCGGGGAGCTAAAAGATTTATTTGGCGGAAAGAAGGATATAAAAGCAAAAATAATTAGAGCGGTTGGCGAACCGAGCGATAGATTTAAAGAAGATGCTTTAAGAATGATGCGAGCAATTCGTTTTACTTCACAATTAGGTTTTAGTCTTGAACCAAAAACCCAAAGAGCAATCACAAAATTAGCTGGTAGTTTAAAATTTATTTCTGGAGAAAGAATTAGAGATGAACTTATTAAAATCTTAGCTTCAAATAAAGCTTACGAAGGTTTGATGTTACTCCATGAAACAAAATTACTCCAATATATTTTACCAGAATTAGAACAGGGAATTGGAGTTAAGCAAGACAGACATCATATTTATCCGGTTTTTAATCATAATATGTTATCTTTAAAATATTGTCCTAATCCGGTCTGGCAGGTTCGTTTTGCCGCTTTGTTACATGATATTGGTAAACCTAAAACCAGGAAAATAATTAACGGAATTGCAACTTTTTATAATCATGAATATGTTTCGGCGAAGTTGACGGAGAAAATTATGAAGCGTTTAAGATTTTCTAACGAAGATAGTGAGCGTATAGTTAATCTTGTCAAAAATCACATGTTCTATTATAATGTCGGAGAGGTTAGTGCTGCCTCGGTCCGTCGTTTAATCGTTAAAGTTGGCAGGGAAAACCTTAAAGATTTAATTGATTTAAGAGTCGCCGATCGACTTGGTTCAGGAACACCAAAGGCGATGCCTTATAAATTGCGTCATTTACAGTATATGCTAGAAAAGGTGCAAAATGATCCAGTTTCAGTTAAAATGTTAAAAATTAATGGTGAAGATTTGATGAGTGCTTTAGATATTAAGCCAAGTCCAAAAATTGGCGCCTTGCTTGATGTTTTATTGAGTGAAGTAATTGAAGATCCAGAAAAAAATAAACAAGAATTTTTATTAAAGCGTGCTTTAGAGTTAAATGATCTTAATCTTGAAGAACTTCGGGCCAAAGCAAAAGAAGTGATTGAAGAAAAACAAGTTGAAGAAGATGAGACTATCAAAAAACAATTTAAAGTTTAAAAATATATGATGAATTTAAAAAGAAAAAAATTTTTATTACCAACTTTAACTTTGGCTTTAGTTTTTATTTTATCGGCTTGTTCTTTAGATAAAAATAAAGAATTTGAGTCGGAGTTGGAAATTAATAATAGTAATTTAATAGAAACAAATAATACTTCAGAATTAGAAGAAGTTAATTTAATTAATTTATCAGAAGAAACTTCCAGAAAAGAGGTTTCTCAAAAAAAAGATATGACAATAGATCCAAACAACTATGAGGATTTGGTTAGTATTTATAGTAAGGCAAAAATTAAAACTAGTTTAGGAACAATTGAGATTAAATTTTATAACAGTGAATCACCAAAAACAGTTAATAATTTTATGAATTTAGCCCAAGCAGGATTTTATAATGGTGTTAAATTTCATCGAATTATTAAAGATTTTATGATTCAGGCCGGAGACCCTTTAACCAAAGAAGATAATACTATGTTGTATGGAACTGGTGGACCTGGCTATACCTTTGAAGACGAAATAAATAATCATAAATTAGTTGCTGGCTCTTTGGCGATGGCAAATGCTGGAAAAAATACTAATGGCTCACAATTTTTTATTGTGACTGCGGAAGCAACTCCTTGGTTGGATGGTAATCACACAAATTTTGGTCAAGTTGTTTCGGGGATGGATGTGGTTAAAAAAATAGAGACAGCTGATACTAATGCTCGCGATTTGCCATTAAACGATATTGTTATTTTAGAAGTTGAATTATTGAAATAAGATTTATGAAAGTGTATCTTGATAATTCAGCGACAACTAAACTTGATTCTCGAGTTTTTGCGGCGATGAAGCCTTATTTGTTTGATAAATATGCCAATCCCTCATCTATTCATTTAGAGGGCCAAGCTCTTTATCTTGATTTAGAGCGCGCTAGAAATGAAGCAGCTAAAATTTTGGGGGTTGAAGCAAGGGGAATTATTTTTACAGCAAGCGCTACTGAGGCTAATAATTTAATCATTAAAGGTTTTGCTCGAGCTAATAAAACCACAGAAAGAAATATAATTTTAGTTTCCGAGCTTGAACATCCTTGTGTTTTAGAGGCGGCACGTGAATTAGAAAAGGAGGGTTTCGAGCTTGATTATTTAAGAACGAATAAAAGAGGAATTATCGAGACCTCTGAACTCGAGAAAAAAATTAATAATAAGGTTTTACTGGTCTCAGTCATGGCAGTTAATAATGAAATTGGAACCATTAATAATATTGAAGCTCTAGCTAAAATTACTCATAAATTCGGTGCTTATTTTCACAGTGATATTGTTCAAGCCATTCCATATTTAAAGATAGATGCTGAAAAAATGGGTTTAGATTTCTTCAGTTTATCTGCTCATAAATTTAATGGTCCTAAGGGAGTTGGCCTCGCCTATATTAAACCAGGTTTAAAAATTAAATCTCAAATAGTTGGTGGTGGACAAGAAAATAATATAAGAGCTGGAACTTATAATCTCCCGGGAATAATTGGTTTAGTTGAAGCTTTGAAAATTGCTTATAAAGAACGTTCTGCTTATTTAAAAAATGTTAGAACTTTAAGGGATTATCTTTGGCGCTGTTTAAATAAAGAAATTAAAGGTCTTGAAGTTAATGGTTGTTTGAAGGCCAGGGTGCCAGCCAATCTAAATATTATGTTTGGCTCTATTGAAGGGGAGGCAATTTTGATAGACCTATCTTATAAGGGAATTTCTGTTTCTACTGGTTCGGCTTGCTCGGCCTCAAATTTAAAAAGTTCTTATGTTTTACGAGCAATTGGTTTAGAGGATTATAATTTAAATAGTAATATTCGTTTTTCTTTAGGGAGATATAATACAAAAAAGGAAATTGATTATACAATAAAAGCTCTAAAAGAAACGGTTAAAAGATTAAGAAGTTTTTCACCAGTTAAAACTTCGATTAAAACAAAAATTAAAATTAAAAAATAACTATATGGCACTTAATTATACTAAAAAAACTTTAGATAACTTTCTAAAGCCAAAAAATATTGGTAAAATTTCTAATCCTGATGGTTATGCTAAGGTTGGAAATATGGCTTGTGGGGATCAGTTGGATTTTTTTCTTAAAGTAGAAAAGGGGAAGATTAAGGATGTTAAGTTTTTGTCTTTTGGTTGTGCTTCTAATATTGCAACGGCTTCGGTTTTAACCGAAAAAGTTAAGGGAATGACGATTGAAGCGGCTAAAAAATATCCTTGGCAAAAAATCGTGGACGATTTAGGCGGACTTCCACATCAAAAAGTCCATTGCTCAGTCATGGCCGTTCAAGGTCTTAAAAAAGCAATTGAGAATTATGAGGTTGAGGAGAAGAAAAAGAAGAAAGCCAGACCCTTTGTTAAGAAAAAAACTAAAGTTTCTGTTAATAAAAAAGTTGTAAAAAAAAGACTATCTACTTAATCGAGATAGTCTTTTTTAAAGCTTAAATAAGGCTCAAATTTTATCTTGCCATATCTACTGCGGGATAAGGCATTATTCCGATTTCGCCGCCCTGATTATTCTGATTAATTAAATCTTTAACCAAAGGAATAACAATATTTTTTTGATAGAAAAATTGAGTTTCTTCAGATAGCCTTAAGACTGGAAAGGATAGGGCGGGAACAAATAATTCGCTGTTATCATAACCTTCTCCGTATTGGAACTGTCTTGATAAAATTAAAGTCGGAGTACCTAAATAAACTTTTATTTCCTTGGTTGCGTAAGGGTCTTTGTAGAAATTTAGACCTCCTTGTTCAGCTAATCTTTTTATTTCTTCAGGATCATTAAAAGATTCATAAGCCGAAACTTCATAGCGATTTGGTAAAAGATTATTTAAACCACTAACTTTTTTATGTCTTGAATTAACATTTACATAAAGCCCATAAGCTTGACCACTCTCGTCTTTTACTTCTTTACCTTCGATTAAAATAGGGAAGATTACCGTTGTTTCTTCAGGGACATATAGTTCGCTTTTATTTTCACTAGCTTCGTAAATTTGGTGGAAGTCATAATTAACCGCCGCCTCTCCATAAGTGTTACGGTCAATGCCAAAATTATTCAAAAAGTTTTCAGCAATTGAAACCGCTTCTTCGTTGCTAATTAAGTCAGTATAATTAAAACGATATCTAGCAAAACAGGCTTCATCTCGGCATTCATTACCAAATTGTGGCCAATATTGCCAATTTTGATATAAAGAAATTCCGCCACCATTAGAATCAAAGCTAAGAACGTAACCAAACTCTTTCTCTTCGTTAATACTAAAATAAGAAACTTTACTAGCATTATCATTAAACTTTTTTAGGTTAATCAAATCACTGCCCATATTAGTAATGAAGTTTAAGAGACTTGGATTATTATATTGGCTCTTAACTCTTTTATAAACATCAACTTTATCAAGCCCGGCAACAAGTTCGGTTAAATCATCGCCCTCATAGATATAAGCAAAGCTCGGATATTCAATAAAGTCGGGAGCAATATCTATATTACCATCAAAACCACCCATACCAATAATTTCTTTTGTTGCCGCTGGCTCAATCATCGTTATCAGGCCATCACTGTTAGTAGTTGTAGACGCATCAATTAAGTAAGTCTCTCCCTTATAAGAATCATTTCGTATAACTAACTTATCATTTGTGATCTCAGGTTTAGGAGCTTGAGCTCCTGAATTTAAATCGTTAACCATAGGTTTAACAAAATTTTCTTCAGCCCCTTCAACGTTATTTTGGAAATTTATTTCTCCGAAAGCTTTATCATCAAGACGGGTAATTTTTGTTGCGTTATCTTCAACAAGTATTAAGTCTTCATTGTTTGCCAAGTTTTTATTCTTTAAAGAATTAACAGTTGGTATAAGAATGAGTAAGGCTAGAGCCATTGCTCCTAAGGAAAATGCTAATTTTTTAAATAAAACTCCCCGACTAAAAACATTTTTTTCTTGCATATTTTCATTTTTTAATTCTTTAATTTTTTCTACTAAAACAGATTTAAGTTCGGTTTCAAATCTTTCACTAAGTAAGGGTTCGGGTTTATTTTTAATAAATTCGGCCACTAATTTTCTGAGTTCAATTTCAAGCGGTTTTAAACTCTGATCTAATTCTAATAAATCAGCAATTATTTTTTCTGATTTTAATTCAAGCTCTGTTAAATTATTCATATTTTTAATAATTATTTTTTAAATTAGACTTTTAACTTCATGCTAAAACCAATAACATCATCAAAGCTTCTAAGGGTATTTTTTCTTTTAAAGTTTTAAGAGCTCTGGAGAATTCCATTTTAGAAGCATTTTCATTCTTACCGTTTATCTTAGAAATTTCTTTATAACTTAAGTCCTGGAAAACTCTTAAGATTATAATTTCTCTTTGAGTGCTATTTAATTCTTTTAAATACTTTCTTAGCCAAACTGAGCGTTCTTTAAATTCATAGTCAAGGCTAATATCTTCATCGTCAGCTAAGCCCCAAACATCATCTATATCTTTTATGTTTTTATAAGAACGATAATAGTCACTGACATTATTCCTAGCGATTGTGAATAACCAGGCGGAGAAAGAAGCGTTATCTTGAAAACGGAAAGTTTCTAGACGATTTAAAGCTTTGAGAAAAGTTTGGCTCGTTAAATCTTCGGCTGTTTCCCGGTGTGAAGTTTTATAGTAAATGAAATTATAGATCTGCTTTAGATATTTATCATAAAGCTTAATAAAATCATCTTTGGCTCCAGACTGAAAAGCCTTGACGATTTCCAAGTCTTCGTCGCGCATAAGAAATTTCTTAAAAATTTTAATGGTTATAATATTATAGCACCTATAAGAGTAAACGAAAATAAGAGGAATAGGTAACAGGGGAAGGCAGGTTCTTGACTTTTCAAAAAAAGTGTGCTATTATGCTTAAATAATACAAACAGACTCAAACTTCGTCATAAAAAATAGGTGACCAGAAGATATCGGGTCACTTATTTTTTATTTATGAAAAACAACAAAAAAACAGAGCTTAAGGCTGCGCCTGAAGCTAAAAAAGAAGTTAAAAAGAAAGAAATTAAAGCTTTAATTAGCGAAAGTCCAACTTTTGCCGACTTAGGTATTCCTCAGTCAATTCTTGACGTTTTAGCTAAACTTGGTCTAGAAACACCAACCCCAATTCAGATTAAAGCTATTCCACCCGCTTTAAAAGGTGAGGATTTAATTGGCGTTGCTCAAACTGGAACTGGGAAAACCTTTGCTTTTGGTATCCCCGCTATTAATAGAATCGGAAAAACCAAAAAACAAGCCTTAATTATTGCTCCGACAAGAGAACTAGCCGCTCAAGTTGAGGAGAGTTTAAAGGAAATTGGCTCTCAAATTGGCTTAAAAACAACTCTATTAATTGGAGGTGATAATTTTGATCGCCAACTTTTTTCTCTACGCCGTAAACCACATATTATCATTGGTACGCCGGGCAGATTGTTAGACCATTTGCGTCGTCGAACTTTAAAATTAACTGAGTTTAATACTTTAATTTTAGACGAAGCCGATATGATGCTTGATATGGGTTTTATGCCTCAAATTAAAGAAATTATTAAGCAGGTTCCTAAAGATAGACAGACAATGCTTTTCTCAGCCACTATGCCGCCCGCCATCGTTAGTTTGGCCCAAGAATTCATGAAACTACCAATTAGCATCGAAGTTGCCCCTCAGGGCACGACAGCTTCTCAAGTTGATCAAGAAATCTTTATTATAAAAAATGAGGATAGACTTGATTATTTACTTAAAGCTTTAGCCGAGTATAAAGGCTCGGTCTTAGTTTTTGTTCGGACTCGTTACGGCGTAATGGGTTTAACTGAAAAATTACAATCATTAAAATATAAAGCCGTTGAAATTCACTCGAACTTATCTTTATCAAGAAGAAAAAACGCCTTACTTGATTTTAAAAGTGGTCGGGCAAGAATTCTAGTTGCGACTGATGTTGCTGCTCGCGGACTTGATATTAAGGGAATTGAATTAGTTGTTAATTATCATTTACCTGAAAACCGTGAAGATTATGTTCATCGTATTGGTAGAACTGGTCGGGCCGATAAATTTGGTAAAGCTCTAACTTTTGCCGCTCCCAATCAGGGTCGTGAAATTGCTAATATTGAACGTTTAATCAATCAAGAAATTAAAAAAACTGACTTTTCTAAAAGTGCTCAAGGCGAAGAAGTGAGAAAAGTTGAATATAGAAGTCATAAAGTCTTTTCTTCTAAGAGAAGATTTGGTTCTTCAAGACCAAGTTCTAGAGGTGGAGCGCAGGGTGGAAGAGGTGGGGCGAGAGGAAGGTCTCGATAATAGTTTTTGAAATAATACCTTAACATAAAAGAGCCCCAAGAAAATTGGGGTCCTTTTTGTAATTGTAGTATAATTAGAATCTAAGACTTAAGTTATAATTTTTAGACATTATTTCTAAAATATTAATCAAAATAATATGGAAAACTGTTTATTTTGTAAAATTGTAAATGGAGAAATACCAGCTTATAAAATTTACGAAGATGAAAAATATTTAGCCTTTTTAGATATTGCCCAATTTACTGAAGGACACACAATCGTCATTCCTAAAAAACATTTTCGTTTTATTTGGGATATTGAAAATGTCGGCGAATTTTATGAATTTGCTGTTAAAGTTGCTAATCATTATCGAAGTTTAGGTTATGAATTTATTGATTCAGCCTCGTTTGGTAGATTAGTTCCTCACGCTCATTATCATTTAATACCGAATAAAAAAGATGGTAATGATTGGGACAAAGTTATAGAAGGTGTAGGAGATTTACAGCAAGATCTAGACAGGAGAATTACTAAGGAAGAAGCCGCTAAAGTGTTAGTTAAGTTTGCTTTACCAAAAATTTTATAATCTAAGCATTGGCTTTCTATCAAGCTCTAATATTTTTTTGCCTTCAAGCCAATTTTCCAAGTTATTAATATTATAATAAGCGGCAATTCCTATCATACCGGCATTATCACTACGAAATTTAGATTCCGGAATTAAATATTTTTTATCCGTCTTCTTAGCTAAAGCGCCAATTTCTCTAATAATATATTTGTTATTACTTACCCCGCCACCAACAATAATTGATTTAATTTCCGGATGAAGTTTTATTGCTTTTGATAATTTAGTTAATAGGGAGCGAGAAACCGCGTTAATGAATTCACGCGAAAAATCATAAGACCATTTAGTATCTTCGGAATATTTTTCTCGAAGACTTTTTATTTTGTAAAGACAAGCGGTTTTTAATCCCGAAAAACTAAAGTTTAAATCTTTTGAGCGCATCATCGGTACTGGCAAGCCAAGTCTGCCAGCGACTTCAGTTAGGGGCTTTTTTTCATTTCTTTCTTCAAGCCCGGAAGCAACGTCAGACCATTTACTGCTAGCACGTCCGGCTAATAAGGTTATAATTTCTCCACCAGGATAGCCGAGATTCATCATCCTTGCGACTTTATCAAAAGCTTCACCAGCCGCATCGTCTAATGTTTCTCCTAAAACTTTATATTTATTAATATTTTCTGCATAAACAATTTCGGAATGATTGCCTGATATTAATAGGGCGAGAGCAGGGAAGATTTGACCTTCTTGGTTTAAAGGAATTGCGCCATTACCTTTACTATTTAAGATAAAAGAAGCGAGCATGTGTCCTTCCATATGATTAATAGGAACAAGTTTTTTCTTTTTGGTATAAGCTAAATTTTTTGTAAATTCAATCCCAACTTCAAGCGCGATAGCTAAACCAGGGCCATGAGTAACGGCGACAAATTCAATTTCATCTTCTTTAATATGGGCTCTCTTTAAAGCTTCTTGATATACTTTTTCAATATTTTCTTGGTGCGCCCGTTTAGCGATAGTAGGAACAACGCCACCCCATTTTTTATGGAGTTCTACTTGGGAAGATATGACACTAGATAAAATGCGCCTGCCTTTAAGGACGGCAACAGAAGTGTCGTCACAACTAGTATCAATTGCTAAAATAATAGCTTCTTTATATTTATTTTTAGAAGTAATTTTAATTTTATTCATAAGTTTCAATCACTCGTCTATCCTCGTCAAGATAATTAAAGATAACATTAATAATTTTTCCTCCGGCTTTTTTAATTTTTCTTTTTAAATCATCAGAAAATTTATTAGCCCATTCAATGGCAATAATATTATTAGAAGAGAGGTAGCCATCTAGTCCGATAGTTTCTAAATCATTTAAGTCTTCAATTCTCCAGGTATCGACATGAACAAATTTCCCCCGTCTTTCTCCAAATTTGTAGTTATATTCATTTAAAATAGTGAAGGTTGGTGATTTTACTAACTCTTTAATATTAAGAGCACGGGCTAGACCTTTTGAGAATTGTGTTTTACCGCCGCCTAATTCTCCGACAAGAAAAAATACTAAAGGTTTATTTATTGGTTCATCAATATATTTTAGCATATTCATACTACCAAAATTAATTGTTTCTTTAGCGCTTTTTGTTTCGGCTGACAGAGTCGACTTTTTAGCTGATTTTTTTAAAATATTAAGTTGTCCTTTGCGCACAATATTTAAATTATTCATCGTCGTATCTACTACCGTTGAGGTTTCGCGATTTGCTAGTTCGCCGGCGTCAATTATTAAGTCTATTAATTCTAGATTTTTTGCTGGCATATTTTTAAGCAAAGCTTTGATGCTATATGGTTTGGGGAGATATGAGATATTAGCTGAGGTTGCTGTAAAAGGTTTGTCAAAATTTTTGACGATATCTAAAACAAGTTTATGATCAGGAATACGTATTCCTAAAGTCCCATATTCCGATTCCACCCCTTTAGCAACTTTGCCTTTTCCTTTAGAAACTACCGTTATTGGTCCGGGGAGATAGCTTTTGTATAGATTTTCTGCCATCTCATTAATTTCTACATATTTTTTAGCCATCTTTATATTAGCCACAACAATTGATAAAGGCTTGCCTTCACGTCTAGTTTTATAGGAATATAACTTATTAATAGCACTTTTTTTCGTTGCATCGGCGCCAATTCCATAACAAGTTTCAGTCGGGAAGACAAAAAGACCCCCTTTTTTTAAAACGGCTAGAGCTTTTTTAATAATAACTTTTGAATTATTTTTATTGTATTTTATTAATTCCATAGGGAATAAGAATGTTTATACTATAACATTACTTTAAAAATTAAAAAATTGGAAGACCCGAACTTTTCTTTTTTAATTGCTCAAGAAATTTTTTTTTGCTATAATAAAAGCAAATAAAAAATATGAAAAACAAAAATTTTATTAAGCTTATTATTGCTTTAATTGTTCCGCAATTATTTGCAATTATCGGGTCTTTATTTACCGATACTGGTCTTAATAGCTGGTATAATTTAATTGAAAAACCAGCCTTTAATCCGCCTAATTGGGTTTTTGGACCAGTTTGGACTTTGCTTTATGTTTTAATGGGTATTTCCGCTTTTCTAATTTGGCGTCAAGGCTTAGCTAAAAAGGAAATTCGTTTTGCATTACTCATATTTCTTTTTCAATTAGCCCTTAACCTTTTTTGGTCTTTTATTTTCTTTGGTCTACAAAATCCAGGAATTGCTTTAACTGAAATTATTTCTCTTTGGTTTGCAATTTTAGCAACGATTTTAGCTTTTTATCAAATCAATAAGGTTGCCGCCTATTTACTTATTCCTTATCTTCTTTGGGTTAGTTTTGCTGCTTTTTTAAATTATAATATTTGGAATTTAAATATTAATGCTAATATTTCAGCGCCAATTGCCGGAATAGAAATCAATTTAGAATCTCAATTTGAAGAATAAAATTATAAATTTGTTTAGTTAACAAAAAATCATCCGCCTTAAGGCGGATGATTTTTATTTGCTTATTGTGAAATCTATTAGAATCTCTTTTCAAGCGGACGAGCTTCGTTAACAATGATTTTTCTTCCATCTAATTCTTGATCATTGTACATAGCGATAGCCTTTTCAGCTTCATCATCATTTTCCATTTCTACGAAACCAAAACCTTTTGATCGGTTTGTCATTCTGTCCATGATAACAACAGCAGAAATAACTGTTCCAGCCTTAGCAAAAGCTGCGGCTAAATCAGAATCGGTAGTTTTGTAATTTAAACCACCTACAAATAACTTTTTCATTTTCTTATTTCCTAAAATTTTTAAATGTAAGCCGACCTTTTCTTAAAAAAAGGCGGTTTTGGCCGCTAAATCTTAAGACTGCTTACCCAAATACATTATACAGGAAAG
>CAZPPI010000007.1:0-39158 GCA_964588435.1 uncultured Gammaproteobacteria bacterium | reverse complement strand
CATGGTCTCCTCAAAACCTAGGTCAAGAGCTTTATTATACCAAATATCCGCCTCTGCTTCTCGTCCCAATTCTTTAGATAAATAGAAAGCAAGTAAGGGCCAATTATAATCAAGTGGACTAAGACGAAATCCATTTTCCACCAAAACTAAGGCCTCTTCAAACTTAGATTGCAAATAAAGTTGATCAACTATTTTTTTTAATAAATAATAATCAAATACATCTTCTGAATAAGCTAAACGATAATAATTCTCGGACGCTAAGTGGTTGTTTTCTAAAGCAAAAATTTCCGCAATATTAACAAACGCTTCTTTTCTAAAAAATTTAACTACATCTAAATGATTTTGATTTAAAAGAGGATTGTTCTTTTCTGGCAAAGTCGTAAGTAAAAGATAAAAAGCTTTTAAAGCTTTGTCTTTGTCTTCTTGAGCCAAACTAATTCTCGCCTCAGCTAAAATACTAATTGGCCAATTAGGAGATTTTTCACGAGCTAAATTTAAATAAGAATTAGCCTCTTCAAATTCTCCAAAAGACGTCAAAATTTTCGCTTTAGTTAATAAATTCTGAACTTCTTCTGGTGATAATTCTAACAAGGCCGAGTCTAAACGATCTTTAACTAATTTTTCCAAAGACAACTCTTCTTTAAAAGGATAAAATGGCAGAATTAGATTGGCTGCAGTTCGTGCATAATAAGCTCGATTAATCGAATTAGTTTTTGCCTTTTCTACATAATCAAGAAAAGTTAAAGCTTCTGGTAAACTTTCGTTAAGATAAGCCTGCCGAGCACCAGCAAAATAATAATCAGCTAAATAAACATTTATTGAACGCTCAAGTCCTAAAATAAAAATTGCTAAAATAAAAATAAAAATAAAAATTTTAAATTTTTTATTTATAAATAATTTTTTAGTCTCAATTTTAATAAAACTATCTAAACTATCTTTTTCATAATTAAAACTAACTAATAAGGCAAGGAAAATAAAAAAGTAAAATTCTGTACTGACAACAGCAAAAGAAAATAAAAGAGAAAAAAGATAAGCTAAGGCGCCAAAGCCAAAGGCTAGACCCTGATAATGGAAATCTTTGGATTTTAACAAACGAAATACTAAAAAAAAGAAAAATGAAAAAAATAAACTATAAAAAATTAAACCAAAGAAACCGTGACTCATTAAAATATCAAGCAATAAATTATGGGCTCGATCAGGAACTTGACCAACATCGCCGTGAACCCCCCAACTTACTTGATAATAAGGCAAAAAAGCTTCATAAAGATTTTCCTGACCATAACCAAAGAGAGGCCTAACCTTAATAGCGGCGATAGAAGCCTGATAAAAATCAAGGCGAGCACTAACGCTACCGCCGCTTTTATCAACCAAGGAGCTTATTCGTCCTGGAGAGATAAACTCAAGAGTAAAAGTAAAAAGAAGAATTGCGACTAAAGCTAAAATAGCTAAAAATAATTTTTTTCTTAACGTTAATCCAATTTTAGAACTAAAAAATAAATAAAACAGAAAAACAAACAAAACAATAAAAAGAGCAACTAGGGCCCCACGACTACCAGTAGTAATAAGGGCAAGCAAGATTATAAAAAAGATTAAAAAATTAATTGATTTGAGAAGAAAATTCTTGGCTTGATAAAAAAACAAAAATGAAATTGGTAAAACCAATAAAAGCCAGGAAGCAAAAAAATTAGGCTGACCAAGCGAAGAAAAGGCGCGACCAGTATAAAGAGCCGCTTCTTGCCAATGATAAATATCAAGACCAAGGAATTGTAAAATTCCATAAATTGACACTAAAAAAGCTGAGGCTAAAATTGCTAAAAGGATTCTCTTCCTTGCTTGAAATAATAATTTTTTTGAATTAGATTCCCAATCTCTTTCTCTAAAAACCGCCAGGTTAAAGCTAAGTAAGATAAACCAAAAGAAATATAATAAGTAACTCAAAAATCCTTGCTGACGATCAATCGCGCCAAAAAAACTCAAGATTTTATTGTCGGAAAAAAGTAAGGAAATCGCTAGACCAAAAATAAAGATTGTTGGTATAAGCCAAAATTTCTTAAAAAACTTAAGCAAATTTCTCCAAAGTTTAGCTGGAAAAAAAAGCTCTCGACTCAAAGTGAAAAAAAATAAAAGAATTAAAAAAATTTGAGCTAAAAAAATTTTATTTAATTCAATAACATTCTCTGTTCTTAAAAAAGCCGCAAAAAATAAAGGAACAATAAAAATAGCTAAAAGCCAAGAAAGCTCGCTTAATTTATCAAAAACATTTCGCCAGGAAAGGGTGTTACTTTTAGTCAAGTTTATTTTCATGTTTTCATTATAGCAAAATAAAAAAAGCTTGGATATTAAAGTTTTAATCATTTAAAAAGTCCCGCTAGATTTTCAAAAATTAAACGGGACTTTTTAAATTAAATTAAATTTTTTAATGAGAACCTAATCAATTTTTCTTTTAGAGCGACTTAAATTATCCCAAATAACAAGAACCGGACTAGCAACAAAAATTGAAGAATAGGTCCCAAAAGAAATACCGATAATTAAAGCTAGAGCAAAGTCCTTAATACTATCACCACCAAAAAAATAAACCGCGACTAGAGCTAAAATTGTAGTAAAAGATGTATTTAGCGAACGTCCTAATGTTTGATTTAAACTTCTATCAACCGTATCGGCGAAATTATCTTTGCTTTTAGGTAAATTATCACGAATACGATCAAAGACAACAATAGTATCGTTAATACTATAACCTAAAATTGTTAAAATAGCAGCAATAAAAGGAGTATTAATTTCAGTGCCATAAAAATGACCCAAAAAAGAAAAAAGTCCTAAAGTAATAATAACGTCATGAGCTAAGGCAATAACAGAGGCCACCCCATACTTCCAAGAAGCAACTGGCAAGGAAACTTTACGAAAAGAAAGAGAAATATAAACAATAATCATGATTAAAGCAATAATAGAAGCATTGAAAGACTTGCTCTTTAATTCTTTACCAATAGAGGGACCAACTGAATCAAAGTGTAACTCTTTAAAAGTATCAATCCCTCGACTCTCAGATAAATTTTTTAAACTATTAAGGGCGGCAGAATGGATATTCTTATCACTTTCTTTAAAACGAATAATGTAAGAATCCTCAGTCGGCTGAATAATAGTATTCATTAAACCTGCCTCAGCTAAAGAGTTTTGTATTTCAGTAATCGTTGGTCTAAATTCTGAACCAAAATCAACTTCCAATAAACTCCCTCCCTTAAAATCGATCCCAAAGTTAAGCCCCCAAACAAATAAGGCAATAATGGAAGCGACAACTAAAAGCCCAGAAATTGGTAGAAAAAATTTTCGGTTTTTTATTATTTTAATCATATATTTCCTTTTGGATATTATTTTGCTTTTTATTTATTATCATTGATTGTCTTAACACCAAATAACCAGGGACGTTTATCAAGCCAAGGACCAGAGACTAAGGATAATAAAAGTTTAGTGACGACGATAGCGCTAAAAAGAGAGATTACAATACCGATAAATAAAGTTGTACCAAAACCTTGAATAGTTGAAGTGCCAAAAAACATCAAAATAAAACAAGTTAAAATTGTTGAGAAATTACCGTCTCTAATTGATGGCCAAGCGCGCTTAAAGCCTTCGTCTACTGCTTGAGAAACTGTCTTTCCTAATTTAAGCTCTTCTTTAACTCTAGAAAATATTAAAATATTCGCATCAACTGCCATCCCAAGCGACAAAATAAAACCGGCGATTCCCGCTACTGTTAAAGTAATAGCTTGCAAGGCATAGAAAAACAAAAGTATACCAAAAACACCAAACATTAGAGCCAAGGAACCATGAAAAATTTTCAAGTCATCAAAGACATAAAAAATCAAAGCAACTAAGAGAATAATGAGAAATAAAGCTAGCCATAAAGGTAAAGCTTTAAAAATTGCTAAAACCAATACACCATAAACTGCTAAAGAAAAAACAGACAATAAACCTGGCAAGCGATAAGCTATAATTAAGAAAATTGAAACTAATAATAAACCAATTAAACCGGCTTGTAAACTATTAGAAATTGATTTAGAGCCTAAACTAGCTTCAACTGTTTTTTCAGCGATTAAAGAAATAGGAACTGGTAGAGCACCCGAATTGAGTCTTTTAACTAAGTCTTTAGCCTCATCAATAGTAAAATTTCCACTGATAGATGCTTGACCGCCAGTAATTTTTTCATCAACATTAGGGACGCTAATTGGATAACCATCTAAAAAGATAGCGACTGGCCGACCAATATTTCTAGCGGTTATTTCTTCAAATAAAGCTGCTCCTTCGGGATTAAATTCCAAAGAAACTTCTGGTGAACCATCGTTAGGATTAAATTGAACGGTTGAACGTTTTAAATATTTTCCGGTTAAACCACTGCTTTTCCAACCAGAACTAGAGTCAATTCCTAAATTAATTAAGTCATCTTCAGAAATAGAAATATCTTCAGTGCTAGTAGTGGTAGTAGTAGTGGTAGCAGTGGCTTCAGGCCCATTATCAATAGAGCTACTCTCCCCATAATTATCAGCAATTAATTTTTCAATTTCAGAAATAGCGGCATCGTCTTGTTCTTTAAATTCTAAAATTGGTGTCTCACCAATCATCGCAATTGCCTCCTGGACATCTTTAATCCCAGCTAGTTCCGCAATTATACGATATTCCCCATCAGCAGTCTTGTTAGCTTGGACAACTGGCTCACTAACGCCAAAAAGGTTAACCCTTCTTTCAATAATATCACGAGCTGATTCTAAAGCTTCATCTCTATCAGATTCCTCAATCCCGCTCATGTCAGCTAAATAGACTAAATGAGCACCACCTTGTAAGTCAAGTCCCAAACTAAAGGGTAGAGTCTTAACTTGTGGCAAAATTATAACGTCATTACTTTTGTCGGCTAAATAATTGCTAAAACGATTATAGGAATCGCCTGCTACGACCAAAGAAGCAACAAGAGTTAAGGTGATAACCACGCCAAAGACTAACCAAGAACGACTACGAGCTGACATTTTCGAAAAGTTTTGTTTTAAAGACATATAAAAAAGGATAAATTCAAATAATTTATTTGCCTTTATCTTAGAATAAGTTCCAAGAAAAATCAAGAGCTAAGATTTTTTCCTTAAATTTCTTTACAAAATCCTTTTTTTAAGCTAATATTTTATTATAATTAAATTTAAAATTCTAAAGATATGCCACTCATTCCAACTGTCATTGAAAAAGATGGTCAAAGTGAAAGAGCTTATGATATTTATTCTCGACTCTTAAAAGACCGGATAATTTTTCTAGGCGAAGCAATAAACGATCATGTTGCTAATATTATTATTGCTCAACTCTTATTTCTAGATGCAGAGAATAAAGACCAAGATATTAAATTCTACATTAATTCTCCCGGAGGTTCAGTCTCTGCCGGTTTAGCAATTTATGACACGATGCAATATATCAAATCGGATGTGTCCACAATCTGCGTTGGGATGGCTGCTTCAATGGCTTCAATTCTATTAGCCGCCGGTGCTAAAGGTAAAAGATTTATCCTGGAAAATAGTGAAGTAATGATTCATCAGGTTATGGGCGGGACTGAAGGCCAAGCCTCTGACATCAAAATTCATGCCGAACATATTTTAAAAACTAAAGAAAAATTAAACAAAATTTTAGCCCGTCATAGCGGTAAAAACGTTACTAATATTGAAAAAGACAGCGATCGTGATTATTTCATGAGTGCTGAAGATGCTAAAAAATATGGTTTAATCGATAAGATTATTGGGAAAAACTAAAGAAGAATAAATCATCTCAAAAATATTAATGAAGGCTAAGCGCCCTGAAGAAACTGGAATATAAGAAAAAACAAAAATAGTTGTTCGCGCCTCATTAGTTAAATAAACATTCAAGCCACTTTTACTAATAACTCCTTCATAACCAGATTTAGAAATAAGTTTATCATAAACCAGGGCATCCTCTGGAAAAGTTGTCTGATACCAATTTAAAATACTCAACTTTTCCGCATTGTCCATCGTTGCCAATTGGATTAAAGAGTTATCTTTATCCTCAAGAACAACTAGGTTATCACCAATCTCTTTCGCCTCCCAAGCGCTTGGATAAAGAAAATTAAAATCATGATTAAGATTACGATAAGTACTGACAGAGGGCGAATCAACTAAAAATCCTATTCCCCCAGGATTATAATTATTTCTGATTTCAGAAAGATCATCGTAACCATCACCATCACTATCGCTTAAAAAAATTGAGGTACCAAGAAGAACCTCTTCTTCATCATATAAACTGTCACTATCAGAATCAATTAAAGGACTCAAATTAACTGCGTCTTGACCTTGAAATTCTTCTTGCATTAAATCGTCAGGAATATCAGGCTCGTCTTCTTCAAGTGCTTCCGTTACTCCTGAATCTAAATCACTTGCCTCTTGATTAATATCTATTGAACTATCAATTATTTCTGTCTCGGTTTTAACTTCCTCGTCAGAGATTGTCTCGGAAATAACATTTTGAGTCTCCTCTGTATTAATCTTAGTCTCCTTTGAACCAGCGGTTGGACTAATAACAAAACGATAAGTTAAAAAGATTATCAAAGCGATAAAAATTAAACCGATAAAAATAATAAGAAAACCCATCAATTTAAAATCTTTCTTGGTATTAACTTGAGAACTTAGTCCCGAAGATGAACTATAACTAACCCCATCCTTCAGCCCAATCAATGATCCGGCATTCTCATTAACAATTTCACCGACAATCTTTTTCTGACTTGGCATATTATGAACGATAACTTCACGCTCAACTTTTTCTTGAATTTCAGCGCCTGGAATATTTTTTTTGTTTTCATCTTTTGAACCAAAGAAACCCATATAATTTTAAATAAAAAATAAAATTACCAAAATTATTAACACAAAAATTAACCCCGCCAAAAAAAGCCATTTTTGAAAATGGCCCGTTTCGGTTTTAGGCATGGTATGTAGATCTAAAGATAAACGATTATGATTACTTTTGTGACTACTCAAACCAGAGCCAAATTTCTTTTTTCCATCTTGCTTAAAAAGCATAAAGAAAAAACTTAAGAAACTGTTTTAATTAAAAGCCCTCTAAGCGACCCTGATTCAAAGGACTATAACCAGCTTTGACTTCTTCGCCATCTGAATATCCATCACCATCAGTATCAACACTTAAAGGATCACTGCTATAAACTTTAACCTCCTCATAATCAGTCAAACCATCACCATCAGTATCAGCCTTTAAAGGGTCAGTCTTATTAGCCACTACTTCTTCATAATCAGTTAGACCATCAAAATCGGTATCAATCAAATTTGGATTTGTGTTATAAACATTGACTTCATCATAATCAGCCAATCCGTCCCCGTCGGAGTCAACTGTGTTTGGGTTTATTATTTCAGAATCAGGCTGATCTCCAACGCCGTCGTTATTATTAATTACTGACTCATTTTCTTGTTCAACAATTGGCACAACAAAATCTCCCTGGCTATTATCTTGATTATTTGCCTGAGTATTGTCTACTACACTAACCTGGGCTTCATTATTATCAACAACTAGCTCCTCACCTTCATTTATAACAATTTTATCCTCACCACTTAAAAAATTTGTATAAACTAAATAACCACCTAAAATTAAAATAGCAGCTATGACAACAAAAATAGCAATTTTCAGAAATTTACCACCACCGCCAACTCTCTCATTTTCGACATCTGGCATTACCGAAGTTTCGCCTTCTTGAGTTAATGGTTCATCAGAAAGCGCTGAGAGTCCAACCTGTCTAGTTTGAATATTATTTCCCATCATTGGCGTTTTATCAGTTTCGGCAAAAATATCATCTACCCCAGATGATGGCTTTCCCTGATTGCCAGTTAAATCATTAAACATATTTTTTTATTTATTTTTGTATTTTAAATTTGAGCCTATAATTTAATTATAACGCAAATATAAATTTTCTCCAAATTAAACTATAACTATTGTTATTCAATCTTACTATCGTCTTTAATAATCTTATAAATTTCATAGCCCTGATCATAATCAAGAACTTGAACTTTAGTTTCTGGAGCTAAGCCAAAATAAGCTTTCTTTTCTTCGCTTAAAAATTCTGGCTCTGAATTATAATGAACCAAAGCACCTTCTCTTGATTCTTTATTCGTATTTGAAAAAATAATAATTACAATAATAATTAAAAATATCAGGCTACCAATTAAAAGGATTATTTTTTTATTCATATATTTTAATATTATCTAATCGAAGCAAATTAAATTAATCAAAAAGTTGAAGTTCTAACTGATCCGGCCCATCCGAATCATCTTCTGGATTTACAAGACATTTACCACAATCCTGCGAACAACTATCACAAGTTTCACCTGAATCACAAAAACCATTACCACAAAAAGAACTAGAAATAACACATTTACCCTCGGCATTCATAACTCCATTTATAGATGTGTTTCCTAAAATCCTACGACAAGGTTCATTAAAACGGCGATTAATATTAACCGCATTATAGCACCGATAAACATTACGTGGCCACCAATCAGAGCCAATATAAGGAGACTGATCCCGACAACGATCACCGTCAGATGTTTTATATAACCAATAGTTGCGATCGCAAGCAAGAGGACAAAGAGGAAACTGACTATATTTATCAGTTGTATTAAAAAGTGTGCAATCAGGATTATCAACTCTTATAACTGAACAATCAGTAATTCTACTATCACGCGTAATATCACCCGTTCTAACATCAATCGCCTTGGTTGTCTCTAGATTAATAAAACTTTTGGGCTCACATTTATTAGTACTAAGGTTACACTCAAAACCTGATTCACAATCATTTTGAGTTTCACATTGACCAGAAGCAACAACACATCTACCAAGCACTAAATTACATTCCTGCCAAGATTCACAATCAGAATTAAAACTACAACCTTCGGACACAACACTACTGCCATCAGAACAATCTTCGGGACAATTAGTTTTAGTCTCGTACCTTGTTTGACAATAACCATCATCACAATAGCCACCACCACTCAAAGAGCTTTTAAAAACACAGTAATTACCAGAAGTAATTTCTAAAGGTGTCTCACTATTAAAAGTAGAACAAGCGTATTGCTTATCTTTATCGCTACTAGCCGGATTTTGCGTCGTACCAGCCATACCATCGCATTGCTCATAACCATCATTATTCATACCCCCACGACCTTCAGAATTAGGGGCCTGCAAAGTTCCATCACCGCAAAAACTATTAACGGTTAGTTTAAAACTTCTAGTCGTGGTTGCCCCGTAATCACTTTTAGCTACAACCGAAATAAGATGCTCACCAAGTTGACTAGAGCCACCGACAATAGCTTGAGCTTGTCCTTTAATATAAGCCTCAGCTTTATCCGCATCAACCTCAATTTTCAAATTCTGTGGCGCGCCGGAAATTTCGTAACTAAAACCACGACCAAAATAATCAGTCCTTCCTAGAAGACAAGAATAATTTTGACCAGCCCTAGTTTTATTTAAACAAGAAAATTGTAAAACTGGTTTTTCAGAAATTAAACGCAGATTAAAATTCTTTTTAAATGTCTGTCCCTTATTATCAGTTGCTATAACAGCAAACTCAAAATCAGTATTTTCTGGAAACTGATAACTTTCGGGATTTAAATCAGCAGTAAAGGTTACTCGATAACGACTTTCCGAGACTAAAATTCTCTCGCTAATCTGAAAGGGGATATTTCCATTACCAGAAACCTT
Source organism: uncultured Gammaproteobacteria bacterium (assembly GCA_964588435.1). Lineage (GTDB taxonomy): Bacteria > Patescibacteriota > Patescibacteriia > Patescibacteriales > UBA12465 > UBA12465. Next base: position 29,423 of record CAZPPI010000007.1, on the reverse strand, counting down.
GCTTAAACTTACATTTGGAGGATTGTTTAAATTATCTCCAGAAACATAGAAGCTATAAAGTAGGGGTACATTTTTATCTAAAACATGAACCACGTTTTGAGCCTCAATAAATACACCATAATCCTGAATTTCAACCAACAAGTCTTTTTCCAAAACGCCGCCTCGACTATCACTAACTCTTAAAGTTATAGGGAATGACGAGTTTGTGCCCGGAGCTAAACTAGCAAAAATTTTCTTTTGAAATTTATTACTTGTATCTATAATTCTAAAAGCATCAGAACTCCAAGAACCCCAATTAGCTTGACCCTTAAAAATCTCCCACTTCAGAGGGTCGTTATCAGCATCATAAACTTTAATATAAGCATTGAATTCTTTAGAAACCTGCCCATTTAGATTATAATCCACTAAAACAGGAGGATTATTTTCAGATCCACCAATAGTATCTACCCCAATATCACTAACACAAAGCGATTCGCTCAAGTCACTACCAACAAAATTATAATTCAAAGAAGGATGACGACTTTCTAGGGTAGCACAAAGATTATAATTAGCTCCCTCGGTATCAGTTGTATAAACCATGGCATAACTACCAGTTGGTAAAGTTAAGGTATTACCAATTTGATCTGAATAAAAACGATTTTCATTAATATTCCAACAAGTTTTAACATCAAAACCAGGACAAGAACCAAGTCGATTAATTGGATCAATAAAATTTGGTGAAACAGCAATATTACTTAGAAGAACCTGCTGCCAACTAGGCCAAAGAGAAACGCTTTTATTAACTAAATAAGTTCCCGCCTCTAACAAGGGATACTTTCCTTGTACTTGATAATAATTTGCCAAAGCATCTTTCATTTCACCAAGTCGACCAATTCTCTTCATGTCTCTAGTAATTTTTGCCTTATCACTATCACAGAAAAAATTTGTCGGACAATCATTATCAGAGCGACAGTTCTTTGTTTCCTGTAATTGACAAGAATTTTTAGCTAAACCCTCTTGAGCACAAAACCTTCCCTGTCCACACTCAGCATCATTAGAACAAGAAATAGAAGAAATTGAACAAGTTGATTGACTGTCTAAGTCAAGATCTTCTAAATTATTGTTGAATTTCCAACGCGAAATGATTTGTCCTAAAATATCCACTGTTGTAACAGAAGGGTCTTGATTATAAGAAATTAAATAAATATTAGTATAAACATCTTTACCAACAATATTAGCAGCGCTAACATAAACCGTTCGTCCATCTCTTATTGCTTCATAACCATCAACCACTAAAGATTGAGGTGAACCATAAAACCCCTGACTTTGATACCAGCGAGTAATACTATAATGATTTGGGTTAGGTAAAACCCTAACACCAATTGCATCAATTGCCTCAGCATTACTTTGAGCCGTTATATTACTCTGAGCTGAAGTAATTTTAAGCAAGCCAAAGGAAACAATTAGCAAAGAAGTTAAAATACTTAAAATCAAAAGTTTGTTGTTCTTTTTCATATATATTTAATCAATCTTTAAAACTACTTCATTAGACTTAGAACTTTCGTTACTAGAAGAATCAAGAGCAGAAATTGCAAAATAATTACGGTCTAAAGAAAGTTCGGAGCTTAAGAAATTCAACTCAGTTTTAAAATTAGCATCTGCTTTAAAAGCCTCATAATAATCCCCATAAACTCCAGGGTTCAAGCCTCGATACAAACGATAAATAGTGCTATCATCATTATTTGCGTTCCAAGTAATAGAAACAACTCTTGTCTCTTCATTTAATTCTGCCTTTAAACCAGTTGGCACGGCGGGGGCAACTTTATCAGAAATAGCAACAATTCTTTCATTAATCGCTTGACTCTCAGCTTTATTAACAGAAACAACTCCAACTTTAAAAACATAACTAACATTATTATCAAGACCAGAAATAATAGCCGAACAATTATAAAACTGACCATCCGACTGGCAAATATCCGTGTTAGTTGCCCTATATTCTTTAAAATTCACTTCCGAGCGACCTGATCTTAAATAATAAACTTTATAAGTATCAACCTGACTAATACCTGACCGCCATTTTATTTCAGCGGCGCCACCGGTCTCTAAGGATTTAGCCGAAGTTATTTCTCCCGATGAGGGGAGGTCTTCTCTAAAGAAATATGATTCTTTCAAAACACTCCAAACACAAACACCATCGAGTAAGCCATCATTATTATCATCATTACCACAACGATTACCAGCTGAAGAACAACTAACTCTCTTATCAGAGCTACAAACTAAAGAATTTGCCTGACCAATTGTTACTGGTCGATTTAAAATCGCTGGCAAATCATCAAAAGTTTGGTCGCTATCAGCATCTCGACAATAATAAAATTTATAATTAAAATCGGGACAAGAATCGCCAGAAATATTGCAATTATCAGCTGCGTCAAACCAAGGCTCCCAAGTTCCGTTAGCCTTAATTTTCGGCCAAGGATTAGAACAAATAAAGACATAGATATCGGCACTTGTATTAAAACCGTCGCCACCAAAACTTAAATTACAACAATTTTCTGGACAAGAACTAGAACTACAGGAACAACTTGAATTAGAATCGCAATTTTTCGCTTCAGAAAACCTATCCATTTTAATTTCCGCTCTAATTTTAGTTTCACCATCGGTAATTCCACTAACTGCCTTAACAAAATATTGATTTATTGGTAATCCGCTCAAAATCTCTCCTTGAACAATCTCTTGATCAAGAATATTAAATTCATAATCCCAAGCATAACCACTAACCGGCTTTAAATGCTGACCATCGGAACTCAGCGCACCAACAGAAAAAACTTTATCACGATCAACTTTCGTATCAAAACTAGAATTACCAGAACCAGGAACATCATTTTCTTCAGAGTTAAGCGCGTTGTTAGTAGTGCTAAAGAGATAAGAGCTTGGCTCAATCGCTAAACGATCAACCAAACAAATTCCAGCAGTCGCGCCCTGGGAAGAAAGAGTTGAAAATTTAATGATGTGAGAGTTTTTAAAATTTCGACCGTTAAAAGCAATATTTTCCCCCTCAATATATTCCCCAGAAATATCCAAATAACCTTCACCATTAAAACCAACCCCCTTAAGACTAATAACCCCAGTATTGCTATCTAAATTCTCATCACCCTTAACAACCAAATAATAGTTTGCCGCCGGTGACAATAAAGATGTTGGAGAAAAACTAATAGTGCTTTGAGTTAAAGTATTTTCAATATTTAAAGTGCCATCAACAGCACAATATAAATTACTATCACTTGGCTTATTCGCTAAAACTTTTTGAGCATAAGATTTAGAAACAGCTAATGCTAACTTTTGCCAAGAATATTTTAATTTAACTCTTAATCTAGCTAATAAATTTTTATTAGTAAAAGCATCTTCAATACTAGAACCATAAGCAACCATAGTTCCGCTCGGACAAAGTCCGGTGCTAGGATTTTTTTCTTCAATTAAAATAATATTATCATTTAAACTATTAAAATTCATTAATTGATTAAAGGTAATATTTAAGAGAGCGTTGCGACAAATTCCAGTTTCTAGATGCTCCGGTGAAGAGCTAACAACTTCTGGTCTCGCTTCACAACAAGTATCAAATCCACAACCAACGTTTTCTGTATTACCGCAATCAGTATCCGCGGTACAACCACAACAAAGACCACGATTATCACCACTACAACTCCCCTTATCCGGCATACAAGAGAGAACCTCATTAACATTCTTACAAGCATCACTCTGTCCGACAACCGTTACCGGTTGACAACAACAGGCACCACAATCACTACTATCATCATTAACAAAATCACCAAGATTAGTTAAACAAGAAAAACCAGGAGCATTACAAACAGATACATCACAAGCATTAGAGCTGGTATTACTACAAGAAATTCCCATCCCTGCCGGAGGATTAGCACAGTACTTTCCACAATCAGTTAAATTTTTATAAGTACCAACTTTAAGCGGCAAATCAGAAGCACACTCCCCACCATTAGCAACACAGTTATAATAAGCGCAATAACCAAGATTTTCTTGAGCACCGCTAGTAATAGCAGAACCTAGACTGCAAGTATTAGTTTTAGCGTCAAAACAACATTTACCACTACTATCACCACTACAAGCCTCAAAATCAGAACCTATCTTAGTGCAAGGATCGACTTCGAGACAAGCGCTTTCGCAAGTCGCTAACTTAGAATAAGAACCAATTTTAACTGGATAGGTTGAAGCGCAAACATTCTCATTATCAGCACAATTATAGTAAGCACAATAACCAAAATTAGGATTAGCTGGATCATCACTAATTGTATCACCGACCCCACCACGACAAACATCATCACCAGTATCAGCCGTACCCTTCGAGTCTAAACAACAAAAAGCTGCATGGTCCAAACAACCATCAGAACTTAAACTTGAACAATCAGTACAAAAACCATCAGGAAATTTATTGTCATTAACTTCACAATATTGACCAAAACTATTTGTACAATTACAAGCCAAATCCCTCTCCAAACTAGTATCTCCAGCACTAGCACAACCACCGCAGCGACCAAAGCCAGCCCCATCATCGTTTGAATCCGAACCGCAAGTGCCACCACATTCAAGCTGAACCACGGTTCCATCTTTAGCTTCATAAGCACAACAATCCCGGGCACTTTGACCAACCGTACAACAACAATCACAACTAGCAGCACTGACAGAAGAACATTTATAACTACCAGAATTAGAACCATTAACTGACTCACAAATGGTTCCACTTGGACAAATTTTCGGAGCAACACAGCGACCAACACCACTAAGCGCTTCACACTTCAAACCATAATCACAAATAGAACAATTCGAGTTAAGATCGGCACATCTATTACCTTCACCTCGAGTAAAACCTTCTGGACAAGAACTAGTAGTAGTTATTTCCCAGTGATTATTAGAATTACAATAGCCATTAGCAAGAACCGTCTTATCTTCAATTTTAAATTCAAAAACTTTATTCAAATCACAATTTGAATTTTCGCCACCACTTAAAGTCACTACACAACGATCACTATTTGTATCATAATTACAAGAATTCTCTCCAGGACGACAACCAGGGGTAGATGAACAATCCTGACTACAGTCTTGAGAAAATATTTTCTGACCGCCAGGATAAGGGGAACAAGAACCAGGAGTATTAGGGCAACCACCAGTAAAACAGGCTCCGTAAATAGCCGCTAAACCAGCACAGCTTTCATTTTCATCGATTACATTAGTATTAAAATTAGTATTAAAATTCCATTCATAAACTGAGCTTTGAATATCAATATAACATTTATCTAAAGAACTTGAACATTCTCCTGCTTTATAAGTTCCTTTAGGACAACAAACTTGAGAACCACAGTCACTATCAGAAAAGCAACTACCAACAGAAAAATTTAATTCATTTCCATAAGTACCCTCCTTTAAAACTCTAACCGGCCCAGTAATAGCACTTTGAGGAACTTCGGCAAGAACATAGTCTGCCCGACCATCTTTCTCGACCAAAGCACTAAAATTACTATTAGCACCATTAAATTTAACTGTAACTTCCGATTTTAAAGCACCAAAATATTCACCCCATAAACCAACCTTAGTTCCAGCTGGACCCCTGATGGGATTCATTTTACAAAGACTTGTTTTCAAATCTAGATTTTTATCAAAAATAAAAGTTGAAGGATTAATACTACTAGTATCAATTACCTTATCAGCTAAACTAACTGACAAAACATAATTACCATCATCTAAACCAGCTGGAACTTTTACTATTATCTGATCATTTTTCCAAACTGAATTTAAACAGACTTCAGGAAAGTCATAAACTGCCTCTGTGTTTCCAAAATAAACTTTTGATGTTCCTTTCGTTGAACCAAACCCTGAACCAAAAATTGTAACATATTGACCCGTGCTACCACTAAGAGGCCAAAAATAAGAGATAAAAGCCCCCTCGTTAGCTTCTCTTTCTTTAATAAATAATAAAGAATTACTATTTTCTTCAGTGCCATTACTTGGAGCTCTAACAAAACTAGCGGATTTACCAGCCTTAATATTTGGTATTTTTGCTGTTCCGCTTAAACCACTAGGCTGCTTAAATTCTGAAGCAAGCCCAGCAACGTTTGTATTATAATTTCCGAAATAAGCGGTCCCTCCATAAAAATTTATTCCTTGATAAGAAACTTCATCGCTTAAAAAACCTTGATTAGGACTGACATTACATAGCCCTGGACGGACAATACCATTAGAACGAAAGTCAGGAATTACTGGACCATAAGAATTATTCGTTAAATCAAATAAGCCATCACTTTCAACCTTAATTGGCCCTGTTCCTGCTCCATTTGGAATTGCAATAATAATTTGGTCATCTTGCCAAGAATTAATACAACTAGGATTAATGTCAGCCGGATTTAGAGCTTCTTTTTCGCTACCTGAGCCAAGAAAAACGACACGACTAGAGCCTTCTTGATATTCCCCAAAGTTTTTACCAAAAATTGTTAAAAAATTCCCAGCCGCTCCATTAGGCGCAGTTATATTACAAGTCTCGCCACCACAATCACTATCGTCTTTACAACTTTTGTTTTGTTCGTTTTGACAAAAACCGCCAAGGGGGCTAATCCCAGTGATAACCGGTGAGCCTATACAGGTACAAGAGCTTGGATCACAAATTAAATAAGAACCACAAAAATTCTCATCAGGAGCGCAAACTCCATTATTATCAGTATTTAAATTACAAGAGTCTCCAGCTTGGCCAGCTGATTGACATAAACAATTATTGTCACAATAACTTCCCTCCGCACAAATAGAGTCTAAAGGAGAACAGATCTCACCAAAAGGATTAGCGTTACAATGAGTTGGTTCCGAATCACCGGGATAACAAGTTCCGTCTATACAAGGTCCCCAAGAACCATTACTAAAAACCATATAACCGCCACAACCACAATCTTTAATATCCCCATCATTATAAGTAATATCCCCCCCTTGATTAATTACCTGACTAAAACGAGATAAAATAAAAGTTGCTAAAGCCCAAGAAGAAAGAATAATTACTAAGCCTATAAGACCAGCAAATAATGTTCTTTTAGCTTCAGCAATTTTCTCCTCGTTGCCACCAGATGTCATCCATTTAAAACCAGCGTAGATTATAATCAAGACCGCAATTAATCCTAAAAATCCTAAAGCAAAATTTATTATTCTTCCTACGACTTCCCTGGGATCACTCTCAGCTTCACCTAAAATCCCACCCAGACCATCACCGACAGCATCGGTACCGAAGTCCTGTGCTAAAGCAACGCTTGAAAAAATAAAACCAAGCGACAACAAGAAAATAAATAAATATTTTTGCCAATTATTTTTTTTCACAAAATAATTTTTTATATTTTTAAACATTTGTAAAAAATTTAAAATTAAAAAACACAATTACCCTGACTATCAAGTTCTGTTGTCTCTACACCAAAACAACAGGAAGCTTCAGTTGTTGGACAATCTGGTCCAACACTAGCCTTATAACAATTTTGATAAATATCTTTTACTCCAGAACCAACTTGAACTAAAAAAGTAGTCGACTCGACAAAAGGCGTATGATTAATAGTAGCAATCGTTAAATCTGGTTCGGAATCTAAAGGTTCAGTATCAATATTTTCCGATTTAATCCAGAAACCAAAGGGACTCGGGGCCGAACTTTTTAAATTTACTAATTTATGATTAAAAGTATCCTTGCCATTAAAAATATTAACACTACCACTCTTTAAAGTTTGATTTAACATCAACTTATCAAAATTGATTTCAATCGGATCACTCACAGAAGTTTGAAGCTGCCCCAATTTCGGACTAATATAGGTTATTTTTGGTGGTGATAAATTTATTTCGTCACTAATAAAAAATGACCAGTTATAATTATCCCCCTCAGCTAGATTGGCGATATTTTCATTATAGAAAGAAAGTGGGCCAGAAGAAAAACCATCACGATTAGCGTCAAAAGAATTATTAGCAAGGTCAACAACTCCATTTAAAGAAGCTAAATTAGCTAAAGGATAATTTTTTCCATCTAAATTTTGACAAGTATTATAACTTAACCCACTAGCAGCGCAACTATTAAAAGGACTAAGGGAGGCGCATTCCCCTGAACTAGAACAACTCTTTAAATCAGCTGCTTTAATCACAACTTTTAAATGACTATTTGCTGGCAAGCAATAGATTGTTTCCCCGCAACCATTAATTCCACACTCCTCATTTGATAAAAACTCAACCGTTCTGTAATTACTAGAAATTGAAAATTTACCATCCAAATAATTACCTCGACAAACTCCGTTATCACATTTATAAGAAAGACAATCAGAATTATTTTCACAACTTGAATTTGCGCCGCTGGCAGCCGTATCATAATTTATTACTCTAACAAAAGAAGAAACTTCATCGGCTGAGCCAGAAACAGTAATAGGATTAATTGGCTCATTAAAAGAAAATTGGATTCCTGAATTTCTAGGCTTATCTTTTTTATCTCCCACTTCACTTAAATCAATTTTATCAAGACCGCCAGAAAATGGTTTAATTGTTAAAAAATTAGAACCAACCGTACTTAAAGCAATATTATTTCCACTTAAACCAGCTATTTTAGCGATTAATCTAATCTTTTTAGCCTCAAAATCAGAAGAAATATCTTGATGGCCGCTAATAACCGCTTGGATTAACTCGGCTTGAGATGATAAATCTGAGGCTGAGTTAGAACTACAATTAGCTACAACTTTAATATTATTATTAGTAGAATTATCAGAAAAAGTATAAACTGAATTATTTATTCTTAGAGTATCGGCTAATGTTTCTGGTCTAATAACTATATCCCAAAGATTGCCAGCCTCATAGCTACTGGCTTCAATCGTTAAGTAACCAGGGAAAATTGCTTTATTTTCAAGATTCCAATCAGCTATACCGAGTAAAGCTCCATTACTAGCATTAAATAATTGGGCTTTAGTGGCGCCATCAGTCGGGACAGAAACACTAAAATTACTAATATTACCCTTATAATCAAGGCTAACTGTAGCTGCTCCCGCGCCTTGGCTTGGGCTAACTGAGATAACGGTTGCTGGTGAAAAAACAAGAGGACAAGCAACAACGTCCATCTCAGCGGTCGCTGCTATCGCCGGGGAAGAAACACCAAAAAGATCGGGGTCATTGTCGGGTGCAGGAAAAACTTTATCCGATTGAATTATTGGTGGTTGTAAATCTAAAACATCACTAACAACAAAACTAGTTTCTAAATTTCTCACTGCACAACCAGCAAACATAGAAGAGCCGTCTCCTTTTTTCAAATCACCATCAATTTTAAAACCATAATTAGTATGTCCACTAGAAGAACCAAGGTAATTAAGAGGAGATAAAATTAAAGTTTTTTTATCAGCAGTAACTGAAACTACAAGATCAGTAATATTCGTATTTACTGAAGGGCAACTAGTAGTACAAGCATCCCCTAAATCACTTTTGAATAAGCGAAAAACAAGAGGATTTATTTTATTACAACTTATTGAATTATCGCAAGCACAATTAGCCCCAGAATCATTCATACAAACTGAATTAAGTTCAAGCTCTTCTTTAAAGGTTATTAAAATAGAAGTATTTCTTGGAACATCTCTTTGAGCATCAGAAGGGTAAATATTTTCAACAGCACAATTACCAATAGCCCCAATTCCAGGATTAGTAAAACCAGGAGGACGATTAACAACGATAGGACCATCGTTACCATCACCAATAACATTACTAAATCTATTTAAAATAAAGGTTGTAAGGACCCAGGATGATAAAATTATTATTAAACCAATAATTCCGTTAATTAAAATCTTCTTAGCTCTTCTAATTTTTTCTTCATCCCCACCAGAAGTCATCCACAAAAAACCAGCATACATTATTAAAAGAACTACTAAAATACCCAAGAAACCTAGGGCGAATTGGATAAAACGACCAACGACGATTCTTGGGTCTTCAATCCCAGCCAAAGATCCGTCTAAACCAGCTGCGACTTCATCAGTCCCGAAATCTTGAGCGACGACTAAATTGACCGTTAAAAACAAGCCAAAAAATGCAAAAACAATGAATAAAATTCTAATTCTTTTTTTCATTTAAATCAAATTATAAATTTTCAAATATAGTTTTTAATGCTATAATCTAACTATAATATTATAACACAAGAATAAAAAAAATAAAAAGCTATGACTATAGAAAGACTAATAAAAAAGTTTTCTGAAAATCATCCCGGAGCCGATACTAGCATTTTACAAAAGGCTTATGATTTTGCCGTTGATGCTCATAAGGGTCAATTAAGAAAAACTGGGGAGCCCTACATTAATCATCCGCTTCATACTGCTTATTTATTAACTGAAATTAAAGCTGACCTTTCTACTGTTGCCGCCGGTCTGCTTCATGATGTCCCAGAAGACACAGATAAAACTTTAGATGAGATTGAAGAAGCCTTTGGACCAGAAATAGGCAATCTAGTTAAAGGCATTACCAAACTAGGAAAAATTAAATATCGTGGAATTGAGAGATATAGAGAAAATTTAAAAAAAATGTTTTTAGCGATGACTAATGATTTAAGGGTTATTTTTATTAAATTCTGCGACAGATTAAATAATCTAAGAACAATAGAAAGTCTACCAGAAGAAAAACAAAAAAGAATTGCTAGGGAAACCTTGGAAATCTATGTACCAATCGCGGGCTTATTAGGCATTAGCCGTTTAAAATGGCAAATGGAAGATATTTGTTTTAAAATTCTTTATCCGGATGAGTTCCATGATGTTGAATATAAATATGAAGTTGAAAAAAAAGTTGAACGCAACCGTTTCTTCCAAAGAGTTAAAAATGAATTGACTCCGAAATTAAAAGAAGCAGGAATTGATTATGAAATAGAAATGCGCTTCAAACATCTTTATAGTATTTATAAAAAAATGCAAGAAAAAAATCGTAGGTTTGATGAAATCTACGACGTATTTGCTTTAAGAATAATTGTACCAACTGTTAATGATTGTTATAAAGTTTTAGGTATAATTCACACACTTTGGAAACCAAATTCTAGCCGTTTTAAAGACTATATCGCTGTTCCTAAACCAAACGGCTACAAATCGTTACACACAACTATTTATGGACCCGAAGAAAAAGCAACCGAATTTCAAATTAGAACCAGGGAAATGCACGAAGAAAATGTTTATGGGCTTGCTGCTCATTGGTATTATAAACATGACACAGAAAAACCAGGTTACCCCTCACCTAGCTGGGTTAAGGAAATTATTGAGGTACAAAAAGAAGTTCTAAATACTGATGAACTAGTTAAAAAAATAAAACTTGACGTCTTTCGTGACAGAATTTTTGTTTTCTCCCCTAAAGGTGACGTGTTTGAATTACCAGAAGAATCAACCCCAATTGACTTTGCCTACGCCATCCACTCTAATATTGGCAATAAAGCTGCTAGTGTTTTAATTAATGATAAATTAGGAAAACTTGATCAAGAACTAAAAAATGGTGATATGGTAAGAATAATAACTGAAAAAAATCGCGAATATCCAAATCAAGATTGGTTAAAATTTGTAAAAACTAGACGCGCTAAAGATAGAATAAAACAATATGCAAAGAAATCTTCTTTAACAAGAATTAAACGTTTTATTCCAGGGCTTAAAAATAAATAAAATAAAAAATCAATTTCCATCTTTCTAGGTTCAAATGTGTAGAGATATTTCTTCGCTAGTTATTTTTTTCAAAAATAACAATCGCTTAAAAACATCTCTACACATTTGAATTTAAGAAAAGAATTAATATCTGGTGTTAAATATTTTAGATAAAAACCCCGCCAAAGGCGGGGTTTTTATTTTTACACATATTAAAAACTAACGACAAAGACTAACGACGCATTGTACTTTCCGGTAATTTACCGATACGACGCAAATATTCGTTCTTTTTCTTCAATTCCAAACCAATCAAAGCTTTTTTCTTCTGCGCTTGACGATTTTTCGTTGGTTCTACATGTTGTTTGGATCTAGCTTTTTCAAGTCTTTTACTATTTTTCAAACCCCGTTTGAATTTTCGTAGAAACCCCTCAAAACTTTCTCCAGGTTTTCTTGCAAAGTCAGCCATAGCTAATCCTCCTTTCTAATTTTAATTTTTTTCTCAACTATTTTATTAATCTTTTCCAATCTTTCTTTAATTTTTTTATAAATCACGGTTTCTTGAGCGCCGGAATCCATATCACGCATTAAAACTGTTCCATCCATAATCTCTTTTTTTCCTAAAATAAGACAATTTTTAGTGCCAACAGCTGCGGCTTCTTCGAGTTGAGCCTTGAGACTATCGGATGATAAAGACTGCCTAACACAAAAACCGTTATGACGCAAATCTTCAAAAAGTTGTAAAGATTTTACCTTCGCTTGATCACCAAGCTGGGCGATAAATATAATATCATCATTTGTTTTATTAATCAAGGTTGATTTATCCTTAATTCTTGAGGCTATTCTTTCAGCTCCAAGGGCTAAGCCAACAGCTGCTGTACTTGGACCACCAAAGCTTTCTATTAAATAATCATAACGGCCTCCGGCTGCCAAAGAATTTTTACCAATAATTTGTCCATCATCAGAAATAGGCCAGAACTCAAAAACAGTATCATTATAATAATTAAGACCACGAACTAAATAAGGACTAAAATTATAAGGAACCTCAAGTTCATCCAAGAATTCCAAAGTTTTTGTAAAATGTTCTCTACTTTCAGTTGATAAAAAATCAGCAATTTGTGGAGCTTCTTCTCTTAATTTCAAACAATTTTCATCTTTACAATCTAATAAACTTAAAACATTTTTAGCTAAATTATTTTTACAGTAATTACAAAGCTTAGTTTTTTTACCACGTTCCTTAAAAAAAGCTGCTAACTTCAAAGAGTATTCGCGACGACAAGCAGCGTCACCAAGACTATTAATTTGAACCTGAACCTTAATATTTAATTCCTTAAACAAAGTAACAGCAGTCGCAATTAAAATGGCTTCAGTTAATGGCTTTTTATCACCAATAATTTCAAAATCAGCCTGAATAAATTCTCGATAATTTCCACCTTGAGGTTTTTCACGACGAAAAACTGGACCAAGAGAAAATAACCTGGCCCCAACAGGAATCTCGGGACCACTATTTTCTAAATAGGCCCGAATCATGCCCTGAGTTAATTCCGGTCTTAGAACTTGTTTTTCATTCTTATCACCATCAACAAAATAAAACTCTTTATCGTTATTTCTTCTACTTGATTTTTTATATAAATCAAAACTTTCTAAAACTGGAACTTTAATTTCTTTAAAGCTATAAAGATTAGCGAGCTCAGCCGCCTTATTTGTTATCAAACTAAAAACCATTCCCTCTAAACCAAAAAAATCCTTAACTCCAGCAACTCTAGTTGGTAATTTAATAGATTTTTTTTCAGTTTTCTTAAGTTCAGAAGTTTCTTTCTTCTTAACAGGACTAAGCTTTTTTGTTGTTTTTGCCATATCATTTTTTAGTTTTCGTAATTAGGCCAAGTATCTTTTCCGAAGAAAGAAATATTTGATAGCGGCCAGCCTCTAAATAAAACCTTACCAATAATAAAATTTTTATTAACAGCGCCAAAACTTCTTGAATCTCTTGAGGAGCCTCGATTATCACCCATCACAAAATATTCATCCGGTCCGACCGGAATCTTTGCTTCGCTATCATTATAAGTAACTAGCTTTCTATCCAAATAATCTTCTGATAAAGTTAAGCCGTCAGGATATTCTTCATTATAAATAATAATGTTCTCATCTTTGATTTGGACCTCCTCTCCCGGTAAAGCAATTAATCTTTTAATAAAATATTCTTGAGGATTCTTCGGATAACGAAAAACGATAACCTGTCCCCGAACTGGTTCATTAAAACGATAAGAGAGCTCATCAATAATCAAATATTCATTATCATGAAAATTAGGCTCCATTGAAGCCCCTTTAACGTAAAAAGGCTGAATCAAATAGTAACGAATCGGGATAATAATTGCCAAAGAAATAACAGAAACTTTCACAATTTCCCAAACAAAAATAAAAAACTTTTTCATATAAATTGGAAATAATATTAAAACTATTTAAAAAAATAATCAACAAAAAATAAAATTTTTATAAGGCTTAAAGCCATTATATCATAGAATTTTAAAAAAATCAAGTCTTAATTTGTTCTAAAATTAGGTAAAATAGCTTATTTAAGATTTAAGCCCTAAATGCTTAAAGCCAAGCTCCGTTAAAATTCTTCCCCGAGGCGAGCGATCTAAAAATCCAAGTTGCATTAAATAAGGTTCATAAACATTTTCAATTGTTTCCAACTCTTCACCGCTAGCTGCCGCTAAAGTATTTAAGCCAACCGGTCCACCTTTGAATTTTTTTGCAATAATTTCCATTAACTCCCTATCAATATAGTCTAAACCAAGTTCGTCAATTTCTAAAACTTTAAAAGCTTCGAGACAAATATTCAAATAAACTTTGCCATCACCCTCAACCTCGCAATAATCACGAACTCTTTTAAGCAAACGATTAGCAACACGCGGAGTTCTGCGACTACGTTTAGCAATTTCTAGGGCTGCCGATTTTTCAATTTTAACTCCCAAAATTCCAGCACTTCTTAAAATAATTTTTTCAATATCTTCAATTTGATAAAAATTTAAATGATGGATTATGCCAAAACGATCCCTTAGAGGGGCGGATAATAAACTAGCTAAAGTTGTAGCACCGATAATTGTGAAACTTGGTAAATCTAAGCGTAAGGTTCTTGCCGTTGGACCCTTACCCATAATAATATCGATTGCACCATCTTCCATGGCGGGATATAAAATTTCCTCGACTGCCTTGCGTAAGCGATGAATCTCATCAATAAATAAAATATCTCCTTCTTCTAAATTGCTTAAAATAGCGGCTAAATCACCCCCTTTTTCAATCGCCGGTCCAGACGTGACTCGAATATTAGCCCCAGTTTCATTAGCGATAACATGAGCTAAAGTAGTCTTGCCTAAACCAGGAGCACCATAAAATAAAACATGCTCAATATTTTCTCCTCGATTTTTAGCAGCTTTAATTGTAATTGCCAAATTTTTTTTAATTTTTTCTTGACCAATATATTCTGTTAAGACTTTCGGCCTTAAGGTTAGTTCTAATTTATCGTCACTAAAACTTTCAATCGGACTCATTAAACGTTCTTCATTTTTTCCCGTTTCCGATTTTTTAATTTTCTTATTCATATAAAATTTATTAATTTAAAAACAAGGACTTAGCGCTGACGAAATTCACAAATAGAATTAAAATCACAAAAACTACACATATTTGAAGGGTTCGGCGGAAACTCTCTTTTTTTAATCGCCGCAATTTCCCGCATCACTTCAAGACGAAGCTTAGTTATATCTTTTTCATTAGCACTAAAAGAGAGTTTCTTTCCACTTTCTAAGAAATAATAACTTAAAGTGCTGACTTTCTTACCTAAAAATTCTTCTAAGAATAATTGGTATAAAATTAATTGTCTTTTTTCTTTAAAATCAAGCTTAACTTTATCCTTGCCGGTTTTGTAATCAATAATTTCCAAAGTTCCGTCCATCAAACGATCGACTCTGTCGATTGCTCCACGAATAATATCACCACCAATTTTAAAACTAAAATTTTTCTCAAGTAATAATGTTTCAACTGGTTTCTCGCTTTGATAATTATGCCAAAAGGCTTTTAAAGCAGCTTGACCCCTTTTTTTATATTCTTCTTTATCTTTTTGACTGCGATAACCGTCCTCCTGCCAAAATTCTTGATAAATTTCTAGTAAACGAGCTTCACTAAAAAGCTCCGCTTCTGTATTTTTTTTATTTTTTACTAAATTTTCTTGAGAAAATAATTCTCCTTGAGCTAGCCCTCCACTTAAAGTTGGTAATAAAAAATTGTAAAGAGTATTGTGTAAAACGCGACCAAAAATTAAAGATGATTTATCGCTATCGGCCGGAATTTTTAAGATAAAAGCAAATTTATACTGTAGCGGGCAAACCGAAAAAGCTGCTAACTGAGAGAAAGAAAATTTAGTCGGCAAAGGATATTTTTCTGCTGGTAATTTTTCTTGAAAAATTTCTAATGGTCGAGAATTTAAATAATGTAAATCTCTTAAAAATTCATTTTTAGAACTTAAAGAAATCTCAGGCTCAATAATATTTTTTAATTTTAACTCATTGATGAAACGAGATGGCTTTTTTTCTCTAGCACCACCGTAGTCTTTTGCCCCCGTTAAAAATAATCTCTCCTTCGCGCGAGTAATAGCAACATAAAAAAGCCGCCTTTCCTCTTCTAAGTGGAAATCACCGCTAGGTAAAGCTTGCTCCTTAACCAAAGCATCAGGAATTGAAATTTTTTCCGAACGATTAATAGTTGGAAATTTTTTATCAACTAGATTAACTAAAAAAACATATTTAAACTCTAGACCTTTAGCCCCGTGGACAGTCATAATCTTAACACAGTCACTATCTAAAAAGTCTAACTTCAAAGAACCGCTCTCCCCGGCCTCAAGCTCCATGTCCATAACTTTTAAAAAATCTTTTAAACTTAGATCCGCTTCTGCCTCCTCAAGTTTTTTTATTTTCTGATAGAATTGATTTAAGAAAGAATATATCTCTAAGTCTCTGTCATGATCTAAAGCCTTTAAAAATCCTGATTCGTAAGCAAAGCGTAAAAATATGCGACTTGGACTTGATTTAGAAACAAAAGAAGAATGTTCCTTAATTAAAGTTAAAAACTTATTAACCTGCTCAATATTTTTTTTATTTAAATTAGGAACAAGCTTAATATTTTCTAAAGTTTCAAATAAAGACCAATTTTTTCGGTTAGCCACCTTATTAATCTCAATAATATCACTATGAGAAACAGAAAAAACTTCCATATTTAGGATTCTAAATAAAGAAACCGAATCGTGATAATTATTTAAAACTCGTAAATAAGCTAAACAATCTAAAATAACTGGCTTGTAATAAAGACCACGCCAAGACATAAATTGATTAGGAATTTCTTGACGACTCAACTCTTTAACAAAAGGCATCGCTGTATCATTAGCCCGAACTAAAATTGCAAAATCAGAAAAAGATGCCTCCTTATCTATCTCTTTTAATTCTTTTATTTTAGCCGAGACGAAAGCAATTTCCTCTTCTTGACTAGAAAAATTATAAAAATCAATTGGTGAAAAATCAGGAACTTTTTTATAATCAGGATGAACCGCTTTTAATTCTTTAGAAATTTTTAATTTATATTCAAGCGTATTAGGATTATTATTTTGAATAAAATCATAAGCCCGGTCTAAAATCTCTTGGCGAGAACGATAATTTTCATTTAAAACAATTTCCTTGGCTTCTGGATAATCATCTTTAAACTGTAAAATATTAGATAAAGAGGCACCACGAAATTTATAAATTGATTGATTGTCATCACCAACAACAGTTAAATTATTTTCTGGCGCTGCTAAAAGTTTAACTAACTCATATTGAGCTAAGTTTGTATCCTGAAATTCGTCAACCATCACATATTTAAACTGATGACGAAAAAAGTTTAAAATTGCCGGACGCTCACGAAATAATTTAAGTAAATAGACAATCAAATCCCCAAAATCCATTAAACCTTTAGCGAGCAACAATTCATTATATTTTTTATAAGCTAAAGCAAGCTCCATAATTCTTTTTACTTCATCAAAGTTTTCAGATTCATCTTGACCATCTTCCTCACTATTTTCCCCGCGACTTTCCATTTTGATTTCACCCGCCTCTAACTTCTTTGCGTAATCAAAATATTCTTCAACGGAGATATTTTCATCCTTAAGCCGCGAAAAATGTTTAATTAATTCAGAAATAAATTTAGTCGGATTACCAAGAGGACGATAATAGTCAAGTTCAAAATCAGAAAAATTATTTCTAATTAAAAGCCATTGATCCGTTTGATTTAATAATCTAAAACTCGGATTAAGACCAATTTCTAAAGCATAATCACGCAAAATTCTCTCACCAAAACCATGAAAAGTATTAATCCATAAATCTGTATAACCATAAGGTAAAATTTTATCAGAGCGCTCTTCAAGCTCACCGGCCGCCTTCTCAGTAAAAGTTAAAAGTAAAATTTCATTAGTCTTAACTTTTTTTTCCAAAATCAAATAGGCCAAACGGTTAATTAAAACCGTTGTCTTTCCAGTTCCAGCCCCGGCAACTAAAAGCAAAGGACCATTACCGTGTGTAACCGCTTCTTTTTGCGCCTTATTAAGTTTGGTCAAAAGCCCTTTCATCATAAATTATAATTCCTAGCTAAACTTTAAAACTGATTTAAAATTATCCGCTTTAATTTTCCCCATCAAAGCTAGATTCAAATTAGACTCAATAAAAAATTTCTTAGCCAGTTTTTGTAAATCAATCGCTTTAACTTTTTTAATTTCCTTTAACACCTCAGCCGGACTTAGAGCCTTGCTCCTTAAAACCGCTTGACGAGCATACCAAGAAGCAATTTCATCCGTTGCCTCAAGCCGAAGGGCCATTTTTCCAACCAATAAATCTTTAGCTTTTTTAAGCTCGACTTCAGAAATTTTTTCTTGAGCGATATTTTTATATTCTTCTAAAATTATTTTAACTGCTTCTTTTGCTTTATCAATCGGAACACCGGCCTGAGTTGTTAAATAGCCGCTATCACTATAAAATTCGGTCATAGTTTTAACAAAATAAGCTAAGCCGTTTCTTTCTCTTAATCTAATAAATAAACGAGAGCTCATTGAGCCACCCAAAACTAAGGCTAACATTTTTAACTTTAACTCATCAGGATGGCCAATCGCGACTGTTCTGACCCCAAGCGATAAAGCAACTTGATCAGTTGTTTTAAAAACACTTTTGATTGCTGGTCTGGATTGATTCTCTTTAACTTCTAATTTATTTTGCCAAGTATTATTTTTAAACTCTAAAGCAATTTTTTCTATAACCTTAATATCAATCGCAGAAACTTTTCCAGCTAAAATAATTGATAAACTCTTGGCTCCATATTGACTAGTAAAATATTTAATAAAATCTTGGCGCTTAAAACTACGAATAGTCTCCTTAGTCCCAATCGTGTCCCAACCAGCCGGGGTGTCACCATAAAGACAGCTCTCAAAAACATCTTCGATATGCATTAAAGGATTATCCTCATACATATTAAGCTCTTCAATAATAACGCCCTTTTCTCTTTCAATTTCTTTTTCATCAAACAAGGAATTAAGCAACATATCACCCAAAATTTTCATGGCTGGTCTAATTTTTGATGCCGCTGTTTTTACAAAATAACCAGTATATTCTTTGCCAGTAAAAGCATTAAACTCGGAGCCAAGGGAATCTAGTTCCGAAGAAATAGTGGCAGTGTCCGGTCGTTTTTTCGTCCCTTTAAAAAACATGTGCTCTAAAAAATGGGAAATTCCACTATTATCACGATTCTCATATTTAGAACCAGTCTTAAACATGAACATTATTGTTGCTGTTTTCGCTTCTTTAAGCGGAATTAGATATAAAGGAACCCCATTTTTTAAGACTTTAACTTTGAATTTATTCATATAGTAAATTTTTTATAAAAATTAAGATACAACTATTAAAAGCTGCTTTTTAAATTTATCATAAATATGATATAATTTAAAGCGCCGCAGGAATTATCGCAAATTTAAGCGATAAAGACGGTCAAAGCGAAAAATATGGCTTATAAAATTATTGAAAGAAATTTAATTTCTATAGACTCCGCTAAAGAAGAGGGTATTAAGAAATACTCAATCCCTAGAGTCAAAGATTTGCCAAATGAAGAAAAACCAAGAGAAAAAATGCTAAAGGAGGGAGCCAAGGCTTTAAGTGCGGCTGAATTATTAGCTGTTGTTCTAGGGGTCGGTACTAAAAAAGAAGAGGTAATGGCAATGTCTATTCGTTTAATGCGGGAATATGGCGAAAAAGGTATCGCCTACCAACAAAATCCAGAAATAATTATGAAAGATTTAGGGGTCCCGATTGCTAAGACCTGCCAAATTGTTGCCTGCTTTGAACTTGGTCGTCGTTTTTATCAAAAAAAAGCCGGGGCTAATGTTAGTATCAGAAATGCTAAACAGGCTTTCGAATATCTAAAAGATATGAGCTCCTTAAAAAAAGAACAATTTCGCGGACTCTATTTAAATACCCATTATCAATTAATTCATGAAGAAGTTATCTCTATTGGCACTCTCGATTCAGCCCTTGTTTCCCCTCGAGAAGTTTTTCGCCCTGCCTTTGAAAATTCTGCCGCCGCTATCATTGTTGCCCACAATCATCCTTCTGGCGTTCTAAAAGCCACAAAAAATGATGCAGAAATAACAGAAAAATTAATTGAAGCTGGTAAAATTCTTGGTATTGAAGTTTTAGACCATCTAATTATTGGGGGGAATAAATATTCGAGCCTAGTTTAAAAATTTCCACTATCTAATATAATGTTAAAATTAAAAAAACTAAAAAAGATAAACCCAAGTGAAGAGAGGACCTATCAAATTAAGCCCCTTTTTTCTATTTTAAAAGATGAAATAAGCGTTAAATATCACGTAGAACAAGATGACTATTTCGGGACGATTGCAACTATAATAAGTTTAGTTTATCAAAAGTTAAAAAATAATAAAGACGAGGATTTAAAAGAGAGGAAAAAAGAAAAAAAACAGCTACTCCAAACTTTAAGAAGTCTAGAGCAAGATTTAGTCTTTCTGCAAAATAATTATCAAATTTATATCAGACCAAAAATAAAGAATAAAAAGATTATGCCAAAGGGTAAACTCAAGAGCCAGTGATCAAAAAACATTAATAAAATTAAAGGTAATAATAGCGACCAAGAGAAATTTTCTTTAGGAGATTGACGCCAAAGAGCGACAAAGAAAGTTAAAAAGAAAAACAACGCTAACAAACCAGACTCAGACCAAAGAAACAAAAAGGAATTATGAACCGGTTGGTAAGCCCAATCGGCTTTTTTAATACCATTATTCTCTAAATCTTTATTAGCTAAAAATGTAGTATAATTACCGATTCCCGCACCAAAAAGCCACTTATCTCTCAGAACTCCACCGGCCTCCGTCATTTGAAGACGTCTCTCGCTAAAAGAAGTTTCCTCAAGTCGTCCCTCGGCATTAACTCTAGTAATAAATAAATCTTGATAAGAAAAATAAATTACCCCGCTTAAAATAGCCGAGAAAAATAATAAAGCAAGCAGGCGACCGAGTGCCCACTTTTCCTTTCTGACTAAAAAAGTGATGAACAAGGCAATTAATCCAATGAATAAAGCAATCCAAGCTGATCGGGAAAAACTAAAAATTAAAGCTAAAAGTGCAAAAAAATAAAAAACAAAAAGAAAAACTGACTCAGCAATTTCCCTCTTCGTTCTAATTAATTTTTTCTTAGCTAAAAGATAAGAAGCTAAGATAATGGAAATTGCTAAAACTCCACCAAAAATATTGGGGTGATCAAAACCTCCGTAAGACCTAAGCCAGCGGCCCGATAAAGTTTCGACTACCGATACCCCTAAGTCTTCTGGGTAATGAGAAGCAAGACCAAGATATTTAAAAGCAAAGGTCTTTTGACTTAAAAATTGATAAATACCTAAAGAAACATGAAGAAAAATAGAACTTAAGAAAATAAACATCACTCGATTTTTTTCTAAAATTGCCTCGCCATAGGCCGATCGCTTAAAGCCTTCCTGAAGAAGATAAAACAGACCAAAACCGAGCATGATAATGATATATTTATAAAAAGCTAGAACTTTGTCTGGTGCAAAGAAAAAAGATAGAAAAATAAAGAAAGAAAGACCAGTTAGAGAATACCAAATAACTTGCGCTCGCTCTTGATAATTTTTATTAAAGGCACGATAAGAAAGAAAAAGTAATAAAACAAAAATTAATAATAAATGACTAATATAGAAACTTATCTCATTGAAATTATTGGTACCCGCCCTAATAATCAACTTAGTTTGCCAGGGAAGCAAAAAAACAAACAAATAAAAAGACCACCTAATAATGCCCTCAAATAAGTTGTGCCAATTTTTCTTCATATTTTTTCTTTATTTCTAAACGCCTATCTTTTAAATATAACTTAATTATATTATCTGACAAAACTACGCCACTTGAATCATTTTTTATTTCCGCAGCCTGACGCAATACAAGAGGCATAATTTTAACTTGTAGCTTGTAACTTAGATTCTCAAAGTAATTCATTATATATCCGATTAAACTAGTTTTATTCTTAGATGTTAGAGAATTTTGAACCCGTCCTAAATTATAATAAAACTCTAAATTATTGACTTGCAAAAATTTTTGATTAACATTCTTTTTATCTTCTAATAACAATAAGTTCTTCTCCCAAAAATCAAAATAAGGATCACCATTCTTAATTTTTAAATCACTAAGATTTAAATTATTTTCACTTAAATAAAAACTTAAACAAATTTTATCTTTTTTAGTTTTTTTATTCGGTCGCTTATTCAAAACTTTCATCAGACCAGCACAAAAAAATCGACTCAGCCAAATTCTTTTATTTTTCGTAATAATAAAAAAATCAATATCACTATCATCTCGTAAATTATAATTTCCGATTGAATTAACTAAATAAACCGTCAAGACAAAGGGTAGTTTGGCAAATATTTTAGCAAAAAACTTCGCGGTTTTAATTTTTCTTAAACTATAATTATAGCGCCTATTACGAGAATTAATAATCTCCGCCCGTCCTTTTAAAAAATAAAAACCATTTTTTCGCTCAAGCTTAGAGCTTATAGGCTCTAATTCTAAAATAGTTTCTATCTCGCTTAGATTGCTAAGTGGAAATAATAGTTTTTTTATTTCAAAAATCGTTAAAGGAAAAGAAAAAATATCATAAAAAGCAATAATTTTTAAAATTTCCTCTTGCTTTTTAATTTTATCTAAATCTCTAGTCATTTTGTCAAAAACTTAAGTTGTTTTCGGTTTTTCAATTTTTAAGACCTCAAAATCATTTTTCTTATCAGTAATTTTTGTAATGTCTTTATCAATTTTTTTAAATTCACTATAAGCATTATTATAATGATTAACAGTGGTTGACATAGAAAGACCTAGTTTCCTCATGAAATCATCATAACTTGCTATATGGCGACCAAGTTTTTCAATATTAACTTTAATTTCTTTAGCTTTTTCTTCAATTTGCATTGCTTTTAAACCCTGTAAAACGGTTTGCAAATAAGCTAAAAAAGAAGTTGGTGAAACAATAATAACTTTTTTATCTCTAAAAGCATACTCTATTAAATCACGAGTATTACTTTTTATCGCTCCAACCTTATTAACCAATAAATCATAATAAATTGCCTCCGAAGGAATAAACATAAACGCAAACTCAAGTGTTCCTTTGCCCGGAAGAACATATTTAGCCGTTTCATCAATTCTATTCTTTAAATCTTGCTTAAAAACTTGTTCCAATTTTTCTCGCTCCTCTTTATTAATCGCGTTTAAGATTCTCTCATAGTTTTCCAAAGAGAATTTAGCGTCAACTGGGATAACCTTATCTTTAACAAAGACAACAGCATCAACAATTAATTCTTTATCTGTTTTTTCGTCCTTACCAAAACTATATTGCATTTGAAACGAACCGGGCGGTAAAACATTCTTTAAAGTTTCTTCCAAAAAATATTCTCCCAAGACTCCGCGCTGCTTAGGGTTTTTCAAAATATCTTGTAGATTTTGTAACTGGGAAGAAAAGTTAACTACCTGCTTATTAGTTTCATCAAGCTTAGTTAATTTTTCCGTTACATCAGCAATCAGCCGTGCCGATTGTGCAGAAATACCTTGAACAATTTTAGCGGTTTGACCAAACTGTTCTTGATTACTGCGATAAGTCTCTGATAATTTTTTATCAAGCTCTTGTCTTAACTCGCTATTTTGATGTGATAAATTAGTAAGTTTTTCCGATTGCTGAATTAATTTTTCCGCTAAAATGTCGAGCTTACCATTACTACCACCCTCGACGTCCCTCTTTTTTAACAATAAAAAAATAACAGACGCAAGTCCGACAATGAGAACCACTAATAAAATTATTAATAAGAGCTCATCCATTTTTATCAATTTAAACTTTTATTTTGATTGTCTGAATTTTTGGTTTTAAGTAAATCACGAATCTCAACTAATAATTTCTGATCTTTAGTTAAAAGGGTCGGTGATTCTTCTTCTTTAATTTCTTCCCCAATTACTTTTTCCGTCTCTTTTTTTGCCAAAAAGTCCTGTGCTAATTTATTTTTAATTCGATTAAGAAGTTTAACCATTAAGAACACCGATAAAGCGATAACAAAAAAATCAAAAATATTTTGAACAAAATTACCAGCACTAAGTAAAAGTTCTGGCTTTAGAATTTCACCTTCAGGTCCAATTATTGCCGAGCGCAACACAATCTTCCAAGCTGTGAAATCAAGCCCACCAGCAATAAAACCGACTAAAGGCATGACAATATCTGCCACTAAAGAGGAAATTATTTTACCAAAGGCAGCACCAATAATAACGGCTACCGCTAAGTCAACAACATTCCCTTTAACCGCAAACTCTTTAAACTCTTGAAAATATTTTTTCATATAAATTTAGAAGCTTAATTTATAAATTTAACTTAAAATTAAATCCAAGTTGTCCCCGCGACTTTATCATCACTTTCTTTAAAGCGCATAATTCTAACCCCCTGAGTATCACGACCCAAAACACTGATAGTTTTAAAAGGGGTTCTAATGACTTGACCCTTTTCAGAAATCACAATAATATCTTTATCAATCATACTATCAGAATTAACCAAGAAAGCATCAGTTATTATTCCAGTCTTATCAGTTACTTTAGCAGTCTTAATACCACTGCCACCACGACCCTGAAGCTTATAAGCATTGAAATCAGTTCGTTTACCACAACCCTTGGACATGATTGTTAAAATTTGGTAATTTCTTTTTCTTTCTTTATCAGTTTTTGCCACTCCCATACCAATAACCGTATCATCTTTATGAAGGCGAATACCGATAACACCAGCAGCTCCGCGACCCATATCGCGAACATCAGTTTCTTTAAATCTAATTGCTTGACCTTTAGCAGTGACAAGTTGAATATGGTCAGAGCCCGAAGTTGGTTTAACCCAAGTCAAGCGATCATCATCTTTAATTTTAATTGCAATCAAACCACCGCGTCTAATATTTTTAAATAATTCTAAGTCAACTTTCTTAACCAAACCTTTTCTCGTAGCAAAAAATAAGTATTTACTAAAGACTGCTTTTTCTAAAGGTAAAATTGAAGAAACCTGCTCGCCACTTAAAAGCTGAAGAAAGTTAACTACCGGAGTTCCCTTGGCGATTCTCGAAGACTGAGGAATTTCGTGAACTTTTAATTGGAAAGCTCGACCCTTAGTAGTAAAAAATAAAATATCATTATGAGTCATGCTACTAAACATGAACTGAACCGTATCTTCTTCTTTAGTTGTTAAACCCATAACACCTTTACCACCCCGAGCCTGAACTTTGAAATTATCTGGCTCAAGTCTCTTAATGTAACCATCGCGCGTCATAAGAACAACAGTTTCCTCGTTAGGAACTAGGTCCTCAACACTAAAATCTTTAATTCCGCTAGCAACAACTTGAGTTCTTCTTTCATCACCATATTTTTCAACCAAAGCCTTAAGCTCTTCACTGACAATCTTTCGCATTTTTGCAACTGATTTCAAAATTGCTTCCAAATCTTTAATAATTGCTAATTTTTCTTTAAGCTCATCCTCAATTTTTTTCTGTTCTAAATTAGCTAAATTTTGTAAACGCATCTCCAAAATTGCAATCGCCTGTTTTTCCGACAACTTAAACTTTTTAATCAAACTAAATTTAGCGGCTTCTTTATCTTTTGAGGCCTTAATTGTTTTAATAACTTCATCAATATTTTTTAAAGCAATCATCAAACCATCTAAAATATGGGCTCTGTCTTTAGCTTTATCAAGTTCAAATTGAGTTCTTCGTTTAACAACTTCCTCGCGATGTTTAATATATTCTTCCAAAATCATCTTCAGGGTTAAAACGCGAGGTTGGATTCCATCAACCAAGGCTAACATGTTGAAGTGGAAAGTTGTTTGAAGATTTGTATTTTTATATAAACTGTTTAAAATCTTTTTTGGATAAGAATCTTTTTTAAGCTCAATCACAATTCTTACTCCGTCTTTATCAGATTCATCGCGTAGAGCACGGATGCCATCAAGTTTTTTATCTTTAACTAAATTAGCAATTTTTTCTACTAAATCGGCTTTATTAACTTGATAAGGAATTTCGCGCACAACAATTTTAAAACCACTCTTATCTTCCTCTATATCGGCTTTACCACGACAAACAACTCCACCCTTACCGGTCGCATAAGCAGTTAAAATATCTTTTTTATCATAAATAATTCCGCCAGTCGGAAAGTCTGGTCCTTTAACAAATTGAACCAAATCCTCAACACTAGCATCAGGATTCTCTATCAAATGTTCAATCGCCGCCGCTAATTCTCGTAAATTATGAGGCGGAATATTTGTCGCCATTCCAACAGCGATACCCATCGTTCCGTTTAATAAAAGATTCGGTAATTTAGCTGGCAGAACTCTCGGCTCTTTATGACTACCATCAAAGTTAGGAATAAAATCTATAGTATTTTTATCAATATCATAAAGCATTTCCTCAGAAATCGCTGCTAATTTCGCCTCAGTATAACGCATGGCCGCCGCGTTATCACCGTCCATAGAACCAAAATTTCCTTGTCCCCGAACAAGCGGATAGCGCATAGAAAAATCTTGAGCCATTCTTACCATTGAATCATAAACGGCGCTATCGCCATGAGGATGATATTTACCCAAAACTTCTCCAACAACTGTAGCTGACTTTCTAAATTTTGTATTAGCACGAAGCCCAACACTCCACATTGCATAAAGAATACGACGATGAACCGGTTTTAAACCATCCCTAACGTCAGGCAGAGCCCGAGAAACAATAACGCTCATCGCATAGTCTAAATAAGACTTAGACATTTCGTCCACAATCGGTTGATCCTCAACTAGACCATAAAGCGTTTTACGGCGATTGCCAATAATAACTTCTTCAACTTTTTCAGGATTTTTTTCTGATTCCTGGGCTTCGTTTTTTTTCATAAAACAATAGTAAAAATAAATTACAAAATAAATCCATCTTACCAAACCACCTGAGTAATTTCCTCGCAACCAGGGGGAATAGCACAACTTCTAACTGAACCATCAGTAGTCGGCATACAATTAATATATTGTGGACAGTTATTTGGATTAGGTTTAGGTAAGGGTTCTTCTTCGAGTAAAAACGGTAAATTTAAATCATCTTCTTGATTACCACCTTGATCATCTTCCTTAATATCCTCAACTACTTGGCCAAAGCTATCCTTCTCATCTTTTAACTTGGCATTTAAATCTTCAACCACCTGGTCTAAATTATCTTTAATCTCTATAAACTCATCATTTTTTGGCACTAGAGTTAAATCTTCAACATTCTTTAAACGGCTTTGTAGATTAAAAATCCAAGCTAAAAAAATTAAAACCGTAAAACTAAGAACCAAAATTTTTAACAACAAAGCTTTTTCTTTCTGGCTATTTTCTGTTTTAGTTTTTTCTGACTTATTTTCAGCGGCCATATTTTTATTGATAAGCCTTAAAAACAAGGCGCAAACTTACTCCTTAATTGAATCAAGGTTAACATCATATAAAATCTGTTCAGCAATTAAACGATAGGATAAAATTTCTTCTGGTTGAAACCAAATCGGGATTTCTCTATCAGCGTCTTCAACTGGATCAGAGCAATGAATTAAATTTCTTACCGCTCTTTCATCAACATTAGCTAGACTATAAGAATCAATTGTATAATCTCCTCTTAAAGTTCCGGCGTCTGAACTTAAGGGCTCAGTTGAGCCAACTAATTTTTTAACAATTCCTGCGGCTTGATTGCCCTCAAAAATCATCGGTACAATCGGTCCACAAGTCATAAACTTAACTAGAGCTCGAATAATATCCTTGCCATATTCAATCGCTTCTTTATCAATCGACATTCCGGCAGCTTCTCTTTCCTTAAGAGCCATTTCTCCTTTTTTTAAAAACCAAGCATTATCTTTATTATAATGAGCCCAAAGTTGATCTTCAGTCGCCATTATCATTTTTAAAGCAACCAATTTCAAACCGGTTTTCTCAATTCTATTTATTACTTCACCAATTAAACCCCTTTGCACCGCATCAGGTTTTAAAATAACCAAAGTTCTTTCTCTCTTAACATTTGTCATAAATTTTAAAACTTATTTAAATATTTTTATAAACTTAAAACGACCAGCTCCATATCTTCTTGAGGCAAATCTTTTTTAGAAATTTTTAATTTTTCCTCGTAAGTCGGCTCGATTCCCAGTTCTTTAATAAACTTATCAAGAGAATCAAGCTCAATTTTTAAACCTTCAACTTTATAATGCATCGGTATCACAATTCTTGGTTCAATTTGAGAAATTACTTCAACTGCCTTTTTAGCATCTAAAGTATAAGTTCCGCCAACCGGAATTAACAAAATATCGGTCCCAGTAAGTCTTTCAAGTTGGGCACTATCAAGAGCATGACCAAGATCACCTAAATGAGAAACGGAAATATCATCAATTTCAAAACGATAAATTGTATTTCTTCCTCTTTCCGCCCCCTCTTTATCATCATGAAAAGAATCAATCCCTTCAATTAAAACATCTTTAAAATCATATTCCCCCGGAGAATCAACAATAAAGGCCTTACCTCTTAAAGAGTTAGCGTTATTATGATCATCATGATCATGAGAAATTGTGACAATATCAGCTTCAAAATTAGGAACTTTCAAACCAATTTCCTTATTAAAAGGGTCAGTAACCACAGTTATTCCGTCCGAACCTTGTTTATCTTGAATTTTAAAACAAGAATGTCCTTGCCAAGTAATAATCATATAAATTATAGAAAACAATAAAAATAGGCCTAAAAAACCTATGTTTATTGTAGCAAAGAAAAATGGTCGGGTCAATAAGTAAAAAATTGAAATTAAAGACAAAAATAAAAAAAGGATAGGCCTTTTTGATAAAAAGAAAAAAGAGCGGCACCGGGGCACGCTCTTCAACAAAAGTCAGCTTTTTTTATTTTGAGTTGGAAAAAATTATTTGATTCGGGTCAACCGAATCTAAGTCTGCATCCGAACGACGATTAATAACTATTGGTCTTTTTGAGTTATTAACCATCAATAGCAGTATCGACCTGACAGGAAGACCCTCTCTAGTCATGTACTCAACTGGAATATAATTCCAGCCTACAGCTAATTCTAGCTGTGTCATTTTTCTGGCAGCCACTACTTTACCAGCATTATTGCCAGCAACAATTAAAAAATCAATAT
>CAZPPI010000006.1:4718-49399 GCA_964588435.1 uncultured Gammaproteobacteria bacterium | reverse complement strand
GGCTCAACTTTTTTACAAGAATTGCCTGAGAAAATAAAAAACATAATTAACACTAAAAGGCTTAGCAAAATCTTATTTCGCCAAGACCCAAACATTCTTTTTCTTTCCATTTTTTATTTTTTATCGATTGTTAACGAACTAAAGATTAAAAATAGCTAAACTTAGCTAAATTTATTTAAAGCAGTTTTAAACTACTTCGCCCTATTATGGCACACTTTCTAAAAAAAGTCAATAAGAAAATCACTCTCAAAATTATATGAATTTTCTTGTTTTATTTTTTCTTCTTCTTTTAATCTAAAATCAAAACTCTCAGTTTCTCGTCCTGATTGCTTTTGAACTAATAAGTTATAATTAGAACTATTAAGAGATAGGGCTAAGCTCTCGGCTAAATCGTATTCTAAGTCCAAACCACCGGCTGTACCTGGTTCAAGCGAGAAAAAGAAAGCTACTACAGTTTTATTAAGTTCTAAATCATCATAAGAAATAACCGAGTCTTCTTCTAATTTAGCTAAACCAAAAGGCTCTAAACTTTTTAACTTTGAGCCAAGCGGTAAATAAACTCTAGTATAACTTCGGTATCTCGTTGTTCGCCAATCAAAGCCACCCTCGTGACGATAAGCTAAACGAAGACTAACCTCGGCCTTATTTTTTTCTAAATTAATTTCATAATCAATTCCTTTTTTAACGACTGCATCAGTCTTAAAGGCCCCTAAATTAGCGTCAACAACTAATAAGTAATCAGCTAAAGCCATCTTAACTTCCCCACCAGCATTAAGCCTTTTAGCTAAGCCCTCAAGTCTTGCTTCGTTAAAATAAAGTTGAATATTTTTCTCCGCGACATTAGTGCTCATAATATTTATGAGCTGATAAAAGTTGTCTGGTGATAAATTAAAAAGCCGTTCTTTTAATTCATAAAGAATTTCATTGACAACATCTTTTCGATCCCAGGAAGAAATATCTTGTTCTAAATAGGCAACCTCAACATTATATTGTAATAATTCTTGGAAATTTTCACGCTCATAGATTTCTCCTCTAATTTCAATCGGTCCAACTAAGTCAATTAATTCGGCGATAAAGTCTGGATTCAAACCAATAATTCCATTAAAGTTTTCTGGCTCTTCACTAATCGCTCTTTTTTCACCCTGATAAATTTCTTGAATATTTCTGGCGCTCGTTGGCCAATCAGGCGACCAATTAGAATCACGTAAATACCAATTTTTAACCTTCAAATATTTAGCCAAAGCTTCCGGCGGCGCTAAATTCCAATTACCAGAGATAGAAGCCGGCATGTCTAAATGGTAACTATCATAAGTTGTTAGAGTCTCAATTTTACCCAATTTCGTTGCCATTAAGCCATAAACGCCAATAAAACCACCACTTGGCCTCAATTCATCATTATTATGCATGATAAAAAGGAAATTGGCGGGTTCAGGATAACCGGCTAAAGCCGGGACTATTTTAGTTAAATAAATAACCTGCTCTAAAATTTCTAAAGCCGATTCAAGTTCTTCGCGAGCAAAAACTAAATCTTTATAAACCGGATAAAGAACACTAAATTTATTAATCTTTTTTAAATCAAGTAAGGCTAAATCAAGATTTGCTTTTAAACCAATTAATTCCGGTTCAGATTCGTAAGTAAGGCGAATAAGCTCGGCTCTTTTTTCGTCATCTAAAGAATTTAAAACGCCGCCACTAAAAAATATGGATGAAAAATTTTCAGCCAAAGGTAAAGCCCCAAGAAAAGAACGAGAAATAATTTCTCCAGTTCTAACTAAATATTTTAATTCTTCAACTTGAGAGTTAAAAGGTTTAAAGTAAGAAATAACTTTTCTTGAAGAAACTTTATTTAAAGCAACGAGAGACTCGCTAAAACCGAATTGGGCCTCCTTAGCCGAGGAAGTCGCAGCCGCTAAATCTACTTCTTTAACTAAATAAATTGCTTTTTCTAAATCAGCTTTAGCTTTTAAAGCATTTTGCCCAGCCACACTTAAATCATTAAAAGAAGGGATTAATAAGGCTAAAAAAACTATAATCAAAACAAAAAGCAACCAAAAAACATACTTAAGAAAAACAAAAAAACGATTTAAACTGGTGGCTACTTTTGATAAAATATTTTTTTCCGACATATTAAATTTTTTCAAAAAAACTAAGAAAGACTTTCATCACTTTTTAATAACGATAAATCATCGATATTTCCAGCTAAAATTAATTTTTCACCATCAATAATATTATACAAAAAAATATCCATCACATAGCGACGATATTTAAACTCTTCTTCCGTCATAATACTATAATTTAATTCTTCACCCATCGCTATTTCGAGTTCAGCTAAAAATTTAGAAAATATTCGACGGGAAATATTACCAACAATCAATAAATCAATGGGGGTATTAAGCTTGTTAACGAATTTACCACTTAAAAGTATTAATTGGGGATGACATTGAGCCTCAATTTCGCTAAAAATTTTTTTACTCAAAAGAACTCTTGATTTTGAAAATAAAGACTGAATTTCTGGAAAAATGAAAAAATTAGTATCAAGGGTAAAAAATATTTTATCTTTCCTCTTGTCACTATTAACCTTCTCCAATTTTTGACCCTCACTTTTTAAACTCTTGAGCAAACCAAGGTCAAATAAATCATCAAGCTCACGACGCCAAATAGAACCCCTTAAATTAAGATTTTTTGCAATTTCAGTATAAGAAAAAACCTGACTAGCTGGTTGACTGAGCAAAAAGTTAATAATTTTAATTTTTAGCTCACTACCAAAAATTCTCTCTAGCATATTGGTTTATTTATGAATTTATAGTATAATAAAACACATAAACAGTCAAACTTTTTTGTCTTTATTATTTTTTATGTTTAACAAAATTTCATCGTTTAATGTTCAATCTGATAAGAATAATTCCTGGAATGAGGTTTTTGTTGCCCAACCAGACTCGCTTAAAGAGAATTTAGCCGGAAAAATATTTATTTTGGCAGAATTTTCTAGTAAAAAAAATGAAGGCGAAAAAATCTTTAACTTTCTAATCTCCTCACTTGAAGAAAACTACTATAATGATGAGAAATTACTTTTAAAAGAAAAGATCGAAAATTTAAAGACGGAAAATATTTTTGAAGCAGCCCTGGCTAAAACTAATATTGCTCTAAGCTTATTTTTAGAAGAAGAAAAAATCCGTCTCAACCCTAATTCGACAAATCTAACTATCGGGGTTGTTTTTGAAAACAATATTCATTTTTCTAATTTCGGAAAAAATAAGGCTCTCCTCCTATACCAACAAAAGAATAATTATGAAATTATTAATGTCGAAACTAATGCTTTTGAAAAAGAAGGCCAAAAAAATTCTGAATTAGAAATGGCTGCCCCAAAAATGCCAAAAATATTTTCTTCAGTTATTAGCGGCGAAATTCCAAAAAATGCTTTTTTTCTTTTTAGCAGCGAGTCTTTATCAGAATATATTTCTGAAAAAGAACTAAGTTCAATCGTTAGTAAACTACCACCTTTAACTGCTGCCTTTCAAATAAAAAGCCTATTAAAGAAAATAAACACCCACGTTTCTTTCTCTGGTATTATTATAAAAAGTGCTTCTGAATTAGATGTTAGAGATTTACAAGATGAAGTAAGCGAGCCGATTACCGCTCATAGTTCAATCTCTTCCTTAAAAAATACTGAGAAAAAAACTGAAGAAATGTTAGCGACCAGAGGCTTAGTAAGTTTCACTAAAATATCTACCAGTCTTAAAGAATCACTAAGAAAGCTTCGCCGCTCTAATAAAAAAGATTTGAAAGTAATTAGTAATTTAAATAAAAGGGACGAGGAAGAATTAGAAAATAAGGATTATAAGTTAGGAATAGTTGTAGAAAATGAACCTGAAAATAAACCAGAACTCGTTTACCAAGTAGAGAGAAGGGTGGAAAAAATTGAAAAAACAATTCTTAGTCCGGCTCCAATAAAATCAAATAAAATCCCTGACTTTGGAATAATTAGAACTTTGGGTGCAGTTAAGAGAGACTCTAATGTCTTGAAAGAAAAATTTTCTTTTAAAAAAGGTGACAATAAATTTTTCTCAAGGTTTAAATTAGGCGGCTCTATTTTAAATATCTTTGATATCTTCAAACTTAAAAACTCAAAATTATCATCCAGAAATAAAGCTCTAATTATCTCCTTACCAATTATTGCGATTATTCTTCTCTTTAGCATTAATTCAATTAAACAAAAAAATAATCGTCTTGCTTTAGAAGAAAAATTTTCTGAGATTACTAGAGAAATAAATCGTCAAGAAAGCATGATTGAGGCAAAGATGTTATACGATGATCGTGAAGGCGCCTCCGCTTTACTGCTAGAAGTAAATAATTTAATTGCTGAATTGCCAAAAGATTTAAAAAATAGAGAAACTCTTTACGAGGAAATAAATAAAAAAGCCTCCGAACTTCAAGAAAGAATTTATCGAATTAGAAGAATTTCTAATACAGAAAAGGTTTATGATTTTGGCGAGCTTAAAGTCAAAAAATTAGCCTTTTTAGGGGAAAATCTTTATGCGGCGAATAATGACGGAATTTTTAAATTAGACAGTAGCGAAAATCCAGAAAAAATAGAAACTGAAAAGAATATAGATAACTATAATATTAAAAGTTATAATTATAATAAGATTGATTATTTAGCTTTTTTCAATAATGAAAAAGTAACAACTCTAAATACTAGTAATAAAACCTTAACTACTGCAAACCTTAGTGGTTATGAGTCTGAAAATGGTCTAATTAATTTTGCTCTTTATTCAACTAATATTTACTTACTTGATAGGGAAAATAATGAAATTAAAGTCCACAAAAAAACCGGAGCTAATTACGGCGCTGGCTCTAATTGGTTTAAAGAAAAAGCTGATTTGAGTAAGGCTCAAGATCTTTATATTGATGGTTCTATTTATATTTTAAATAATGATGCCTCGGTCTTAAAATATTATACTGGTCAAAAACAAGATTATAAAGCTTTAGCTCTTGAACCTTTAAGTTCAGGTTTTACAAAAATAGTTGGCACCGATACAAAACTTTATCTTTTAAATCCTAGTGAGAAAAAAATTGCAGTTTTAGATAAAAATAGCGGTGCTCTCTTAAATCAATATATTTTTGAAGATTTAGATGAGATAAATGATTTTGCAATTGATGAGAAAAATAAAACTTTTTATTTCTTAGACCTCAACACTTTGAGTAAGGTTATAATTGAATAAATTAAACAAGACCTTGCGCAATCATGCTATCAGCCACTCTTTTAAAGCCGGCAATATTTGCTCCTTTAATATAATCGATGCCTTCGGTTGTTTTACCATACTCTATTATTTTTGCATGGATAGATGACATAATTACTTTTAATCTTTCATCGACCTCCTCTCGATTAAATCTTAAACCAAGACTATTTTGACTCATTTCTAAAGCAGAAACAGCGACTCCGCCAGCATTAACTGCTTTAGCTGGGGCAAAAATTATACCATTATCAATAAAAAACTTAACTGCCTCTAGTTCGCTTGGCATATTAGCTCCCTCAGCAATTACTTTTACACCGCCATTTTTTAAATCCTTGGCGTCACTTAGAGTTATCTCATTTTGTGTGGCACAAGGAAGGGCGATGTCAGCCGAAATAGCCCAGGGCTTTTTTCCAGCTAAATACTCTAAGGAATTATGACCATTAAGTTGAGATAAATCGCCTCTTTTGTTATTTTTTAACTCTTTAATAAGCGCTAAGTCTTCAAGCCCAATTCCTTCGAGCTTGTAAATTGTACCAAGAGAGTCAGACATAGACAAAACCTTAGCACCAAGGTTAATTGCTTTTTCAGCTGTATGCTGGGCAACATTGCCAGAACCAGAAATAATAATTTTTTTATCAACCAAGGAATCTCCCTTTATCTTAAGCATTTCTAATAAAAAGTAAATAATTCCATAACCAGTAGCTTCCATCCTAATATCGCTCCCACCCCAATCCAAGCCTTTTCCAGTTAAAACACCGCTAAAATTATTTTTTAATTTCTTATATTGTCCAAAAAGATAACCGATTTCTCTAGCACCAACCCCAATATCACCAGCCGGAACATCAATCCCCGCCCCTATATGTCTAAATAATTCTGACATAAAACTTTGAGAAAAGCGCATTATCTCCGAATCAGATTTTTCTTTAGGGTCAAAATCACTTCCCCCTTTAGCTCCGCCAATAGCCAGACCAGTCAAACTATTTTTAAATATCTGCTCAAATCCTAAAAATTTTAAAATACTTAAATTAACACTTTTATGAAATCTCAAACCTCCCTTATAAGGGCCGATTAAACTACTAAACTGGACTCTAAAACCACGATTAACTTCTATTTTACCATCATCTCTCATCCAAGGAACACGAAAAATTATTGTTCGTTCCGGCTCAACCAATCTTTCTAAGACTTTATGTTCAAGATAAATTGGATTGGCATTTAAAAAATCAGTTAAAGATAAAACTAGTTCTTCAACTGCTTGAATAAATTCTAGTTCACCGGGGTTTTTTAGCCTTATAGCCTCCATAAAGGCTTCTTCATTGAACTTCATAAATTGCAAAATTATTTTTTAGCCTTAAGTCCATTTTCTTTTTGACGTTTCTTAATATCAACCTCAATAATTACTGAACGCCCCTCTTCTTTTTCTTTATCAAGTTTAACGTTAACTGTTTGCTTTAAAATATGCTGAGAAACAACAACCCCTCTTGAACCATCAACATTAACCCTTGTCCCAATAGCTGGTAAAATTGTGGCTAATTCTTTATAACCTTCGTGCTCATAAGAAAGACAGCACATCAAACGTCCACACATTCCGGAAATTCTTTCACTACCACGATGAACTACTTGTTGCGCCTCAGCCATATCTGAACCAATGGAAATAAAATCAGTCATATAAGCGCTACAACAAAGTTTACGACCACAAGGACCGCAATCTCCGCCAATCTTTGCCTCATCGCGACTACCAATCTGCGTTAAACGAATATTAGCACTTAGTTTTGTAGCTAATTCTTTAACTAAAACTCTAAAATCAACCCTAGCTTCGGAAATAAAAGCAAAATTATAACGATTACCAGCACCAGAAATATGAACATCAACTAATTTCATATTTAAATTATGGCGACTAATTAAATCACGACACAAACTTAAAGATTCCTCCTTTTTTTCAGGAGAGCAGACTGAAGAAACATCTTCGTAAACGGCTTTTCTTAGAACTGGCTTCAGATCATTATTATCTTCACCTTCAAAGATAGTTGAAATCTTTCCAGTTTCTTGACCGAGTTCAGTTTCAACAATAACGCAATCACCAGCTTTTATATCTAAATCAGAAACAAAAAAGTCATAAGCTTTATCCCAAGGGGCAAATTTTACTTTGGCGATACGCATAGGTTATTTAAAGACTAAAAACCTTGCCTAGGGCTGGTTTCTAGCCTAAATGTAAAATTAATTAGCAAGAGCAAAGCGGATAAACTTAGCTACCTTAGCATCACCCAAAAGATCCTTAATTTTTTTCTTATCATCTTTAATTGACTCTTGCTCTACTAAGCAAACTTCGGAATAATATTTACCCATTTTACCTTCAACAATCTTATCAATCATCGCCTCAGGCTTACCTTCTTTTAGCAGCTGTTCTTTGTAAATTTCTTTTTCTTTTTCTAAATCCTCAGCCTTAACTTCAGCAGGATAAATATATTTTGGATTAGCGGCAGCAATTTGCATCGCTACTTCATAAGCTAACTCCTTTTTATCAGCTTTATCTAAAGCAACTAAAACACCAATTTTACCCCCTAAATGAGAGTAAATGGCAACAGTTTCTCCATTTAAAATAGCAAAATCTTTAATCCCCATTTTTTCACCAATTGTTCCGCTTAAGGTATCAACGATTTCTCTAATTGTTTTTCCTTCTGCTTCAGAATTTAAAAGTGCTTCTAAATCAGCTGGTTTTTTAGTTTTAATAGTTTCTAAAATTAAGTCAGCCATCTCTTGAAATTTATCATTTCTTGAAACGAAATCAGTCTCGGAATTAAGTTCAACCATATAACCTTCGGTTCCGTTCTCATTAAGAGCAAGTTTAATTACGCCTTCATTAGTTTCACGATCACCTCTTTTAGCAGCTTTTGCGATTCCCTTCTTGCGTAAAATTTCGACCGCCTTATCTAAGTCATTGTCAGCTTCTTTTAAAGCTTTTTGACAATCAACCATTCCGGCGCCAGTTCTCTCTCTTAATTTTTTTATAAATTCCATATATTTTTTGTTAGCTTAATTTATTTTTTAGCACTTAAGATAGCATCTTTAACTGCTCCTAAAATCAAATCAATAGTTTTAGTTGAATCGTCATTAGCCGGAATTGGATAGTTTGCTAATTCTGGATTGACATTAGTATCACAAACAGCAATAATCGGAATATTTTTTTGAATAGCCTCACGAACCGCAGTTTCTTCTTCTTTAATATCCCAAACAAATAAAGCATCTGGAATTTTATTTAAAGAAACTAAACCAGCAACTCTAACTTCAAGTTTTTTGATCTCTCTGTCAAAGTCTAATCTTTCTTTTTTTGTATATTTATCAAGCTTACCAGCAGCCTTCTTTTCAGTTAAATCTAAATATTTTTTAACTGATTTTTTAATTACTAAAAAATTAGTAATATAACCGCCTAACCATTTTCCAACAACATAAGCTTGATTAGATTCAATTGCCATTTTTTTCATTGGTTCAGATACTTGACTCTTGGTACCAATAAAAAGAATTTTTTTATCCTCCTTAACTAATTTTTGAATGAATTCTAAAGCTTCATTCAACTTTTCTCGACTCTTTCTTAGGTCAATAATATAAAGACCATTCTTAGCAGTAAAAATGAAAGGCTTCATTTTCGGGTGCCAACGATTAGTGCGGTGACCGAAATGCATCCCCGCTTTTAACATCTCTTCGATACTTGGTAAATTTACCATATTTTTTCTTTTTTTGATCCCTCCAACCTATATCGGCAAAGGGTTCTTTTTTTACTTCTACCTCTAGCCCCCGAAGGGAAAGAAAAATAAGCCGAAAACACCAAAAAATAGGCCTTTTCGGACTTAAGAGGTATGATTATTTATTAGATAAGCTTATTTTATCTGATTTATTGCCTTATGTCAATAATAAAAGGCTATTTCTGATAAAACTCTGAACTCAAATGATTATACTCTGAAGCCATATAATTATAACTTTCAATCTCAAGTTTATTGGTTCTTATCATCTCATTATAGCTATTAACTAAAACATTGAATTCTGGGACTAGAGCATTATATTCTTTATAATTAAGCTCCTCTAAATAACTATCCATTTTAAGCTTTATGGCATTTATTTCTGCTAGTTTTGTCATTAATTCTTCCTCTAACTTTTTAATTAAGAGGTTTTTGGTCGTCATCTTCTGACTCAATTGTTTTAAATTCTCGACTCTAAGCTTTAGATTATATATTCCATTATAACTCCGTCCAAAAGATTGCTGATAAATTTCAAGTTCCCCTAAAGACAAATCATTAAAGAGATTATTAAAATTTGAGGTCTCCGCGACAGCAAGGCCACCATTAATATTTTGAGGAATTACTCCAGGTGGAAAATAATTAGTCGTTTCAACAAAACAATACCCAGAACCACGAACCGAATATTCAAGAGGACAACTTAAGCCAAGAGCAGAATGGTTTATCTCAGGAAAATCTAGAATTGCGCCTCCGTAACCTAATTCTCGAATAAGAGCTAAAGCAAGAAAAGTCTTATCGGAACAAACCCCCTTGTTCAAATAAAGACTTTCATAAGGAAAAAAAGGATTACTATTTAAACTATTTTCAACCTTTAAATAGTCATAAGGGATATACTGAATAAGA
This sequence comes from uncultured Gammaproteobacteria bacterium, assembly GCA_964588435.1. Taxonomy (GTDB): domain Bacteria; phylum Patescibacteriota; class Patescibacteriia; order Patescibacteriales; family UBA12465; genus UBA12465. The sequence continues at coordinate 39,531 of CAZPPI010000006.1, read as the reverse complement.
GCTAGTAGATACTCTAATAATTCATCATCAGTTAAGTTTTTAGAAATTGCGACTTCCCTCCCTTTAGCAACTAATTCTTTAATTGAAGTGTCTCCTTGTTTGAGTTCTAAAAAAATTCCATAAAACGCATCACGTAGATTTTCTGGCTTATTATCAATCTGATAATTTAAAATTTTAGGAGAACTTTTATAAGCTTCATAAAGTTCAGTAGATAATTGTAAAACTAAATAATTATCCTCATTTTTATATTTAAAATAAAAATTTTGACTTAAATTGTTTAATTGAGTTTGGGTTTCTTTCTCAACTATAACTAGAGTACTAGCTGAAGATATTTTAATTTTATTTAAATCATTATTAGTTATTCCAAGCCCCAAAGAACGCATTAAATAAAAAGCGTCATTTGGTCTACCTAAATAATATAATTTTAAATCAAGCGGATTAACATAAAAAGCCTGGCCCTTATCCTGAACTTGAAGTAAAATTCTGCCCGAAAGTCTAGCAGGCGCTTTTGTCTTTTGATAATTACCAATATCATAATTTGAAGTGCCAAGTCCTAAAGAACGCATTAGCGCAAAAGCATCTTCTGGGCGACCTAAATAATAACGCGAACTATCAAGTGGATTAACATACCAAGCCTCACCTTTTGCTTCAACTTGAAGTAAGATACGACCATTTAAAGTAATGGCTAAAACTTGTGAAGGAACAATAAAAGACGCTAATAAAAAAATTATTAGAGAGAAAAGTAATTTTCTATTCAGACGAATTCTTAAAGAATTCACGACGCGGTTGACTTGGTAAGTGATTGGTATCATTGATATAAATTATTTTTATATAGCCATCCCTATCAATTATAATTTCACTAATTGAAGACTGAAAAATTTCCATTGACAAAAAACCAATAATATCAGCATTCAAAACTCCTGATAACAAACTTCTAATTAAATTACCGTGACAGAAAACAGCAATGCGTTTATTTTTATTATCCCGATAGATATTAGCAAAAACCCTTCTAACATCAGCCTGTATTTTATCGAGCTCTTTATCAAAATATTTATGTCCCTCAAAACGTTTCTTACGATTATCTTCCGACATGTTAAAAAACTTAATATTTCGCCAATGAGCCCAATGAATTTCATCTAAACCATCCTCAACTATTGCTCGTTTCCCACTTTTTTTTAGATAATCTTTAGCTGTTTCTTGAGCACGTTTAATGCTACTAGTATAAACTTTATCTATGCCCATCTTCAAAAGTCTATCAGTTAAAAATTTTCGTTGTCTTAATCCAATTTTTGATAAAGGTAGTAGACGGTCCCCCATTTTTTTCTGTAAATCATAATCAGGATGGCAATGTCTAATTAAAAAAATCTCCGTATAAGGCGCAGTTGTTTTTGGTTGAATTTTACTATAAGGATTTTTTTTAGATATTGTTCTTGGTTTTGTAATTTCTTTCACTTTCATCATTTTTTTAGCTTAATAGTATCTGAATTAAATTATAACTCTAAAAACTTCTCACTTGCCTTTTGCCAATCAACTAGATTTTTAAGAATTGCTTCTAAATAATCAGCGCGACGATTTTGATAATCAAGATAATAAGAATGTTCCCAAACATCAATTGCAACTAGAGGCTTCAAATTCAAAATTAAAGGATTTTCTCCATTTAATGTTTTTAAAATCTTAAGCGATTTACCATCTTTAACTAACCAAGCCCAACCGCTACCAAATTGAGACATAGCTAAGGCTTTAAACTCGACCAAAAAATTATCCCAAGACTCAAAATTAGTTTCAATTGCTTTAAGCAGTTCACCTTGAGCCGTATTCAATTCCTCTTTTTCGCTTTCTTTTTGAACTGGCTTTAAACAGTCCCAAAAAATATTATGGTTATAAACTTGAGCAGCATTGTTGAAAATCGCTGAGAATTCTGTCTTATTAGCTGTTTTAAGAATAATTTCTTCTAGACCAAGCTCCTCCATTTCACCCCCAGCAATTAATTTATTTAAATTATCAACATAAGTCTGATGATGTTTGCCATAATGAAAACTTAGAGTTTTTTCGGACATATAGGGCTCTAAAGCAGATAACGTATAAGACAATTTATTTAAAGTAAACATATATTTATTATTAACAATTTATTAAAATTTTTTAAAATAAAGCTTAGATAATTATAGCAAGTATCTAAGATACAAACAAGTTACCGTTTTATAAGCGACCCTTGACTCTTTTTTATCTTTAGCATACAATATATTAAATAATAGTAACTTAAAAAAAGAAAATAATGGAGGATAAGAAAAAAACAGAAGCGCAGGCAGAAAAATTCTGCCTAATTATGCCCGGAAAACAAAAAGACTTGTTTACCGCGGCAATAATTATTATAAAAGATTCATTACTAAAAAAATTTCCAAATTTTGATACAAAGAAAGATTGTATCATTAGTTTTGGGGATGATCTATCTGAACTTGAGCTTAATCTCAATAGTTATCAAAAAATCTTAATAGTTGATCCGGACAATAAACTACTCAACCTCAATGAGTTTATTATCAAAAATTGCTACGGAAAAGCGGTAAAAAAGTTTTTTTGGTACTTGGGTAAATCAGCCAAAATACCAATCATGACGAAATTCTTTGGAGAAGAGAATGTTCATATATGCGATGAAAATTGTCTCTACTCTACACTAGATGATTACGCCCTAAAAATCTTGGGCGCAATTTATAGTCTACGTTTGGGCATACCAGATGCCTGCCCAATAATGAAGCGAGTAAGTGAGGCAACTAGTATCGCTAAACTTAGAGATAAAGAAAATGGTTCAACTCCAGCTTATTTAAAAATAGCGATAAAGGAATTGCTTTTTGAACTAATCACAAAAAAAGAATCACCTTTAATAGCTAGCCTAATTGTTGACTTTAAACTATTAAAAGAGGCTGAGAGAAGAGCTAAAAAAACAAAAATTCAACACCCAATTCTCGGAAAGTTGAAAATCGTTAAACCAAAAAAAGGTTTAGTTATTGAAAACAAAACTTTTTTTGAACAGGGTTTTCAACTCGGATATGACGCTGTCGCGGTTAAGTCAACAGAAGGAGACTACGAACTGTGCGTGAAAAAAATTCATGCGCAAAAAGTTATCGATGAGATTCCAATCATTAAAAGAATTAATGGTTGTCGCTTCATTGTGTCTAAAAAGGTTCTAATGCAGGAGCCTGGTCAGTAAGTAAATCAAAAAATGAAAATAAAAGCCCCGTCGAAACGATGTGGCTTTTTTCTTAATTATTTTTAATGCTATAATAAAAACATCAAAAATATATGCTTGATTTAGAAATTGAAAAAGAATATTTCCTTAAAGGCGCTACTTATGTCGCCGGTCTCGACGAGGCTGGTCGCGGACCTTTAGCGGGCCCAGTTGTTGCTGCCTGCGTAATTATTAAGGCCGATTTTAAAATTGATAGTCCGGAATTAGAAATGGTGGCTGATTCTAAAAAATTAAGTGCGAAAAAAAGAGAAATGCTTTTTAGTTTAATTAAAGAAAAAGTTGCCTCAGTTGAAATTAGCGTAATAAATAATGAGGTAATAGACAAAATCAACATTTTAAAAGCTTCCCTTTTTGCTATGAAAAAAGCGATAAAAAAATCTGGTTTGAAACCAGATATTGTTTTAGTCGATGGTAATCAAAAAATTCCTGACTTAGAAATTCAACAAAAAACAATTATTGATGGCGATGCTAAAGTTTTTGTTATTGCTGCCGCCTCAATTATCGCTAAAGTTAGCCGTGATTTTTTAATGACTGAAGCCGATAAGAAATACCCAGAATACGGATTCGCGAAGCATAAAGGCTACGGTACAAAATTCCACCTAGAAAAATTAAAAGAATTTGGTCCCTGCCCTATTCATCGCCAAAGTTTCAGGCCGGTTAGAGATTTAAGGCTTAAACCTTAAAGTTTAAAAACTTTCTCTTCTCCGCTTCTCATATCTTTAATTTTATAAAGCCCCTTTTCCGCCTCTTCCTCACCAAGAATAATAAGCTTAGTTATTTTTTTCTTATTAGAAAATTCTAAAGCCTTACCAAGCTTTTGCTCTTCAAGCCCAACTAAAATATTTAAACCTTTTAACCTTAGAGCTTTAGTTAAATTATCAACTTTAAAACTTAAATCTTTTTTAAGCAGCGGAAAAAAATAACTATCCTGAGATTCGGCTAGATTTTTTGGAATTAAATTCCAATTCTCTAAAAATAATTTTGTCGTTTCATCTCCAGGGGCAAAGCCAATAGCTGGGAAATTACTCTCACCAAAAATTTCTGCCAAACCATTATAACGACCGCCGCCAAAAATTGCTCGACTATTTTTAGGATTTTTATCAAAGACTTCAAAAACAATACCATCATAATAATCAAAACCGCGAATAATAGCTGGATCAAATTCTATAAAATCTCCGTAACCGAGATTACTTAAAGAAGTAATTAAATCTTTTATTTCTTGATAAGCGACTTTTAACTTCTCTGAACTATTGATTAAATCTTTAAAATCTAAGTCCGCTTCTCCGCCCATAAAATCATTTAGGGCTTTTATTTTATCTTTCTCTAGGCCGATGATAAATAAGCGGTCTTCAAATTCTGATTTTTCAAGTTTTGCTCTTTTATCTAAAACTCTAAAAAAATCAACTTTTTTATTTTTATCAAGCCCAAGAAAATTAAAAAATTCTTCTAGAAGTTTTCGACTATTAATTTTTAAAACAAAAGATTCTGCCGGAGCATTAAATTCCAACATTATATCAAGAGCAAGTTTAATTATTTCCTCATCGGCACGAGTCCCGTCTGCCCCAAAAATATCACAATTAAGTTGCCAAAATTCGCGATTGCGACCACGTTGCGGTTTTTCATTACGGAAAAAATTAGCAATTGAAAAAAGCTTTAAGGGCTTCGGGCTTGATTTATAAATTTTAGAAACCATTCTCACTACCGAGGGAGTCATTTCCGGGCGCACCGCTAACTCCCTGTCGCCCAAATCCCTAAAAACCAATAACTCCTTGCCACCGATATCCTCGCCTGATTTAGCTCGATAAACATCGGCCGACTCAAATAAAGGCGTTAAATATTCCTCAAAACCGTAACGCAAACAAACTTGACGCCAAGTATTAAAAATATATTTCCTCACTAAAAACTCCTCCGGCAACCAGTCGGCAGTTCCTTTAAGCTCTTGATTTGATAATTTTTTGGGCATATTAGAGATTTTTCTTTTTAAACTACTTAAATATTAACACCCAAAAGCTATTTTAACAAGATAAGCCTAGTTTTTAAGATTTAGATTCTTTTTATAATAATTTTAAGTATTTTTAAGTCGCTTTTTGTTAAAATCCAAGGACTAACTAAAATAATTAAAAAAACTATGAAAATCTTAATTATTGATGATGAAAAAGATATTGTCTCTTTCATCAAGCGTGGTTTAGAGAAAGAGCTATTCTTAGTTGAGAGCGCCGAGGATGGCTTTCGCGGCTCTTTTTTAGCGAGAACGGGAAACTATGACTTAATTATCCTTGATTATCTCCTGCCGAAAATGAACGGCGCTGAGGTTCTTAAAGAAATAAGAGCTGATGACAATAAGATTCCCGTTTTAATGCTAACCGTTAAAGATGAAATTCAAAGCAAGAAAAAACTTTTTGAAACTGGAGCCGACGATTATTTAAGTAAACCTTTTTTACTTGAGGAGTTAGTTTTAAGAGTTAAGGCCTTATTAAAAAGACCACCCCTTAAATTTGAGGAAGTAATAATTATTGATGATTTAATTCTTGATAAAGGAAATAAAACAGTTAAGCGAGGCGATGAGGAATTATATTTAACAAAAAAAGAATATGGTCTGCTTGAATATTTAATAGATAACCGTGGAAAAATAATTTCTCGTAGCGAACTTTTAGAACATGTTTGGGACTATAATGCCGATCCTTTTTCTAATTCAGTTGAAACTCATGTCGCTAGTTTAAGAAAAAAATTAAATAAAAACAAAAACCGCGACCTAGTTCATACTTTTAGTGGTCGCGGTTATAAGTTTGCTTTGAATAAATTAAGTAAAGAATTTTAATTAACCATTGTTTCTATTTTTGAATTAAAATCAATCAAAGCTCGTTGTACGGCATGAGTTAACATTAATTCGCTAGCTCCCTGCAAACAGTAATAGCCTTTTCTTTTTTCGCCAGCCGTATCAAAAATTGTTTTATCAAAAAAATCTTCATTCTCTTCAAGTCTTGAGTTATTTAATTTTGTAGTTTTAATCATCGACATGGAATTAGCATGATCGCCTTTGAAAATATTTTTTTTCTTACCGTCAACTGAGCCCCTAGAGCCTGGTTTTAAATAGAGATTATTTATTTTAGTTAATTTATCAGATAAATCAACACTAAAACTATTAAAAAATTCACTGGTATTAATTTTGGTTGTGTGTACATATTCTTTAAGGCTCAGGGTTGGATCAATGCTTGTAACTATTGATTCAAAACGATCCTTATTATATTGCCCGCCAAAATCATAATTATCAACTAAGACCCCCTCATCATCAAGATAGCCAAACATCTCATCATCTAGAAAAGATTCTTTATGTCTCTTAGCCGCTTTATCTATCTCTGATATAAGATTTAACCATGTCCTAGCTAACTCAGCAACATTTTTATCTTTACTACTTAGAACCTCATCAATATATTTACGACCATCTTCATTTTCCATTAAATTTAAAGCGTCTAAAGATTTCTCTCGAAAACATGTTTCAAAAGCTTGAATAGCAATCGCTCCATTAAAAGCAGTTGTAACTGCTCTCTGTAGAGTTTCTTGGGTATCAATGGTAAGTGAACGCAATTCTACGGAGCTAGTCTTTTTATCAAAGAAAGCCACATTATTATTAGAGTCAGGATCTCTTCCTCTTAAAGAAACTCCGCGACCGCCATTTACCCTATGTCCTATCTCTCCGACCTGGACCCCTCCCCAACAAGCAGCAATTATCACATTTTGTAAAAAGTTTGTTGCCTGATTAACAACTAAACCTTTCTCTCCTCCAATTGTTAGATGAAAACCACGAGCTCCTTTTTGATAATTCTCCGAACGGTTAAAATTTAAATCTACATATTCAATATCGTGTAGCAATGACATCTCTAAAAGCATTAAATAAGGGTTATCTGTTGGTTTAGTGGCAATCTCGTGAACAGCGTCATTGCCCGAACCAATTCTGGCCGCCTCACTAATAATAGCAATATCACTTTTTAAACTTGGTCTTAGAGTCAATTCTTGATAAGCCCTATCTGTTGATGAGGTTATTTCATACTCCATACCAATTGAAGCTCTTAGGCCTTGGGGAATATTTTTATAAGAATTTTTTTCAATTACCTCTTCATATTTTCTTAAATAAGTTGCAACCCTATCAATAACTTCATTTAGGTCTCTCTCAGGTAAATATTCTCTAGCAAAAAGCATAACAGCAATACTTCTTCCTTTATTTTCTTTACTGTATTTATCAATAAAGATAGAAATATTTTTTAAATTTTCAACATCTCCAGAACTAGGCGCATCTAAAAAGCTTTCTAAGTGATTAACATTATTACGATTACTAAGCATCGAGCCAATAATATTTATTGAGGTAAGAATTTGTGTTCGAGGATTATCGGAAGACGATATAACCTCTTTGTAAAACTGTTTTGACTCCTCAACATCTAAAAGATCGGAATTTAATAAATAATTTTTAGCAATAGATTGTTGTCTTAAATCTAGTTTAGCTAAAGATTTTTTAAATTCATTAATTAATTCAAGATTATTATTCCTTTTAAAATGATTCAAAAAAATTCCCAATGTTTTCTCTGAGAAATCACTATTTACAACAATGCCAAGTAACTTTTTATTAAGTTCAGAAGAATAATTAATATCTGCGTCTAAAATAGACAAATATTTATTAGGCAGATTATCTAATAATATATTTTCCGTTAAAATCTGATTATAATTATAAAAATCTTTTATTCTATTTTTATCTAAATTATTTTTAAGAGAAAGATTAATTATCTTTTTAATGTCATTTTTATCAAATTTAAAATTGCTAACTGATAATGATTTTAAAAACTCTACTATAGTAGGACCACTCTCTGCAGTACAATCGCTACCAATATTATCAAGACCGACCTTAAATAAATTATCATCAAGATAAAAATCTGGATTTTTTTTGTCAGAATCTAAATATCCTTTCCAAAACTTAGGAGATAGTCCGCGATGTTTCATAACTGCTGAACTTATCATTTTAATCTCTTCGGTGCTCAAAGAAAAATCCTCCTGATTTCTCTTTCTTAAACTTACCGATTCAAGTATTTCTACTCCATTTATTTGAGGCCAACGAATAATGTTGGTAAAGAAAAGCTCACTCAAATCTTTGTTATTAAAAATAATATTTTGATTAAATAAAGACGACGCCTCGCGTGATTCTAGAGCCGGATCATTTATAAGTTTAATATAAATTATTTTAAATATATCCCTATATTTATTAAAAAGATCAGTATTAGAAACTATTTGACAAAGATTATTTGCCGATCCACCTCTCGTTAAAGATACATCATAATTTTTTTCAAAATTAATAATAAATTTCTCTCGCTGACTTTCATTCATATTACTAAATAATATGACTAAATCGGGAGCGCTATCTTGAAAATTAGTATTAAAGATTTTATCTTCAATAACAGAACAATCATCGCCTAATATGAGCTGTAAATCAGGATTAGAAAAATATGACTTAATAACTTTTATATAATGCTCGTCAACAGACCCAGAAACAATAAACTTATTAAAAGCCTTAATTAAATAATCCCTCTTCTCTTCTTCCCCCTCAAAAAAATCGTTAATTCGATTAATATTATCAAAAATCAAATAAACATTATTATCTTGACCTGGTAAATCTAAAGCGCCGGTCATTATTTTTTTTCCAAGATAAGTCTCTTCTTGACTATTCAAAAAATTTAGAAACTCTGGATAAAATTGATGACAAACATGATGAGATTCATTAATTCTTGATAGAACATTATTAATAAAAGTATCTATTAATTCTAATCTTTTTTCTGGTTCATTAATATCTGCAACTTTAAATAATTCTCTTAAGATGTGAATAGAATTATTAGCCTTTCCGTATTTAAGCGCTGACTCTAAAAGCCAAATAGAGTCCGCTTGACTGATAATGTTATTCTTTAACCCTGACAATAACTGATTTGCATCTATATTAACAATAAAATCTTGAATATATTCCCTTCCAATCCGATTATTTAAGAATAGATTCTTTAACTCCTCAAAATCAATATTCTTTTCAGAACGAGCATAAGCTTTAATTAGACTATCAAGATTAGAGGTTTGTTGTTTATTATCAAGCACTTCATAGAAATGATGTCTTAAATCATTCTTTTCAGCTCGATGATGAAAATCAAGTTCTAGTTGATCAAGAAATAATGGTTGTTGATATATCCAATTATAAACATCTAAACGATTCTCAAAACCCTGAATAATACTATTTAAAACAAAGCCATTAAATCTATTCATGGCAAATACTTTTACCCTAAGATTATCTGGCCAATTTTGACGACTCATTAATTCGCTAAGCCCCCTTAAGGTCTGAAAATCAAAACGTTCTTTTCTGTTTTTAATAAGTGAATCTAAAACATCCTCTAAAAATTTTTCATCAACCCCATATCTACTATCAGGGTAATTAGCTATAAGATTACTTAGAAATATAACGTCGTTTCCTTCGCCAAAATCATTAGCATTTTTAAATAATAAAGCTTGCTGACTTTTATTAACATTTTTTCCTTGAACCTTATCTTTTTTTAAAGAAAACACCGGATCATTAATTAAATTATGATTATTTTTTATTTTTTTAAAATATTTTTTTTCAAGCGGTAAAGAGTCTATTAACCAGTTTAAATCAGAACTAATATGACCACCTTTATTTCTTAGAGTTTGAAGAATACTGTCACTCTCTTCCTGGGAACAATTTTTAAGGCAATTAATCAAGATGGGACTAAGTGAAAAAATAATTGATCTACTAGAGCCATTGTTAAAATCTTGCATCCATAACTTAAAAATAAAATCTATTCGTCTACTATCAGCCATTATTCTATCTGGATATTCAAAACTAAATCGAAAAAATAAATCCATTATCTCTGAAGATGGTAATTGTTTTAAATCTGGATATTTTAAAATAATAGAATCAAGCCGTTTCTCAATCTCAGCTGGAACATCAATCTCTGACGCATTAAAATTAAATGTTTTTAAACATTTAAGAGCTAAAAAATCATCAGCAGATTTTATATATTCTATTTTTTCTGCCTTAGTATTAAAAGAAAGAAACTCTTTTTCTTTAATATTACCGAGAAAATTATCAAATTCATAGCACCGATTAATAAAAGAGGCAGCCTTAAAAAATTTCGGCCAAAGCTCTAATATCTCTTTGTTTTTTTCAGGAAAACTATTAGAAATAGCTTCGAGCACTCTATTTGCTTCAATAAAAGCTATCCTAGCAGAAGAAGAATCACCCCAAAAATTAGATTGAAGTAATTTTAAATAGCTATCATAGTCTTCAGCTTTAGTAAGCTTTTTTTTTCTTTCTAGTTCCTTTAGAATTTTCTCCCCTCTTTTATAAATATAAGTATCACGTAAAAAAACAATAAGCTTATTAGAATTAAAAATATCAACAATTTTTTCGGAAAAGTTTTTTAAAGATTCTTCGCCAGCCCTTCTTAATCTCAATAAAAATTCTCTTAAATCAATATTATTGGTTTTTAGAAACTCTGAAATAATATCATCTTCAAGATTAATTTGAGAATCGAGTTCTTTGAGATATTCAGAGCCTAATTGATTTTCAAGCTCTTTGGTATTTTCAGGACTATGACCGATAATTTCTTTTTTTTTATCGTCTCTTAAATTGTCTTCTTGATTTTCTTCAAAACTATTATTTATCTCCATAGAAATATTATTAAAAACTTTTTTAATAATCTCGTAACTTTTCTAGTCCTTTAAGTTTTCTAATTTTTTCTAAAGCCTTTGACTCAATTTGACGAATACGCTCACGAGTAACTTCAAATTCGCGACCAACTTCTTCTAAAGTATGAGCAACACCATCAAGCAAGCCAAAACGCATTTCTAAAATTTTCTGTTCCCGAGGAGATAACTGCGCAACGATATTTTTAACATAATCTTTAAGTAATTGTAAGGCAGCTGCTCTATCTGGAGTTACATTTTTTACATCTTCAATAAAATCTTCTAAAGTAGAATCATCACCATCGTCGCCAATAGTTGTTTCAAGTGATATTGTATCTTGAGAAATTTTCATAATATAACGAACCTTCTCAACCTCTTCTCCCATTTCAGAAGCAATTTCATCAGCTAAGGGTTCACGCCCCAATTCTTGAATTAAATTTCTTTGTATTTGTTGAAACTTATTAATCGTTTCCACCATATGAACTGGGATTCTAATTGTTCGTGATTGATCAGCAAGAGCACGAGTAATCGCCTGTCTAATCCACCAAGTCGCATAAGTTGAGAATTTATAACCTTTACGATATTCAAATTTCTCTACCGCTCTAAACAAACCAATATTTCCCTCTTGAATCAAATCTAATAAACTCATACCCTTGGCACCAGCAAATTTTTTTGCAATCGAGACAACTAAACGTAAATTAGCTTCAATAATTCTTTTTTCCGCCTCTTTATCCCCCTTCTCTTTTCTTTTTGCTAACTCAACTTCTTCGGAGCCACTTAAAAGCGGAACTTTCCCAATTTCTTTTAAATACATTTGTACCGAGTCAGCACTCAATTTTGATAAATCTATAGCAACCATTGCCTTACCACCCTCTTTTAATCTTTGAATTTCATCTTTATTTCTTTTATCAATTGAATCTAAAATACGACCAGAATCCTCACTAATTTTAATACCATATCTATTTAACTCTCCTAAAAAAACATCATATTCATAAACATAATTTTCAACTTCAGGAAAAAGATAAAGCAATTCCGTCTCCGTCACAAAACCACGCATTCTCCCCTTCTCTATTAATTTAGCAAGCTTTTCTTCGGTCGGAAAAATAACTAATTTTTCCTCAACTTTTCTTTTTGGAGCTTTTATTATTTTTAAACTCTTAGCTTTAATCGACTTTTTTTTAATCGAAACCTTTTTAATTAAAGTTTTTTTAGTTTTTTTAACATCTTTCACAATAATTTTTTTAGTTTTTAAAGATTTTTTCTGATTTATTTTTTTATTTCCTTTTAAGATTTTTACTTTTTTATTCGGAACTTTCACTAATTTTTTTTTAGAACTAATTTTGGCAACTTTAAACAAAGGACTTTTTTTCGATTTTTTCAAGTCCTTGGCTTTAATCAGCTTTTTTGATAGCTTCTTTTTTAAGTCTTTAGGCATATTATTTTAAATCCATTATTTTTTTTAACTCAGACATTAAAGAATTCAATTTATCTTGATCACCAGAATTTTCAGCTCGATTAATCTCTTGACGAATAATTTCAATTTTCCGACGTTGTCCGTAGTTTTTTAAGTCACTAATAATATTTATCAATTGAGTTTTGAGTTCAATCTTATCTTGACCATAGAACTCTTTCTCTCCTAAAAGCGTTAAATATCTGAGCAAAGTAGTGTCATCTTCGTTGGCAGCTAAATCTTCAAGTAATAAATTATAGTCTAAACTAGCGTTTTTATTATAGTAGATAATCAATTTATTGTAAAATAAGGCTAAATTTTCCGCTAGCAAATATTCTGAGTTTAAATTATTGGCCGCATAAGAAATTAATTCTGGGGCTTTAAGAATTATTGCTAAAACAGTTTCACTTAATCTTTCTTCTCGACTTTTTTCTTTCAGCTTTTTAAACTCTTGACTCTCTGCTTTTTTTTCATAATTATTTACTGGAGCTAAACCATCTTTATAGCGACGAAAAAATTCTTCTCTCACATCAAGCTCGGAAAAACCTAGATCATCACTCATCTTTTTAAGCCAATAACCCTGCTCAGTTTTATCTGGCAGAAGAACAATCATCTCAAACATTTTATCCCTAACTAGTCTCTTATTTTCAAGTAACTTTAAATCTAGGCCGAAGGCGGAACGTTCAAAATAATATTCTAAAATTGATTTGGCATTTTCAATTGGTTTTTTATAATGATTTTCAAAATCACTTTCTCGATCTTCTCCGGCCAACTCAACACTACGTTCAAGTTCTCGAGGATTATTTTTTAAAGATTCATCTGGATCCTTGCCTGACGGTAAAGTAATAATTTTTACCTCCATCCCTTGAGCTAAACATTCTCTTACCCCCCGATCAACCGCCATCTGTCCGGCCGCATCCATATCAAAAACTAAAGCAACTTTATTAGTAAAACGTTTAATTAAAGTAATTTGCTCCTTTGTTAAAGCTGTCCCCGAAGAAGCAACTACATTTATAATGCCATGGTTATGGCAGGAAATTACATCCATTTGCCCCTCAACGACAACAGCCAAGTCTTTTTTCCTTATTTCTTCCTTCGCCTTATCAAGCCCAAATAATAAACGGCTTTTATCATAAACCTCCGTTTGCGGACTATTAATATATTTACCAAATTTTTCTGTCGCTTCTTTAAGAGGATTAACTCGAGCAGTAAAAGCAACAATATTAGAATTTACATCCCAAATTGGAAACATTATTCTATCTCTAAAACGATCATAGTAACTACTACCTTGAGAAAATTTTTCTTTTTTAATTATTAAACCAGCTCTTAACATCTCTTCATCACTATATTTATCTCCTTGTAACGGTCTAGCCTTTAAAAATTTATAAAGAGAATCCCAAGAATCAGGACTATAACCAATACGCCAAAGAGCAATTTTTTTTTCATCTAAACCTCTCCCTTCAAGATATTTTCTAATTTCTTTAGCCGACTCTAATTTTAAAATATATTCATAATATTTTCCGGCCAAATCTAAAATATCAATAATTCTATTGCGCTTAGCCCGCTCTTTAATGTTTTCCTGCTTTAAAACAACCCCGGCTTTATCAGCTAAGACTCTTAAAGCCTCGGGAAAACTTAAACCCTCTTTTTCCATTACAAACGATAAAGCATCGCCTCCTTTACCGCAACCGAAACAATGCCAGATTTGCTTTTCTGGAGATATAACAAAAGACGGGCTCTTTTCATTATGAAAAGGGCAAAGGGCCTGAAAATTCGCGCCAACTGCTTTAACATTAATATACTCGCGAATTAAGTCGACGATATCTATTTTTGATTTAATCTCCTCAATTTGAGACATGTCTTAATTTTAGCTTAAAAATCTTAATTTTTCCAGTTTTAATAATAAAAAAACTAACTTCTAGCAGGCAATAAAAACTTACTTAGCCTCTTCGCCTCCGCTTCAATCATTTCTCCGTCATATTCAGCATTATGTCGTTTTTGCCCTTCATAGCCTGGTTTTTTTTGATCCAAATGGAGATTTAAAGTAATTAATTGCTCATTATTTTTAGTTAAGCTCTCCTCAGCATAAATATGAAAACGCGGATAATAATCTCTAGTTAAGCGACGAGAAAAGCTAGTTTCACCGCTCTGTCGATCATTTAACATAGCATAACCTGCTCTTTTTAGCCAGAGCTCAGGATTCCCCGCTAATTGATGTTTATAGGCTAAAAGTTTCATCTTTTTCTAAAAATTAAGTATTTATAAATAAAAAAATTATATAAGCCAATAACTAAATTAACCGCCATCTGTGACAAAATATACCAAAAACCAAAACGAATAACTAATAAATGCATCAAAAGACCATTAATATTTAAGCCCAAAAAAGCATTAGCTAGATATGTTGGTAATTGTTTCCCCGTATGTTTATGATCAAACTGCCTAAAAGTCCAGCGTTTTTGTAAAAAGAAACTAACAAAAAAAGCTAACATAAAAGCAGAACTAGTAGAAAAGACCAACCCGACTTTAAATAAACCATGTAAAACGAACAAGAGGACAATATCTAAAGTGCCAGAAAAACAACCAGCTAAAAAAAATTTTAAAAAAGATTTGTGGCAATCACAATAAGAATAAAGAACTGGTAAACGAAAAGCAAAACGATTTCTAATTTTAAAATATAAACTATCAATTAATTTCATATTACTTATTTAGCCATTTGAGCAAGTTTTGGCTTTCTAAAAAGCGGCTATTTTTATTAGCACTATTTAAAACTGAAACAACAAAACTTTGACCAAGCTCATCTTTAAATTTACCAACAAAACAATAGCCTGCCTCATTAATATAGCCAGTTTTTCCTCCTAAAGAAATTAAATCAGAGCTATCGTCGTTTAATAGATAGCCATCAGTTGATTCAATTATTTTTTCTCTTCCCTGCATGGTTTCATAACGATACTCCGGTAACAACATCGCTTCTCTTATTTCTGGATTTTTACTTGCCTCATTAAACAATAAAATTACTTCACGAGCAGTAGAAACATTTTCCTTACTTAAACCAATGGGGTCGCGGAAACTTGTTTCTAATAAATTTAATTCTTTAGCTTTAGTGTTCATCTTTACAACAAATTCTTCCTCTTCTAAACCAAGGGCGTGGACCAAGGCAAGCGTCGCTCCATTATCAGAGGCAATTAAACTCGTATAAAATAAATCTCTTAACCTCAGCTCATCACCCAAAAATAAATTAATACGACCACCCTCAACCTTATCATTCTCGGTTATTTTATAAATTCTATTAAGCTCTGGGTTTGCTTCTAAAAATACTATCGCCGTCATTAATTTAGTGATACTAGCGATTGGTTGCGGTTTATCAATATTCTTTGCATATAAAAAACTTCTTTGTTCCTCAGAAAAAACCGCTGCCTTATCAGCGCTTAAAGAAAAGTCATTTGGCAGATTTTCAAGTTCTATAATCGGAGCTGAATAATAAAAAGACTGGCTACCGCTAATTAGGCCAAAAAACATGATAATGTTTAACAAAAAATTAAAAAGCATTTTAATTCTAATTTTAATCTAAATATCTTAAAGCTCCCCAAAATTTTCTTCATTATCACTTAAAAATCTATCTGCAACTTTTAAAGCATTCATTTTTTCAAAATCAGGTAGTTCATTAGCCGAGGAAATGCCTAAGAATCGTAAAAAATCTAAGCTAACCAAATAAAAATTTTCATTAGTTTTCTTATCAAACTTTTCTTCAATCAAACCTCGTAATAATAAATTACGGATAATTAAACTACAATTAACCCCACGAATTTTTTCTAGCTCAGTTTTAGCTATTGGTCCGCGATAAGCAATAATTGTTAGAGCTTCTAAGCTTGGTTGAGATAATTCTCCACTAGTCTCATCTTTTAAATAATCCTTAATTAAAGCTGCGCTTTCCTCGCCAGTACTTAATTGATATTCCTTACCTGCTTCAACTAAGGTTAAGCCGCTCTCCCGATTTTTATAATCAAGTTTTAATTCCGCCAGAGCTTCTTCAACTTCTTTAGCCTTAACCCCGCAAATAGAGGCAAGCCTAGAGCTTGATAAAGGTTTTAGGGAAACAAATAAAATTGCTTCTAGACTTGCTTTTAAATTCATATAATAAATTGGTTAAAACTAATTACTCTCTTCCTCGAACTCGTGAATGTTATTAACATTAATCATAATTTCACTAAATAAATCTCCTTGCTCAAAATATAACTCTTTTTGCTTAGCCAATTCTAAAACCGCTAAAAAGCTAACAATTACCTCAGTTCGATTTTTTGCTTCTTTTAAAATCCGCGAAAAACTTAATTTTAATTTTTGACCAAGTAAAGTTCTAATAGAAAATATTTTATCATCAATACTTATTTCCGGCTCCAAAGATTCAATTGGAAGTTTTTCTCGCTCTCGCTTCTCAAATTCTTTTTCTAAAACTAGTAAAATCTCAGCAAATTTATCTTTTAAAATTTCCTTAGTTAATTTTTTAGGTGGAGAAAATGATGGCGCTTTCCCTTGAAGACGGAAACTTTTATTTAATGGCGGAAGATATAATCTTTTTTCTAATAATAATTTATCCTTGATTTTAACACTCGCTTCAATAAATTCTTTATACATTTTTAACTGACGCTCTAAATCATTAACCTCTTCCTCATCTTCTTTAGTATACAAATAAGGCAATAAAGCCTTTGATTTAATTAATAATAATTTAGCGGCAATGACTAAAAAATCAACCATTTCTTCGGTGCTAATATCTTTAGCTTCTTTAATATAAGCAACATAGTCATCGGCAATTTTTGCTAAAGATATTTCAGTAATATCAAGCTCTTCACTCTCAATTAAAGATAAAAGCAAGCCGAAAGGACCAGAGAATTTTTCTATCTGTATTTCCATGGTTTTTAAAAATTATTGATAGCTTTTTCTTTAGGTTCAGAATAAAGATTTCCCTTTAAACAACTATAGCCGGCTTCATAAGAATTTCTATCGGAAAGACCGTAAATCGATCTCGCAACTGAGCGACCATTAACATCGTTTGAATCAGATGACATCCTAAAAGTTGCGCAAAATTCGAAGCTCTTATCACCTGTTTTTTTATACTCAATCGGCGCCCCAGTTTCTGGGTCAACAAAAGAATTTTGTTCAAAATAATAATTTGTATTTTTTAATTCATTAATATTCTCTGGTAAAACCGCATTATCACTATAAAAAGAGTTAACGGCGTTCTCCAAAATATTAATATTAGTAAGTAAATTCTGATCTAAACGACGCATTCTCGCTTCTTTTGGCGATTCAATGAAAAACCAAACTGAAATAAAAGCAGCGCCAATTAATATAACAGAAAGTACGAGAAAAATCTTTCTCATTTTTTTAGCTGCATCCCTATCCTCAGTTTTAATATCATGGAAATAATAAGAAAAAACTAGACCAGAAATTATAAGCATTGATAAAGCTTGTAAGAAAAATTTCAAACTAAGCTCTCCGGCCAAGAAATTGTTAATAATACTAATAAAAACGCCAAGAATAATTAAAGCTGAAACTAAAATAATAAAATAAGTTAACCATTTTCTAATTTGTGAATCAACTTTTAATTCATTTTTTTTCAAGCCACGATTAATTAAAAATAAACTATAATAATAAATTGGGCCAGCAATTAAAAGGGCAGAAATCGCAAAACGTAAACCACCATCTCTATTGCCATAATAATTATTAACTAAAGGATCAATAATAGATTTATCGATTATCCCGAAAGCAATTAAACCAACGGAAATTCCAATAAAAATTAAAGCGACTAGAGATAATAGATAATAAAAAGCGTATTTAGCGCCAGCTTGATTGTCATTCATATAATTAAAATTATGTTAAATAATAACTTAGCTTAATTTAAGAAATTAAAAATCAGCATTTTTAGGCGTTCTAGGAAAAGGAATAACATCACGAATATTGGCCATACCACTTAAATACATAATCAAACGTTCAAAACCAAGACCAAAACCAGCGTGTTTAACAGAGCCAAAACGACGAAGATCAAGATACCAAGAATATTCCTCTTCACTTAAGTTCATCTCTTTCATTCTCGCCAATAAAAGCTCGTGGCGCTCCTCTCTTTGACTACCACCAATTATTTCACCAATTCCTGGTACTAATAAATCCATCGCCGCCACTGTTTTTTTGTCATCATTTAAACGCATATAGAAAGCTTTGATATCTTTTGGATAATCCGTAACGAAAACCGGTTTTTGGTAAACTTTATCGGTTAAATATCTTTCATGCTCAGTCTGTAAATCTATGCCCCATTTTACTGGATAAATAAATTTCTCATCCGATTTTTCTAAAATATCAATTGCCTCGCTATAAGTTATTCGAGCAAACTCAGATTTTAAAATATTATCAAGCCGATCTTTTATTCCTTCATCAATAAATTTATTAAAAAATTCCATCTCTTCCGGAAGTTCTTTTAAAACATAAGTAATTAAGTATTTAATCATCTTCTCGGCTAAATTCATGTCATCATTTAAATCAGCAAAAGCCATTTCTGGCTCCATCATCCAAAATTCAGAAGCATGACGAGTTGTGTTTGAATTTTCAGCCCTAAAAGTCGGACCAAAAGTATAAACTTTATTAAGGCCCATAACTAGAGCTTCAGCATTTAATTGACCGCTAACAGTAAGTCCAGATGATTTACCAAAAAAATCTTGAGTAAAATCAGGTTCGCCTTTCTCATCTTTTGGCACATTTTTTAAATCAAGAGTTGTTATTTGAAACATTTCACCCGCTCCCTCAGCGTCACTAGTTGAAATTATCGGGGTGTGAATATAAGCAAAACCTTCTTCATTAAAAAATTTATGAATTGCAAAACTTAAAACTGAACGCAGACGAAAAACAGCAGAAAAAGTATTACTCCGTCCTCGTAAATGAGCAATAGTTCTTAAGAATTCAAAGCTATGACGTTTTTTTTGGAGAGGATAATCATCTGGCGCCCTATTTATTATTTCTACTTCTTTAGCTTTAAGTTCAAAAGCTTGACCAGCGGCGGGCGATTCAACCAAATTTCCAATAATTTCCAAAGAAGAACCAACCGAAATGTTTTCTAACTCAGAAAAATTATCTAAACTAGTATCAACTATAACTTGCAAACCCTTAAAAAAAGAGCCATCATTAAGCTCTATAAAAGCAAAATCCTTAGAGCTCCTAGAAGTTCTAACCCAGCCAGCAATTTTTACTTCTTTATTTAGAAAAGTTTCGGTTTCTTGATAGACTTTCTTAATTAAAATAATAGACATAAACTTAGCAATATTATTGTTTCTCCTTATTAAATATAGCTTATTTAGCTTATTTTATCAAGCTTAAAATTAAGAAAAGAGGAACTCGGTAACAAGTTCCTCTTCGGTCCTTTTTAGGCTCGGTTAAATCCAAACCAAAACGACACTGTCTTAATCTTTTCTTTCTGCCTCAGTTGTTTCTGACGCAAAAAATCCGCCACCTGATTATATTTCCGAGATTCAAGGTCGTCCTTATAGAGTTTGATGTCTGGAAAATCAGGCAATAAATTCAATGCCCGTCTTACAACTTGCCCTTCACCAAGAGCATCCTTCACTGGCAAACATAGTCCAGTGCCAACTATTAAATAATTGCACATAATTTTGGGCCTCCACCCCATTTGTTTTAGTTTATAAGGAACAAAAATAAGAAATGTTTAGTTTATGTATAAAACAAATTTTCTAATTAGGTCACTAGCTTCTTTAATAACCCTCTTAGACACTCTAATTTTTATTTTATTGTCTAGGTCTAATAAGTACCTTATTACTATAATACAATAATTAGAAATGGTCAAAAGGGTAGTTTGATTATTTGTGGATAAGTTTTCCACTTTATCTATATCGTTAAAAATACTTATTTTTAATTTAGCACATTCACCACAAACAACACCACCCGCCAGTAAATCAAAGTAATTTAGGCCCTTTTTTAGTTTTTTCTGACATTTTAAGCAAATACCCATTTCTGGCTTATAACCAATCTCGCTCAAAAAGCTTAAAGAAAATTTCAAGAAAAAAAGTTCTCCCTGGTCTTTATTGAAATTAAGTTCTTTATCAATTAATTCTAAATAACGATTAAGCAATAAAAATAAACGCTCATCCTTTTCTTTTTCCTTAATCAATTTAGAAAATAAAGCAATAATTTTTCCAGCATAAAAAAGTTTATTTAAATCTTCTCTAATCCCCTGAAAACTATTTTCCCCTAAAGCGCCCCCAACATAATCAAAACCACGTCCTTTAATAATCATTAATTTAGCCCTCGTTAAAGGTTCAAGATGACCAATCATCTTTGAGGATGGCTTTTTTGCGCCACGAACTAATAAGCTTAAACGACCAAAATCTAAAGTAAAAACGGAAAGCAAGACATCGCTCTCTCGATAAGCTCGCGAATTAAGAATTATTGCTTTTGTGTTTCCGCTTTCTTCCATATCAAACCTAAATATTTTTAATCAGAATCATTTTTAACTTTATCTAAATAACTTTGCAAGATTATAGCAGCAGAAATTTCGTCTCGACTAGCTCGTTGGCGATTATCGCCACCTAAGGCATCAGCCGCTAAAGAACTCAATCTCTCATCCACTAAAATAACTTCAAGCCCGGACTGTTCTTTTAATTTTTCAACAAAATCTAACCAAGCTGGATTATCAGCCGCCTCGCCCCGCATCTTAATTGGTTCTCCGATAACAATAACATCAATTTCTTCTTCTTTTAAAATCGGAATTAAACTTTTTAGATCAGAAACAGTCATAAAAGGTAAAGCTAAACAGCTATCGCTATCGCCAGTCGCTAGACCAATTCTTTTTTCACCCCAATCAAGACCAAGATAATTCAAAGTTTCTTCATCATTTTTTAAATTCATAGAGCTTTAAGTTAGAATTTCTGGGCCATTTTCACTAATATAAATTGTATGTTCAAAATGAGCACTAGCTGAGCCATCACGGCTAAAAACGGTATAGCCATTTTTTCCAGTTTTAACTCGATAATCACCGAGGTTTATCATCGGTTCAATTGCGATAACCATTCCCTTTTCAAGTAGTATATTTTCTAATGATTTTTCAGAAATTGTAAAATTAAAAACATCAGGTTCTTCATGGGCAAAATAACCGACCCCGTGACCAACTAAATCACGAACGACACCATAACCATTAAGTTCGGCTAAACTCTCAATTGCTCTAGCAATATCATTAATCCTATTACCAGGCTGAGCCATTTTAATACCCGCTTCAAGACATTCTCGACTAATCCGTAAAAGTTTCTTTAATTCAGGACTAATAGCACCGACAGGCAAGGTAAGGCAAGTATCAGTAAAAAATCCACCTGTCTTTGAATGAGGGTTAACAGGTAAATTAAGCTCCTCTCTAAGCTTCTCATGAGCCGGCCACTCCATCCCAATATCAAGATCAACAATATCCCCAGCCTTAAGAATTTTTTCTGGCAGAGCCGCCCCATGGACAACTTCATCATTAATTGAAACACAAAGAGCTGAAGGAAAATAAATTCCACCACCCATAGGATAGTCTTTAAAAGCAGGAATCCCACCCGCCAATTTAATTTCTTCCAAAGCAATTTTCTCTAAAACCAAAGAAGAGATGCCAGGTTTTACTTGAGCACCAATCTTTTTTAAAATAGTTCTCAATATTTTACCGCCCGCTCTAATCGCCTCAACCTCGTTTTTACTCTTTAAATATATCATCTAATAATAAATTATTTCTTAAAACTTTCTAATAAATTATACATCTGCTTCAAATCTGTTTCACTTAAGCCAAGTTTAACTCTATTTTGATAAAGACGAAGACGGTCTTCTTTTATCATAAGTCTTGTTGGCTCTATCCCTTTTATTCTTTTTTCTTTATACTTTTTAACTAAATTAAAAACTTCCTGACGATTAGCTTGGTCTAAATTCTTAAAGCGAGGATTAGTTGTCATTAAACGACCAAGCTTCAAATCTGTTCGCTTATTAGTTTCATTAGTTAAATTATTAGTGATATCAGTGATTTTCATAAATTTATAATTAAATATTTTTAAAAAACCCTAACCTTATAAATTATATAACAAAAAAACGGCTTTGAACAGCCGTTTTTAATAAATTAAATCTTCTTAAGCTATCTAAAACTCTAATCTACAAAGAATCGTATTCACGCATTGTTAATTGAGACTCGATTTGTTTGACAGTTTCAATTACAACCGAAACGACAATCAACAAACTAGTACCGCCAATAGCAAATGATTGGACTCCAGTAAAGTAAACTATAATTAAAGGTAAAACGGCAATTAAACCCAAAAATAAAGCACCAGTAAAAACAATACGATTAACTGTATATTTCAAATAGTCACTAGTAGTTGTTCCGGGTCGAATACCGGGAATAAAGCCTCCTTGCTTTTGTAAATTTTCAGCAACTTTTTTCGGATGGAAGATAACTTCAGTATAAAAATAAGTAAAAGCAAAAACTAATAAAAAGTAAATAACACCGTAAAAAATTTGATTACCAAATAACTCAATCGTCTTAGTTGCAACCGTTGCTATCCAAGCAGTCTTAGCATGAATAAAAAACTGGGCAATCATTGTCGGAAATAAAACTACAGAAATCGCAAAAATAATTGGAATAACCCCTGCCATATTAACCCTTAAAGGTAAGTGGGTATTAGTACCACCAAAAGTTCGGCTACCGCGCACTTGACGAGCATATTGAATTGGAATATTTCTTTGACCTTCGTTAATAATAACAACACCGATAACAGTTATGAGAGCAACAACAGCGAAACCAACTAAAGTAAAAATTTGACTTTGATCAAAAGTGATAATAAATCTTTGAATAGTTGATGGTAAAGTAGCAACAATGCCGGCAAAGATTAACAAGGAAATACCATTGCCAATTTTTTTCTCAGTAATAAGTTCGCCAATCCACATTAAGAAAACCGAACCAGCAGTAATTGTTAAAATCATTAAAGCAAAATTAAAAGGAGAGATATTACCTAAAATATCGGCTGAACCACGGCTAAGCAAAGTGACCATGCCGTAAGCTTGGAGAGCTCCTAAAGGAACAGTCATAAGTCTAGTCCAAGTATTTATTTTTTGACGACCAGATTCTTCTTTATTCATCTCTTCAATCGCAGGTATAAACATACCTAAAAGTTGGAAGATAATTGAAGAAGTAATATAAGGAGCAACCCCCATCATCACAATAGAGAAGTTTTCCATCCCTCCTCCAGAAAGCATACTCATCAAGCCCAACATCTGGTTAGAGGCAAAAAGGCTCTTTAAAGCAGCCGCATCAACGCCAGGAACTGGTACGTGAGCAGCTAAACGAAAAATGACAAGCATCAAAAGAACAAAAATTATATTATTTCTTAAATCTTTTGCTTTCCAAATTTGGTTTATTTTATCAAACATATTAATATTTTATGAAAAACTAAAATTTTATCCTCTTAAGCCTTTGCTTCAGTTTTAACTTGAGCCTCTAAAGCAGCACTCATTTTTACTTTTTCAAAACTAACTTTAACTGTTAATTTTTCCTTACCCAAGATTTTAACTGGTTCATTAATATTACTAATTAATTTCTTTTCTACTAAATTAGCAGGATTAATAACTTCACCATCTTTAAAATTTAAGTTTATGGCTTTCACGCTCACAACTTGATTTTTTGGTTTTAATGATGTAAAGCCACGAAGTTTCGGGGTTTGTAAAAGTTGGGCTCGCATACCAAGTCTCTTTAAATTAGAGACACCAGCTCTTTGCCCCTGACCTTTCAAACCACGTCCACTATAAGTTCCTAAACCAGAAGCATTACCACGACCAACCCGTCTTCTAGTTTTACTCGCGCCCTTGGCTTGTTTGATAGTATTTAATGATAACATATTATTTAATCTTTAGATATATTGCTTTAATCTTTTAAACTGGTTTTAACAACTTCAACCACCTCTTCTTTCTTAGACTTCTTATGATCATTATCAACTTTTCTTAAAGAATCAAGCGCTTTAATAACACAACGAGCATTATTAACTTTATTATTAGTACCAATTGTCTTAGTGGTTATATTTTTTACTCCCGCTAATTCTAAAATAGCTCTAACAACGCCGCCAGAAATAATACCTTTACCCTTACTAGCTGGTTTAAAAATGATTATCGCTGCTCCTAATTTACAAGTAACTGAATGAGGAATAGTGTCTTTAACCATCGGGACTTTAATCATTACCTTTTTCGCCTTATTAACCGCCTTATTAACAGCAATAGTAACATCAGCTCCCTTACCTAAACCAACAGCAACGTTACCTTTTTTATCACCAATAGCAACACAAGCACGAAAATTCATTCTTTTACCACCAGCCATAACACGAGTAACACGAGCAATATCTAAAATTCTCTGCTCAAATTCTTCTTTTGGTCTATCGTCTCGACGAGGACCTCTTTTAGACCCAGATCCAGAACGACCGCCAAAAGATTTAGATCCGCGTTTTTGATCGCCGCCATAAATATCAGTAGCCACAGTTTGAGCGACCTTATTATCGTCAACTTGCTTTTCTTCTTTGGTGTTTGTTTTTTTGTCTTCAGACATATATGTTGCTTGAAATTTATTTTTATTTATTTAACTATAATTCTAAACCACCCTCACGAGCACCCTCAGCGACAGCTTTAACTCGACCATGATAACGATAAGAACCACGATCAAAAACCACTGCTTTGATTTTATTATTCTTAGCTTTCTGAGCGATTAATTTGCCGAGCTCAAGACCAACTTCAATCTTAGTTTTAGCTTTTACCTCAGAACTTGAAGCACTAACTAAAGTAACTGATTTGATATCATCAATAATTTGCAAGAACATTCCGCGATTAGAACGAAAAACACTAAGACGCGGACGAAGAGCGGTGCCCTCAATTTTTGATCTTACTTTTAAGTGACGACGAGCGTCTCTAGCTTTTTTTTCTTTATTTTTATCCATATAATTTTAATTTTTTTGCTACTATTTCTTAGCCGCCGCTTTTCCAGCCTTTCTTCTAATAATCTCATCGCTATATTTAACACCTTTTCCCTTATAAGGTTCCGGTTTTCTAATTTTTCTAATATTAGCGGCTGCCTCTCCAACTAAAGCTTTATCAGCTCCCGCGATTGTAATAACATTACCCTCAACGCTAGCAGTTAAACCTTTTGGAATAGAAAAAACAATCGGATGAGAGAAACCAAGATTCATATTTAATTTATCACCAGCGACGGTAGCTCTATATCCAACCCCATTGATTTCAAGTTTTTTAAAAAACCCTTCACTAACACCAATAACGCAATTTCTTGTTAGTGACCAATATAAACCCCAAAAAGCTCTGGCATTTTTTGCCTCTTTATCTTTTGGTAAAACACTGATTTCGGCGTCGCCAATTGTTAATTCAATCTCATGGCCAAACTTAAGTTTAAGTTCTCCCTTTGGACCTTTAAAAGTAGCCTCAAGACCGTTTAATGAAACTTGAACTCCTGATGGTAATTTAATTGGTAGTTTTCCTAATCGTGACATATATATTTTCTTAATTCAAATTATTAAAATATTTCCCCTAAAATCTCACCGCCGATTTTCTTAAATCTAGCCTCTTTATCAGTCATCAAGCCGTTTGAAGTAGAAATAATCGCCATACCAAAGCCATTCAAAATTTTTGGAATTTCGTTTTTAGAGACATAAATCTTCAAGCCCGGACGACTAACTCTCTTAATTGAAGAAATTTGTGGCTTACCGTTTTTTCGGTATTTCAAAACAAGCTCAAGTTCATCAAACTTGTTATGAGCCCCCTCAAGTCCGCCCGGAATAACTTTAAAATTTTTAATCCAGCCTTCTCTTTGTAAAATAGAGGCGATTTCTTTTTTCAGCTTGCTCATCGGTAAAGCTACTATCTCTTTTTTTACCGAAGAAGCATTTCTGATCCTTGTAAACATGTCTGCGATGGGATCCATCATATTTTTATTTATCTTAATATTTATTACCAATCTTGCTAGTCTACCAACTTGACTTAGTTACTCCCGGTAAATCACCATTATCGGCTAATTCACGGAAACAAATTCGACAAAGTTTAAAATCATTCATAAAGCCGTGGTTACGACCACAACGCCAACAACGATTGATTTTTCTGGTAGAAAACTTTGGTTTTCTTTTTGCCTTAACAATTAATGCGGTTCTTGCCATATATGATTCAATTATTTTTTTTCTTCTTCTTTTTTAAATGGGAAGCCTATTGCTCTAAATAAAGCTAAGCCCTCTTCTTTACTTTTTGCGTTTGTTGTTAAACAAACCTCTAGACCAAAAGTATTATTAATTTCCTCAACCTTAATTTCTGGGAAAGCAGTATGATCTTTGAAACCAACACTTAAATTGCCAGCCCGATCTAAAGATTTAGAACTAATACCTCTAAAATCACGAACGCGAGGAAAAGTAATAGCTACTAGTTTTTCCACAAAATCATACATTCTCTCTCCTCTTAAAGTAACCTTAGCGCCAATTACTAAACCATCACGAATTTTAAAGGCAGAAATTGATTTCTTAGCCTTAGTCATAACTGGCTTTTGTCCGGCAATTAAAGTAATCGATCTTTCAATATCAGCAATATATTCTTTTTCTTTAAAATGTCGACCGAAACCAGAGTTAATCACAACCTTAGTTAGGCGCGGCACTAACATATTATTTTTTAGTCCTAATTCTTTTTTAAGAGCTGGAACTAATTCTTTTTGGTATTTTTCTTTTAATCTCATATAATAATTCTTTGGATTATATCACCTTCTTAATCAATACTTTCATTACACTTTTTACAAATTCTAAATTTTTTACTTTTTCCAGCCTCAGATTTTACAATTTTATGACTAACTCTAGTAGTCTTTCCGCACTTAGAACAAACCAAGGCAACATTTGAAGCGTTAATAAAGGCTGGAAACTCAATTCTTTGACCTTTTTCGCCTTCACGATTAGGACGCAAATGTTTAATTAACAAATTTAAACCCTCAACGCTAAGACGCTCATCCTTTCTTGAAACTTGTAAAACTTTGCCTGATTTGCCTTTATCTTTACCAGCTAAAATTTTTACTTTGTCGTTCTTTTTGATATTCATATATTTAACAAAACTCTTATTTAAATTGGTTTACAGTACTTCAGGGGCTAAAGAAGCGATTTTAACGCAACCAGCCTGTCTCACTTCTCTGGCAACCGGGCCAAAAATACGAGTTCCTTTCGGATCTTTTTTTAGCGGGTCATTAATTATTACGCAAGCATTATCATCAAAACGGAGATAAGAACCATCTTTACGACGAATCTCTTTCTTAGTCCTAACAATTACCGCTTTAATAACATCACCTTTTTTAACAGCAGCATGAGGCGTAGCTGATTTAACAGCGACAACAATAACATCACCAATGCCACCGTATCTTCTTTTATAACCGCCTAAAACTCTAATGCATTGGACTTCCTTAGCACCAGAATTATCAGCTGCGCGTAAATATGTTTGTACCTGTATCATATATAAAAACTTTAATAAAATTGAAATAATTTAGACCTTAACGACTCGCCATCTCTTATCTTTACTCAAAGGGCGACATTCAACAAAAGTAACAATCTCACCTTCTTGATGTTCATTTTTTTCATCATGAACTTTATATCTTGAAATAACTGTAAAACGCTTCTTGTATTTTGGATGAATCTTAACGGTTTTAACTTCAACCACAATAGTTTTATCGCTTTTAGCACTCACAACTAGACCGGAAAATTTCCGTCTGTTAATTTCAGTTTTAAGTTCGCTATTCTCTTCTTGTTTTTCTTTTTTTAAAGCGGTCATATTTATTTCTTCTTATTCTTAGTTAATATAGTCGAAATTCTAGCAATGTTTTTCTTTAAACTCCGAATTTCTCTAACATTTTTTAATTGACGATTTGAATCTTTGAAACGAAGTTCGCGTTCTTTTTCTTGACTATCTTCAAGTAATTTCTTTAATTCTTCCTCGTTTTTAGTTGTTATTTCTTTAAAATCCATATATTTAAATTATTTCTATTCTTGAAATTACTTCTCTTTACTAATAAATTGACATTTAATCGGTAGTTTATAAGCGGCTAACTCCATCGCTTTTTTAGCTATTTCTTTGTTAATACCTTCCATTTCAAACATCACCATTCCTGGTTTAATGATCGCGACATAATGATCAACTGTTCCCTTTCCTTTACCCATCGGTAGTTCTCCGCCATGAGCAGTTACTGGCTTGTCAGGAAAAATTCTAATCCAAATCTTACCGCCTTTTTTAACATATTTAGTTAGAACTCGACGAGCAGACTCTATTTGGCGAGAAGTAACCCAACAGGCAGTTAAACTTTTAAGTCCATAACTACCAAAACTAATATCAAGCATACGGGTTGCTTTGCCACCACGACGACGCTTATGATCTTTTCTCCATTTTGTTTTCTTTGGCATTAACATATAACAACGAAAATTAATTCTTAAATTTATTGAGCAATTACTTCACCTTTTTCTAATACATCTTTGTCAAAAACTTCTCCTTTATAAACCCAAACCTTGACACCAATAGCGCCGTAAGTAGTGTTAGCTGCTCCACGAGCGTAATCAATATCAGCTCTTAAAGTTTGCAAAGGAACTTTACCCCAAACCAATTTTTCACTTCTAGCAATTTCAGCGCCATTTAAACGACCGCCGATAACAATTTTAGCTCCCAAAGCTCCGCCTCTTTCAATCTTGGCTAAATTTTGTTTCATTACTTTTCTAAAGGGCATTCTTTTTTCAATATCTAAAATCATTCCTTGAACAATTATTTGAGCGCTTAAAGCTGGGCGTGAAGCTTCTTTAATATTCAAATTAATTTCGCCCATTCTTGCATCTTTCAAAAATTTATCATGAAGTTTCTTTTTTAAATCCTCAACTCCATTACCACCGCGGCCAATGATTAAACCTGGTTTAGCGGTTGTGATAGTAATTTCAACCCTTGAAATACTTCTTGCAATTTCTACCTGATCAATACCAGCCTCTCTAAATTCACGAATCATATAGCGACGAATACCTAAATCTTGTTTTAGATTTTTAATGTATTTTCCACCACTTTCAAACCAGACCGATGGCCAAGTTCGATTGATTCCCATTCTTAGAATTTTTGGATTTACTTTTTTACCCATATTATTTTTTAATTTGTCTGTTCTAAATTTCTTCTCAACTATTTATTAACCAGCTTTTCTTCTAAACATTCTGGCTTTTTCTCCGCTAGCTGCTTTAATCTTATTATCACCGTCTTTTTTGTCGCCAGCAGTTTTTTCACTTTCCTTAATAATTTTATCAAGTTTAACCGGTTCTTCAACTTTAACTACCTTTTTTTCAATTTTTTCACTAGCTTTAATTTCTCCAAGTTTTAAAATAATATTACAACCTCTTTTTCTAATTGAAGTCGCGCGTCCATGAGCTCTTGGCATCCAACGCTTAAGAGTAAAACCTTCATCAACTTTCAATTCTTTAATTTTTAAGTTATCTCTCTTTAAACCGTAAGTATTTTCGGCGTTAGCAATTGCAGAATTGATTAAAGTAGCTAAAGGCTTAGCTGCTAATTTATCAGCAAACTTAAGCTGATCAAGAGCATCTAAAACATTTAACTTACGAACAACATCAGCTACTAAACGAGTCTTCTGAGCGGACATTCTTAAGTTTTTCAAACTAGCTTTTATTTCCATATAACAATTTTAAATAATTTTCTTGATTTACTTATTATTTCTTGGGGACGGCTTGAGCTTTTGCCATCTTACCGCCGTGGCTAACAAATTTCTTAGTTAAAGAAAATTCTCCCAAGCGATGTCCGACCATGTTCTCAACCACAAATACCGGTATATGAGTCTTACCGTTATGAACACCAAAAGTAGCACCAACCATTTCCGGAGTAATAACACAAGCACGATCCCAAACTTTGATAATACTCTTATCGCCGGCAGGAAGATTTTTAACCTTATTGAGAATCCTTTGATTCACGTAAGGGCCTTTTTTTAAACTTCTGGACATATAATATTCTTAATTAGTTCTTTTATATTATTTTTTCTTCTTTTTATTAACTCTTCTCTTAACAATCAGTTTATCTTTAGGACCTTTTCTTCTAGTCTTAATTCCAAGAACTTTCTTGCCCCAAATATTTTTCGGTGCTTTCATACCAATGGATTGCTTACCCTCACCACCTCCATGTGGATGGTCAACCGGATTCATAGCGGTTCCACGAACAGTTGGACGAATACCCATCTTTCTACTTCTACCAGCTCTTCCTAAGGAAATATGGCTATGGTCAGGATTACTGACACGTCCAATCGTACAAAGACAATCTTTTTTAACTAATCTAATTTCTCCAGATGGCATTTTAATTTGCGCAAATTTTCCCTCGACACCCATAACAAAAACTAAATTTCCAGCCCCACGAGCAATTTTAGCACCATCACCAGCGTTAAGTTCAACGCAATGGATAGCAACCCCAGCAGGAATAAATTTAACTGGCATAGCATTGCCATTCTTAATTTCGATTAAGTCTTTTGAACTTTCAATCTTATCACCAACTTTTAAATCAACTGGCGCAACAATATATCTTTTCTCACCATCAGCATAATTCAACAAAGCTAAGCGAGCACCACGAGCTGGATCATATTCAATTGCGGCAACTGTTGCGGGAACACCATATTTATCTCTCTTAAAATCAACAATACGAGTAAATTGCTTAACGCCTCCGCCACGATGTCTAACAGTAATTTTACCACTAGAATTTCGACCAGAAGTTTTCTTTCTTATTAAAATTAAATTTTTTTCTGGTTTAGATTTAGTAATATCAGCGAAATCATCAAAAGTCGCATGTCTTCTTCCTGAAGTATTTGGTTTTACTTTTTTAATTCCCATATATTAATCAAAATTTTTATAAATAAATTTCTCAAACTAAACACCTGCGTATATTTGAATAGTCTCACCCTTCTTTAAAGTAACAATCGCTTTTTTAAAATCGTTTCTTGATCCCTTAATTCGACCCCGACTAACAGTCTTCCCTTTCATTTTAATAATATTAACCGCTTCAACCTTAACGCCATAAACATCAGAAACCGCTTTAGCAATCTCAATTTTATTAGCATTAATGTTAACAATAAAAGCATATTTACCTTTTTCCGATAAATTAGCGGCTTTCTCAGTTACCAAAGGTTTAACCAAGGTTCTAGCTGATAAAAATTTTCCTCCTGGTCTTCTTTTAGTATTAGCCTTAGCACCGCCAGATTTTTTATCTTCTTTTTCGGCATAAAGATCTTTCATGGTTTTACCAGAATCAGAAACAGCTTTCTTTTTGTCTTTTAAATCTTCATCTTTTTTAGTTGTTTTATTACCAAATAATGCCATATTTTTAATATAAAATAGATTTTAACAGTAAGTCTCTTCTAATAATTTAACAGTTTTCTCATCAAGCAATAAGTATCTTGAGTTAAGTAGTTCTAAAGCATTAATGTTTTCCGGATTAATTATTTTAACATCTTTTAAATTTCTAGCTGAGAAAAAAGTTCTCTCATCTTTTGAACCATTAATTATTAAAAGGTCGCGACGTTTTGTTTCTAAAAGTTTAGTTTCAATCGCAGAAATCATCTGAGAAAAATCTTTAGTCTTATAATTTTCAAAAGCTAAATCATCTAAAACAACTAAACTACCCTCAGCTAATCTTTCCGATAAAACCATAAACATTGCTCTCTGCTTTGATTTTTGATTTATTTTCTTTTTAAAATTTCTATCGCTAGTTGGACCAAAAGTAACACCACCACCACGCCAAATGGGAGAACGACTTGAGCCAACACGAGCCCGACCAGTACCTTTTTGTTTCCAGGGTTTCTTACCACCACCAGAAACTTCAGCCTTACCTTTAGTATCAGCTAAAACTTGTCTGGCATTAGCCATCTGGCTAACAACAACTTGATGCAAAAGTTCGTTATTAACTTTAACTTCAAAAATCTTTTTATTAAGTTCTAAGTCTTTAATTACTTCAGCTTTTTTGTTGTAAACTTTTATCTTAAGTGACATATAGTATCAATAAAATTAATATAGCTTATTTTGCTTCCTCAGTATTTTCAGTTTTAACTTCTTCAACTACCAGAGCTTCTTCGGTTACAGCTGTTTCTTCAACTACTGGAGCTTCTTCTTTTTTTAGATTAACTTTCATTTCACCTTTTCCATCAATCATAACCAAACTATTAATTGCTCCTGGAATAGCACCTTTGATAAAAATTAAATCATTGGCTTCATCAAGAGCAAGAATTTCTAAATTAGTAGTTGTTACTCTATCACCACCCATACGGCCACCCATTCTTGTGCCTTTAAAAACATGGGCTGGACCCTTAGGTCCGACCGAACCGCTCATTCTTTCTTGATCCTTATTACCATGAGTTTTTCTAAAACCATGGAAGCCGTGTCGTTTAACTACACCTTGAAAACCACGCCCCTTAGAGGTTCCACAAACATTAACAATATCACCAACAACAAAAGTCCCAACACTAACAACATCACCAATCTTGAATTCGCCCGCGCCCTTAAAACGAAACTCTTTAACGTGAGCGGGTTTAACCCCAGCTTTTTTAAAATGACCCAATTGAGGCTTACTAATATTCTTTTCTTTTCTCTCGCCTAAAGTAAATTGAAGGGCTTCATAACCATCCTTATCTTTATTTTTAACTTGAGCGATAACACAAGGACCAGCTTTAACAGTAGTTACAGCTGAAACCTTATCGTTAGACCACATCTGAGTCATGCTCATTTTTTTTCCTAAGATGAATTTCATATAAATATCTATATCTTTAGCTTTTTTTAAAACAAAAACTGGTCTTAAACCAGCTCAAAAAATAATATAAGATTACGAAGTTGAAACCCGCAATTTCTCAATAAAATTATTTTAACTGATTTTCCTCCAAATTAGGCTAGTTTTCGCATAAACACTTTCTTGACAAACAAGAGTTATTTAAACTATTAGGAGCCTATTTAATCTTTTTAAGACGAACTTTACTACTATATTACATTTTTATCTCTAAGTCAACCCCTGCTGGTAGGTTCAAACCAGTCAAAGAGGAAATAGTTTCCGCGCTTGGTTCAACGATATCAATCATTCTTTTATGGATACGCATCTCATATTGATCGCGAGCATCTTTATGAACAAAAGTAGAACGGTTAACGGTATACTTTTTAATCTCGGTTGGTAAAGGAATTGGTCCAAAAAATTGGGCATCAGTCCTCTCAATCGTTTCAATAATAGTCTTAGTAGATTGATCAATAATCTTATGATCAAAAGCCTTGATCTTGATTCTGATTCTCTGTTTAAACTCTTTTTCTTCTTTTTTAGTTTCAGGCATAGTAATTTCCCTAAAATTATTTTTTAAATAAACACTACAAGCTCGCTCTAGTTAAAGAGCGAGCCAAAGTAGTTACTTAATGATTTTTGTAACAACGCCAGCGCCAACAGTACGACCACCCTCACGAATAGTAAATTTTTGTTTTTCTTCAAGAGCAATAGGAGCAATTAACTTAACATTTAAATTAGTTGTATCCCCAGGCATAACCATTTCAGTTCCCGCTTGTAAAGTAATATCACCAGTTACATCAGTAGTCTTGAAATAAAATTGTGGCTTATAACCATTGAAGAAAGGTTTGTGTCTTCCGCCTTCATCTTTTGATAAAACATAAACCTCAGCAGTAAACTCAGTGTGTGGAGTAACGCTTCCTGGCTTACATAAT
Organism: uncultured Gammaproteobacteria bacterium; assembly: GCA_964588435.1. Taxonomy (GTDB): domain Bacteria; phylum Patescibacteriota; class Patescibacteriia; order Patescibacteriales; family UBA12465; genus UBA12465. The sequence goes on along the minus strand of CAZPPI010000006.1, from coordinate 5,336 downwards.
ACTTGACCTCTTTCAACATCATCTTTCTTAGTACCACGAAGTAGTAAACCGGCATTATCACCAGCCATACCTTGATCTAAAGACTTATTAAACATTTCTATACCAGTAACAGTTGTTTTAGTTGTCGGGTGAATACCAACGATTTCAACTTCATTGCCAACATTAATAACACCTCTTTCAATACGACCAGTAACAACAGTACCACGACCCTCGATTGAAAAAATATCTTCAATTGGCATTAAAAAGTTTTGATCAACATCACGAACTGGAGTTGGAATATAGTTATCAATTGCTTCCATTAATTTCATGATTGGTTCAGCGTCAGCCCCACTTGGATTCTCTAAAGCCTTTAAAGCAGAACCACGAATAATAGGAGTAGCGTCTCCAGGGAATTCATATTTCTTTAATAAATCACGAATTTCTTCCTCAACAAGATCAATTAATTCTTGATCTTCAACCATATCACATTTGTTTAAAAAGACGATGATGTAAGGGACACCAACTTGTCTTGCTAAAAGAATATGTTCTCTGGTTTGAGGCATAGGTCCATCAGTAGCAGAAACCACTAGAATAGAGCCATCCATCTGAGCGGCGCCGGTAATCATGTTTTTAACATAA
>CAZPPI010000006.1:0-4708 GCA_964588435.1 uncultured Gammaproteobacteria bacterium | reverse complement strand
TCTAGTGGCTGATTCATATTCTACGTGAGCGGTTGCAATAGTAATACCACGCTCTTTTTCTTCAGGAGCGGAATCAATTTCATTGACACCTTTTTTAGAAGCGCTCATACCAGCAGCGCCAAACACAGCTAACATCGCAGCTGTTAAAGTAGTTTTTCCATGATCAACGTGGCCAATAGTACCAATGTTTACATGGGGTTTTGAACGGTCAAATTTTTCTGCCATTTTTTTTGTGCCGGGCCCTCTTTCCACTTTAGCGGAATGAAGTTTCTTTCCCTTGAAGGAAACCAGCCAGACTTAATTAAATTATTTATTAAATTATTAAATTTTTACTCTATTTTTTTATTCTACTTCTTGTGCTTTTTCTTTAACTTTTGGTGGAATTGACCAAGGCTTAATTGGTTTTTCTATTTTTTGATCACCAGCAGCAAAAGACTGATTTTCTTGATTTTTCCACAAGGAAATCTCTTGATTTATTTTATCAGTTAAATCTTCTTCTGTCAAACCTTTTATATCTAGGTCTTGAGTTTGATTTTTAACTGACAAATCCTCATCTTTTTCTTCTAATTTTGGTTCAGCTAGAATCATTTTTTCATAAGAATCAAGGCTCAGCAAGACAAAAGTTTCTTCACTTTCTTGAACATCATAAACAATGACGCGATCACCCGTCTTTTTAATTAGATTAAGAATTTTTTTTAATTCTTTTAAAATCATACTTAAAAAATAATCAAATAATAATTAACGCCCCTTCTTTTCTTTAATCTCTTCTAAAATATTTCTTGGCACTTCATTATAGTGAGAAAATTCCATAGAATAATTAGCTCGTCCTTGACTCATAGAGCGAAGGGCGGTTGAATAACCAAACATCTCGGCTAGTGGAACATGCGCATGAACTAATTTTATATTAGCTCGATCTGTCATCTCTTCAATTTGGCCACGCTTACTATTTAAATCACCAATAACATTGCCCATATATTCTTCGGGGGTTGTAATTTCAACTTTCATAATCGGTTCAAGCAAAACTGGACCCGCTTTAGCGCAAGCATCGCGGAAAGCAAAAATAGCTGCCATTTTAAAAGCAATTTCCGAAGAGTCAACTTCATGATAAGACCCAAAGAAAACCGTCGCCTTAATATTTACCATCGGAAAGCCGGCTAAAGAACCACTTAAAATAGCTTCTCTAACACCTTTTTCGATCGCTGGAATAAATTCTTTAGGAATAATACCGCCCTTAACCTCATCAACAAATTCAAAATTTTTATCACTATCAACTAGAGGCTCAATTCTTAAAGAACAATGTCCATATTGTCCACGACCACCAGATTGCTTAGCATATTTGTGTTCTGCTTCAGCTTGGCGAGTAATAGTTTCGCGATAAGAAACTTGAGGATTACCAACATTAGCTTCAACTCCGAATTCCCTCTTCATCCGGTCAACGATAATATCAAGATGGAGTTCTCCCATACCAGAAATTAAAACTTGATTTGTCTCCTCATCAGTTTGAACTCTAAAAGTCGGATCTTCTTCAGCCAATCTTTGTAAAGCGACGCCCATTTTTTCTTGGTCAGCTTTTGTTTTTGGTTCAACCGCAATTTTAATAACTGGCTCTGGAAAAATAATTGATTCAAGTAAAACTTCATTATTTTCCGCGCATAAAGTATTTCCAGTTGTTGTATTCTTTAAACCAATAATTGCGGCAATATCTCCAGCGGCAATTTCTTTAATTTCTTCACGGTGATTAGCGTGCATTCTGACTAAACGACCAATTCTTTCTTTACCACCTTTAGAGGAATTAGTAATATAAGAACCAGAAGTTAAAACACCCTGATAAACACGAACGAAACAAAGCTTACCAACAAAAGGGTCAGTCGCAATTTTAAAAGCTAAACCAACAAAAGGTTTGCCGTCATCAGCGATAATCTCAACTTTATCTTCAGAATCTATTTTATCAGCTAAAAGCACAGGTACATCTAATGGAGAAGGTAAATATTCATTAACCGCATCTAAAACAAATTGAACGCCAATATTTTGTAAAGCTGTGCCACAAAGAACTGGATATAATTCATTAGCAATTACACCCTGACGAATAGCAGTTTTTAATTCCTCTAAAGAAATTTCTTCGCCGGCTAAATATTTTTCCATTATTTTTTCATCACATTCAACCGCTCTTTCAACTAGTTCAGCATAATGCTTGTCAACTAAATCTTTCATATCTTCTGGCATCGGGATTTCTTCAACATTAACTCCAAAATTACCAGAAAAAATATAAGCTTTCTTTGTTAATAAATCAATCACACCGCTTAAATTATTTTCCGCGCCAATTGGTAATTGAAGAGCAACGGCTTTCTGATTTAAACGTTCACGGATTGACTTAAGACTCATATAAAAATCAGCCCCAGTCTTATCCATTTTATTTATAAAACAAAGACGAGGAACTTTATATTTATCCGCTTGACGCCAAACAGTTTCAGACTGTGGTTCAACTCCGGCCTGTCCATCAAAAACAGCAATAGCACCGTCTAAAACACGTAAAGAGCGTTCTACCTCAACAGTAAAGTCAACGTGTCCCGGAGTATCAATAATATTTATTTTATTATTTTTCCAAAAACAAGTAGTAGCGGCCGAAGTAATAGTAATTCCTCTTTCTTTCTCTTGTTCCATCCAATCCATATCAGCCATACCCTCATGAGTTTCGCCAATTTTATGTTTTTTACCAGTATAGAAAAGAACTCTTTCGGTAAAAGTTGTTTTTCCAGCATCAATGTGAGCCATGATACCAATATTCCTAATGTTTTTTAATTCGTAGTCTCGGGACATATTAATTTAAATTTTAAATTTAAGATTTTTACTTCTTAGCTCTTGATTTTGAAAAATGTGCAAAAGCTTTATTAGCTTCAGCCATCTTATGAACCGCTTCTCTTTTCTTAGCGGCCGCACCTTCTCCATTAGAAGCATCTAAAATTTCATAAGCCATTTTCTCAGCCATTGATTTGCCTTTTCTATCAGTAGCCGCTTTAATTAACCAATTACAAGCTAAGAAATATCGTCTTTCACCACGAACTTGAAATGGAACTTGATAGTTAGCGCCACCAACCCTTTTACCGCGAACCTCAACTAAAGGTGAAACTTTTCTAATCGCTTTATTAAAAATATGACGCGGATCTTGTTTAGCTTTATCCTTAATAATATCAAAAGCGCCATAGATAATTTTCTCAGCTACATTTTTCTTACCCTCTTCCATTACATAGTTAATGAATTTGGCAATTGTTACGTCATTATATTTTGGGTCACCATCAATGTCCCGTCTTGGGGCTTGTTTTCCTCTCATATTTTATTATCAGCCGCATTTTATCAGCTATCTAAAAGCGGGCTGCTTTTTATTTCTATTTTTAAATTATGATTTAGCTTCTTTTGGTTTTTTTGCACCATAGCAACTTCTTCCCTGTCTTCTAGCATCAACACCGGCAGCATCAAAAACACCTCGAACAATTTTATATCTAACACCCGGTAAATCTTTTGTTTTTCCACCCTTAATTAAAACAATTGAATGTTCTTGTAAATTATGTCCCATACCAGGAATATAAGCAGTTACCTCCATCCCGTTTGATAAACGAACACGAGCAATTTTTCTCAAAGCGGAGTTAGGTTTTTTTGGAGTAGTTGTAGTTACCTTTAAACAAACCCCCTGCTTAAAAGGAGCTCCTTTAGCTAATTCTTTTCTTTTGCGGTGTAGGGAGTCAAGATTAACATGAAGCGCAATTGCGTTTCGTCTTTTTCCTACTTTTTTACGGCCTTTTTTGACCAATTGATTGACGGTTGGCATAGATTATTTTTTATTTCAAAATAATGAAATTTATTTTTTTATTAAATTTATTTACACAAAAAATTTCCTGACGAGCCAGGGTTATTTTTTACAATTTAAATACTCAGTTAATTTAACAAAATAAAAATGATAAGTCAAGAGTTTGAGTTTAAATTACTAAAAAAAAGGGGGGGGATGCACTCAATCCTCTCTCTCAACCACAATCATTTGCTTCTTGATGCTTGAAGTGGTGGGGGTTGAAGTAGGGATAATCGGGGAGACAACTTCTTCGTTTGAGACATCTTCTGACTCTAAAATATCTTCAGGCTCTAAAACCTCTTCCGGCGCCAAGGCGTCTTCAGGCGCCAAGATTTCTTCAATTTCTAAAGCGGTATTTTCTTCTATTTGCTCAATATTATTTTCACTTAATTTTCTCTCTTTTACAACTTCAAAAATAAGTCCTAATAATAAAGCTAGAAAGGCTAAACTAAAAAAAATTATAATTATTTTTTTAAAAGACATAAACTTAAGCCCCAGCAATAAATTTAAATAAAAATTCAACTGGCAAAATCATTACTTCACTAAAGAAAAAAACGAATAATAAAACAAAAAGTAAGCCGTAACGCTCAAGTGATAAATAGCGATGTTTTGCTTCTGGCGATAAAAAGGCGGATAAAATTTTTGAACCATCAAGCGGTGGAATTGGAATTAAATTAAATACCATTAAAATTAAATTAATATAAATTATCATCGCAATAAAACCTGACAAAGTAATGCTAATAAAAGGCATAAAGCGCCAAATCAAACCAAAGATTAAAGCAAGAGCTAAATTAGCAAGCGGACCCGCGACGGCAACTTTTGCGTCTCCATATTTCCTATCACTTAAATTATAAGGATTATAAGGAA
>CAZPPI010000005.1:0-53789 GCA_964588435.1 uncultured Gammaproteobacteria bacterium | reverse complement strand
AGGGGCTTCTTCATACACGCGGCGTCGCTCCTTCAGACTTTCGTCCATTGAGGAATATTCCTGACTGCAGCCTCCCGTAGGAGTCTGGGCAGTGTCTCAGTCCCAGTGAGTGGGTCCATGCTCTCGCACCCCATACCCGTCATAGCCTTGGTGAGCTTTTACCTCACCAACAAGCTGATAGGCCATAGGCCCCTCTCTAAGCGCCGGAACATTTAATTAAAAAACTTAAGTCTTTTAATACTATCGGATATTACTCTCACTTTCGCAAGGTTATCCCCGTCTTAGAGGTAGGTTACCAATGTGTTACTCTCCCGTTTGCCATGCCTAGTAAACTAGACATTCAACTTGCATGCCTTAGGCACGCCGCCAGCGTTCATCCTGAGCCAGGATCAAACTCTCTTTTAAAATTTGATTGACTCGACCGAAGATTTAATCTTCGGTTGATATGTTAATTCCGTTTTAAGAAACGGACAAAAATTTTTTGATTTTGAATTGATGCCGATTAGCATCAAAATTAAACCATCACCATGATTGTTGTATATTTGAATTTTAAGGTCCGAAATAGACAGAAAAAAACATCGATAATTTTCATATCTTGTTTATAGTTTTTATTCTGTTTTATTTTTGATAGCGTTATCTTATATTAAAAAAAATATCTTGTCAAGACTTTTTTTGGGGAAATCTTGTTTAGAATGTTTAAGTCCGCTTTTATTGACTAAAATTAAAAATTAAGTTATAATAATTTTAAGTTAAATCGTTATTTAAACGATATATTTTTAATAAAAAATAAAAAGAAAAAATGAGAATTAAATATCATCGCGTTGAAAGTAAAAAAGAGGAGCCATTAATGAATGTTAATCAAAATATTAAAGCATCAGAACTTTTTTTAATTGATGAAAATAATGAGCCGATCGGAATCGTCTCTTTAGAGGAGGCTTTAAGATTAGCAGATGAAGCAGGGTTAGATTTAGTAGAAGTAAATCCTAAAGGAAACCCCCCAGTTGCTAAAATTTCTAATTTTGGTCAACTTAAATATGAAAAGGAAAAACTTGCTCATAAACAAAAAATGCAGCAAAAGAAAATCGAGCAAAAAAATATTCGTCTTTCTTTTCGTATTAGTGAACATGATCTTGATTTAAGGGTGGGCCAGGCAGAGAAATTTTTAGCTAAAGAGAATAAGATTAAAGTCGAGTTAATTTTAAGGGGCAGAGAAAGACAATATCCAAAGAAAGCGGCTGATATTGTTAATGGGTTTTTGAATAAGGTCAAAGAAAATCAACAATTAAATATTGAAGTAGAACAGCCCTTGACAAATCAAGGAGGAAGATTTACTATAATACTTGTTAATAAGAAATAAAAATCTTACATTCAGGTTCTACCTGTTTTTTTAATCTGGAAAATATGCCAAAAACAAAGACTCACCAAGCGACGGCTAAAAGATACCGAAAAACTGCTGGCGGAAAATTGAAAAAAGTAAAAGCTGGTCAAGATCATTTTAACTCTCGCGAGTCAGGAAAAACAACCAGAAAAAAGAGATTAGATATTACGGCTGATAAAAGTTTGAGCCGAACTATTAAAGTCTTAACTCCTTATAAATAATTTAATGAAACTTATCGGCCCCGCCGAATAAGACTATTTAATGTATGCCAAGAGTAAAAAGAGGAATCACCCATAATAAAAAACGAAAAAAACTTCTAAAAGATGTTAAAGGTTATAAGTGGGGAAGAAAGAAGTTAATTAAATTAGCAAAAACTGCTAAGACTAAAGCCGGAGCCCACGCTTTTGTTGATCGTCGTAAGAAAAAAAGAACAATGCGCGCTTTATGGCAAATTAAAATTAGCGCCTTTGTTAAAGAAGAAGGAATGTCTTACTCTCGCTTTATTGGGGCTTTAAAAGCTAAAAATATTGAGATTGATCGTAAAATTTTGGCGGAAATGGCTGTTAGTGAAAAAGAAACTTTGAAAGCAATTGTTGATCATGTTAAAGCTTAATATTTAAAGCTTAAATTTATGAATTTTTCATCATTATTACCATTAGCTCAAATAGTTGTTGCGATTTTATTGATGATTGCTATTTTAATGCAAAGTAAGGGAGCTGGTCTTGGTGGGGCTTTTGGAGGCACTGGCGGTGGTGTTTATTTAACTAAACGCGGTTTGGAAAAAAAGCTTTTTATTGCTACTATAATTTTAGCTGCTATCTTTATTCTCCTATCATTAGGGGCTTTGTATCTTAGAGCTTAACAGGGCTTAATAAGTCTAATAAGGCTTAATAAGCTTAAGAACTAAATTTTAAATGCCTTTTTCTAAAATTAAAATTATTTCATTTTGGCGACGAGCTAGAAATTCTTGTTTGTCTTTTTGTTTTTTTAAGAAATTTTTTAAGAAAGAGAAAAGCTTAAATAATCAAATTGAATTGGATAAAAAATTAATTTATTCTTTATCACCGAGAAAAATTCCAGATGGCAAGCAATTAAAACATCTTCGTAAATTTTTAAAACCAAAAGAAGTTTTATTTATTAGAATTTGTTTGTTAATATTTGTTTTGAGTCTTTCTTTTCTTGCTTATTCGTTTTTTAGTAAAAAGATTATATTTTTACCAAGACAAGGAGGAACTTATAGCGAGGCTTTGGTTGGTTATCCAAAAAATATTAATCCGCTTTATGCAGCCGGGAGAGAAGTTGATTATGATATAAGTAGTATAATTTATTCAAGTTTATTTAGATATAATAAATCTGGAATTTTAGAATCAGACTTAGTAGATTTTTTTGAAATTAAAGCGGAGGGCAAAGAGTATTTAATTAAAATTAAAGATAATATTAAATGGCATGATGGCTCAAGTTTAAATGCCGACGATATTGTTTTTACTTTTAGTTTAATTCAAAACGAGAGTTATCGCTCACCACTTCGTCAGGCTTTTATTGGTGTTAGCGTGGAAAAAGTTGATGAGCTTTTTGTTAAATTTATTTTGCCGGAAGTTTATGCTCCTTTTACTGGTCTTTTAACTTTTGGAATTTTACCAAAAAGTTTATGGGAAAATTCTAATCCAGACTCAATTATTTTATCAGAGTTAAACTTAAAACCAATTGGTAGCGGTCCTTTTAAATTTAAGTCAATTTCTAAAACTAGAAGTGGAGAAATTAGAGAGTATGTTTTAGAGGCTAACCAAGATTACTATGGTAATCATCCTTACTTGAAGGCAATTAAATTTATTTTTTATCCTGATTATCAGGAGGCAATTAAGGCCTTAAATGATAAACAAGTTTTAGGTTTAAATAAAATTCCTTTTTCGCAAAGAAATAATTTATTAGCTAGAAATTCTCTTTACATTAGAGATTTAGTTCAACCTCAGGTAGTCTCATTATTTTTTAATGAAACTAAAAATGAAAGTCTGAAAGATAAAGACTTGCGTTTAGCTTTAGCTCAAGGAATAAATAAAGAAGAGTTAGTTTCAGAAATATTTGCTAATACCTACAGAAAAGCAGACAGCCCCTTCTTAGAAGAAAGTTTGGCTTATAATTCAGAGCTTGAAGCTATTAGCTTTTTGCCAGATTTAGCAAGAGAGATCTTAAAAGAAAAGGCACTTAAACTTGAATTAACAGCGGTTGATACTGGTAGTAATTTGGCTGTTGCTGAGAAAATAAAAAATTATTGGCAAGCACTTGGAGTTGAGGTCGAAATTAAGGCTGTTTCTGGAGAACAAATAATTGAAATAATCCAAAAACGGGATTTCCAAGTTTTATTATATGGTCAATCTGTTGGTGGTGATCCTGATATTTATGCTTTTTGGCATTCAAGCCAAATTACTAGTGGTTTAAATTTAGCTGGCTATAATAATGAAATAGTTGATCGTTTATTAGTTGAGGCAAGAACGACTAATAACCTGGAAGAGCGAATGGGAAAATATAAAGAAATACAAAAAGAATTATTAAATGATGTGCCGGTAATATTTTTATATTCTCCTGCCTACACTTATGTTCAAGCCAAAGACCTGCGCGGATTTTCTGGTCAAGTCTTAATTGAGGCTAGTGATCGTTTTAGCGATATAGTCCATTGGCATCTTAAAACCAAGAAAAAGATTGCTTGGTAAAAAATAAATTAAAATTTAAAGTGGTTGAAAAACCATTTCTTATCAATTAATAAAATTAATTAAGTTGAAGTTTTTGAAAAGTTCAACTAGAAGTAAAAGAAAATATGAATGAAAAAAATTTGGGGTCAAAAATGACTCCTAAGAGAAGCGTGGTCAATGATTTAATTATTGATTCTATTGGTTTAAATTCTATTGGGGTGGCTAACACAACTAATTTAGTAAGAAATCAAAAGAGTTTAGGACGTTTTAATAAAAAAAATAACAACTCAAATAGAGTTAATGATTTAAGTAGAAACAAAAGTTTAAGAAAAAATGATGGTTTAAGAAGAAATGATAAACAAAGAGACCCTTTTCAATCCAAGAATTTTGGCTCTGGTTCAATCAATGTTGACTTCAATAAAAAGCCTAACGGCAAAGAAGTTTCAGCCAGCGGATTAATTGAAAATAGTTTAAAAATTTATCCCCTTGGCGGACAAGAAGAAGTTGGTAGAAATTGTACTGTCTTCGAATATGAAGATGATATTATAATTTTGGACATGGGTTTACAGTTCTCCGATGAAGATATGCCAGGGATTGATTATATTGTTCCCAATGTTAGTTGTTTAAGGGGGAAAGAAAAAAATATTCGTGGTGTTATTTTTAGTCATGGACACCTTGATCATATTGGTGGTGCCCCGATTTTATTGAATCAATTAGGTAATCCACCTATTATTGGTCGTCAATTAACCTTAGCGATGATTAAGCACCGAGTTGAGGATTATCGTAAGGGTACAAGTAAAAATCTAAAAACAATTTTGATTAAAGATATCAGTGACAAAATTACTTTAGGTAAATTTAAAATTAGTTTTTTCCAAGTTGAGCATTCTATTATTGATGCTGTTGGGCTCATTATTACTACGCCCCATGGAACCGTGATTCATCCTGGTGACTGGGTTTTTGAAGATAGTGATAAGCCTGGTAACACTTTTGGTTATAGTCATTTAGCGAGTCTTCCTTCACCAAAAATTTTAATGCTTGAAAGTCTTGGAGTGTCCTATACTAAAGAAAGAGTTTCAGTTAAAACTTCAACCGATAATTTAGAAAAAGTTATTGGCACTGCTAAGGGTCGAGTTATTATTGGTACTTTTGCTTCTCAACTTGAAAGAATTACTCATATTATTGCTTACTGCGAGAAGATTGGTAAAAAAGTTGCTCTTGATGGTTATAGTATGAAGACTAATGTTAGCATTGCTCAGGAGCTTGGTTATATACCTGCCCATAAGAATACCTTAATTTCAATTGAAAAAATCAGTGATTATGATGATGATAAAATTGTGGTAATTTGTACCGGAGCTCAAGGTGAATCGAATGCAGTTTTTTCTCGAGTTGTGAACGATAATCATCGTTTTGTAAAAATTAGAAAAACTGATACAGTTATTTTTTCCTCTTCAGTTATTCCCGGTAATGAACGCTCTGTCCAAAAAGTTAAAGATCAGGTCTATCGTTTAAGTGATAATGTTATTCATAGTGATATTATGGATGTTCATTCTGGTGGACACGCTAATGCTGATGATATTAAAAAAGTTTTAAAACAAATTCAACCAGATTTCTTTTTACCGGTATATGCTAATCATTACATGTTAATTGAAACAAAGAAGTTGGCGATGCGCGAGGGTTTTAAAGAAGAACAAATATTTGTTTTAGACAATGGTCATGTTATTAATTTTAAAAAAGGACAAAAGCCAGTTATTTTAAAAGAAAAAGTTAATACTGATTATGTTATGGTTGACGGACTTGGAATTGGAGATGTTTCAGAGATTGTTTTACGCGACAGAAGAATGATGGCCGGCGATGGAATGATTGTTGTTATTGCTACAATCGACGCAAAAACTGGTTCTATTATTGGTAATCCTGATATTATTTCCCGAGGCTTTGTCCACATGAAAGAAAATCGTGATTTAATTGAAAAAACAAGGGCGAAGGTAAAGCAAATTGTTAAAGATAATAATCCGATGACTCCTGCTGATGATGATTATTTGAAGAACAAGATTAGAAATGAAATGGGACAATTTTTATTCGTTTCAACCAAAAGACGACCGATGGTTTTGCCAGTTATTATTAAAGTTTAAAATTTTGCTAATGTTATAATAAGAAAATAAAGATTTTAACTTGACAAAAAAATATTAATATGGTTTAATATACTGAAGTTCTAAAATTGTAAATTAACAAATAAAAAAGTTAGTCATGAAAAAACTGAAGAAAGAGTATTATAAAAATAATCTCGAAGAAGCCATGATTTTAAGTGTAATGGTTGCCATCTTTTTTGGAGTCATTGTCTTAATCGCTGGTTTAGTTGTCTCTTTTATTGTTGGCAATGAGATAAAGACATTTGAGACAATAATGACTTTTGTTATTAGTGCCTTAATAGGTGGCATGATATGCTTTGTACTTCATCTTTATCGCTTGTTTTCTAGAAAGAATTATGTTAAGTGGCTTATTGAGAGTAAAAAATCTTTTGAGGAATCTTTAAAAGGAGACGAGAAGTTTGTGAGGCTTCATAACGAATTATCTCAAAGGTTAAAGCCAGATAATTGGGATCAAATCCACTCCTCTTTTTCGGACGATAATATTCCGATTTATTTTTTGAGCCAAGAGGAATTGAAAAAGCTGTTAAAAGATAACAGTATTCCAATTGGGGTCATAAATGATTCTTTAGATCTGATGAATCTTTATAAAGAGATGATGTCCTCTGGATTACGGGAGGAGTGGTTATTGCCTACACTTTTAGGTAATAAGCAATTTCTGGAATTCCGAAAAGAAAGTATTAACTTAATAAAAAAGGAGCTCGCGAGAATAGAAAAAAAGCGCCCATAAGGTGCTTTTTATTTATTTTATTGTTGTGTATTAGTTGTTGATAAACTATGGATAAAACTATTGACAAAGATAATTTAATATGATATATTTATAAGTCGCTTAAAGCGATGTTTTATTTGAAAGTCAGTTTAAATGGGTCAGGCACGACAAGCATGGGGGATTTCTTGTTAGGGTTTTTCCGGCATTTGCTCGAAAATACCTAAAAGAAATTTTCTTGCCTACCCTTTTAAGCTGATTTTTTTATAAAAATTATCTTTTATAAAGAAGCTTCTTTATAAGAAGCTTCTTTCTTTACCGACAATGACAGTAATTGCATTTTTTAAAATTCCAACTTCTGCTGGGGGCTCAATTTCTAAGATATCATCAATTAAAATTTTTTCCTTATTTGTATTTTTAATAATTATTTTTTTGCTATTTAAAAAAGTTAAATCATTTTTTCCGCCTTTAATAAAAACGTCAAGTAGTCCATCATAAGGGCTTGACTTTGGGAGCTTATCTTTTTTATCATCTAGCAGGTTTATAATATTTATTTCTGCTTTGTCACTTGTTTCAATTTCAAAATTATTTATTTTTAAAGTTGTTCCTTTACCCTTAATTTTTAACTGTTTTAAAAAATAAAAATTACCAACCGTGCCTAAATCAATTTTCTTAACTCGTCTTGCTAAGAGAACGTTGCAAGCGCTTTCTTCGTCTTTAATACCAAAAGACGAGGCAATAGAGGTATCGTCACCAATAGGAATAATGCCTAAAACAGTGTTTTTTTGGAACTCTTCATAGACATCGGCGTTTATAATTGCGCCAATTATTCTATTTACAGTTTGATTATTACCGACAGCGACTATTGTTTTAGCACCTAAACGAATTTCATTTTCAATGGCGGCCTTTACATTTTTAATCCCACTTAATCTTAAAATTTTTCCATTGAGACCAAGATCAGTGATTCTGATTTCCATTCGATTAATTGCCCTATTATATTTTCCCTTAGTTAAATAGTCGTCGTAAATGTAAACATGCATAAACTTTTTACGGGTAGACTAAATTAATTAGTTTCAACCTCAATTATCTCATCTTCATTTTTTATTTTTGAGGATTTTTTACCTTCTTGAACAACTATTAGATTGCCGTTGATAAGTGCGCCCTTTTCGATTGAAATTTCTACATATTGAATATCGCCAGAGATTTTCGCATTCTTTCCAATCGCTAAATAACCACGGTTTTTTATATTTCCACTTACCTCGCCATGGATAGTAGCGTCGCTTGATTCGATGTTAGCGACAACCTTAGCATCGGCACCAATAAAAATATCGGCTTCAGTTTTTAACGAACCTTCAACCGTTCCTTCAACAACAATATTTCCTTTACCTTGAAAATTTCCTTTTACTTTAATAGAGGGACCAATTACGGTTTCAGCGTCTTTAAACTTTTCTAGTTTGTTTTCTTTACTAAACATATTTTTTAGATTTAAATAAGGGAGCTAGAGCTCGCTAATTACCATTATATTTTATGCTAAATTTAGTGACTTGTCAAAAAATAACCCCAGAGAGAGCTTTAGCTCTCCTTTAATTATTAGATTAAATTAAAATTTCCTCTTGTCAAACAATGATGTTTAAGATAAAATAATTATAGTCGTTCCAATAAAATGATTTTTATTGTTATTTTAGAGTGTTTATTTTAAAGTAACTAAGCTAGGATTCGCTCCTGTAGTTTAATGGATAAAACAAAAACCTCCTAAGTTTTAAATCCAGGTTCGATTCCCGGCGGGAGCACAAATTGATTAGTATATTTTACCTAATATTAAATAAAAAAAGCTTTTAGAGAGTTAATTTAGGCTAATTTTAAAATATTGGTTAACTATATCTGTTATTTTAGCTAATATTAAATAAAAAATGTATTTTTGAAGTTAGTTTGGGTTAGCTTTAAGGTAATTAATTTTTAGTAAATAAGGGTTTGTTCCTAGAGGAACTTTTTGTAAATAGAGTATTTGTTCTTTGCGGAACAATTTAAATTAACAAGGGCCATTAGCTCAGTTGGCTAGAGCGCTTCCATGGCATGGAAGAGGTCAAGGGTTCAAGTCCCTTATGGTCCACGTAGTAGTTGAAAATCAGAGTATGAGTAAAATTAATGCATAATATGAAAACTATTTTAGTTGATGCAGTAAATACATTTATTATAAAAGATTTTGGGATTTTTTAAGAAATGCATAGTCTTTTAGAAGGATATTCTAATAAAAAAATTATCGTTACTAACGCTAATGATGAAGAAATTGTTAAGTTTTGCTTAAATAAGGTCCCTTACGAGGTATTTACGCTGAAACATAAGCCAGAAAAGACAGATTCAAAATACTTTAGACTATTAATGAGGCAATATAATTTAAAAATAGAAGATCTTATATATTTTGAGCATAATCAAGGCGCCGTAGAAAGCGCTTAATTCTTAGGCATCAATACTTTTCATTATAATTCTGAGAAAAAAGATTTAGAAGCTCTTAAAATCTTTTTAGATTCTTCTATAAATAATTAATTTCAGAAATAATTATAATATTTTATAAATAGTTTATTTTTATTTTAACTATATTTTATAAAGAATTTAACAAAATTTAATAAAAAAATACTTAAGTCTACAATACTGTAGACTTTTCTTTTTTATAAGTCATTTTAATAGATAAATTAAAATTAAAGTTTTTTTAAATTTTTTTTAAAGTGTTATCAAGGTATTTAGAGAGGGCTTTTAATATTTTTAAGACTTGGATTTGTTACTTGGGTATATATCTGGGTCGTTCTTATATTTTGGTGACCTAGTAGTTCTTGAATATAGCGCACATCTACACCATTTTCTAGTAAATGGGTTGCGAAGGAATGCCTAAGGGAGTGGAAAGTTGCAGTCTTTTTTATATTTGAGATCTTTAAAGCATTTTCAAAAACTTTTTGGGCACTTCTAGTCGTCAATTTTCCGCCCCTTTCGCCAGCAAAGACAAAATCATTTTTTTCTTTTCCAGTAATTAAATTTTTTAAGTCATTACAAAGTTTTTCTGGGATTACGCTAATTCGGTCTTTTTGACCTTTCGCTTGTTTTATGTGGACAGTTAATTCTTTAAAATTTAAATCCTCTATTTTTAAAGAAACTACCTCGCTCACTCTTAAGCCAGAACCATAAGCAAGAGAAAGAAGAAGTTTGTGTTTATCGTTTTTAAGAGAGTTTAGGATTTTTTCAATTTCGCCTTGGGATAAAACGACGGGTAAGTTTTTTGGTTTTTTTGCGGAGTTTATTTGAATTTTTTGCTGATTTTTTATGACATTTTTATAGTAAAATTTAATTGCACTTAAAAATAGATTGCGACTTTGGGGAGAAATTTTTCTTTCTTCACAATTTAATAAAAAATTTCTGATATTTTCTTCATTAAGTTTTTCGTAGTCAGCCCCCTTAAAAGAAAAATATAAGTCTAAGGCAAAAAGATAGAACTTTATAGTCTTTGGGCTATAATTTCTTATTCTTAATTCTCGCTCAATTTTTTGAAATTCAATTTGCATAAAAATTTTGAAAATAGTATAATTTAACTATAAATTAGCTTTTAATGAGTTTGGGATAGGTGGAAAAATAAATTAGAAGACCTTTAAAGTTAAAGATTAAAAAGTTAATCAATTATAGCATGATTTAGATATAGCACAATTTCGCATTATATACAATATTAAGTATATAAAGCGAAATCAATTCGCATAATAAGGAGTTGGGCGAAATAAATTTTTTATAACTTTCCTTTAATTATATGAAACAAGAATTTAGCATTGGAGCATTTGCAATTATACTCGATAACCAAGACCGTGTTTTGCTTTGTCATAGGTGTGATCACGATCTTTGGAATCTCCCCGGTGGAGGTTTGGAATTTAACGAAGCGCCATGGGAATGTGTTGTCCGTGAAGTTAAGGAGGAAGTCGGCCTTGATGTTGTAGTTGAGCGTCTTGCTGGAGTATACAGTAAGCGTAATAAAAATGATTTAGTGTTTTCTTTTGTCTGTAGAGTGATTGGTGGAAAATTGACGCTTACAGATGAAGCCGACCAAATCGAATATTTTTCTATCGGGGAGATTCCAAAGAACACTGTGCCAAAACAAGTCGAAAGAATAAAAGATGTTCTTACTGATCAAAGCAAAACACTAGTGATGAAAATTCAAGAAGGTCCGTCAACAAAGGATTTATTAAAGGAGGGAAAGTTATAAAAAATTTCAACATCGCAGAACAAGGAATATCAGGTTCAAAAAATTTGCTCAATTATATATTCAAGGTATGCAAATTTTTTTCTCCCAAATTGCGCTGACGATAAATCGAAGTTTAGTGATATAATTTAGATAAGCGGATATTTGAAGTTTTAGTCAATAAACACAGGCGCAACTTCTGATATTCCTAAACGTTGGGCGAAATAAATTTTTATTTTTGTGATAATTTAAAAGTTCTGAGCTTAAACCGAGACGAAAATTTGATTTTTTATTTATTTAATGAGAGATAATATGGATTTTGAAAAACCGCCAAAATTTGAACAAGTTGGAAATAGTAGAGAAAAACTTTTATCGCTTGAAAAAGAAGGAAAATATGTTTTTCATGGTTCGCCAGATATTATTAAAACCTTAGAACCACGACAAGCATACAATCAAAATAAAGAAACTGGAGTGATGGAAAAAGATGGCGAACCAGCCGTTTTTGCCACTCCGTATGCAGATGTGGCTATTTTCAGAGCATTGATAAACGCAAAGGGCATTTCTGGAGAATCAACAAGTAGTTTTGGCATAAACGGCGAGCAGTTACATTTTTCAGCAACAAAAAATCAAATTTTCTAATACAATAAAAAGATTAATAGCATTAAAGACGAAAATAAAAATTTACATCAGCTAACACGGCATATCTGGCTCAGAAATTTTGCACTTATGGTACAATAAGGATAGCAAAATTTCCTCGACCCAAATTTCGACACTTTATATAATTTTAATAAGGAGTTGTGCGAAATTTGCGAATGTGCCTAATACGTATAACCATATTTTTATGAGACATGAAAAAAAAGTTTGGCCAGAATATTTTCAAAAGATATTAGATGGCAAAAAAACATATGAACTTCGTCTTGCCGATTGGGAGTGCAATGAAGGCGATATCTTGGTTTTGCAGGAATGGGATCCTAAAATTAAAGAATTTAGCGGAAGAACGCTAGAAAAAGAAGTTACCTATGTTGGCAAAACCAAAAATTTTACATTCTGGCCAAAAGAAGATGTTGAAAAATATGGTTATCAGATTATAGCGTTCAAATAAGGACGGCACATTCGCAAACATCGCAGAACACCGAATATGAGGTTCGAAAAATTTGCGCAATTAGAATAATAAGGAATGCAAGTTTTTCTCAACCCAAGTTTTTATCCTTTTTTTTATTGATATATAATAAGGAAGCGGGCAAAAACTTCTCATGTTCGGATACGTTAGCTGAAATACATGTTTTCCTTTTGGGGCTATCGCCCCAGTTCTTAAAAAGAATCCAATTTTGTTTTTCTTTTATTATAGAGGGGAAATATGGAGTTTTCTTCGCTCCGTTACGAAAACAATTTAATGTATAATTTGAAACATGAAATTTCTAAATGAATTAAAAGACATATCCAACGGCTTTAAAAAAACAGTATCTTTTTTAGAAAAAAGAGAAAGAGTAAGCCTTACAGTATCAGCATTGCTAATGGTTTTAGCAGGTTTTTTAGTAAATCTTCCTGCAGTAATACTTGGTAGATTTGTAGATAAAATTATTAACCTAGACAATCCAACATTTTCTTTGGCAATTCCTTTTTTATTACTCATCATAGGACTTATTGTTTCCAAAGAGTTTTTAACAGTCATTAGAAAATATCTTGTTGAAAACGTAGCTACACAAGCTGACAAAAAACTGACTGTAAAAACAGTTGGACACCTTTTGCAAACTGACATTTTGGAATTTATCAATAAATACCAGATTGGATCATTGCATGGCAAAATATTTCGCTCAATTCAAGGATTAATCAAACTTATCAAATTAGGATTCCTAGATTTTTTCCCAACTTTCTTCTCGGCAGTTGCAGCAATAATAATTGCGTTTTATCAAAAACCAGCTTTGGCCTCTTTCATGATTCTTGTAATTCCCACAGGACTATTTATTGTTGTAAAACAAATATCTTCACAAAAAGGCATTAGAATTTCTCTGCTCAGAGGAAAAGAAAAAATAGACGGAAAGGTTGTTGAAATGATGGGTGGACTGGAAACGATTAGAGTAGCAGACACGACTAATTTTGAAGTACAGAAAGTCGAAGATATAGCAGAAGATTTGAGAAAAATTGAAATAAAGCATCATATTTACATGATGTTTTATGACGCGACTAAATACCTTAATGAGGCCTTTTTCTACATTTTAGTTATTAGTATTTCAATTTACTTTGCCGTTAACGGAATTATCACAAAAGGTGATATTTTGACTTATTCCATACTTTTCATGAGCATTTTGAACCCGCTCGGAACAATTCATAGAATTTTAGACGAAGCGCATGAAAGCTCTATCAAGGTTCAAGATTTAGACGATCTATTGACTCAACCACTTGATAAATCCTTTCACAGTCAAAAAACAAACGCAAAATCAGATTCAAAATTTGTCCTTGAGATTAAAAAATTATCCTACACCTACCCGCAAAAAACAGGCTCAATACTAAAAAGCATTGATTTGATTATCAAGAACGGAGAAAAAATAGGCATTGCTGGTTATTCCGGTTGTGGAAAATCTACATTAGTCAAAATAATTCTTAAACTCATTCATGGTTACTCAGGAGAGATATATTTCTTAGGCAAAAATCTAAAGAATCTTTCACGAGAAGAAATCGGCAAAAAAGTTTCGTACATCCCACAAAAAACATACATTTTTTCAGGAACGATTCGAGAGAATGTTGTCTATGGTATAGAAGAAGATAAAAACGAAGAAGAAATAATCGAGGCTTTGAAAAAGGCAAGTATTTATTCAGAAGTAAAAAATGTACTAGGCGGATTGAATGGGAAGGTTGCAGAAAATGGAAATAACTTGAGTGGAGGGCAAAGACAAAGACTTGCTCTTGCAAGACTTATTTTGAAAAACCCCGATTTTCTCATACTCGACGAGGCGACTTCCGCTTTAGATAATACCAACGAAACAATTATTCAAAATAACATAGAAGATATTTTTGCCGACAAGACAATAATTACGATAGCACACAGACTTACCACTCTAAAAAACGCAGATAGAATTTTAGTCTTTGATGAAGGTCAAATAGTCCAGGAAGGTAAATTCACAGAATTGTCCAATGTAGAAGGACAATTCAAGGATTTTCTCGAACAAAACGCTAAGCATAAAACAAAAGAAGGATAAGGTGTTTTGGGCTATGGGTATTCACCCCTTTAATTCCCCTCTGCTCTTCGCCCAAAACGGAAAAACAAAATCAAATTCTTTTTAAGAGCAATTTGCTATCACAAATTAAAGGAAAACATGTACATCATATAACACTGCGTATGTGGTTACGGTTTGTTCCGTATCTCCGCAAGCCTCTACCCATATTTGCTAGTGGTAAGCACTTCGTGCAATTATACCACTGGTAAACATCGCATATGCAGGAACGTTATATTCAATTCAAAAAATATTTTTCTTGAGGTAAAATGAAGATAGGCTTTGAAAGAGGAATAAATTTGATTTTTTATTTAATGAGGGGGATAATATTGTGTTGATTTCCGCTTCGCTATAGAAAACGGTTTATTTTTAAACTTTTAATTTTTAGCAATAATATTATGGAGACAAAAATGAAAAAAGTATTAGTAATAATAGATATTCAAAATGATACGCCAAAGAATTACAAAGAAGTAATTGACAACATAAATAAATCCATTGATTGGGCAGTTAAAAATAAAATTCACATTATTTATATAAAACATGAAGATTTATCTGCCAAAGCCAGGCTTTTTAAGCCCAATACACAAGGGGCAGAATTAGCAACAGATTTGAAAATATCATCGAATAATGTTTTTACAAAACACAAAGGAAGCGCATTAACCTGTGAAGAATTTGTAAACTTCATTAATAAAAATAAAATAGACGAATTCTACATAGCTGGAGGAGACGCTACTATTTGTGTCAAATCAACTTGTTTTAATTTATGTAAATCCGAATATAAAGTTACTGTTTTATCAGATTGCATTACCAGTTGGAGTATGAAGAAAATTCCTGAAATGATAGAATACTATAAAAGTAAAGGATGTAATATTATTTGTTTGAGCGACCTATAAGTATTATTAATTTTTGAAAAATGAAATTCATCCCTTACCACTCTTTCATTTTTCAAAATGGTAAAAATCAAATTTATAAGAATTGAAGAAAGCCTATTATAATGAGTAAAAACGTAAAATATTTTTTGGACTCAAGTCACGCTGTGCTCTCCTCCTTTCAGTCGTCGGGACGTATAATGTGCTTCGGCTAAGCCTCATTATCCTTGTCGCTTCGTGACATCAGCTAATAGCATAAGATTTTTGAAAAATAAAATTGAATAGTTTATATATATTTGTTGACAGAATGTATACAAACATATATACTTTGTATACATTACAATAAAGATGTAAACAAACTATGCAAAATATTAAAATTGGTCAAAATATAGAAAAAAAAGAGGGCTTTAGAGTCTTTACTCCTAACCATTTTCCACCAAAGGAAGGTTTTATTTTTGAACCAAGAATCTTAAAAAGGAACAATGAAGCCACTAGACTGCTCGGTAAACTTGATGGCATTACTAAGTTATTACCTGATTCCGATTTTTTTCTTTTGATGTATTTGCGAAAAGATGCGGCTTCTTCAAGTCAAATCGAAGGAACTATGGCGACAATGATTGACGCAATTGAGGCAGAAGTAAAAATAAATACTAACATATCCGAGGATGTTGATGACATTTTGCATTATATTAAGGCTCTTAATTATGGGATGAAGCGAGTAACAACGGATAATTTTCCTGTGGCACTTAGATTTATTCGTGAATTGCATAAACAATTGATGCACAAAGCTCGCGCAACTCATTTTTCTGATCCTGGAGAATTTCGTAAAAGCCAAAATTGGATTGGCGGCACCAGATCAGACAACGCCAGATTCGTTCCTCCTACTGTTCGCGATATGCACAATGCCCTTGGTGATTTGGAAAAATTTATACATTCCGATGATGCCGTTCCTACTATAATTAAAGCTAGCTTAATTCATGCTCAATTTGAAACAATCCACCCATTTTTAGATGGAAACGGAAGAACGGGAAGAATGTTGATTACTTTTTATTTATGGAAAGAGGGTTATTTGGAAAGACCCGTCTTGTTTTTGTCGTCTTTTTTCAAAAAACACCAAAAACTATATTATGAAAAATTATTTGGTTATCATAATGGCAATGTTCATGATTGGATTGATTTTTTTCTTGATGGTGTTATTGAAGTAGCAAATGAGGCTATTGATATTGTTGGCAAGATTACTGTTTTAAGACAAAAGGATATGATGAAAATCCAGAAGCTCGGTAAGCGCGCTTCTGAAAGTGCAACCATTGTTTTGCCAAAGCTTTATGGGCAGCCGATTGTAAACGTTAATGTTATTCGGACTTGGACAGGCTTTACTCGCGCAGGCGCACAAACAGTTATTAATAGATTTATTGAGATGGGAATTTTGTCACCAAAAGATAAAGATAAAAAATATGGACAATCCTATATACACAAAGATTATGTTGAGCTTTTTAATGGCAAGGATTAAGAAGGGGTTTTTATTTACCCTTTGCTAAAAAGCTTGAAAAAACCTATAATATAGTTATAATAATAAAAAATAAAGTAAATAATAAAATAAATTTTATGTATGATCTTATTGTAATTGGCCTTGGTCCTGCGGGGATGACGGCTGGTATTTATGCTGCTAGACGAGAGATGAAAACCTTAGTTATTGGTAAAGAATTGGGTGGACAACTTGTTTGGGCTAGTGAAATTGAGAATTATCCCGGAACTCCAAAAATACCAAGCTTTGAATTAATTGAAAAAATGAAACAACAGACGATTGATGCTGGTGCTGAGATTAAAGTTGACGAGGTTAAAAGAGTTGAAAAAAAAGCTGACGGTAATTTTACTGTTTCTACTGGTCGAGACGTTTTTGAAGCTAGTGCGGTAATAATTTGCCTTGGTTTAGCTCCGAAAAGATTAGCAATCCCAGGAGAAATAGAATTATCCGGTAAGGGGGTTTCTTATTGCGCTACTTGTGACGGCCCTTTTTATAAGGGAAAAAAGGTTGTGGTTGTTGGTGGGGGCAATTCCGCTCTTGACGCAGCTGAAGTTTTATCAAAAATTGCGAGCGAAGTTTATTTGGTTCACCGAGGAGCCGAATTTAGAGGTTTTGAATCTTTAGTTAAAGATATTAAAGAAAGAAAAAATATAAAAATATTATTAAATTCAGAAATTACAGAAATCATTGGTGAAAATAAAGTTGAAAAAGTTAGGGTTGTTAATAAGATCGATCAAGGTTTAGAGGAGATAGAAGTTGATGGAGTTTTTATTGAAGTTGGACGTATCGCTAGTACAGATTTAGTTTCAGAATTTGTTGAGCGTAGCGAAAAAAATCAAATTATTATTAATAATGATGGCGAAACTAAAACTCCGGGAATTTTTGCTGCTGGTGATGTTACTAGTTCCGAGATTAAACAAATTACTGTTGCGACCGGACAAGCAACTATTGCTGCTTTAGGCGCTTATAAATATTTACAGATGACAACAGGAAAGACTTTTGTTGATAGAAAATATTAAAATTTTCTTATAATTAATTTATGAAAAATAAATATATAAATTTAGTCGCCGCTGACATGGGCTATGGTCATCAACGACCAGCCCAGGCTTTAAGTCATTTAAGCGCTGGCGAAATTATTACCATAAATAATTATGATGGCATTCCTGATTGGGAAAAAAAATATTGGGAAAAAAGTTTAGCATCTTATGAAAAAATTTCTCGTTTAAAGAAAATTCCGGTTTTAGGTCAGGCGGTTTTTGCGATAATGGACGCTTTTCAAAAAATTAAACCGCTTTATCCGAGTCGTGATTTATCAAGACCAACAATTCAACAACATTATTTTTATTCTTTTATTAAAAAGGGTTTAGGGGCTGATTTAATTAAAAAAATAGATAGCATTCAAAAGCCTTTTGTTACAACTTTTTTTGTGGCGGCGCAAATGGCGGAATATCATAATTATTCGGGTGATATTTATTGTGTTGTTTGTGATACTGATGCTTCAAGAGCTTGGGCGCCTTTAAATCCTAAAGGCAGTCGGATAAAATATTTTTTGCCAAGTGAGAAAGTAAAGGAAAGGTTTATGATGTATGGTTTAAAAGAGGAAAATTTATTTGTCACCGGTTTCCCTTTACCAAAAGAAAATGTTGGTGAAGAAAAAGAAATAATTAAAGAAAATTTAATTAGACGAATTCTTAAATTAGACAGCCAAGAAAAATATCAAACTGAATATCAGTCTTTAATTAAATCAATTTTACCTGATTTAAAAAATTATAAAAATGATAAAATTTTACAAGCAAAACCTCTAGTTATTACCTTTGCGGTTGGTGGTGCGGGGGCTCAAAAAGAAATTGGTGCCGAAATTCTTAAATCTTTAGCACTAGATATAAAACAAGGGCAGATATTTTTAAATTTAGTTGCCGGCAGTCGCCCAGAAGTTCGGGATTATTTTTTGGAAATAATTGAAAATCTGGCTTTAAGTGATGGCAAAGGGGTTAAAGTTATTTTTGCGCCAACGAAAACAGAATATTTTGAAATCTTTAATAAAGTTTTACAGGAAACCGATATTTTGTGGACTAAGCCCTCTGAACTTTCATTTTTTTGTGCTCTTGGTTTACCAATTATAATTTCTGAACCCGTTGGTTCACAAGAAGTTTTTAATCGTGAGTGGATTTTAGCAATGGGAGCTGGGATCGATAGTCTAGATATTCGTCATAGTGATGAGTGGTTGTCTGATATTTTAGAGTCCGGACGTTTGGCTCGGGCGGCAATGGATGGGTTTTTGAATGCTGAAAGCAAAGGGGTTTATAATATTGAAAAAGTTTTAGGATTAGAAGAGCTTTAATTTTTAATTGATAATTTAATGTCTTGGATTTTTGTTGCCCTATTGGCTTATTTTTTATTAGCAGTTGCTAATTTAGCCGATAAATTTTTAGTTGATAATGTTTTAAAAAGCGCTAAGGCTTATGCTTTTGTTGTTTGCGCCTTAGGTTTAAGTGTTTTTGCCGCTGCGCCTTGGTTACTTGAGTGGCCTGGTTTAAATTTATTTATTTTTAACTTAATTAACGGCGCGCTTTTTGCGATTGCTCTTTGGTTACTTTATGAAGCTTTAAAAAGAGGTGAAGCTTCTCGGGTTTTAGTTTTAATTGGCGGCTCAACTCCAATTTTTTCTCTAATTCTATCAAGTTTAATTCTTAAAGAAACATTTTCTCTTAATCAATTATTAGGAATTTTTATCATTTTAGCGGGAGTTTTTTTAATTGCTTTTTTACCAAAAGAAAGAAATTTAATGAAGCGTATTTTATTTTGGTTAAAAGTTAAAAATGAAAAAAATGGTTTAGCTTTAAAATTTGCATTGTTTTCAGCATTTTTTTATTCTCTTTACTTTATTAGCACTAAAATTGCTTATAATCATCAATCTTTTGCTAGTTCTTTTATTTGGACTAGACTCGGAGCCTTTTTATTTGCTTTATTATTTTTAATTAAGGTTTATGATCGTCAGGAAATTAAAAAAATGTTTAAAGGCTCTAAAAGAGATAAGACTCAAACAAGTCGTGGTCGTCTTTTTGTCTTTTTAAATCAAATTATTGGTTCTGGTGGTTTTATTTTACAAAATTATGCGGTCTTTCTAGGTTCAGTTGTTTTAGTTAATGCGCTCCAAGGGGTTCAATACGCTTTTATTTTAGTTTTTAGTGCCGCTCTTTCGCTTTTAGCTCCAAAAATATTAAAAGAAAATTTTTCTAAAAGAATTATAGTCCAGAAATCAGGTGCGGTTATTCTTATTGCCCTAGGAATTTATTTTTTAACAATTTAAGGTTTTTAAATTAATTATTATTTAAATAGAATTAGATTTTATGTCAATTAATAAAGCTAATTTACGAAGATTTCTTATGATTAAAATTATTATTATTTTAGTTTTATTTTCAATTTTTTATGTTTTAAAAATCGCTAAACACTATCCTCGAGAAATTATTTTAGAAACTAAAGCTGATCATTTTGGCGTAACCTTCTCAACTAAATATAGCACCGAGATTGGACTTGATTATCAAGAAGTTTACGAAGCGATGTTAAAGGAATTAAAAGTTAAAAATATTAGAATTCCAATTTATTGGGATGAGATTGAAAAGGAAAAAGGAGTGTTTGATTTCAGTGTTTATGATTATTTAATTGATGAGGGTGAAAAATATGGCGCTAACTTTATTATTAGTTTTGGTCGCCGTGTTCCTCGTTGGCCGGAATGTCATAGTCCAGCTTGGTTAGGAAGGATGGATGATAGTGAGGTTGAATTAGCGACCCTTGAATTAACTAAAACTATAGTTAATAGGTATAAAAATAGAGCGAGTGTTGAATATTGGCAAGTAGAAAATGAGCCGTTTTTAGGGACTTTCGGGGTTTGTCCGCCTTTAAATAAAGAATTATTAATCAAAGAATTTGAGCTTGTTAGATCACTTGATGATAGAGAAATAATTATTACTTCTTCCGGTGAACTTAAATTTTGGGATGAGGAAGCGGCGATTGGCGATATTTTTGGTAGTACTTTATATCGTGTAGTGCACAATCGTTGGTTTGGCTTTATTCGCTACCCGTTACCACCAGGATTTTATCGACTTAAAGGTAAGCTAGCAGGTTTAAGCTCGGAAAGATTAATGGTTTTAGAATTACAGGCCGAGCCTTGGGTGCCTCAAGGAAAAGTAATTTATTTAACGCAAAAAGATATTGATAAATCTATGAGCGTTGAGCAATTTAAAGCCAATTTACAATACGCTATTAACTTAGACTTTAAAAGAACTTATGCTTGGGGAGTTGAATGGTGGTATTGGCAAAAATTATATGGTAACGCGGAATACTGGGAAATAGCGAGTAAAATTTTTAAATAAAATTTATCAAAAGACAGGCTCCGGTTAAAGAGCCTGTCTTTTAATTTTATTATCCAAACTTTTCAATTAATTCGACAATTTTATTTTCGTTATTATCGTACCACTGTTTATATTTTGCTAAGCCAGAAAATGTTTCTTGAGAACAACTATTAATTAAAGATAAATCAAAATCTTTAGCTTTTAAGGCGATTTTAACACGCGCAGCGTCAATTGCATTATGTTCTTGTTCAAAATGATGTTTAGTTGGAACCATCATTATTTTTTTGTCTAAATAAGCGGCCTCAGCAATTGAGTCAAAACCAGCCGTGCTAATATAAGCCTGGCAATTTCTAAGAAAGTTAAGAAATTTTTCTCCACTTAAATTGTGAAAAGATAAATCTTCACTTATTATTTCTTCTTCTTTCTCCGGTTGTCTTTTAAAGGCCTCAATTCTTACACCGGGATTATTTTTGCTCCAAGAAATAATTTTTTCACTATAACCTTGGTTTAATAAATATAGTAAATAAAAATCTTTATTTTGAGCTTCGACTTTAACTTCTTTTCTAATTAAAGGCGGACAAACAAAAAGATTTTTTTCTTGATAATCTTTTTCTTCGCTAAATGATAATGCGAGCTTAATGCTTTTCGCTGGTGCGGTAAAAAGATTATAAACTTTAAAAACCTTTTTAATCACTAAACTTTTAAAATAAGAATCAAAGGCTGGGTGGTCCATGAAATATTGGTGGCCAATAAAAAAGGAGGGACGTTTATCTCTATAGAGTCTAAGATAGGCGGCAACTAATGGTTCATAAAAACTAATTAAAGCATCGGGATTGTGGTTCTTAATAGCTTTTTTGATTTTTTTAACTGAGCGTAAATAACGTAGAGAATGTATAAAAGAAGACAAGACACTTTTACTTATTATAATCCCTTGCTTTTTTCTATCCATTTTAAAACCGGGGCTATTTAAAGTCTCAATCGGACAAGAGAAAGCTAATGTAAAAAAAGACGGTAAATCTTCCTTACTTTTTGCACCAACAAAAACGCTGGAAATTTTATGCCCTCTTGACTCTAACTTTTCTTTAAGAGTTAAAGCTTGGGACATGTGTCCGCGACCCTCGCCTTGGACGAAAAAGATGAATTTCATGAGCGGGTAGGGGGAATCGAACCCCCATCCTCAGCTTGGAAGGCTGATATAAAAGCCATTATACGATACCCGCAATAGCTTAATTTTATAAGAAAAAAGATTCAAAGTCAAGATTCATTTTTGTTTATAAACTATCTTTCATTGGCCAAACCATAATAATTCCGGTAGCAGTTAATATGGCGGAAAAAAGAAAGATAAAATGAATTGGAAAAAAGGTGGTAATTAATATTGCTAAACCTGGACCAATAATATAAGCAGCTGGTCCAGTTAAACGAAAAAGATTAATCATGTTTAAATCTTTAGCACTTACTATCTTAAAGAAATAACTTTCCCTCATTGCTTCAACTAAGGCGGCGCCAATGCGACTAAAGAATAATAGTCCAGCCCAAAGCCAAATAACTGGTTGATTTAAATAAAAGGCTCCAACCAGAGCAAGGGTTAAAATACTTAAACCGATATAGAGCATCTCCTTTTCGCCAAAGTATTTATCAGCTAAGAAGCCCGCTGGAATTTGAAAGAGAATAAAAGGGATAAGCATAAAAGAAAAAATTGGCCCTAGTACTTCCCAGCTCATTCCTAAAGTTTGATGTAAATAAAGAGGAATATAAACTACAGTAGTTGCATAAAATAGTTGTAAAATTAAGGCAACAAAAAATATTCCTCTTAAATTTTTACTACGCCACATTTTTTTTGATACCTTTTTTATTCCATCTTCAGCGTATTTAACTTTTGCTTTAAGACGGGGACTAATAATTAAAAAGAAGATAAGGGTTGGAATAATAATCGAGCCCGATAACCAATAAACGAAACTATAACCAAAAGAACTAATTAAATAGCCGGAGAAAGTTGGGGCCAAGACCCAGCCCAAATTACAAATAGTTAAATAAAGAGCTCTAACTTTTCCAGTATCAACATTTTTAGTGAACACTTCTATAAACAAATCAAGTTTAATAAATACTAGATTTAAGAAAGCGGTGAAAAAGGCAATTCCAATTAGAGCTGTTATAGCTGAATTAGCGACCGCGAAGAAAAATAGAGAGGCGCTATAGAGAAATAGTAAAAGTTTAAAAGTGTTATGATTACCAAAGCGCTTGATTGTTTGGGGGAAAGCTAAAATGAATAATAGGGTTGCCAAATTAGCAATAACAAAAAACAAACTAACAAAACTAATGTCGGTAAATTGACTAATGAAATTTGAATTGACATATGCCGGTAGGGCGGATGAAAAAGAAACAATTAAACCAACTAAATAAAGGATAGTCAGTTGGGGTTTTAGTTTAAAGCCTCTCTTTTTTTTGAATAACATAAGTTTTAACCATGATAAAAATGGCAGCAAGAGCCATAACTAAGCTTATTACTTGAGGTGTACGTAAACCAAGGATAAGTGGAGAATAATCAATCCGGATAAATTCTAAGCCAAACCTCAATATAGAATATAATAACATGTAAAGCGTAACTAGCAAAATATCAAAGCTATTTTCTCCCCTATCTTTTACTTTTAACTGTTTATAAGTAATAAAAATAAGGATTGTAAAGATTATTAAAGAGCCTAAACTCTCATAAATAAAAGTTGGGTGGAAATAATTTTCGTTTAAAAATTCTAAAGGTCTATTTATTTGAGCAATTGGAATTCCCCAAGGAAGAGCTGTTGGTAGACCAAAGAGTTCTTGATTAAAATAATTGCCAAAACGACCAATAGCCTGAGCCAGAGCCAAGCCAGGGACGCTAATTGCCGCTAATTTCCAAAATTTAATTTTTGTTTTTCTAGCAAAAAAAATAATAACTAAAAGACCGGCAATTATTCCGCCGTGGATAGCAAGTCCGCCTTCCCAAATTTTTATTATTTGTCCTGGATTTTTTAGATAAAACGGTAATTCTAAAATTACATCATAAAGTCTGGCTCCTAAAACTCCAAAAACTATAATCCAAAAGAATAAATCAAGAAGGATTTCTTTTTGAATTTTACGCTTTTCGCCAATCTTTAAGGCTATAAATAGAGCAACTAACATAGCCAGGGCAACAAAAAAACCGTACCAATTTATTTGGAGCGGTCCTAAACTAAACATCAGGGGACTTGGATTAAAGTTGTGAAGAAAGTTTATCATTTTGTGCGGATGGAGAGACTCGAACTCTCAAGGGTCGCCCCGCTTGGTCCTAAGCCAAGTGCGTCTACCAGTTTCGCCACATCCGCTTTATTAAATCAGTCTTGATTTAATCTGAGTAAATAATAAATCATAATTAGAATAAAGTAAAGATTCATGTTATAATCAATTTATAAAAATATAAAAATAAATATTTATGAGTAAGAAAAATTTTGTTCTTTTTTTTGAGGAGCTAGGAATTAAAGATGTTCCTTCTGTGGGCGGTAAAAACGCTTCGTTAGGAGAGATGTTTTCTAATTTAAGTAAAAAAGGAGTGAGAATTCCTGATGGTTTTGCGACAACCGCCGAGGCCTATAATTATTTTTTTGAAGCTAATGACTTAAAGAAAAAAATTAAAAAAATAATTAAAGGTCTTGATACCCATAACGTTAAGGATTTGATGGCCAGAGGCGCAGAAATTAGAAAAACAATTATGGCCGCAGAGCTGCCGCAAGATTTGAAAGATCAAGTTGCTGAAGCCTATCGTAAGTTATCAAAAAAGCACGGCGAGAAAAATTCTGATGTTGCTGTTCGTTCTAGTGCTACCGCCGAAGATTTACCAGACGCCTCTTTTGCTGGTCAGCAAGAAACCTTTTTAAATGTTCAGGGCCAAGAAGATTTAATCTTAGCAGTTAAAAAATGTATTGCCTCTCTTTTTACCGATCGAGCAATTTCTTATCGAGTTGATAAAAAGTTTGATCATTTTTCTATTGCTCTTTCTGTTGGCGTGCAAAAAATGGTGCGAGCTGATAAGGGTTCGTCTGGTGTTATGTTTAGCATTGATACAGAATCAGGTTTTGCTGGCGTTGTTTTAATTAATTCAATTTTTGGTTTAGGGGAAAATATTGTTCAAGGAAAAGTTACTCCGGATTCATTTTTAGTTTTCAAAGAAACAGAAAAGATTATTTCTCGTTCTATTGGCACTAAGAATTTACGCATGGTTTATAATCCTGGTGGGAAAAATCCGGTTAAAGATTTGCCAGTTTCAGCTACTGACGCAAAAAAACCGTCGCTAAGTGATAAGCAGGTTTTAGAGCTAGCTAAATGGGCGATGATTATTGAGGAACATTATAAAAAGCCGATGGATATGGAGTTTGCTTATGATGGAATTTCTAAAAAAATGTATATTACGCAAGCGCGACCAGAAACAGTTCAAAGCCGTAAGGATGTTAATGTGGTTGAGAGCTATAAACTTGAGAAAAAAGCTAAATTAAAAGTTTTAGTTAGTGGCCAAAGTGTTGGCTCTAAAATTGGTAGTGGTGAAGTTAATAAAATAATGTCAGTTAAAGATATTTCTAAATTTAAAGCTGGTCAAGTTTTGTTAACTGATATGACTGATCCTGATTGGGAGCCGATTATGAAAATTGCTTCAGCAATTGTTACCGATAAAGGCGGGCGAACTTGTCATGCGGCGATTGTTTCTCGTGAACTCGGAATTCCTTGTATTGTTGGTACGGGAAATGCGACGAAAAAAATTAATCCAAGACGCCAAGTGACAATTGATTGTTCAATCGGGGAAATCGGCTATGTTTATGAAGGAAAAATTCCGTTTCAAGTTGAAACAACTGATATTAAAGGTCTTAAGAAAACTAAAACTAAAATAATGATGAATGTCGGTGAACCTGATATGGCTTTTCCCTATTCATTTTTACCTAACGACGGGGTTGGTTTAGCTCGTCTAGAATTTATTATTAATAATTACATTAAAATTCATCCCCTGGCTCTAGTGCATTTTGTTAAATTAAAAGATCAGAAAGCAAAAAAGACGATTGAGAAGATGACCGAGACTTATCAAAAGAAGACCGAATATTTTGTTGATCGTTTAGCTCAAGGAGTCGCTGTTTTAGCCTCAGCTTTTTATCCGAAAGATGTAATTTTAAGACTTAGCGATTTTAAAAGTAATGAATACGCTAATTTAATTGGTGGTCGAGAGTTTGAGCCAATTGAATCAAATCCGATGATTGGTTTTCGGGGCGCTTCTCGTTATTATTCAAAAGAATTTTTACCAGCCTTTAAATTAGAATGTGAAGCAATTAAAAGAGTTAGAGAAGAAATGGGGCTGAAGAATTTAAAAATTATGGTTCCTTTTTGTCGAACAATTGAGGAGGGCAAAGAGATTCAAAGAATTATGGCCGAATGCGGACTTAAGCGTGGTGATAAAGGGTTGGAAATTTATGTGATGGCCGAAATTCCAAGTAACATTATTTTAGCCGAAGAATTTTGTCAGATTTTTGATGGCTTTTCTATTGGCTCAAACGATTTAACGCAACTTGCTTTAGGAATTGATCGTGATTCCGGAGGAACGCTAAAAGTAATTGGTGAGGCGAATGAGAATAATAAAGCGGTTAAAACTTTAATTCGTCAATTAATTAAAGTTGCTAAGAAAAATAAACGTAAAGTTGGAATTTGTGGTCAAGCGCCGAGCGACTTTCCTGAATTTGCTGAGTTTTTAGTTGAGGAAGGAATAGATAGTATTTCTTTAACGCCAGACACGGTAGTTAAGACAACAATCGCTTTATTAAAAAAAGAAAAAGTTTTACGTCGTAGTCGTAGTATCTTGAGCTTTTTGTTTTAATTGTTTAAAGATTGATAAATGTTAAAATAAAAAATCTCCTTTGTAGGAGATTTTTTAGTTTATAGTCGACTGATGACTGGTTTGATTTTTGGGTCCCTAACTTCTGGTATTTCTGGTTCTATAATTTCAACTACTTCAATTCTTGTTCTTCTAACACCAAATTGCATAGCGTCGCTTCTTTTAAGCATCCAAATATCAACTCTATCGGAATATCTTTTGTTCATTCTATCACGAACAACAAAAATCCTGTCGCCGAATAAATCTGGGATTCTAACTTTGGTACCAAAGGGGAGGAAGTTAGCCGCAACTGTATCTTCTATCCCGTGAGTGCAAACATTAAAGCCATTAGCAGTAATACAAGGACTATCATCGGTTTGTCCAACTTCGGAATTATAAGCCGTCATAGTATGAATGCCGGAACTAATTACTCGTATTTTTGGTTCGGTATTTTCTGGGACCGGTTCTAAAGCTAGCGCAACTTTTTTAATTTTAGAATCATCATTTAAATTATTAATCGTATCATCTACAGCTAATTCATCGATTTCTCCACTTGCAGTTGTTTTTAGATTATAGTTTAAATTTCGAGGATTAATAATCGCATTAGTTGTTTCTCGTAATTGACGATTAGTATTAATAAGCGGAGACTCTTCTTTACTTGAAGACATGGTAATTAATATTTCTGGTTCTATTTGTGCTTCGTCTTCTACGTTTGTCTCAGCCTCTCTTTGCGCCTCAGTATTAAGGTTATTTTTATAATCTTTAACTGCGTCCTCGGCTAAAGCTGGAGAATAAAATAGAGCAAACTGGAAGAAACAAGCGATAATTAGTATAAGAAAAAGACTCTGACGTTTACTCAGAGGAATTATTTCTTCAGCTAACTGAAGTATTTTTTTCATATTTAGATTTTGATTAAATTTTTATTATTTTTGCCAATTAAAAAATCCCAACTTATATGTCAGCTGGGACTTGCATGACCGTCAACCTTATCATATATATAAAAAAAAGTCAAGCTTAGGGCAGTGGATGACTTGTGGATAAACTATTGACAAATTTTAAAATGTATGCTATAATTAAGCTATGAAAATTGAAATTTTAATTAAAAATAATTAAGATTTTAAGCTTTCTGAGAACTTTAAAATAAAAATAAATAAAAATCATAAAAACTGGAGGAATTATCATGAAAAAAAGTTTAATGTTATTGGTTTTGGGCTTTAGTTTAGCCCTTGCAGTTTCTGCACAAAGAAACACGTTCTATTATGGCGACAAAAACGCCGTGGAAATTGATAACTCAATCGAGCTCTTTGACGAGCTTATTGAGGACCACGAGGCTTCTATTGTTTCCTTGCAAAAGGAAAACGATAAAATGGTGGTTGATTTCCGGAGAAGCGGGAACGGGCAGTCAGCTACAACCTACGCCAAAAGAACGGCGGTAAATGATTCGCTGATTAACCTTTATCGCGCAAAGGTTCTTGAGCTGAAAGAAACAAAACAGACGTTTTTGGAAATGACTGCTGGTAGCGGTAAAAAAATGGTTGTTAGCTCTAGGGGGAATAACCCGGCTAAATTAGCTGCCGCGGCCGAAGCCTATGCAGTTATGAGCTACACGGACGCCTATGTTCGTGGAGGAGCTTCTTTTTTTCAAAATGGAGGGAATACTGACAGTGGTTTGAAGGGATTGATAGTAAATGATTACTATCAAAAACTAACAGTTACGGTTCGCGGACCGGGCAACTGGATGAGCCAATTCGATGTTTCCGCAAACGGTGGTCAGACTTCCTTTGATCCGCCCTATCCTGGGCGTTATACGTTCGCTTTCTCCAATGGGAGAGAGACAAAATGCATAACTAAGGATCTACGCCCCGGTTTGTCAGAATTTTATGACGAAGAGGGGAATCACTATGATATCATGGCAACAATGCCAAGAGGTTACTAAAGGGTGCGCTCAAAGCTGCGTCAAAAATTTCAATCAAGAAAGGATGCTTTTCCAAGCATCCTTATTTTTTATAAATTTTTTATTATTCAACTATAAAGGATTTGGCATTGTTGATCCTCCGCCAGAGAAAGGTAGAGTATTGAATATAAAATAGGTAATTGCGTAAGCAGCTAAAACAATAACAAGACCAATAACCGCATTTTTTAAAGAGGTCTGGGCCTTCTTAACTTCCTCATCATTTCCACCCGCATTCATCCATTTAAAGCCAGCCATAATCGTTAAAACTAAGAAGATTAAAGCAAGAAAGCCTAGGACTATGCTAATTAAAGTTGCAGCGATAGAGCCAATACCAATGTTGCTAAAACCAGCTTTGCCAGCAAATTCACCAGACATATTATTTAAATCCTCGTTTTTTATTAATTGGGCTTTAATAACTAAAAATGGAAAAAATACCAAAGAACTTGTAATTATTGTGATTAACTTATTCTTAATTTTTTTCATATATATAGTTTAAGTAAGCCTTGAGGAAATAAAAAACCAAATTGCCCAAGACGCTAAAATAATAATTAAACCGATTGTTGCTCTTTTTATATAATTAGTTGCAGCTTTGACATCTTCTTCATTGCCTCCAGCCATCATCCATTTATAACCACCAATAATAATTAAAACTACAAATATTATTCCTAGTAAACTTAAAGCTGAACGGATAATTAAACCGGCAGCTGAAGCTAGACTAACATCAGATATATAGCCACTATCTTTTCCGATGTTTTCTAATTTATTAAGAGCTCTATTGTTTTCTGTCTGATTCGTGAAACTCGGATCAGTAGTTGTTGCGTCTTGTGGTTGGGCAAAAACAAGAAAAGGCAAGACCAGAAAGGCTGTGATAATTGTTATGCCGAAGAAAGCTTGGAGATGGTTTTTGATTTTCATATTAAAATTTTAAGAGGCTAGAAAAGAAAAAGCCTTAATAATAAAATAACTTATTGCATAAGAACCAAGAACAATTATTAGCCCGATGATTGCTTGTTTGATTGTTTTTGAGGCTTCTTGAACTTTATTTTCCTGCCCCCCAGCTGTCATCCAATTATAACCACCAAGAATTAATAAAATCATAAAAATTATACCAAGAAATGAAAAAACAATGTTAATTAATGTAGTAATTGTTTGTTCTAGTGTTTGTGTTTCACTAGTTTCATAACCAGCTCTGTCGCCAACCTCTTTTTGAACACTAGTAAAAGCATCTTTTAGACTTGGTCCAGAATCACCTTCTTGAGCCAAACAAAAGCCAGGGTTCAAGATAAGGAATACAAAACTAGTAATTATTATTTTCTTCATAATTAAGTAAGATGGGATTTAGAAAAGAAGGAGACAATAAAATAACTAAGAGCGTAAGCAGCGAGTACAATTAACAACCCAAGAGTGCTTTGGATCAATATTTTTTTAGCTTTTTCTACTTCAGTCTCGTTTCCTCGAGCTGTCATCCATTTAAAACCAGAAACAATTGTTAAAATTAAAAATAAGACACCAACAAAAGTTAAAACTAAAGTTATCCCCTGTATTATCATGTCGTCAACTGATTTTGTTTCATTAGGATAACCTGCTTTACCAGCAGTCAAATTTAAACCGCTCTCCTCTTTAAAATTATAAGCTGAAACTAATATTGGTGAAATTATTCCAGCTAAAACTAAATATTGTATTTTTTTGACTAGGTTTTTCATTAATTTGTAAATTGATCACCAATAAAGCTTGTTATTGTATAGGCGAAAATAACAATTAGAAGACCAATAATAGCATTGATTATTATTGTTTTGGCTTTTTCTACTTTTTGTTCATTACCCCCAGCCGTCATCCAGCTTATTCCGCCGTAAATTGTTAAGATTAAAAATAAAACCCCAATAAAGGAGAGAATGAAACCAATCATATCACCAAGCTTAGTCGCAATAAATTTTTCGTCGTAAGTCTCATTAGTATTAGCTTGTTCTTGATACGCAGGCACTACATTAGCTGCTTCATTTAAACCTTTTATAACATCATCGGAGGCATTTTGAGCTAGAACCGAAGAAAAAGATACTGAAAATAAGAATAAAGAGAATATTACAAAAAAGAAGATTTTAAATTTTTTCATAAAGAAAAATTTGAGCCTGAGCTATATATTCAGGGCAAGTTTTAGAAAATTTCACTGCCTTAATTAAAAGTGGAATTTCTCAAGACTTTTAATTAAGGCAGTAAATCCTAATTACTTAGGACTACTGGTTTGATTAAATTTACAAAGCTTTAGTTGCTGACAGTTGCACTAATATTGGTAATCAACCAAGTTGCTAAGCCCCAAGAGGCAAGAACGATAATTAAACCAACAATACCAGCGCCTAAAAGTTTCTTTGCTTCGCTCGTTTTTTCTTCATTACCGCCAGAAGTCATCCATTTAAAGCCACCAATTAAAATAATAGCAACAGCAATTAAACCAAGAAAACCAAGAGCAAACTTAATAAAGCGACCAATGACTTGACGAGGATCTTGTTCTAGTTCACCAAGTGATCCTTCTAAGCCAGTTTCAACAATCTCTGTACCATAAGGATCTTCCTCCTGGGCTGATGCTGGAAATGCTGATATAGTAAAAACTGGGACCAAAAAGGCAGCGACAATTGCGAAAGCTGCTAAATTTTTTAATAATTTTTTCATAATTTCACCACCTTTCTAGTTTTTTTAATTTATTTTTCTATCATTATTATTTTAGCATAATTCCTAAAACAAGACAATATGATTTTTAGCTCAAGATATTATAATATTTTTTTATTAATATCCCCTTGTTATTTTGTTTAAAAATCACTAAAACTAAGTCTAAACTTATTCTTTCGGGAGAGATTTTATGAAGACAGCAATAGGCTAATATTGCTTTTTTTAAGCTAATTACTTGCTTTTGAGACAGAGGAACCGCTTTAAAATCAAGGGGGTTAAAATTTCTACTTTTAACCTCAATAAAAACTAATTTTTGGTTTTTGCTAAAAATTAAATCAATTTCTCTTCGGCCATCACGCCAACCTTCTTCCAAAAATTTATAGCCTAAGTTAAGATAGTGATTTTTTATGATAAATTCCCCCTTTTTTCCCAGTTCTTGTTTTTGGTTCATAAAATATTTTTAGCTATAACTAAAAAACCTCCGAGATTGAGTCTGGAGGTTTTTAAAAAACTCACTATTTTATCAAATTAGGGAATATATTTTTCTTTCATTTTTCTTAACTCGGCTTCTTTTCTTTTCTCTGGTAAGCCTTTTAAGTCTTTGATAATGAAATAAAACCAGCCAATTATTAAAAGAAACCAGGCGGCAAGCCAAAAACGACCTGATAAAAAGGGTAAAGTTTCATAACGAAAAAAGAAGAAAATTATCGCTAGAACAAAGTTTCCTGCAAAAAAATCATAAGCTCGAATTAATGTTCTCTTATATAGCTTAGTTCTTTTTTTGCCAATAGCGGTGGCAATTGCGCCAATTAAAAAAACAAGCAAAAGAACTAAGAAAAAAAATTTTCCGCTTTGGCCGAGCGGTCCTGGCATAAGCTCAAACCAGTAAGAGCTTGAAAACAAATTTTTTAACATCATATTTTTATAGTTTAGTTAGGACTAATCCGTAATGATATGGTCCAGCCTCAAATTCTTCATTTATTTTTAAACCAAGTCGCGAGCAGATATCTTTAACCTCTCTTTGAGAAATTCTTTTTTCTGGTTCTGGACCAAGCGGGATATCTTCAAGTTTCCAGTCAATTATTAACATCTTGCCGTTGTTTTTTATAAGTCTGGTCGCCTCTTTTAGAACATTGGCTTTTTTAACTGCTTGGCTTAAGACATTAATTAAAGTTGCAGCATCAAGACTCGCGGTTTCTATTTTGGTGGCTTGAAACACTTCTAAATCACTCCAAATAGGCTCTACTTGAGGCAAATTATAGCTTTCTGCCTGACTTTTAACCTCTCTTAAGGCTTCTTTTAAAATATCAATTGCATAAATCTTCCCTTGACGTCCAACTAGTCGAGCTAAGGGAAAAACAAAGAAGCCAAAATTACCACAACCAAGCTCAGCGACTCGCTGTCTTTCACTAATGCTTATTTTAGCTAAAATTTTATCAATGTCAAATAAAACTGTTTTTTTTGTGCCTAACATATAAGTAAATTTAAATTTTTATTCGACTAAAACTTGTTTAATTATAATATTTTCTTGACTATATTTTTTCTTAGCACTAATTATAATGTTATTTAAACCGCTTTTTAAGTTAATGATTTGTGAAAAATTACCATCTTGATTACTAAGAATTATTTCGCCGTTTATTTTTAATTCTGCCTCTACTTCAGTTGCTCCGACAACTTCAATTGAACGAGCCTTTGTCAAGAGATTATCTTCGGGGGCAATTATTTTCAACTCGGGTGGGGTAACAATTTTTCTGACATAGAATATTAAATACAGAGAACAGGCTAAGATTGCTAGAGAAAATAAAATAGTTTTTATTATCTTTGGAAAAGCTATTAAATGTTTTTTGGTAATTTTTTTATTGATAAAAGGATCATCTTTTTCTTCGTTGCCTAAGTCTTTAAGCTTATTTGTTAAAATTTTTTTATCAAGTCCTAAGAATTCAGCGTATTTTTTTAAAAAACCTTTGCGATAAATTCCTGATGGTAATAAATCTAACCGATTTTTTTCAATCGCATCGAGATATTCTTCTTTTATCCCTAGTTTTCTTGAAACAAAACTCATCTCTAGACCTTTTGTTAAGCGAAGCCGATGGCTTAAGAGCCCAAAATTATTTTCCTCAGTTATTATTTTTTTTAAACTAAACTTTGGCATAGGTTATTATCTAGGAGTAGATGTTGTTCTAGTTGGCATTTCAACTTTACCTTGCCAATTAAGGCCCATAGCTTTAAAGACGAAATTTATGATTAACCAACTACCGAAAACTATTAAAAGTCCAACAACAGCAGCAGTAATTATTTTTTTTGCCTGACCAACTTTATCAGCTGAACCAGCAGAAATTAAAAACATCACTCCACCGTAGACAAACATCAAAAGAGTTAAAGAGCCAAGTATACCAAAAACGAATTTAGAAATTTTAAGAGCTAAAGCTAAGAAATCGCTAATAGCATAGTCGCCGCAATCAGAAGCGCTTCTTCCACCGGTCGTTGAACAACTTGAGGAGCCAGTCGCTTCTGGTAGCATTCCTTGAGCCGAAACCTGGGAAGCTAAGAATAATCCAAGGAAAAGAGTGATGATAATTAGACTAAAAATTTTTTTCTTTGTCATATAAAACTAAAATATTATCTTACAGTTTGCTGAACCCTTAAGGCGCCAGTAGCTAGAATATCTTGGATTTTTCCAGTTGGATTATTAATAACCCCTAGAATCATTTCTTTTATTGCAGTTTCTGCGGCTTGAGGATTAATTCCTTTATACCAACTTTTTGCTGTTAAGATTTGGGAAGAAAAAATATTTATTTCATCGCTACTACCCTGGTTATTGATGAGGGCTTTTAAGGCGGCGGGTTTATTGGTTTTTTCTAAGTATTTTTTTGCTTGCTCAGCTTTAGTAATAAATTGAATAAAATGCCAAGCTTCATTTTGATTTTTGCTTTTATTTGAGACAACCTCAACCCAGTAATTAGCGAAGTTTATATTAGCCGATGGATCACTATTAATTTGCGGTAGTTTCGCGACTGAGAAGTTTAATTTAGGTGCCCTAGTTCTGATTGTTTCTAAATCATAGGAATAACTAAACATGATTGCTAAATTGCCACTAATAAAGAGGTCAAGTGAATTATCTAAGTCTTCATGCCAAGAATAGGATTCTTTCATCGGATTAGCAAATTCAGAATAAAAATGTAGGGCGTTAAGACCAGGATTAGCATTTTTATTTTGGCTATTTGGGACGATTTGATGAAAAACAATAGCTCCATTATCACTTTGCATCGTTGCTCCGCCTTGCATCATTAAAAGAGCTAAAATATCGGTTGAGCGATTAATATTATAAGCCCCTCCTAAAGCAACTCCAGACTGAACAATCCCTTGCCTTGAATCTAGTCTAGTTAATTTATTAACAGTAATAAGAAAATCATTATCCCAATATTTTGGTAACTCAATAATTCCAGCGTTATTTAGTAAGTCGCGGTTGTAATACATCGCTAAAGTATCAATTGATAAGGGGAGACCATAAATTCTACCGTCTAAAACGACGTCATTATAAACAACATTTGCGAAATCGTCCTGTAAAGATTTTAAAGTCAAAGAATTAGTTGTTATTAATTCATTAACCACTTCCTTCTTAATTGAGCCAACAATTTTTGGATAAACCATGGTTGTTGTTGGGGGCAAAGGGGCTAATTTATTTTGATACTTTTTCATCCAAGTATTATGGATTGAAAAAATATCTGGTCCTCTGTCTTCAGCTAAGGCATTTAAAATTTCATTTTCATATTCATCATAACGTAAAAGGCGGTAATTAATAGTTATATGGGGGTGGGCTGATTCATAGGCTTCAATTATTTCTTTAAAATCGTCTTGACCGTCAAAAACTCGCCAATAATTTAGAGTAACTGGTTTAGTCGCTTCCTGAATACTTTTACCAGTTAATTTACAAGCTGATCCAGAGACAAAAATAAATATGATTAGTAAAAAAATGGCGCTTAATTTTTTTCGCATAAGATTTTTAGCCGCCGTTTTAACGACGAGAGACTAATTTATTAGACTATTATATTATAGCAAAGTTTTTTCTTTCCTCCAATTTTTTAATTTTCTTGACGCCGGTATTGAAGGGCTTCAGCTAGATGTTTTAATTTAATAATTTCGTCTTTATTATCTTCGTCTAAATCAGAAATAGTTTTCGCTACTTTTAGTAATTTAAAATAAGAACGACCACTTAGAGCTAACTTTTCGTTAGCATTTTTTAATAGATCAAGAGCAAGATTTTCAAGTTGGCAAAATTTTTTTATTAAAGTTCCAGGAATATCGCCATTAACTTTAAAACTATATTCTTGGTAGCGCTTAGTTTGTTTTTTTCTCGCCTTTTCGACTCTTGCTCTTATTGTTTCTGAGCTTTCCTCTTCTTTTGATTCTTCAAGCTCCAAAATCGTTAATCTCTTTACCTCACTAAATAAATCAATTCGGTCGATAATTGGGCCAGATAGCTTGTTTTGATATTTTATTATTTGTTTTTCTAAGCAATGACAAGTTTTTTTACTATCGCCGAGATAACCGCAAGGGCAAGGATTCATTGCCGCTAGAAGAATAAATTTCGCCGGAAAAGAGAGACTAGCATTAGCTCGACTAATATTTATTATCCCGTCTTCTAAAGGTTGTCTTAAACTTTCTATGGCTGATCGAGAAAATTCTGGGAATTCATCTAAAAACAATAGACCGTGATGAGCCAAAGATATTTCTCCGGGAGACGGTAGCGGTCCACCACCAATTAAAGCAACGCTAGAAGCGCTGTGATGAGGTGAACGAAAGGGGCGCTCTTGAATTAAAGCTGAATCTTTTAGCCGATCAACTAGGCTATAGATTTTTGTTATTTCTAAGCATTCTTCTTTACTTAAGGTTGGGAGTATTTTAGCCGCCGCTCTGGCGAGTAGAGTTTTTCCGCTTCCTGGCGGTCCATAGAGTAAGAGGTTGTGAGCTCCAGCGGCCATAATTTCTAAAGCCCTTTTAGTATTTTTTTGGCCCTGAATTTTGGCAAAATCAAAATTATTTAAATCAGTCTGGATACTTTGTTTTTGTA
This sequence comes from uncultured Gammaproteobacteria bacterium, assembly GCA_964588435.1. Taxonomy (GTDB): domain Bacteria; phylum Patescibacteriota; class Patescibacteriia; order Patescibacteriales; family UBA12465; genus UBA12465. The sequence goes on along the minus strand of CAZPPI010000005.1, from coordinate 17,157 downwards.
GAATATTTTTTTTCGGTCGATAATCTTTGATATTAGTTTTCCCTCTTAAAAAACTTAAGAGATTCTTTAAATTATTAATTGGAATAATTTCTAAGCCAGAAATCAACGATGCTTCAGGAGCGTTTTTAGTTGAAAGAAATAATCTTTTTAAGCCAGCTTCTTTGGCGGCAATAGCAACCGCTAAAATCCCCTTTACTGGTCGGAGCTCTCCCTCTAAGGAAAGTTCAGCAATAAAAAGATCTTTTTGATAATTAATTTTAAGTTTATTATTAAGAGCAAGAATACTTATTGTAATTGGCAAATCGTAAGCTGGTCCTCGTTTTTTTAAATCAGCTGGCGCTAGATTAACTGTTATTTTTCTCTTAGGATAACTAAGTCCAGAATTTCTTAAGGCACTTTTTACTCTTTCACGTGATTCGTTGACAGCGGTATCGGGTAGGCCGACAACAGTAATTTGTCCAAAGTCACCGCCACCACTATCAGCTTCAACTAAAATAATTTGAGCCTCAAGACCAATAATTGCTGCACTTAGAATTTTAACTGGCATAAATTTTATTTTTATTACTGGTTATAAATATTACAAAAAACCTGAACAAGAGTCAGGCTTTATTGTAGTATTTTTGGTTTCAAGAAAAATTAAAATTTTATTCAAGTTTTTCTAAATCATCGAGCTTAACACTTAGAAGTTGGCTAACACCATCAGCTTGCATAGTTACGCCGTAAAGAATACTAGCTTTTTTCATCGAGGCGCGGTTATGGGTGATAACAATAAATTGAGTTTTATCTGATAAATCATCTAAAATTCTTGCTAATCTTTCAGAATTAGCTTCATCTAAAGCAGCATCAACTTCATCTAAAACCACGAAAGGTGAGGGGTTAGCGCTAATAATTGCCGAGATTAAAGCAATTGCGGTTAAAGCTCGCTCACCACCGGAAAGCATAGTTACGGTTTGAATTTTTTTGCCCGGCGGAACCGCTTGGACTTCGATTCCTTCAAGTTCACCACCCCCATGTTTTCTTAATTGTTTAATTTTTCTAAGTTTTTTGTCTACTTCATTTTTAACTTGATTTTCTTCTTCGCTTAAACCTGGTAAGTTCTGAGAATTATTTTCTTCAGTAATTTTGTTTTTCTCATCTTTATTGTCTTCAGCTGTTAACTTGGAAATTTTAGCTTCTCCGCCATTAAATAAAATTTTAAAGTATTCACTAAATTTTTCAGAAATCACTTTAAACTCAATATCAAACTTCTTTTTAATAGTTTTATCTAATTCAGCAATAACTTCTTCTAAAGAGGTAATTGTTTTATCTAAATCGTCGGTTTGAGATTTTAAGAAATTGTATCTTTGTTTTGTTTCTTCATATTCCTTTTCTACTTCCGGATCAATGCCGCCGATCTGCTCAAGTTGATTTTTTAAGGAATTTATTTTTTTAGGTAAGAAATCGGAATCCGAATTATCTTCCGGATGAGAATAGTTTTCAATTTCTAAAATACTTAAATTTTCATTTCTAATGCTAGCCTCTAAATCTTCTAGTCTGGTTTCTTGGCGAGCCGCTTCCATTTGTATTTTGCTTAGGGCATTTGCTATTAGATTTAATTCTTGTTGTTTAGTTTGAGCATTCTTTTGGATTTCAAACATTGTTGCTTTTTCTTTTTCTTTTTCTTCTTTAAGGGCATCAAGTTCTTGGCGAAGCCCAACAATATCTTCATTTAAAGTTTTAATTCTAAAATTTATTGCTGCTTCTTCATTTTTTATTTTTTCCGCATCAAATTTAACCTGTCCCTTAGAAATTTTAACGACGACAGCTGCTAATTCCATCTTTAAGTTTTCATCTTTTTCTATTAAAAGTCTTTCTCGTTCTTTTAGGGATGATTTTTTTATTAAAATCTCTTGGAGCGTTCTTTCCACTTTTTGACGTTTTTCTAATAAAGAAATTTCTTCATCATTTTTTTCAAGTTCTTTAATTTCTAGTTCAATATTCTTAATTTCTTTTTCAAGTTCGTGTTTTTCATTTTCAATTCCGGCAAAGTCAAACTTAATTTCTGCTTTTTCTATTTTTATTTTTAAGTCATTGAGCTCTCGTTCTTTAGCTTGAAGCTTTTCTTGGTTAAAAGAAATTTTTTCACTTAAACTATTAAGACGATAATTTTCTTCAGCTAAGTCAGTATTTAGTTTTTGTTTTGTTTCTGTAAGAGAAATAATTTTTTCCTGAATTAATTTTATTTCTTCCAAAGATTTTTCATCTTCGCCAGAAATTAAATTTTTTATTTTTGCTCCAAAATCTTTTTTTGCTTCAGCGATTAGAGTTTTAATTTTTTCTAAATTATCCTCCCGATTTATTTGATCAAGACGACTTAAAAAATCATCAACTAATTTTTCAATTTCTTCGCGACCCTTAAGCTTTTCTTTGTTTTCTTTTAAGCGGCGATTGATGTCATTTAAAGTTCCTTGAAGGTTTTGTAATTTTTGTTCAACTTCAGTAATCTCAGTTTTTATTTTTTCTTTTTTACTATTTTCAGTCTCCGTTTTAAAAGTTGTTAACCTATTATTTAATTCATCTTTCTCTGTTTTTAATTCTTGAGCCTTATTTTTCAACCACTTAAGGTCAACCTCGCCCTTAGCTTCAAGATTGGCAGCAATAATTGTTTCTAGGCGGGAAATTTTATTTTCTGTTAGGTTTTTTTCTCTCTCAAGCTCTTGTTTTTTTGATTTTAACTGAGAGTTTGCTTGAAATTTTTTGTTAATTTCTTCTAACTCAGCTTTAGCTAAGAGTTCCTCTTTTTCTGGGCTTAGTTTTTTTAGGGAACTTATTTCAAAGGCAATATTTTCTAATTGATTTTCAAGTTCCGATTTTTTTGAACTTAACCAAGAGAGATCAAACTGTCCTTGCGCCTCAAGTTTAGCCTCCATCTCTGCCTGAAGTTTGCTTATTTCTTTTAGGGCTTGGTTCTTTTGACCTTCCTTTTCATGTAGACGCGGCTCAAGTTCATTAATTTCTTTGAAGCCATCACTTACTTGGATTTTTATTAACTCTTTATTAAATTTTTCTAATTTTTTCTCTTTTTCTTGCTTATCTTTTTCTAAAACTAAAAGTGCTTGATTAGCTTTTCTTAATTTTTCATTAATGTCATGCCAGAGGTGACTATAATAATTAATTTGATTTGAGTTTAAGTCTTTTTCAATTTCTTCGCGCTTCTTTAACTTTTCAACTTGGCGAGTTAAACTTTTAAGACGAGGACGAATTTCTAACAATAACATATCAACCTGACGAAGATTTTCGTAACTACTTTCAAGTTTATTTAAAGAAGAGTCTCGTTTAATTTGAAATTGTTTAACGCCAGTGGCTTCGTCAAAAAAGTCTTTTCTTTCGGCAGCAGAAACGGTTAAGAAGTTTTCAACCATTCCCTGTCCGATGACGCTATAAGTTTTTTGACCAAAATTTGCTTTAGCAAGAAGCATCTGAATGTCGGTTAAGCGAACACGATTATCGTTTAATAAATATTCGCTTTCACCATTTCTAAAAATTCTTCTGGTAATAATTATGTGGTCATAGGTGGCAAGAATTTTATTTAAATTATCATCATTCTCGCTTTTTTCTTCAGCTAAATTACGATTAACATTTAAAGCAAAATCTTTATTACGATTATTTAAATGAAGCGAAACCTCAGCTGAACCGAGACGCCCTTTTTTATCAGAGCCAGAAAAAATAATATCTTCACTCTTCTTTCCTCTTAGAGTTTTTAAGCTTTGTTCGCCTAAGGCCCAACGAATAGCATCAGCGACATTCGATTTACCGGAGCCATTAGGACCGATAATCGCAGTTAAGCCTCGCTTCTCGTTGCTTAAAATTCCGGAGAAGATTAATTTATTTTTGCTTGCAAAAGATTTGAAACCATTAATTTCAAGTTTTTCTAAATACATAAAGCCTTGTTATTTTGAGAAAATAATTTTAAGATACTATTATGATAAACTTTTATCATTAAAAAGACAACTGTCTTTAAGTTTTATAAATATTTTTATGATTATAACTTTTAGTGGTGCTGCCGGTTCCGGAAAAAGCACAATTGCTCAAGAACTGGCCAATAATTTAAAATGGCCTCGTTATTATATGGGCGGAATTAGACGTGAAGCCGCTAAAAAAAGAGGTTTAACTTTGGCAGAATATAATGAGCTTGGCGAGAAGGACCCAAAAACCGATATGGAGGTTGATGAATATCAGAAAAAGTTAGGCGAGACCGAGGATAATTTTATTATTGAAGGTCGAACTTCTTGGTATTTTATTCCGCATTCTTTGAAAATATATTTGGACGTTAGTCTTGAAGAGGGCGCAAAAAGAATTTTTCTAAGTTTAAAGGAAGAAAATGAACGAAATGAGGCTTTGGGTCTGGAAAATTTAGAGGATGTTAAAGCTAGTATGCTTAAAAGATTTGAAAGTGATAGAAAAAGGTATAAAAAGTATTATAATATTGATGTTAATGATTTTAGTCACTATGATTATTACTTAGACACCACAGAAATGACCAAAAAAGAAGTTATGAAAGCGGTTTTTGATTTTGTTGAAGGAAGGCTTGACAATGACAAAAAATAATTATAGTATTAGACCAGATTTGGCTTGAACCTAAGGGTTTTTCCTAAGGGTTTTTGCAATTATCATAAAAATTAAAAGATTAAGTATCATATCAATAAACATATGGTTGAAACTAAAATGGAACTAAAGCCGGGCATGACCGTCAGAGTTCACCAAAAAATTAAAGAATTAAATTCTAAGGGGGAAGAAAAGGAAAGAGTTCAATACTTTGAAGGTATTATTATTGCTAGAAAGCACAACAAAGAAACAGGTGCGACTATTACTGTACGTAAAGTTTCCGATGGTATTGGGGTTGAAAAGATTTTTCCTTTGAATTTGCCAACTATCACTAAAATAGAAGTCAAGAAAATTGCTGAAGTTAGAAGAGCTAAACTTTATTTTTTAAGGGATGGTTATAAAAAGAAATTAAAAGAGAAGGTTGTCAAAGACTAAAACCGTTTTTCGGTTTTTTCTTTGGGCGGATGGTGGAACTGGTAGACACGCAAGCTTGAGGGGCTTGTGACCGCAAGGTCGTGGAGGTTCAAGTCCTCTTTCGCCCACCAGAGCTTTAAAAAATTGATTTTTCTTTTGGCGATTTTCGCCATTAGGGCGCATAGCTCAGCTGGTTAGAGCACTTCGTTTACACCGAAGGGGTCCAGGGTTCGAATCCTTGTGCGCCCACATAAATAAAAACACAGAACTTTGTTCTGTGTTTTTATTTTATTGTATTGCTGAATTATCTTTTTTATATACTATATAGGAATAGATAAATATAACTGGAATGGCAATTAATAAACTACCGATGGTTATTAAGGCATAGTCAGGAGAAAGCCAGGGTATAATCATTAGAAGCAGACCCCAAATAATAAAGACTTTTCCACTGAAACGATGAGTCTTATTCCAAGAATTTTCTGAACTTAGTGTCCAGGGAGTACGGATTCCTATAAACCAGTTTCGTTTTAGTTTTCCAAAATAATTGCCCATAATTATCATTAGAACTCCGATAGTCCCAGCGGTAATTGCACCGATATTAATATTATAACCAAGATTATATATAGTTGCCGCTAAGAAAACTATTAATAGAGTTGAAATAATTAAATTTCTAATTAACAAATAAACGGAGGTAAATTCCTGATAACGTTCTTTTCGAGGATCAAGTCTGGGGATGAAATTCATTAATAAATAAATACCAAGTAAAAGTGTGGGGAAAAAAATAACGTGAAAATTGCGACTTATCCAACCGTCGACTTGTCCCTGGATATTCCAATGAGAAGCAACCGTGGTCGGAAGAAACGGATAAGTAAAGATGCTGGTAATAATGCTAATTAGAATGACCATAATTGGCCAAGTCTCAGTTTTAACTGAAAAATTTATAATTTTTTTGTTAGGATTTTGACTTACGTTTTTCATATTATTTATTTAGTTTTTATTAGTTTACTTATTTCGGCGATTAATTCTTCGGCAACGCTGAGATTAAGAGAATAAAAAATGTTTCGTCCTGCTCGTCTTGAGCTAACTAAATTGGCACGACGCAAGATATCTAGATGGTGTGACAAGGTCGCCATTGTTATGTTTAGGCTTTTAGCAATTTCACTAACAGTTAATTCTGATTTTTTCAAAAGAGAAATAATGTGGCGCCTATTTGGGTCAGATAAGGCAGAAAAAGTTTGCGATAGTGATATACTTAGATATTTAGACATATATCTAATTATAATTTATTTTTAAAATTAAGTCAAGCTATTGACATAAGTTATCTTATATGATATAGTTCACCTAGTTCATTTAAACCTTTAAACTGAAAAAACCATGAAAGAAGAAGTAAAAATTTTGCCTCAGGAATTTAATTTTGCTGAAAGGCGGCTTAGTAAGCAGTTTATTGAAAGCCAAAAAAAAATTATTATTAGCAGAATTGCTAAATACACAGATAGAGCAAGGATTGCGGAAGAATTGAGAGCTAACGATGTTTCTCCTTACATTCTTTATAAGCAAAAAGAAGTTGTTCCACAACTTAAAAAAGCCTTGAGACTTATTGACACGGGAGAATATGGTATTTGTGTCGTTTGTGGCGGCAATATTGAGATGAAAAGACTCATAGCCGTCCCGGCAGCCTTTACTTGTATTACTTGTATGCAAGGGGGAAAATGAGCAGCTAAAAAGTAAAGAGTTTTTACTAACTAGATCACAGGGGCTTGAAAAAGCTCTTTTTTTTATATTTTCTGAATTTTAGTTTTTGAAAACAAAGCCTCGAAATACTTCTTTTAAATTATTATTTTTTTCATCTTCTCTTAATTTTTCTGATGATAAAAATTTCTTTGGCAGACGGACAATTATAAATTTTAAGTCCTCTTTTTTAATTTGCCCTGAAACAATTCGAACAGATTCCCTGTTAATATTGCCAGTACTTAACATTTTATCTTTTGGGTCTTCAACTAAATTATGTTTAGGATTTTGCTTACTTGCTATCATTGTTACCAAGGGTCCGGCCATGCCCCGACCCTCTAGAAAGGCATTTTGCATACCCGCGGTAGGATTAACTCCATGTGGCCAAATAGCACAATTAGCATATTTATCACCCCTGTCGGCAACTACCTTTGAATCAAATCTTAAATCTATAGCTTCATTTTCTAGTAATTTTACAACTTTTTCCGGGTCTTCTTGTCTCACAATTAGTGGTTTTTCATTTTTACTTAAATAGTTTCTATAAATAGAGCTTACATCCTCTTCTTGGCCTCCATGTTTTTTGAAAAAATCAGCTATATTTTCTAGAGTATTCTCTAAACGACGTTGGTACTCCCCCGTGTTCTTCGTCTGCTCTTCTTTATTTTTAAGAAATCTTAAATCACCAATTAAGTAAATCAAGTCTTCTGACATTGACCCATCAGTTTCCTGTGTTTCTAATTCCTCTTCCTTCTTAATAATTGGTTCACTAGCGGTAAAAATTTTTTCTTTTAACATATAACTGTGATTATTTCTTATAAATTTAATTATAGCATAAATAAATCTAACTGTATTATAAGGGTTGCAGGAATAGTGCTGGTTATTGCCAAATCAACTTTTAGCCTGCTATACTCAATTTAAATATAATAAAAACTATGTCATTATCAATTGGAATCGTTGGCTTGCCGAATGTTGGCAAGTCAACCTTATTTAATATTTTAACAAAAAAAGGCGTTGAAGCGGCTAACTATCCTTTTTGCACCATTGACCCGAACGTTGGCGTTGTTAAAGTCCCTGATAATCGCTTAAATGCTTTAGCCGAAGTTTCAAAACCAGAGAAAATTATCAATACAACGATTGAGTTTGTTGATATTGCTGGACTTGTTGCTGGGGCTCATAAAGGTGAAGGCCTGGGCAATAAATTTCTTGCTAACATTAGAGAATGTGATGCTATTTGTGAAGTTGTTCGTGATTTTAAGGATAATAATATTATTCATGTTAGTGGAAAAGTTGACCCTAAAGGGGATAAGGAGACAATTAACATGGAACTTATTTTCGCCGATTTGGCGACAGTTGAAAAACGTTTAGATAAGGTTAGACGAGAAGCAAGAAGTGGTGGCAAAGAATTAAAAATTGAGCTCGTTATTTTAGAAAGAATTTTCAAGGCATTGAGCGATGGTCTAGCTGTTAGAGAACTGGTTTTTAGTGATGAAGAATTATTAGTTATTAAAAGTTTAAGCTTATTAACAATTAAACCAATTATTTATTTATTGAATGTTGATGAGGGACATGACGGCAGTGATTTTTTTGGCGTATCTGATTCAGTTATAAAAGTTAATGTAAAAACCGAAGAAGAAATCGCCGCCTTACCAGAGGACGAGCAGGCGGAATATATTAAAGAATTAGGCCTTGAAGAAAGTGGGCTTGATAAATTAATTAGAATCGCTTATCAGACGCTTGGGCTTGATACTTTTTTTACAACTGGCAAAGACGAGACTCGTGCTTGGACAATTAAACGAGGTTCAAAAGCCCCGGAAGCAGCCGGAGAAATTCATACTGATTTTATTAAGGGCTTTGTTCGTGCCGAGGTTATTGCCTGGGATAAATTTGTTGAATGTGGAAGCGAGGCAAGAGCGAAAGAACTCGGTTTAATGCGAATTGAAGGAAAAGAATACGTTGTTAAAGATGGTGATGTTTGTAATTTTTTGATAAACAAGTAGAGTATTTCTTATTTCTTCTTTAAAATCATAATCTCTCTAAAAACTTTTTGTCCTGAGCGACTATAAAGGGGATTTTTTCTAGGACTAAGTCCGGCGCTTAATAAAGGATTATTTTTTAAATTTTCTGGTAATAAATTAATTATTTCAAAACCATCATAGCTCGGGCTAATTGCTCTTTGGCCATAAAAACTTGGCCAAACCATTACAACTTTTCCTCCGGGTTTTAAAACTTTTTGAAATTCTTTAAGTGCGCCTGAGTATAAAGTTTCAAGCTCGGAAATAATTGCTTTAAAATTTATCATTCCTCTTTGCGGACCAAGAAATGGTTCAGTTATAATTGCATCGGCTGATTCGCTTTTAATAAATTTTGATAAAGCTAAAACATTTCTAATTGCTAGTTTAAGTTTAACATTTTCTATTTTATACAAATCTTTAAGCCAGGAAAAATTTGTATAAGTGTCATCCACTGCTCGTTTAGAAATATCGGAACCAAATAAATTTTTATAACCAATTAAAGCGGCCTCGTTAATAACTGTGCCTGAGCCACAAAAAGGATCAATAATAATATCTTCATCAGAGTTTAGTTGAGCTAAATTTATCATTGTCATTGCTAATTTCGGCGGTAACATTCCTGATAAATCATCACGAGCTGGTCGACCAAAATCGCGAAGAGATAAATCTTTAAAAGGTTGGACCGCTAAGGTTTCACCAATAAAAACTTGGCCATCTTTTTTTAAACCAACTATTTCCACGCCGCGTTTTAATAATTTATTTTGGGTGATAATAACGCTTGAAAGCGTTTTTTCGCGACTAATAACAAAACGTGAGCTTAGCTTTTGGGAGCTAAAATAATTTTTTATTTTAATACCAAAATCTTTTTTATTAAATTCGCCATCGCCATAAACCGAGAAACCAAAATTAAACTTGCCAGGATCAGATTTTCTTTGACGACTAGAGGCGATTTTTATTGCGGCCTCGTTAATTTGATTTTGATTAGCGCCCTTAGCTAAAATATCTCTAATTAAGCCAATTTTTATAGTTCCGCCAAGACGGGAAATTAATTTTTCGGGATTTATTTCTTCGTCAATTTCTGAAACTAAAAAATCAGTCGCTAAAAGTTGCGGACTTTTTAGATTCAAAAGCGCATTTAATTCAGCTATGGCTAGCGCCGTATTATTTCCTAAGATAAAATAGTATTTCATAAATTAAGCATATCGGAAAAACTGGATAATGTATAGTTTTGGGGTACAATTTTTTGAACTTGACAACCATTGATATATATGATATAATATCTTGAATGCTTAAATATTAAGCGTCACCCAATTTCGCTGGGATTGCGAAAAAACAGTATTATTAACAATTCACAAAGGTATCATCATGGAAAAAAGTAGCCAAAATCCTAGTTTCGAACAAGGGCTGGAACTCGCAATTATCATTGAAAAAGCAATTGCTAACGCAGTCAAAAAAACCAACGCCGATTCAGACAAGATTCAGAAAGTAATCGGCAAGCCCGGAGTCATCTTCAACTTCTTTGCAAGTTTGTTGGCCGACAGCGTCGAGTCAAAGCCTTCAATTCTGAGACTCATCTCCGGCGGAGAAAAAATAATGATTGAAGCTCTCGACGGCAAAGCGTACATCTCCGACGCAAAAAAGACATTCAAATCATTTATCGACTCCGATTTCAAAAATTGGGGACTCAATCAGTCCAGTCCGGCCACCGCTGAAACATTGCTTGATATCAGCGAAATGGTTGGCGATGGAACATTTGTTCAGATTTTTACCGGAATTACTCCCGATCTCGAAAAGCTTGTCATGACACAGGCTCAAATCATCCGCTTCTGCGAAAAACATCCTACCTGGCTTCGTCAGGAAGGCTACGCCACTTTCTTTTTAACGAAAGTCGGTGGCGAGTATTTCGTGGTCCACGTGAGCGTGGATTCGGACGGTCTCTTTGCCGATGTTTATCGCCTTGAGAATGACTATGTCTGGGATGGCGGATGCCGTCGTCGCATTGTTTCCCCGCAACTTATACCTTTGGCCGAATAGAGCCTTAAGGTTGTCCCTTTGTCCCTCGGATCCTTTGAACTTAGTTAATAGACTAGGCTCTTGGATTCCGAGGGATTTTTTTGTATAATAAAAACATGGTTTTGTTTTGTCCGTTGGCCAAGGCTGTCGGGCCAAGATCATTTAAAGATATTTTTGAGATTTTCGGCGGCTACGGCTTACGAAATAGGAAAAATGTTTTTAATTAAAAAATTATAAGTTGGTATAAGGCGCTTGAGGACTTTTATGTCCCGAATAATATTCAGCCGCTTCTTTCGTGCTTGTCAGAACGACAGTGAAACCGGAAGGCGCTTTATATATTTTTGTGGTCAACGTGAGCGTGAATTCGGACGGTCTCAATGCCAATGTTAATCGCCTTGAGAATGACAATGTCTGGAATGGCGAATACCGTCATCGCATTGTTTCCCCGCAACTTATTAGTTTCTCCTTCGTTCGTTCGAGGGAGTTTTATTTTCCAATCCCTTTTTCCAGCCACCGAGCATGCGCCCGATTTCATCAAGTTGTTCAGATAAAGCAGAGTATTTTATATTGGCAAGACACTTATTTTCCCAAGCCAGTTGTAAAAAAAATTTTAGGCTGTCTAACTTTAAAATAGCCATTGATAACTGAGCTGATTTTCTTTCACCAGACAAATATACCGTGATAAAAGTATTTTCCAAAAGTGATAAAAAATTATTTTCAATTTTCCCGCCTAAATTGTAGCGATAAATTTTAGGAAAACTACTCAAGACACTAAACCAAAGACTATAAGCCTCTTTTGTTTTAACGAGAACTACCGGTGGCCTAAGTGATGCATTCATAAATTTATAATGAAAAAATTTATTAAAACTTATAGTGAGATTGTTACTATTTCTAATTTACTTTTAGCCTGGGAAGAATTTTTGGCGGGGAAGAAGAAACGGGCGGATGTGGCTATTTTTCAAGGCCGACTGATAGACAATATCTTTGGTCTTTATTACGATTTAAAAGAAAAAAATTATAGACACGACGCTTACCAAGCTTTTAAAATTTCCGATCCCAAGCCTAGGAACATTCATAAGGCCGTAGTTCGCGACCGCTTGCTCCACCATTTGTTATATCAGGAAACATATCAGTATTTTGACAGGCAATTTGTTTACGACTCTTATTCCTGCCGGTTGGATAAAGGCACTCATCGTGCCGTTCGTCGTCTAGCGGAGCTCAGAGATAAAGTCTCCGAAAATAATCGGAAAGCCGTTTGAATATTTAAATGCGATATCAGAAAATTTTTCGCCAGTATTGATCATCGGATTTTGAAAAATATTTTAGAAAAATATATTGATGACCCGGATTTATTGTGGTTATTCGGACAGGTAATCGATAGTTTCAACACGCCGGGAAAAATTGGCGTCGGTCTCCCTCTAGGTAATTTAACGTCGCAGTTATTGGTTAATGTTTATATGAATGAATTTGACCAATTCGTTAAACGTGTTTTGAAAATCAGATATTATATTCGTTATGCGGATGATTTCGTATTTTTGAGCGATAATAAAGAGGACTTAATAGCTTTACGGCCGAAATTGGAAATATTTTTAAATGAACGCTTGGGCCTGACTCTACACCCGAAGAAAACTTTCTTTAAAACTCTAACCAGCGGCGTCGATTTTTTGGGCTGGGTGCAATTTTCTGAACATAGAACGCTTAGAACGACGACTAAACGCCGTATGCTGGAAAGAATCAAACAAAGTGATAAACCCGCGATCTTAGCTTCATATTCGGCGATGTTGAAGCACGGTAATGCTCATAAATTAAGTAAAAGGGCTGGGTTGGCTAACTGAGCATTATAACATTTTTTGACAATTTACGCAATAAATATTATAGAGCCATTTTCCCTTGACTTTCCTATCCAATATTGCTAGGCTTGAAATGTAAAAAGAATATTTAGATATCTTTCCCAAAACGTTTACTGTTTGTAATCGTTCAAGTTCCCTTGAAATAAAGAGGAATTAAAGGTATTTCTTAACTCCATTGTTTTAGGAAATACTTGGGGTTTTTATTTAATATTTAATAATTTTAAAATATAAATAATAAGGGCTAGACTTTAGAAATTATTTAGCTAATTTTTAAGTAATATTTAGGGCTAATCCTGTAAAATGACTATGTCAAAAACCAAGAAGACCGGAGCCGGTCATTATGAAATCTTATTCATCGTTCCTAATAAATTTACTGAAGATGAAGCGAAAAAAATCGCTACCAAGGTTGAGGCAATGATTGTTGAGGTTGAGGGAAAGGTAACTTTCAGTAATTTTTGGGGGAAAAAGAAATTAGCTTATAAGATTAAAAATAACGAATATGGCTATTATGGTCTATTTGAATTTGATCTAGAAAAGGAGAATTTGGCTAAAATTGACAACAATCTTCGTTTGTCAACTGAGATTTTACGTCACCAAATCGTTATTAAGAAAACAAAGACCGAAGCTGAATTAAAACGAGAGGAAGAAATTCGCGTTAAAATTGACTCTAAAAAAGCCAAAGAAGTAAAAGTTGAAAAACCTGGGGCAAAAAAGGAGTTTAAAGAAGAGAAGACTGATAAAACTACCAGCGCTAAAAAAGTTGTCGCTCCAAAGAGCGCCGACTTAAAAGAGCTGGATGAGAAGTTAGAAGGAATCCTTAATGCCGACGATTTAATTTAATTTAACCAAAAGTTAATTGTTTTTTTAAAAACTTTTAATTTAAATAAATTTATGAATCTTAATAAAGCCATGATAATTGGTAATCTAACTAGAGACCCAGAAATTAGAAATACAACAACTGGGCAGATGGTTGCTTCATTTTCAGTTGCGACTAACTTAGTTTGGACTGATCAGTCTGGGCAACAACAAAAGAAAGTTGAATTTCATAATATTATTGCTTGGCGTCGTTTAGCGGAAATTTGTTCAAAATATCTTCACAAGGGCTCAAAAATTTATCTTGAGGGTCGTCTTCAAACAACTGATTGGACTGGGCAAGATGGAGTAAAAAGATATAAAACAGAAATTGTCGCCGAGAATATGATTATGCTTGATAACAAAGGCGGTTCTGGAAATTTTGATGGCGCTAACGGTGGACAATCTTATCAAGGCGGACAAAATTCAGCTCGTGAAGAAGTAATTGAAATTCCTGAGGAGAGTATTGACGACGAAGAAATAAAAGTTGAAAATATTCCTTTTTAATAATTAAATAAGAAAAATAAATACTATGGCTACTAAAAAAGCAAAAGAATGTTATTTTTGTGTTAACAATTTAGAGGTTGACTACAAAGATATTAGAACTTTAAGAAAGTTCATCAATTTCTACATGAAAATTTTACCAGGTTCAAGAACTGGCGTTTGTGCTTGGCACCAAAGAAAATTAGCAACCGCTATTAAACGCGCTCGAGTCATGTCTCTACTAGCTGCAACTCATAAATAGTTTGGCGCTTAAGGCCGAAATTAAACATAAATCTATGCTTAGTTTTAACGAGATAAAGTCAGGAAAAGTTATTAAGGTAAATGACGAGCCTTATGTCATTATCAAAACGGACCATCATAAAATGGGTCGTGGCGGGGCAGTTTTAAAAATAAAATGTCGTAATTTAATTAATGGCAATGTTTTAGAGCGAACTTATCAAGGCGCTGATAAAGCTGAAGAAGCGGAAACCGAAACTAAGAAAGCCAATTTTATGTATAAGGATAAGGATGAAGCTTTTTTTATGGATAATGCTAGTTTTGAGCAATTTAGTTTACATATTGACGAAATTGGTTCTCAAGCTAAATTTTTAAAAGATGATACTGATGTTGATGTTTTATATTTTGAGGGGCAGCCGGTAACTGTTAGCTTGCCGATTAAGATGGAGTTTAAAGTTGTTAGTGCTCCACCTGGAGTAAAGGGTAATTCTGTCGGTAACGTTAACAAAACCGTTGAGCTTGAAACTGGGGCCGAAATTAATGTGCCGATGTTTATTAATGAGGGTGATATTATTCGAGTCAATACGGAAAATGAAGAATATGTAGAAAGAGCTTAGCTTTTTTAACCGCCCAGGCCGCTTGGTCGGGGCGGTTTTTTTATGTTATAATTTTTAAATATGCTTATATTAATCCCCCTATTTTTAATAGTTTTTTCTTTTCTCTCTTGGCGACGACTTGAGACGGGTTTATTTTTTATTGCTGCTCTACTGCCAACTTATTTAATTCGTTTTCAGGTTTTAGGGCTTCCCTTAACTCTACTTGAATCAATGATTTTGATAGTTTTTGCTATTTGGTTTTTCAAGGAGTGGCCAGAGCTTAAGAAAAGATTGAAATTTGTATTTGCTAGATTTAAAAGAAGTGGAAACGGAAAAGAGGGAAAGGACGGTGTTGAAAAAACTAATTATCCTTTTTGGCGAGAAATAATTCTTCTTTTGATTATTTCTTTTATTTCCTTGGCGGTTGCAGATTTTTCTTTAGCAGCTTTAGGAATTTGGAAAGCTTATTTTCTTGAACCAGTTTTATTATTTATTGTTGCTGTTAACGTTTTATCAAGTAATAAAAAACGAGAAAAATTATTTTTAGCTCTCGCCATTTCGGTTCTTTCGATTTCCTTGGTTGCAATTTATCAGAAAATAAGTGGTCAATTTATTCCTAATGATTTTTGGGCAGCTAGTGAGAGTCGTCGAGTTGTTTCTTGGTTTAGCTATCCCAATGCAGTTGGTTTGTTTTTAGCGCCTCTAATAGTTTTATTTAGCGGGGTTTTTTATTCTTTACCTAAGCTAAGTTCTTTATCGGGCGCTTTTCAAAAGATAGGATTTTTATTAGTTATAATTTTAGGAACTTTATCAATTTTTTTCGCTCGCTCCGATGGCGGTTTAGTCGCGGTTTTAGTTGCTCTATTTGTTTTTTCTTTCCTAGCTGATAGAAAAAAACGAGCTCTAGCTTTAAGCGGGCTTGGTATTTTTGTTATTTTTGCTTTTGCTTATGCGCCTTTAGGCGAGAGTCTTTTTAATCATCTTGGCTTTAAAAACTTATCAGGACAAATAAGGTTACAACAATGGGAGGAAACGATGGAAACTTTAAAAGGCTCAGCCTTTTTACTTGGTAATGGTTTAAGTGGTTACCAGGAAGCGGTTAAGCCCTATCATCAGGAAGGAATATTTTTTAATTATGATGGTTTAGAAAATTTTGATGCTGTCGTTTGGGCTTCTTCTACTTTAAGAGAAAAATATTGGCAGCCAGTTGAAATTTATCTTTATCCCCATAATATATTTTTAAATTTTTGGACGGAGCTAGGTTTAATTGGCGCTATTTTGTTTTTGTGGATTTTAATTAAGGCGTCTTTAATAGCTTTTAAACTTTTCTATCATTATAAACGAGAAAATAGTTCGCATCGTTATTTAGCACTTGGTATTTTAGGGGCGCTTATTGCA
This sequence comes from uncultured Gammaproteobacteria bacterium, assembly GCA_964588435.1. Classification (GTDB taxonomy): domain Bacteria; phylum Patescibacteriota; class Patescibacteriia; order Patescibacteriales; family UBA12465; genus UBA12465. The sequence goes on along the minus strand of CAZPPI010000005.1, from coordinate 993 downwards.
ATTTTTGTTCATGGTCTAGTTGATGTGCCTTATTTTAAAAATGATTTAGCGGCTTTATTTTTCTTGTTACTTGCGATTTTAGGAACCTTAAAACTTGAGAGTGAAAAGAAATAGAGGAATCTAGGAAACTAATAAGAATAAAAATAAAAATGAAAATAGTTTTACAAAAATTAATTGCTGCTTCGGGGAAATGTTCAAGACGCCAAGCTGAAGAACTAATTCGGGCGGGAAAAGTTTTACTTAATGGTGAAGAGGCGTTTTTAGGACAAAGAGCTGAGGTCGGGATTGACGTGGTTGAAGTTGAGGGGGAAATTTTAGGAGAGCTAAAAGATTTTATTTATTTAAAATTTAATAAACCTTCGGGCTATGTTTCTACAACCGCTAGTTTTCCTAACGAAAAAAGTATTTTTGATCTTGTAAATCTTAATGAGAAATTATTTCCAGTTGGACGTTTAGATAAAAATAGTCGTGGCTTAATGCTTTTAACTAATGATGGTGGCTTAGCTCAAAAATTAAGTCACCCGCGTTATGAGCATGAAAAAATTTATGAGGTGCGAGTTAAATTTGTTGGTAAAAGTTTTGGTGATAATAGGGAAAGCGAATTGGTACCAGAAAAAATTGTTAAATTTATGGAGAAAGGTTTTGATATTGGTGAAGGTGATGGTTTAGTGCGAGCAAAAAAAGCTGAATATTTACAAAGAAACTTTTTTAGAATAACCTTAAACGAAGGAAAAAAGCGTCAGATTAGACGGATGTTTATGGAGCTTGGTTTTAAGATTTTAGATTTGAAGCGAGTTGAATTAAGTGGGTTAAAATTAGTGGGGCTACCTGAGGGTTCTTGGGAATATTTGAGCGAGGCTGAGCTTGATGATTTGAAAAGAGGGGCGAGATAATAAAATATTAAAGGAGACTTGCCAGAGTGGTTGAATGGGACACTCTCGAAAAGTGTTGTGCCCGTAAGGGCATCCAGGGTTCGAATCCCTGAGTCTCCGC
>CAZPPI010000004.1:0-64066 GCA_964588435.1 uncultured Gammaproteobacteria bacterium | reverse complement strand
TGAGACACTGCCCAGACTCCTACGGGAGGCTGCAGTCAAGAATCTTCCTCAATGGACGAAAGTCTGAAGGAGCGACGCCGCGTGTATGAAGAAGCCCCTCGGGGTGTAAAGTACTTTTAACTGTGACAAAACAATGATGGTAGCAGTTGAATAAGGGGCTGCTAACCTCGTGCCAGCAGCAGCGGTAATACGAGGGCCCCAAGCATTATCCGGATTTATTGGGCGTAAAGCGTCCGTAGGCGGTTTGTCGCATCTCCTGTTAAATCCTCTGGCTTAACCAGGGGGCTGCGGGAGAGATGGATAAACTAGAGACTGGAAGAGGCAAGCGGAATTGCTGGTGTAGGGGTTAAATCCGTTAATATCAGCAGGAACACTCAATGCGAAAGCAACTTGCTGGGACAGTTCTGACGTTCATGGACGAAAGCGTGGGGAGCGAATGGGATTAGATACCCCAGTAGTCCACGCCGTAAACACTGGATACTAAGCATTGGAAGTATCGACCCTTTCAGTGCTGCTAATTTAAGTTAACCCGTTAAGTATCCCGCCTGGGGAGTACGAGCGCAAGCTTAAAACTCAAAGGAATAGACGGGGACCCGCACAAGCGGTGGAGCATGTGGTTTAATTCGATGATAAACGAGGAACCTCACCAAGGCTTGACATTTAGCTGCAAGGTCTGGAAACAGATCCGCCTTCGAGGGTGCTAGACAGATGCTGCATGGTTGTCGTCAGCTCGTGTCGTGAGATGTACCGTTAAGTCGGGAAACGAGCGCAACCCTGATCCTATGTTTTATATGTCATGGGAGACTGCCCGTTTTAAATGGGAGGAAGGTGGGATGACGTCAAATCAGCATGGTTCTTACGCCTTGGGCAACACACGTGCTACAATGGGAGGTACAGAGGGACGCCAAACCGCGAGGTGGAGCAAATCCCAAAAAACCTCTCTCAGTTCGGATTGAAGGCTGCAATTCGCCTTCATGAAGTTGGAATCGCTAGTAATCGTGGATCAGCTATGCCACGGTGAATACGTTCTCGGGTCTTGTACTCACAAAATCTGCGCCGGGCAGGTTAATTTACCAAACGGTTAAAATCCGTTCCTCCTTTTGTCTATAAAGGAGCGTAGTTAAGAGATAGTCAATTTTCGCGAGGAAATTGGTGGAAGGATCTTAAGACAAACGATAGCCTGAAGATATAAAACGAAGAATCGACCTTTGGACAGGGTGGTGAGCATTGGGAAGATTCAAAAAAAATTCGTTTCAGGATGTCGGGAAAGGTAGATTAATTAACCCCGGGAGATCTGACGTTAGTGGTTTCATCAAATTAATTTTGATGATATAATGAAACTAACGCTGCGTCAGAAGTCAGCTGATTCATAGTACTCCAGTTTACTGGAGGAAGGAATCACTCTAATACATATGTTGAAAGTAGAATATATCACTGGATTAATTGATGGAGAAGGTAGTTCTACCGTTTATGTTAATAATGGTAAAAATACTGAACGTAAAAGAAGGGCTCGAATTGAGCCAAAATTTTATATTAAGTTAGTCGAAGAAGACAAAGACATTCTCTATCAATTAAAACAATATTTCGGATGTGGTAATGTTTATTTCCAAGGAGATAAACGTCCAAATCACAAAAATTGTTATCGTTATGAAGTTACAAAAAGGAAGGATTTACAAAAAATAATCATTCCTTTCTTCAAAGCTAATCCGGTTAAATTCGCAACCAAGCAAAGAGATTTCAAAATCTTTTGTGAAATAATGGTAGCGATAAATAAAAATGAGCACTTAACATCGTTTGGTTTAGCAGAATTATATCGGCTAAAGCAGAAAATGCATTAGAGCTCGCTCAGTGCGGGAAATCCGCTCGCTGAGTGGGAACATCAATTCTTAAGTTTATAAGAAGATAATCGCCCGTCACGTCAAGGGAGTTGGTAGTGCCCGAAGGCTCATTTTATATGGGACGAAGGTAAGACTGATGACAGGGACGAAGTCGTAACAAGGCATCCGTAGCGGAAGCTGTGGATGGATCACCTCCTTTCTAGGGAGAAAATTCTTTCTTTCTTCGGAATTAAAGAATTAGTCGCCTCCGATATTGTTTCGGAGTGGTCTTGAGTCGCAAGACATATAGGCAAACGAATTGATGCCGATTAGACTCACAATTCATTACCTGATTAAACTTACATTAACACCTTAAAGGGTGTTTTTTGTTATATTGACAAATCAATATTTATGTACTAAGTTATTAATCTGTACTTTAATAAAAACTTAAAAAATAAATAGAAATGAAAGGAAAAATCCAAACTACCGGAAGCATTAAACTAGAAACAGGTGAAGAACATTGGACTTTACTTGTCCGTGGTCTCGTTAATGAACTTAGAATAAGTGGCATTATAGAGATTGAACCCGAGAGACAGGTACGCATCCAAATTCTGGTGAAAGAAATTTACTCACCCGAACAAATCCAATCACGAAGTGTTTGTATCACCGCAGGAAACTTTGATGCAACTGCTTCTAACGGAATCAATCGCATTAATGAACATTTATTCAATTTTTTGGATTCAAAAAAATGGATAATAATTGGAGAAACTCAGGGAGAAATAAATATTCCCGTAATACTTGTTCATTATTGTTTGATTAACATGAGCTTCTATTCTCATAAAATTAAAAAAGAAGGCATACAAAATTTTTTTCCTGCTATGGGGTCAATCACCCCAAGTGCAAACTAAAATTATGTACCGGTAAAACAAAAAGGACCACTACGGCCCTTTTTTCTTTATCTAAAAATATTTTTATTTAATAGAAATTAACATTGCCCCGGCCGCTATTAATATAGTTCCGGCTAAAGATTTAAAAGTAAAAGCTTCTCCTAAAAATAAAGCGACGAGCACAAGAACAAAAACTATACTTAAACGATCAATCGCGACAACGGGTACTGCCTGACCATGTTTAAGAGCAAAAAAATAAAACAACCAAGATAGGGCACCAAAAATACCGGCAAAAATTATTAACCACCAATCTTTAGTGGGAATACTTTGAAAATTAAAGCCGTCAAACTTTTTCATTGATAAGCAACAGCTATTAAGAAAACCGCCATCACGATTGAACGAATGGTTGTTGCTAAAGTTGAGTCAATATTTTTTAAACCTAATTTACCAACAATCACGACCGCAGCCGCAAAAATAGCTGTTAAAAACGCATAAAACAGCGATATATTATTTAATACCAATTAACTCTTTAACCTCCTTAAGTTTTTTGTTGGCAATAGCCTCAGCTTTTTCTTTACCCTCCTCTAAAATTCTAAAAGCCTCTTTATCAGAAATCGAATTATATTTTTCTTGAAAATCTTCTAAAAATTTAACAACAACTTCGGCTAAATCTTTTTTAAATTCACCATAACCTTTTCCTCGATAATCCTTAACTAAACGTGGAATTTCACGATTACCTAATTGAGCATAAATAGTTAAAAGATTAGATAAAGCTGGTCTATTTATCGGATCGTAGTCAATATCTATATCTGAATCAGTAACTGCTTTCATAATTTTTTTTCTCGCCTCCTCTATATCATCTAACAAAGCAATACAATTATTTTGATTATCATCACTCTTACTCATTTTTTTGAGCGGATCTAGAAGTGACATAATTCTTGCCCCTTCTTGCTTAACAACTGCTTGAGGAATCTTAAAAACCTCACCATATTCATTATTAAACCTCTTAGCAACATCTCTTGTTAGTTCAACGTGTTGTTTTTGATCTTCACCAACGGGAACAATTTCTGTGTCATATAATAAAATATCAGCTGCCATTAAAACTGGGTAATCATAAAGACCAACCGAAACTGATTCTTGATTTTTCCCCGCTTTATCTTTAAATTGAGTCATTTTATTTAAATCAGCAATTCTCGCGCCAGCACAATTTAAAATCCAAGCAAGTTCAGTGTGAGCGGAAACGTCAGATTGACGAAAAATAATTGATTTTTCCGGATCAATTCCAGCAGCTAAATAAATTTTTGTTATTTCTAAAAGACGGCACTGAAGTTCTTCCGGATCTTGCTTAACGGTAATTGCATGGTAATCAACTACACAAAAAATACAATTATTATCAGCTTGCATTTTTGGCCACTGAGAAATAGCGCCAATATATTGGCCAATATGAACATCCCCACTAGGTTTAATTCCGGAAAAAATTTTCTTTTTATCACTCATATTATTATGTTTATCTTTAGTAATTGTAATTTAAATAATGACTTTTAGCAAATAAATTTTACAACTTTTAATTATTAAACTATTATTATATTATTCAATATCTAATTAATCATCCGGGCTGTAGTATAGTGGTAGTACGCGTGCATGGGGTGTATGTAGCCCCGGTTCGATTCCGGGCAGCCCGACTAGACAATAAAATTTATGAAAATTAGTGTTGGTACTCAAAACAAAGGAAAATTAGAGGCAGTTAAAAATGCCCTGTCTTATTATGAAAAATATTCTAACTCAGAAATAATTGGTGCTGAGGTTAAATCAGGAGTAAGTAATCAACCAAAAACAATAGATGAAACAATAACAGGCGCAAAAAATAGAGCTAAAAATGCCTATCATCAAAAATCTGCTGATTTAGGAATTGGTTTAGAATCAGGAATTTTTTCAGTAAATCAAACTAAAAGTGGCTATATGGATACCACTGTTTGCGCTATTTTTGATGGCAAAAATTTTCATTTAGGTCTTTCTAGTTGTTTTGAATACCCAAAAAAGATGATTGAAATGATTTTTCAAGAAAATAAAGAAATATCTGATATCGCGATTGAACTTGGTTTTACTAATGACAGAGCTTTTCGTGAAGATAGCGGTATGATTGGCATTTTAACAAAAGGAATACTAACTAGAACAAAATATTCAGAACAAGCAGTTCACACAGCTATGATTCATCTTTTAAATAAAGGTTATTATTAGAGAAATATAAAATAGACTTAAACCAATAACGCTTAATTTTAACTACTTTGACAAATACCCCCCTTATTACTATAATGGAGGCAGTTGATTTTAGTCGATCTATTTTTTTATTGATTTAAAAAACTATTTAATATTAGCTAATTTACATATGATAGATTTTAAGAAAAGACTTGAAGAAGAGGAAAAATTAAACTCTTTTAATAAAGATGAATATAAAAGCGCTGAAAGAGATGAGAACATAGAATCTTTTGAGGAGGTTTTTTCTAATAAAAAACGAAGACGTTTTTCCAACGCTATAATTTTTGTTATTGTTCTTGCTTTAATATTTTCTGGAAAAGTTATAATGTCCAGTTCCGGTGCTAGTCTTTGGTTAGAACATAATAATTTTTTTAACAAAATAAAAAGTTTTGCTCCAAGTCTTGATAAAAAACTACAAGGTGAAGAAAATGATAGAATAAATATATTATTACTTGGCATGGGTGGGGAGGGACATGATGGCGCCTTTTTAACTGACACCATCATTCTTGCCAGTATTAAACCTTCAACTAAAGAAGTTTCTCTCATTTCTTTTCCAAGAGACATGGTAAGCCCAACTAATAATTGGCGTAAAATAAATAGTATTAATGCTTATGCCGAAGCTGCAGAACCTGGTAGTGGTGGTCAAAAAACAATTGAATCGATGAGTGAACTATTAAAAACGGAAATAGATTATTATATCAGAATTGATTTTAATGGTTTTGCTAAAATAATTGATGAAATTGGTGGAATAGAAATTGTAGTAGAAAACTCTTTTGTTGATAATATGTACCCAATAGGAGGTCAAGAAGATAATCCTAATTACTATGCTCGTTTTGAAAAATTAAGTTTTAAGGCCGGCAAACAAACGATGGATGGAGCAACTGCTTTAAAATATGCCCGTAGTCGTAAAGCTTTTGGGATTGAAGGCTCCGACTATGCTAGAGCGAGAAGACAACAACTAATGATAGAGGCGGTAAAAGATAAGTTATTATCAGCTGGAACTTTATTAAATCCTGTTACCTTAAGCAAGCTGGCTAACCAATTAAATAAAAATGTTTCCACTAACTTAGAAATTTGGGAAGTCTTACGACTTTGGGATATCGGTAAGGATATTGAAAGGGACCAAATAATTAATTTTGTTTTAAATGATGCCCCTGATAATTATTTAATTTCTAGTCGGGGTGAGGATGGCGCCTTTATTCTCTTACCAAAATCAGGTAATTTTTCTGACATTAGGTCTTTAGTTCAAGATATTTTTCCCGAGCCAGAAGTAATCGAAACTAAAAAAATAAGAAACGAGGCTATTAAAACAATTTCTGGCACAAGTTCAGTTACGGTTTTAAATGGAACCTGGGTTAGTGGTTTAGCTGGACGAAAATCTGCCATCGCTAAAGAAGCGGGCTTTGAAGTTTTAGAAGTTGCTAATGCGCCGATGAGAGATTATAGTGAAACTATAATTTATGATTTAAGCGATGGGCAAAAAGATACCGCTCTTAATATTCTAAAGGAAATTTTAAACGCTGAAGAAAGTAAATCCTTGCCAGAATGGGTTAAAGAGTATAAGCTTTCAAGTTCAAGCCCTGACTTAATTATTGTTTTAGGAGCAGAGGCAGACACTGAATATTAATTTGAGATCTTAGCTTCGTAAGCTGTTTTAAAATATATGATAGATAATATAACTGAAGAAAAAAAAGAGAAACTACCCTTAGTTGCTCTTTATGGTCGAACCAATGTTGGCAAGTCAACCTTATTTAATTGTTTAACTGAAAAGAAACAAGCTCTTGTTTCAAATATTTCTGGAACAACTAGAGATAGTAACCTTGGTATTGTTGAGTGGAACAATAGTGCTTTTGAAATTGTTGATACCGCTGGTATTATTGACTATCATTATCTTGGTAAAAAAATAAAGAGCGATGATTTGGATGAGATGGTTCAAGCTCAGGCAATTTCTTATTTAGAAAAAGCAAGTTTATTGATTTTTTTAGCTGATGCTAAAGCAGGCTTAATGCCTGAAGATATAGAATTAGCACGGGCAATTAATAAAAGTGAAAAATATAAAAAGAAAACAATTTTAGTAATAAATAAAGTTGATGGTTTAAGGGCAGAATCCGAATCGGCTCAATTTAATAAACTTGGTCTTGGCGAACCCTTTTCTATTTCGGCTGTTAGTGGTTTAGGAACGGGAGACCTATTAGATTTAATTGTTGACCGAATTGATAAAAAAAGAAAAAATAAAGCACCGGAAAAATATAGCGATAATGATTTAACAACTAACGTCTGCTTAGTCGGTAAACCCAATGTTGGCAAATCATCTCTACTTAATTCAATTCTTGGTTATGAGAGAGTTGTCGTTAGTCCTGTTCCTCATACAACTCGCGAATCACAGGATACTAAAATAAATTTCAAAGATAATTTAATCCGCCTTATTGATACCGCCGGAATTTCTCGACAAGGAAAAAAGGGTAAGGGTTTAGAAAAATTTGGGATTGAAAAAACTTTTAGCTCCTTAGAGCAGACTGATATTGCCTTATTAATTTTAGATTTAAGCGAAGAAATCACTCATCAAGACTTAAAAATTATTGAAGAAATAAATAATCGTCGCAAAAGTTTAATAATTATTGGAAATAAATGGGATAAAGTTGAAGATAGGGATACAAAAAGATGGACCGAGTTTTTAAGAAACAAGATGCCATTTGTTGCCTATGCCCCAATTCAATTTATCTCCGCTAAAACGGGCGAGAAGGTTGGAAAAATAATGGAATTGGTTGTGAAAATTGCGGAACAAAGAAAATTAATGTTAAGCCCCTCACAAACAGAAAAATTTTTAAAAAGAGTTGTTAAAATTCATAAACCGGCTAAAGGCAAGGGCACAAAACCCCCAAGAATTTATGAGTTTGTTCAAGAAAAAAATAATCCACCATTATTTAAATTAAGAATTGGTCCCAACGATGATTTACATGCCTCTTATGTTCGTTTTATGGAAAATCGTTTGCGAGAACGTCATGGTTTTTTAGGAACACCAATAAATATCCGCGTTACTAAGGATAAAAAATCACACACAACTTATAATAACTAGGATTTACTTAAATAAATAATTATATGATAATTATTGCCGGGCTAGGAAATCCGGGAGATAAATATAAAAATAGCCGACATAATATTGGCTGGTTAGCACTTGATTTCTATTTAGGCGAAGTTAAATGGACCGAGAATAAACGTTTTAAAGCACTTACTTATCAAAGAGGCAACCATCTTTTTGTTAAACCCTTAACTTATATGAATCTTTCGGGGGAAAGTTTAAGAGCGATTTTATCTTATTATAAATTACTACCAAAAAGTTTTGGTTTAATTAACAAAAAAGATGCCGACTTAAGTGATGTTTTAAAAGTTATACACGATGATGTTGATCTTGATTTTGGTCGATTAAAAGAAACTAAAGATTCTGGCAGCGCTGGCCACAATGGCTTAAAGTCAATAATTAAAGAATTAAAAACTCAAAAATTTTCTCGAATTAAACTTGGCATAAAAAATGAAACTTTAAAAAATCCAATTCCAACTGAAAAATTTGTTTTACAAAATTTTAATGAAGAGGAGCGATTAAAATTAAAAGAAATATTCTCGCAAATAAATTTAGAAATTCTTTAAAAAAACTTTGATTTTTTTTAATGATCCATGGTTTATAATTTAATTTTTAAATTAAATTATAAATATGGACAAGTTTAGCCAAGCCAACTCCTTCGAGGAGACTATCAATTTTAATAAGACTACTATAAAAGAAAAAGAGCGCTTAGCCGCTTTAAGTTTTAATAATTTTTTTAAAATTGGGCCAAAAAGCATAATTAAATTACTTAATTACTTTGGTTCGCTTGATCAAGCTTATTATAGCGATTTCGAAAATTTAAAACGAGCAGAAATCAAAGAAGAGGTTATTTATGCTTTTTTAAAGTTTCGCCAAGAGTTTTCTATAGAAAATGCTATAGCTCGACTTGAAAAAAATAAAATAAATTTTGTTTATATAGGAGAAGACTCTTATCCAAGAATTTTAAAAGAAATTAATGATCCACCTTTTCTTTTATATTATCGAGGGAATATAAATTTCGATAATAATAAAGGTTTAGCCGTTATTGGTTCAAGAAAACACAGTGCTTACGGCGAAAAAGTAATAACTTTTCTTTTAAACCCTATTGCTAAAGCTAAATTAGTAATTATTAGCGGCTTAGCTCGTGGTATTGATGCCTTAGCACATAAAGAAGCTCTTAAAAACAAGTTAAAAACAATCGCCGTTTTAGGAACCGGTCTTGAAGAAAATGATTTTTATCCCTTAGAAAATTTAAAACTCGCAAAAGAAATTATTGCAAGTGGTGGGGCTCTAATTTCGGAATTTCCCCCGGGAACAAAAGCGCTAAGACAAAATTTTCCCTTAAGAAATAGGATAATTTCCGGTTTGTCACGGGCGGTTTTAATTATTGAGGCAAAAGAGAGATCAGGTTCTTTTATTACAGCTAAAGAAGCCCTGGACCAAGGGCGGGAAGTTATGGCTATCCCAGGTAATATTTTTTCCGAATTTTCAAATGGGACTAATAAATTAATTTCTGAAGGAGCTCAGCTAATTAAAGACGGTGCTGATATTTTAGAATTTTTCATTGATCAAAATTTAATTGATGAAGGTAGTAAAGAGATTTTAAACAAAAAAAGTCTCAAGAAATTTAAAAATAAAAAAATTAAATTTGAAAACGAAGAGGAAAAAACAATTTATTTCTTAATAAAAAGGGCGGGCGAACGCTCAGAAAATATAAAGCTTGAAGAAATCTCAGAAACAACTAAACTTGACACAGCGACAATAAATAGTACACTTAGTATATTGGAAATAAAATCTTTGATAAAAAAGGGCTATAATGGCTATAATTTAAGCTAATTATGAAATTAATAATAGTAGAATCGCCAACTAAGGCCAAAACCATAACGAAATTTTTAGATAAAAACTATATTGTTGAATCGTCTTTTGGACATGTCCGCGACTTACCAAAAAGCGAAATGGGAATTGATATTGAAAACAATTTTGTGCCTCGCTATGTTGTCCCGACTAAAGCTAAAAAACTTATTAGCTCTTTGAAAAAAATTGCTACAACTTGTGATGAGGTTATTTTAGCTTCTGACGAAGACCGAGAAGGAGAAGCAATTGCCTGGCATTTAGCCGAGGCTTTAAAATTAAATCAAGAAAATACTAAAAGAATTGTTTTTCATGAAATCACCAAAGAGGCGATTTTAAGTGCTCTTGATAAGCCAATAAAAATAAACCAGGAGATGGTTAATGCTCAACAGGCTCGTCGTGTTCTTGATCGTCTTGTTGGTTATGAACTATCTCCCTTTCTTTGGAAAAAAGTTGCTAAAGGATTATCTGCCGGACGCGTTCAAAGTGTTGCAACTAAAATGATAGTTGAAAGAGAAAAAGAAATAACGGCTTTTAAAAGCGAGGCTTATGCTAGCTTAAGTGCACAGTTAAAACAAAAAAATAATAAAATTACTTTTAACGCTGATCTTTGTAAATTAAAAGGTAAAAGTTTTAATAAGCTTGAATTAAAAAAAGAAGAGGCGGAAAAAATTAAAGAAGCTGTTAAGGATTCTGAATTTAAAATAGTCTCTATTATAAAAAAAGAAGTTAAAAAAAGCCCTGGCGCTCCTTTTACAACTTCAACTTTACAACAATCAGCTAACCGTCAACTTGGTTTTAGTGCTAAACAAACGATGTCAGTCGCCCAAAAGCTTTACGAACAAGGCTTTATAACTTATATGAGAACTGATTCGCTTAACCTCTCCCCAAAGTTCTTAAACGAAGCTAGATCCTGGATAGATAATAGCTTGGGCAAAAAATATTTACCGAAAACAGCGATTATTTTTAAAAATAAAAGTAAAAATGCTCAAGAAGCCCATGAAGCGGTCAGACCGACTGAGGTTGAAAAAACCCCAGAAGAACTTGAAACTAAATTAGAAAGAAGTCAGTTTAAACTTTATAGATTAATTTGGCAAAAAGCGGTCGCTAGTCAAATGACCGCAGCTAAATTAGCCACTACAACCGTTGATATTGAAGCAAAACCTAATAGTTCGGAGGAGAGTTATTTATTCCGAGCTAGTGGTCAGATAATTTCTTTCCCTGGGTTCTTAGAAATTTGGCCAGAAAAAACTAAAGAACAAGATTTGCCAGAATTAAAGGAAGAAGAAGTTTTAGAATTAAAAGAATTAAAAGTTAATGAGCATGCAACCGTTCCTCCAGCTCGATATTCAGACGCCTCCCTAGTTAAAGAGATGGAAAAACACGGAGTCGGTCGCCCTTCAACTTATGCCCCAACAATTAATACAATTATCACGAGAAATTATGCCTTGCGCGATGATAATAAAAGATTAAAACCAAGTGAAATTGCTTTCGTTGTAACGGATTTATTAAGCGCTCACTTTAAAAAAATAATTGATTACGGTTTTACTGCTAAACTTGAGAATGATTTAGATGAAATAGCGGAGGGTAAGAAAAAATGGCAACCGGTAATTTCTGATTTCTATTCCGATTTCCACAAAAACCTTTTAAAAAAATATGAAGAAATAAATAAAAAAGATATTATGCCAGAACAAGAAACAAATGAAAAATGTGACAAGTGCGGAGCACCAATGATAATGAAAACTAGTCGCTTCGGCAAGTTTTTAGCTTGCAGCGCCTATCCTGATTGTAAAAACATTAAAAACGGAGTTAGCTCTGGAGAAAATGGTGAGGTAAAAAAAGATAAAGCCCTTGAAGAGCTTGAAAAAAAATATGCTAACGAAGTTTGTTCAAAATGTGGAGCGGTAATGAAGATAAAAACTGGTAAATTTGGTCCCTTCCTAGCTTGCACCGCTTATCCGAGTTGTAAAAATATAAAAAATGTTAGTACTGACGATGAGAAAGAGGTTTCTTGTCCGATTTGCCAAGATGGTCATATCGTTAAAAAGTTTAGCAAGCGTGGAGTTTTTTATGCTTGTGACAATTATCCTAAATGTAAAAACGCTTATTGGGGTAAACCAACTGGAGAAAAATGCCCGACTTGTGGAGCTTTAATGGTTGAAGATTTAAAGACAAAGAAAATTAAATGTTCAAATAGAGATTGTTCTTAAATCAAAAGACCGATTAACAGCGGTCTTTTTTAATAAATATATTTTTATTTTTTATTTTCTCTTCTTACTTTTCTCCTTCCCCTCACTTTTCTTTTCTGAAAAATAATCCATCGCTCTTTTAGCAACTTCCCCTAAAATCATCAAATAAGCACCCCCCCCTCTTATTTTATCGCGAATAATATTTATTAACTCTTCAACCTTATAAACTCCACCTTCAACCATTTTGATAACCCGGTGAGTTTTTCTAATACTGGAAATAAGATAGAAAAGAGAAATGCATAAAAAAACTGTTAAAGCGATAATACAAATCGCTAAAACTAAATTTAAAATATCAGTTGAAGTAGAGAACATAAATTTTATGTTATTTTATTAAAAGTCTCTTAGTTTAGCTGAGAATTTCTCCGCTAAATGATTTATTAACTCTAGTTGAACCGCATCAACCTCGACTGTTGTTAAAGTTTTCTCGTTTGATAAATAGCTTAAGTGAAAGGCTAAACTTTTTTTACCTATTTCAAGTTTATCACCAGAATAAACATCAAATAACTCGACTGATTTTATTAAATCAGAAAAAGAAGAAATTTCTCTCTTAATATTATTATACATTATTTCTTCGTCAATTACAAAAGCTAAGTCTCTTTCAACCGCTGGATATTTGGCTGGCTCTTGAAAAACTTTTCTAGTATAAATTTGGTAAAGAGCAAATAAATCTTTAAGACTTAATTCTATAAAAACTATATTTTTTTTAATTCCAAATTTATTAGCAACTTCTTTACTTAAAATAGAAACAAACCCGACCGGATGTTCGGCAACAACAACGTTAGCAAACTCATCTTTTTTTGCCCAAGCCGGATAAGTTTCTGCTGGCAAGAACTCCAATAAAATTCCTTGAGAAATAAAATCAAACAAAGTGGCAACTAAAGACTTGGCCCTTAAAAATAAATCTTTGCTATCATCGGCCAAGGCGATGCTTAATTTTGTTTCTTGATAAGGCAAGACCTCATCACTTTCTTTATCTTTAATTAATGTCCCCGGATGATTAAAGAAAGTGTTGCCAATCTCAAAAAAACCTAAACGCGTCGCCTTAAATTGATTATTTTTAATATTTAAAGCTAAATTAGGAACCAAAGATTGTCTTAATAGAGAATAATTTTCTGATAAGGGGTTAGCAAGTTTTAAATAATGTGAATAATCTATCTCTAATTTATTAAGTTGCTCCTCGCCAACAAAAGAATAATTATAAACTTCAAACAAAGAATGTTTTAGAGCAAAAAAATCTTTTAATTTTCTTTCAAATAATCTTAATTCGTTAACAACTGGTAAACTTAGGGTTTCGTCTGGTAATTTTGACTCAATATTATTATAGCCGTAAAGACGAAGAACTTCTTCAAGCACATCTTCTTTTAACTTAACATCTTTAGTTGCACGCCAAGAAGGAATGGTAACTTCAAAAATCTCTCCGTCAAGCTCTTTAATTAAAAAACCAAGAGCTGATAATTGTTTTAGAGCTTTGTCTTTATCAATTTTTTGACCAATTTTCTTTTCTAACCAAGAAAGAGAAAGTTCAACAACTTTAAGTTCTTCCTTATAATTATTTACTTCAGAAACTGGTCCGGAAATTTTTGCTTCCGGAAGAATCCCCAATAAAATATTAACAAATCTCTTTAAGGCTAATTCTGGCAGCTTAGCATCAAGCGCTTTTTCAAATCTAATTGAAGCTTCAGTTCTAATATTAAGATTTTGAGCTGTTTTTCTAATACTTGTATCTTTAAAGTTCGCCGCTTCTAAAACAATTGCCGTTGTCTTATCATTAACAGCGCTGTCTTTGCCACCAATTACACCAGCAATAGCTAAAATCTTTTTACCATCAGCAATAACGAGGTCTGACTCCTTAAGCTCTCTTTCTTTATCATCTAAAGTTTCTATTTTTTCATTTTTATCAGCCAACCTCACATTAATTTTATTAAGTTTTTCGGCGTCAAAGGAATGTAGCGGTTGTCCTATTTCAAACATCACATAATTAGCAATGTCAACTATATTATTAATTGGCTTTTGTCCAATGGCGATTAAGCGCTCTTTAAGCCAAGTTGGGGATTCTTTAATTTTTATATTTTCTATTTTTAAGGCTAGATACCTCGGACAAAGTTCCTTGTCTTCAATTTTAATTTCAATTTTTTCACCGCTCTCCGGTAAATCAGGGGTAGCGATAAACTTATCATAAGCTTCAAGTTTAAGAGAAAATATCGCTGACAATTCTCGAGCAATACCATAATGATTTAAGAGGTCGGGGCGATTAGATAAAGATTTATTATCAACTTCAAAAATAATATCATTAGTTTTTAAATAAGTTGCAAAGTCTTGTCCAACTTTAGCTTTTTTATCTAAGACCATAATTCCTTCATGTCCCTCACCTAAACCAAGTTCGTCTTCAGCACAAATCATTCCTTGCGATTTTTCTCCCCTAATTTCACTTTCTCTAATTTCAAAATCTCCCGGTAAAACCGTGCCAATTGTTGCAACTGGAACTAACTGACCCGTCTCTAAATTAGCAGCCCCACAAACGATTCTAAGTTTTTCTTTTTTAATATCAACTTCAGCTAAATTTAAACGATCAGCTTTTGGATGTTTAACAACCGATAAAACCTTGCCAACAACAACGCCAGAAAATTTTTCCGCCTGACTCATAAAACCTTCAACTTCAACCGTATGATCAGTTAACTTGTCGGCAATCTCTTGAGAAGAAATTGACTTTGGTATTTTTATAAAATCTTTAAGGATATTGTAAGAAATTTGCATATTTTTAAAATTGTTCAAGAAATTTTATGTCACCACTAGAAAATAAACGGACATCATTAATATTATATTTAAGCATCGCTAATCTAGTTAAGCCAAAACCAAAGGCAAGTCCGGAATAAACTTCTGGATCAATACCACCGGCTCTTAAAACGTCGGGGTGAACTAAGCCGGCACCGACAATTTCTAACCAACCAGTATTTTTACAAACGCGACAACCTTTGCCCTGGCAAAGAAAACAAGTATATTCACCATTATTTCCAGGCTCCACAAAAGGATAAAATTTTGGTCTCATTCTTAGTTTAGTGTCTGGACCAAAAAGTCTTTTACCAACTATTTCCAATAAACTTTTAAGATTAGAAAAATTAATATCTTTAGCAATAATCATTCCTTCTAATTGATAAAAAGTATGTTCGTGGCGAGCATCGGTTGATTCATTTCTAAAAACTCTACCAGGAATTACAACTTTCAAAGGAGCGCCATATTTTAACATCGCTCTAATTTGAACTGGGGAGGTTTGAGTTCTCATCAAAACATCCATTTCTCCTTGAGAATTTTTTAAATCAACATAAAAAGTGTCCTGCATATCTCTAGATGGATGAAATGGTGGTGCGTTAAGAGCGGTAAAATTAAAATAATCACTTTCTACTTCAGGACCATCTTCAATTGTAAAACCAAGCGAGGAAAATAAATCTTCAAGTTCATTTTGAACTAAAGTAATTGGATTTAAATGACCGCTTTCATGTTTCGGGCCCGGTAAGGTTGGGTCAATTAAAGCATTATTAGTGTTTTTAATAAACTTAGCCGAAACTTGATGAAAACTTTCTTGTAATTCATTCTTAATTTTATTAGCCGTCTCGCCAATTTCTTTGCGCAAATCACCGCTAACATCTTTAATATTTTTCATTAACTCACTTAATTCACCTTTTCTTGATAAAAATCTTAATTCTAACTCTTTTAGGTTTTCGACATCCTTAACCTCATTAAGTTTAGCTAAAAATTCTTCTTTCAATTTATGTAGTTTGTCTTTCATATAGTTATTCAGTTTTTTTCTTGGTACTTAAAAAAATTTCTAAAATTGTAAACATAATTATTAAGAGAATTAGGTTTAGCCAACTAAAATAATTAGCAGACTTAAGAACTAATAAAGAAATAATAAATAAAGAAAAAAGAAAAGACTGACGAAAAGAATTTTTAACAGAATTAAAAACTGCCTCATCTTTAGCAAAGAAAAATCTTAAAATTAAACCCAAAATTGAACTAGTCCCAATTAAGGCTACTCCAAGACTAATATAAAATAAAAGAAAACCAAGCCAATTAGTAGAAACAGGATTGATAGTTCCAGCGATAAAAAGAAAAACACCCCAACAAATAGCGGTTAAAACTGACATCGCTAAAATATAATTTTTTAAAGTCATAAACTTTCTATATTTTTATTAATTTTTTCTAACTCTATTTGATAATTCTTAAGCTTTTCTTTTTCAGTCTCAACAATCTTTTCTGGAGCACGACTAACAAATTCTTGATTATCAAGTTTTTGTTCCTGTATTAAAATTAATTTTTCTAAATTTTCTTTTTCTTTAATAAGTGTTTCTTTCTTTTTATTTTCATCAATTGCTTCTAAAAGATAAATTTCAATCTTAGCAACAACAATAATTAAGGAATTTTCAATTGGACTTCCTTTTTCTTTAATTTCTAAACTATCAATTCCGGTTTTAAGACCTAAAATTAAATGTTTCTGGTTCTCAATTAAGTTTTTAAATTCATGCGCAAAAATAACCGCTTTAATTTTTTTAGCTGGCTCTATTTTATTTTCACTTCTAAGATTTCTAATCGCAACAATTAGTTCTTGAATTAAAGCAAAATCTTTTAAAGACTCTTGGCCTTTTTTTTCAAGTTCTTTAGCTTTTGGCCATTTTTCTACCATCAAAATTCCATCAAAAAAACTCTGCCAAACAGTTTCAGTAACAAAAGGAATAAAAGGATGCCAAAGAATTAAAATATCCTTTAAAATCTGTTTTAATAAACCATCTTTTCCTCTTTCAATTTTTGCGACTTCTAAATACCAGTCAGCTAATTTGTTCCAACTAAAATCATTTAACACTTCGGCCGCTAAAGAAAAGTTATAATTATTTAGGTGTTCGGTTGCTAAAGACTTAGTACTTTCAAGTTCAGCTATAATCCATTTGTCGGCCAAGCTTTCAACAGGAATTTCTGTCTCGATTTCTACATGAGTTTTATTTTCAACTAAATTAATAATAAAACGAGAAATATTCCAAAGTTTATTAATAAAATTTCTTTTAGCTTCAATTTTATCCTCACTAAAACGAACATCGTTTCCTGGGGTTGAACCAGTTAAAAGCGCTAAGCGTGTCGCGTCAGCCCCATATTTACTTGCCATATCAAGCGGGTCAATCCCATTACCTTTAGATTTTGACATCTTTTTCCCCTTCTCATCTAAAATCATACCGTGAAGATAGACTTTTTCAAAAGGAATTTCACCAAGAGCAAAAAAAGACATCATAATCATCCTAGAAACCCAAAGAGTTAAAATCTCATAACCAGTTTCTAAAACTTGGGTCGGATGAAATTTTTTCAAATCACCAATTTTTTGTCCATCCTTATAATTATCCGACCAACCAAGGGTTGAAAAGGTCCACATCCCTGAAGAAAACCAAGTATCAAGTGTATCAGGGTCTTGAATCCAACCATCTTCTTTCGGCGCTTCTAAACCAACAAAAACCTCATCACCTTTATACCAAACCGGAATTTGATGACCAAACCAAATTTGACGTGAAATGCACCAATCATGAAGATTTTCCATCCAATCAAGATATCTTTTATTAAACCTTTCAGGAATAAAACTAATATTTTCAAGCTTAGAAGCTTCAATTGCTTTTTCTTTAAGAGATTTCCCACCCAAACGTTCTAATTTTTTATCAACACTAATAAACCATTGTTTGGAAAGAATCGGCTCAATTGAAGATGAACAACGATAACAAACAGAAAGATTGTTTTTTATTTCCTCTTCTTTTTCTAGTAGACCCTCTGTTTTTAATTTTTCAATAATTAATTTTCGCGCCTCTAAGGTTTTGAGTCCAGAAAAATTACCGAAGCCAGACTTAATTAAGCCGTCCTCATCAATTACTTTAATTATTTCTAAGTTATTATCTTCAGCAATTTTAAAATCAGTGGCAGAATGAGCGGGAGTTACACCAAGAGCGCCAGTGCCAAAATCTATTTCCACCTGGCGATCGGCAATAATTTTAAGTTTTAATTTTTGACCACAAAAATTTGCCTCAATTGTTTGACCAATATACTTTTTATAGCGCTCATCCTTGGGATTAACAGCAACGGCGGTGTCGCCTAATTTAGTTTCTGGACGGGTTGTTGAAATACTAATGGGAAAATCTTTATCATATTTAAAAGTGTAAAATCCAGCTTCTTGATCTTTGTAGTCAACCTCATCATCAGCTAAAGTTGAGTGGCAACGAGGACACCAATTAACAAGTCTTTCGCCACGATAAATAATTCCTTCATCATACATGTCTTTAAACATTTTTTTCACCGCCTTCTGTCTTTTCTCATCTAAAGTAAAAGTGAGTCTTGACCAGTCAAGCGAGGCCCCCATCTTCTTCATTTGATATAAAATTGTTCCCTGAGTTTCTTTAAGGAATTCCCAAACCGCTTCTAAAAATTTTTCTCGTCCTAAATTATGACGAGATAATCCTTGTTCATCTAATAATTTTCTTTCAACCACATTTTGAGTCGCAATGGCCGCATGATCAGTCCCAGGAAGCCATAAGGCTCGTTTACCTAATAAACGATTATATCTAATTAGCAAATCTTCAATCGCGACCGTTGAAGCGTGACCTAAATGGAGTTTAGCTGTTATATTTGGCGGTGGTAGGATTATAGTATAGTTCTCTGCTTCTTCAGAAAGTTCTAAATTATCAGGATTAAAAAACCCTGACTTTTCCCAAATATCATAAATAACATCCTCGTGTTCAAGGGGTTGATATGTTTTATCTAATTCTTTTTTCATAGTTTAAAATTAGCAAAAATATCTCTTTTAGTCAAACCTGAAACAGAACTTTTTGTTCTTGACTTAAGCCATTTTTAGTTATATATTTAATAGTCAATACCATGGGAAGCTAAAATTTAATTACTCTATTTTTAATGATTAATTTAGAAAAACAAATCTTTAAACAAATTGAAAAAGCTAATGATATTTTAATCATCTTTTTGGACAATAAAGACGGGGACTCTTTGGCAGCCTCTCTTGGTCTTTTAATTTTTTTAAAAAATATTGGCAAAAAAGTAGCTATTGTTAGCGCCAATGGTAGTCAGGAAAATTCAACAAATTATAAAAATAACTTAAATTTTCTTCCTTTTTTTAAAAAAATTGAATCTGAATTAAGTAATTTAAGAAGATTTATTGTTTCTTTAAACATAAAAAACGCTAAAATAAGCCAAATAAAATATTCTCTTGATGAAGATAAGCTTAATTTCATTATTTCCCCTGCCTCTGGTTGGTTTTCAGCTGAAGATATTAGTTCAAGGGCAGACGAGTTTAAACATGATTTAATTATTACCGTTGGGGTTAATGATTTAGAGTTTTTAGGAGAAATTTACGATACTAATGTTGAATTTTTTTATAAAACAACAATTATTAATATTGATAATGTCGCCGCTAATGAAGATTTTGGACAAATCAATTTCGTGGACTTAAATTCAGTCACAAACTCTGAGGTTATTTATTATTTACTAAAAAACTATGAGGCTAAACAGATTTCCGAAGATGTAGCAACTTGTCTTTTGGCGGGCATTATTAAAAAAACTAAAAATTTTAAATCTGGCAATTTAAGTCCTAAAACGTTATTAGCAAGCTCAGAGTTAATTGCTTTAGGGGCAAGACGCGAAGAAATTGTTAAAAATTTGTTCTATTCTAAAAGCATTAGCTCTTTAAAACTTTGGGGCGAGGTTTTAAAATATTTAAAATCAGAAAATAACGGTGAGTTCCTTTGGTCAAAAATTGGTCCAGAATATTTAGCTGAATTTTCCCCTGAAAGCGAAAGTTTGGAGGAAATAATAGATGAATTAATTAGTAGCTTACCAAAAGCTAAGGTCTTTGTTTTATTAACTAAAAAAGAGGAAAAAATTAATATTAAAGCTTTTTCTTTAAAGGCGGTTAATTGCTTATCTTTGTTAAAAGACTATAACGGTAAGGGTAATTATTTTTTTGCCGAGGCTTCTTTTGAAAATAAAGAAAAATCAAATGAAAGTAGAAGTGATAACGCTTTAAACCAAAAAATAATAGAAGATGAATTAATTAAAAGTCTAAAAAATAGTTTTAATAAACAAAGCTCTTGATAAAGCGTCGTCTTAATGTTATAAAATACTTAGCGATTAAAGCTCTTGTTTACTTTTTAAAAGAGCTAATCTATAATCGGGCATATAGCTCAGGGGTTAGAGCACCGCTCTTATAAAGCGGGGGTCGATGGTTCAATTCCATCTATGCCCACCAAGAGGGCTCGTAGCTCAGTTGGTTAGAGCGCTACGTTGACATCGTAGAGGTCACAGATTCGAGTTCTGTCGGGCCCACATTAAATAAAAAAGAAGTCTAAAAACATTAGATTTCTTTTTTATTTTTTTCTTAAAAGTGTCTTTACTTTTACTTAAAAAAATGTTAAATTTAAACTGAATAAAAATTTTATGCTATTTAATAAAAAACTAAATAAAAATTTATCCCCCTTCCCAGAAGAAAAATCTACTTGGTTAGAGGAAAATTCCGACGAAACTGAGGGACAATTATCAATTGATGTCTATCAAACAGAAAAAGAAATAATTGTTAGATCAACGGTTGCGGGGGTTAAGCCGGAAAATATAAAAATCTCTCTTCATCACGATTTATTAACCATTAAAGGTTTTCGTAGTGAGGATAATAAAATAAAAGAGGAAAATTATCTTTATCGTGAATGTTATTGGGGCTCATTTTCACGCTCAATAATTCTTCCCTCCGAGGTTGATAATCGGAACATCAAAGCAGAAATAGAAAACGGCTTATTAACAATTTCTCTAAAAAAGATTAAGCCAGAAAAAATAGAAGTAATCTTAAAAGACTAGAACTCTTACTCAAAAATATGAATAAAAAAATAAAAAATAAGCTGCCAAAATATTTAATAATAATACCGGCGCTTATCTTTTTGTTATTTCTTTCTTTTTATTTAATTTGGTTCTTCAACTATAAAGGTCAGGTTTATCCTGGCATTTCTTTAGGAGAGAATAAATTAAGTGGAAAAAATTATGACGAGGTAAAAAATATTATAATAAAAAATATTAGCGAAATTGAAAATAATGGAATTGTTTTTATTGATGAAACTGGTAAAGAGGTGCTAAAAGAAAAATATAAATCACTTGATACGGGACCAAGCTATTCTTTTTTGGCTTTTTTTCCAGAAGAAAGCAGTAAATTAGCTTTTGATTCAAGTAAAAATAAAAACTTCTTTAAATTTATTCATCATTTATTTAAATCTAGCTCTTCTAAAAAAATCTTAGTTAAACTTGAAATCGAAAAAACTGGTTTAAATTATTTTTTAGATGATTCTTTTTCAGAATTAATTATTCCGCCTGAAAATGCTTATTTTTCTTTAAAGTTAGACCAAGACAACAAAGAGGTTTTATCTATAAATCAAGAGAAAATTGGTAAAACTATTAATTATGAACAAGTCTTAAATGATTTAGAAAAAAATCTTAAAAACTTAACTAATAATAAAATTTTAGTTAAAACTGTTTCAAGCTACCCAACTGTTTTAACCAGTGATTTAGTAAATCTTAAAAACGAAGCTGAAATAATTTTAAAAAACGGAGAATCTTTAGAATTATCTTATCTTAATTTTAATAACGAAAAAAAGCTGTGGCGCGTTAAAATTGAAGATATTATTTCTTGGCTTGAAGTAAAAAATCAAAAAACCAACAAAACAATATCTTTAAATGAAGAAAGAATCCAATTATATTTAGAAGAAAAATTGGCACCAAAGATTAATAAAGAGATAATTTTACCAAAACTTGAAATTGAGTCGGGAAAAGTTTCCGATTGGCAAATTGGAGAAGATGGACGTGAACTTGATCTTGAAGCTAGCGCTAAAAAAATAAACCAAGCCTTTAGTTTAGGTGAAACAAATATTGAATTAGAAATTAAAAATATTAGTGTTGAATCTTTTGTTTCTGAAAATGATTTTAAAATTCAAGAAATAATTGGAACTGGTCACTCAAATTTTAAAGGATCATCTGTCAATCGACGTCACAATATTAAAGTTGGAGCTGACACCTTACATGGCTTATTAATAAAACCTAATGAAGAGTTTTCCTTGATTAAAGCGTTGGGTGAAATAGATGGGGCAAATGGTTATAGAACCGAACTAGTAATAAAGGGCGACAAGACTATTCCTGAATATGGTGGTGGCCTATGCCAAGTAGGGACAACTATGTTTAGAACAACTCTACAATCTGGTCTACCAATAACCATGAGAAGAAATCATTCTTATCGTGTTTCTTATTATGAGCCAGCCGGAACTGATGCCACAATTTATGACCCTTGGCCAGACTATCGTTTTATTAACGACACTGGAAACTATATTTTAATTCAGTCTAGAATTGAGGGAGATGACCTTTATTTTGATTTTTGGGGTCTTAAGGATGGCAGAGAAGTTGAAGTTGGAACTCCGGTTATTTACAATATTGTTAAGCCGCCAGCAACTAAATACATTGAAACTGATGAGCTTGCTCCTGGTGAAAAAAAGTGTACTGAAAGCTCCCATAATGGTGCTAGCGCCTATTTTGATTATAAGGTAACTTATCCGGAGGGAGTAACGACGACGCCAGTAGTTGAGCAGCGCTTCAATTCATATTATGTTCCTTGGCAGGCAGTTTGTTTAATAGGAAAAACTATTGAGATAGTTGAAGATTCAGTTAATTTGTCAACCGAGGAAATAACTAATAGTTCATCAACTGATTCCACTATTGAAGGTCAAGATAATTCTTTAAACCTTTAACTCTTAAAATTCTTAGATTTCAAAACATCACCGGTTTTATACTGGTGGTGTTTTTTAAAATTTTAGTTAGAAATTATTTTATAATCTCACCCTCAATTGTTTTATTTTCTGTTTGATTATTATTGGTTTTTCTAAAAGTATATAATTGTTGTAGAGCGGTTAAGAGAGTAAAGAAAAACCAATAAAGAGTAAGTCCACCTGGCAAGGAAATACCAATAAAAATCGTAATAACTGGCATAAAATATAGCATTTGTTTACTCATAATCGCTGCCATATTTTCATCTTTTGAGCCTTCGATCTTTACTTCCGGCTTCTTGGTAACCATCATTTTTGCTTGCCAAAATTGAGCTAATCCAGCTAAAACTGCTAAGTAAACATTAGGGCTACTTAAATCAACTAAACCTAGAGCCATCATATCAACTGTTTCTGGGCGATAAATCCAGGAATAAACTAAATCCAGCTTACTATTAACACCATCCCTAAAAACCTGAAAAACTGCAATTAAAAAAGGAAACTGAATTAATAGTGGTAAACAAGAAGAAAAGGGATTAACTTTGTTTTCTTTATAAAGATCCATAGTTGCTTGACTTAAAGCAACTTTATCACCCTTATATTTTTCTTTTAATTCTTTTAACTTTGGCTGTAAATCTTGTAGGGCTTTTTGAGATTTAATTGAAGACTTACTTAGGGGCCAAAGAAGCCCTTTGATTACTATAGTTAAAACAATAATAGCAACACCTATGTCTTGAAATGAAACAAAATTATAAATAAAAATCAATAAATTAAAAATTGGTTGATAAAAAAAGGTTGTAAAAAAATTTCCCATATATTTATTTTAAACTTAATAATTATTTAAACTTTTATTTAAGTGGGTCGTTACCCCCTTTATTAAAAGGGTTGCATCTTAATATCCGCCAGGCCGACTTAAGTCCGCCCTTTATTATGCCATATTTACTAATAGCTTGGATTGAATAATCAGAACAAGTAGGATAAAAACGACAAAAACCATGTACATATCTATGTTTAAAAACTCCATGATCTGGTGATAAAGTCTTTTGATACAACTTAATAAGAAAAATTACCCCTTTTTTTAAAAAATTATCAATAAAATGAAACATTTTTAATATTTAATTAAACTTAAGTTTATTTTAATCCTTTTCCCAACTTTAATAAAGACTCTTTAATTTCTAAAAAATTCTTCGTTTCTAAACCCTTAATTGCTATTATTACAAGATCATAAGAAATCTCTGTTTTAGGAAAATCATTTTTCACAATTTCTCTAATCTGTCTTTTAATCTTATTTCTAATAACCGCTTTTTTACTAACTTTTAAACCAATAACTATTCCCAATCTATTAAAGCCTAGTGTGTTAGGTAAATATTTCAGGCCCAAAACAGAACAATAAAAAGACAGACCAGTTTTGAAAATCTGGTCCAAGTCTTTTTTTTTGCTTAAAGTGTTTTTAGGCATTGACCTTCGTCTATTATTATTTAGACAAGCTTTTTCTTCCTTTATCGCGACGGCGTTTTAAAACAGCCCTACCATCTTTAGTAGACATTCTTTTCAAAAAACCATGTTTTTTCTTAGCTCTTTTTTTATTGGGCTGATAAGTTCTTTTTGGCATATTCTTCTTTTAGGATTAACAATTATTTCTTCTAATCTAAGATAACACGTTTAGTTTCAAGAGTCAATATAAATCTTAATATTTCTTTTTTTTAGTTTTCCCCTTCTTATTAACAACTTTTAAGCAGCTTCTGGCTTGTTGTAATCATATATATTTAATATAATGTTTATATTAAATTAATTATCTATTTTTAATTTTTTTTATGACCAATGATCAAGTTTGGAAAGCTGTTTTAGGTGAAATCGAATTAAGTTTATCCCGAGTTAATTTTGTAACTTGGTTTAAAGATACTTTTATTTCTCAATTTGAGAATAATAGCATGATTATTTGTGTTCCTAGCGCTTTTGTTAAAAAATGGTTAGAAGAAAAATATCATAAAAATATAATTAAAGCTTTAGAGAACGTTACCAAACAAGAAATTAAAGAAATTATTTATAAGGTTGAATTAAAAAAACAAAAAACAGAAGACTCTTTTATAATTAAAGATTTGGGAGAAGAATTAGAAAATCAAATTGAACTGTCCGAAATAAAAATTGAGGATAGCGGTGGTAATAATGATAATGGGGAGTGTGATCAAAATGGAAAAAGTATTAATAAATTTGGTTTAAATTCTCGTTATTTATTTGAAAATTTTATTGTTGGTAAGGGAAATGAATTGGCTCATGCCGCTTGTTTAGCGGTTGTTAATAATCCAGGAAGGGCCTATAACCCTCTCTTTATTTATGGTGGGGTTGGTTTAGGTAAAACACATCTTCTTCAGGCAATTGGTAATGCGGTTGCAAAAAAAACCGACAAAATCTTATATTGTACTAGTGAAAAGTTTACTAATAACTATATTCAAGCAGTTAAAAGTGGAAAGGCTAAAGAATTTAAAAATTTATATCGCAATGTTGATTTGCTTTTAGTTGATGATATTCAATTTATGGGTGGAAAAGATGGAACCCAAGAAGAATTTTTTCACACTTTTAATGAACTTCAACAAAATGATAAACAAATTGTTTTAACCTCTGACAGACCACCAAAAGCAATGCCAGCCATCGAAAAACGGCTTATTTCTCGTTTTGAATCAGGAATGGTTGCTGATGTTGGCAAACCAGACGTTGAAACAAAATTAGCTATTTTAGAAAAAAAAGCAATTGAAAAAAATTTTCCTCTTGATAGAGAAATATTAGCCTATATAGCCGATCATGTACAAAATAATATCCGTGAACTTGAAGGAGCTTTAAATAAAGTTATTGTTTTTCATCAATTTCGTGGAATAAAACCAGAATTAAAAAGTGTTAAAGAAATTTTAAATGATTATATTTCAAATATTCAAAGTAAATCACTTTCTCCAAAAAATATAATTGAAGCAACTGCTAAATATTATAATTTAAATTTAAAGGATTTAGTAGGACAAAGTCGAAAAAAAGAATTAGTTAAGCCAAGACAAATTTCAATTTATTTAATTAGAGAGGAATTAAATACTTCTTATCCAACCATTGGTGAAGAGTTGGGTGGCAGAGACCACACAACCGCCATGCATTCCTATAATAAAATAAGTAAAGAAATACAAGACGGAAATAACGAAAAATTAAAACAAGAACTAGAATCAATTAAACAATTATTTGTTCAAGGATAATTAAATTTTAATATTAGCTAAAAATATTATGTTAATAAATTGTTAATTAGCTGCTAAAAACCTGTTGAAATTAATTAAGTAAATGTTAATAAAATCAAATCTTAAAAAGTAATCCCCAAAGCATAAAATTTAGTTAACAGAATAGACTATAACTTATTAACAATAAAAATTTTAATAATTAAACCTAAAACAAAAGATAAAATAAAAATTTATTTCAAATAATTAACTTATCCCCTCTCCTTATTATTACTATTAGTTAATTATATTATAATTAATATATTAATAAAGAAACAATTAATTTTATAAATATGCAATTTATTAGTTTACAAGAAAATTTAAAAAAGGGATTAAATATAGTTAGTCATACAAGCTCTAAAAATATAAATTTACCAATTCTAAATAATATATTAATTAAAATTTATTCTGGTGAAATAGAATTTATTAGTACTAACTTAGAAATCGGTGTTAGTTCTAAGGTTAGAGGTAAGGTTGAAAGTGATGGGGAATTTACTGTTAATTCAAGACTTATTACAGATTATATTAATTTATTAAGTTCTAGCGAAAAGGTTTCATTTAAATTAGTTGATAATGAATTAATAATAGAATCTGGTAATTATAAAACAAAAATAAAAGGAGAATCATCAAAGGAATTTCCTCTAATACCAACCATTGAAAGTAATAATATTTTTTCTTTTGAAATTGAAAGTTTTCGTAAGGCTCTAAATAGTGTTATTTTTTCTGTTTCAACTAGTGAAAATAGATTAGAATTAACTGGAGTTTTATTTTCTTTTTCTAAAAGTTCACTTGATTTAGCGGCAACAGATAGTTATAGATTAGCTGAAAAGATTTTAAAAATAGATCAAAATATTAATAAAAATCTAAAGGAAGATTTAAATAGTTTTAAATTAATAGTTCCGGCTAAAACAATTCAGGAGTTATTAAGAATTTTAAATAATATTAGTGAATCTAATGATAATGATGGAAAAATAAACATTTCTTTTTCTGATAATCAAATTTTATTTACTTTTAATTCAACCTCACTTATTTCAAGAATAATTAATGGAAACTACCCAGATTATAAGCAAATAATTCCAACCCAAACAAAAACAAGTGCCCTAGTTAATAAAATTGAACTATTAAGGGCAATTAAAGCAGCTTCTTTGTTTTCAAAAAACGGGATAAATGATATTTTATTACAATTTAAAAAAAATCAGATATTAATTTCATCTTTTTCTGGGGCTAGTGGTGAAAGTAAAATAAAAATTGAATCTAAGAATGATGGTGAAGAAAATGAAATAACTATAAATTTTAAATATATTTTAGATGGTTTAAATAATATTGATTCAGAATTAGTTGAAATACTAATTCTGAATAATAACTCTCCCTGTATTATTAAAAAGAGCGGACTTGATGATTATCTTTATATTGTTATGCCAATTAGACAGTAGGGGGTTTAGTCTACAATAATTGAAACAGAATTACCTTTAATAATATCTCCATTATAATCTCTTAATTCGGGACTAACCACATATTGGCCTTTTGTTTCTAAGGTTATTGTTAAATTATTATTAAAATCTATATTATTATCGAGATAATTAATATAAACAGTTTCTCCGTTTTCATTTTTTACTAATAAAATTAAACGATGAACCCTTTCTGGTTGAGAGACCGCTAAATTAAAATTAAGGGGAAAATCAAAAAGAGAGGTTGCTAGACCAGAGCCTGGGCTAATTATCTCAACTGAATTTTTAATATTATTAATATTATTGTTTTCTATATTTAAGTTAAAGTTAATTTTTTCTTCGCTACAGTTTTTATAGGAATCACAAGTCTGAATTTTTAAAGTGTTAAAACCATTAACCAGCTTATTTAAAGAGATTGCCTTTTCGTAGAAATTTTTTGCTGCAACTTTTTCAGAGATTATTAAATTATTATTAAGATAATAATTAATTAAGGAAATTCCCAAAGGGGCTTCGACATCAAAACCGAGATATAAAAAATCATTTTTTATTTCTTCATTTTCACTTGGTCTAATAATTTTAATTGTTGGATTATTTTTTTCATCTCTAAATTCGCTATAAGAATTTAATAATTCATAATCAGTGCTAGTTGCTATTTTTTTAAACCAGTTTACAATAGCCGCTTCCCAGGGTTTATATTGAGGATCTGATTCGGGATTATTAGCAGATTTATTTCTAGGATTTTCTTTATCAACATAATGCAAAATACTATGATGATCTGGAATTGTTATTTTTTTAATTAAACTAGGATCAGTTAAACTATCAGCGGGTAGACCAGTTATTATATCAATTTCAATTGTATTATTTTGAAGCTCGCCATCTAAAACAGCTACACCGGTTTTATAATCATTTGGTTTGCTAAAATTTTCAACCTCTGTTCCCTCTAGAGACCGTTTCATAAATTCATTCCAAATTGGTGCTGCAACCACACTACCATCTGCTTTTCCTGACATTTTTTCATTATTATTATTTCCTACCCAAACGCCCGCAACTAATGATGGGGTATAACCAACTGTCCAGGCATCATGAAAATCATTTGTGGTTCCGGTTTTAGCTGCTACTGGCCTATTACCAAGGGTTAAATAATTTCTTTCACCAAAAATATAAGCTCGGGCAGAATTATCACTCATTATATCATTTATCATTCTGGCTGATTGTTGGCTTAAAACAGTTTTCTTTTTTTCTTGATATTCTTCAATTATTTCACCACTAGAGTTTTCAACTCTTAATATTCCCGCTATTTCTCTAACATCCCCCTCAGTTGCAAAAGCACTAAAAGCATTGGTGTGTTCAAGTAGTTTTACTTCTGCTCCACCCAGAACAAAGGCGAGTCCAAACCGCTCTCTTTGAGAAAAAGTACTATAGCCAAAATCTTCAAGTAAGCTAATAACATTATTTAAACCAGCTAAATATAAAGCTTTAACTGCGGGAATGTTTAGCGAACCTGCTAGAGCTTTTTTAATACTAACTGGACCAGATTCACTTAGATTATAGTTTCTTGGTTCATAAGGATTATTGGGGTCACTTGAAAAATTAGTTTTAACATCATATAAGAGCGTACTAGGGGTATAGCCTTTTTCAAATAAAGCGGCATAAATAAAAGGTTTAATTGAAGACCCTGGTTGGAGGTTTCTAATACTAATATTAACCTGACCATCAATTGAATCATCAAAATAATTACGAGAACCAACCATTGCCAATATTTGTCCAGTTTTAGGATCAATTGCAACCAAGGAAGCATTTGAAGCTTGGTAGTTTTCTTGATATTTTTCAGTTTTTTCTTTAATTACCTCTTCAGCTATTTTTTGTTTTTCTAAATCAAGAGTGGTATAAATTTTTAAACCACCCTGTTCAACCATCTTTTCTCCATATTTTGCTGTTAAAATATCTTTAATATACATAACAAAATGAGGAGCGCTAATATTTGTTTCTTGACCACTAAAAGTTATTTCTTCAGCTTGGGCCAATTCTTTTTCTTCTTCGGAAATATAACCCTGTTCTGCCATTAGTTTTAAAACATAATTCTTTCTTTCTAAGAGAATATCTTTATTTGGTCCGTAGGGAGAGTATCTGGTTGGCACTTGAACTATGGCGGCTAAAACGGCCGCTTCAGCTAAGGAGACGTCTCTGATGCTCTTAGAGAAGTACTTTTGACTAGCAGCCTCAACCCCATAAGCATTCGATCCATAAGGAATCTCATTTAAGTACATTTGCAAAATTTCATCTTTAGAAAATTTTCTTTCTAAGCGATAAGAAATTATTAACTCCTTTACTTTTCTAATTATAGTTTTTTCGTTAGTTAAAACAGAATTTTTTACAAATTGTTGGGTTAAAGTTGAGCCTCCAGCGCTTTTATGATAAATAACATTAGTAACCATTGTTCTCGCTATTGCAAAAAGACTAAAACCCTTATGATTATAAAAATTTTTATCTTCTATTGCTATCACTGCTTTTTGTACTTGGTCAGGAATTTCATTTATATTAATTAAAGTTCTTCTTTCTTCACCACTAATTTCATACAAAATATTTTCTCCAGTTCTATCATAAATAACCGTACTTTGAGCGACTTGACGCTCCATTAATTGATCCGGTTTTGGTAAATCTTTAGAAATAATTAAAATAAAAATTAAAACAAATAGGGTTCCAGCGCCAGCTAAGATTAAAGCTATAAAAAACAATTTTTTTAATAAAAGTTTTTTCCAATCATTATTCCCATTTTTTTTCTTTCCCCAATTATATTTAGGATTAGAAAATGAAGATAGAGAAGAATTTTTATTTGATTTAACCGAGGCTCTTTTTGGCGTGGATTGTTTGTTTAATCTCCAAGTCTCAAGAGAACTTGTGTTTATTTGTTTTAAAGGCTTAATTGGCATATATTGAAATTAGTTTTTATTTATTTAATTGTAGCATATTAAAGCGTTTTTAAGAAGATATTAATTATAATTTATAATTATTTATAATTATCCTTTATTTAAGATTTTTATTAAGATATAATGAGAATAAGATAAAAATATATGAAAATAATAAATAGTCTTGATAATAAAACTATAAAATTAACCACCAGTCTAAAAGAGGCGAGGGCAAGGAAAAAGAATGGGCTTTTTTTAACTGATGGCTTAAGGGAAATTGAGCTAGCCCTTGAGGCTAATTATAAACCAAAGTTTTTATTTTTTTGTCCGGAAATTATTAAGATAAATAAAGAAAAAAATAAAGAAGTTTTATCTGGCTTTTTAAATAAAAACTCAGAAATCATAGAGCTTTCTCAAAGAGTTTTTTATAAAGTTGCTTATAAAGAAAATCCGGATGGATTTTTAGCGGTTTTTGAAACAAGAGAACTTGATTTAAAAGATATTAATTTGGATAAAAACAATTTACCAATAATTGTTCTTGAGGGCTTAGAAAAACCCGGTAATTTAGGGGCAATAATTCGAACCGCTTCTGCAGCAGGACTTAAAAATATCATTTTAAATGATTGTTTATTTGATACTTTTAACCCGAATGTAATTAAAGCGAGCGAGGGTTTAGTTTTTTTTATAAATATTATTAGAGCGACTAAAGAAAAAACTTATTCATTTTTTAAAAAAAATAAATTAAAAACTTTTATTGCAACAACTAGCGCTAAAAAAAACTATGAGCAATTTGATTTTTCAAGCAACTCAGCCATAATTTTAGGGTCAGAAGCAAAAGGACTTAGTGATTTTTGGTTAAAGAACGCCGACAAGGAATTAAAAATACCAATGAGACAAGGCGTTGATTCTTTAAACGTTTCGGTTTCAGCTGGCATTTTAATTTATGAAGCTTTGAGAAAGGTTGGTTTTAAGGATTTGAAATAGTTTTATTTGACAGACTCAAGTAATTTTATTATTATAGTAGCGATATTTGCGCCCGTAGTTCAATGGATAGAACACCAGCCTTCTAAGCTGGTTATGAGGGTTCGATTCCCCCCGGGCGTACTTTTAAATAATATGGTGCCTATGGTGTAGTGGTAACACAGCAGGTTGTGGTCCTGTTATCGAGGGTTCAATTCCCTCTAGGCACCCCAAAAAAATAACTCCTTTTTGCATATTAGGGTTATTTTTGTTTTAGACTAGCTAGACCTCTAACGGGAAGACAAATTGGTTGACAAAAAATGTAGTTTAGTTTAATTTTTAATTAAAATAATAAAAGAATGGAAAGGGGATTGTTTTTATCAAAAAAAGATTTAGAGGAGCTTGGTTGGAGTTATGTAAGTTTTTTTGCTGATTGCGAAATATGGTCGAAAGAGAATAATAGAATATTATGGCGAAACAAAAGTCAAGAAGTAATATTTATTTATACTTATCGAAAATAATTAAATAAGAGGGAAAAACGCAATTCTTATTAAGTTAATAAATTCTAAATTTTTAAGGATTAAGTAATTAATCCTTTTTTTATATTAAAAAACTTTTTAAGCAAGCTTAAAAATTTTATGTTATAATACTTTTGTAAAAAATAAATATTTTAACATGATAAATAAAAAAATAAAAACAAAAGTAAAAGCTAAGGTTGCTTATTTTAGCATGGAGATTGCTTTAGAAAATGATATTAAAAATTTTGCCGGCGGTTTGGGAGTTTTAGCTGGTGATATTTTACGCACCGCTAGTGAAAAAAAGTTTCCGATGTTGGCTGTTAGTCTTTTGTATAAACATGGTTATTTTAAACAGATAATTACAAAAAAAGGAAAACAAGAAGTGCAAGTTGATAAAACAAATTTTTTCAAATTAAAACTTTTACCTTTTAAAATACATTTAAACATTAGTCAGGACAAAGTTGTTCTTCGTGCTTGGAAATATATTTTAAAAAGCGGAGGTGGTTTAGAAATTCCTGTTTATCTTTTAGATAGTGATTGGTCGGAAAATAGAGAAAAGCATCGTCGACTTTGTGAAAATCTTTATGACAGTGATTTAAGGAAAAAATTAAAACAATCAATCATTTTAGGACGTGGTGGAATTAAATTATTAGAAAAATTAAAAGAGACTGACATTAAAAAGATTCATTTAAACGAGGGGCATGGTGCTTTAGCAGCGATAGAATTATTTTTAAATTCTAAAAAGAAGAGTGTAAGTGACAAAGTAAAAGAAGTTAGAAAAAAATTAGTTTTTACTACTCACACCCCTGTTGTTGCTGGGCATGATATTTATTTCGGTGAGTTTTTATTAAAGTATCAACCAGATTTTCCGATTAAAGTAAAAGGTTTAGTTAAGGATGATAGAGTCAATTTTACTAACTTAGCGATGTTTTTTAGCTCTTATATTAATGGCGTTTCTTTAAAACATCGGGCGGTTTCAAGAAAGATGTTCCCGATCTATAAAATAAACTCAATTACTAATGGCATCAATTCATCTTTATGGACGGCACCAGAATTTAAGGAGCTTTTTGATAGATATATTCCTAATTGGGAAGAAAAGAATGAGCTTTTAAAGCAAGCAGAAAAAATTTCTCTAACAGAAATTAAAAGCGCTCATCAAAAAGCTAAGCTTAGATTGATAAAATTAGTTGAAGAAAAAACAAAATTAAAGTTTAAGGAAGATGTTTTTACTATAACTTTTGCCAGGCGCTTTGCTCCCTATAAAAGACCTAGTCTTTTGTTAGACGACTTAGAAGTGCTTAAAAAAATTAATAAGAAGATCGGAAAAATTCAGATTATATATAGCGGTAAAGCTCATCCTAACGATGTCGTTGGTCAAACTTTAATTTCAGAGGTGAATAAGAGAATTAAAAAAGTCGCTAAAGAAATTAAAATCGCTTTTTTAGAAAACTATGATATTGAAATAGCAAAAATTTTAGTTGCTGGCTCCGATCTTTGGCTCAATAATCCAGTGGCGCCAAATGAGGCCTCAGCAACTAGCGGAATGAAAGCCGCTCATAACGGAATTCCTCAATTAAGCACTCTAGACGGTTGGTGGCCAGAGGCATATCCTAAAAAAACTGGTTGGATAATTAAAGATGATGGGGTAGAAAATAATTTACTTGAAGTTTTATCAGAAAAAATAATTCCTTTGTATTATAAAAAAGAAGAAGAATATTTTAAAATTTGTCGCCAGGCAATAAGCTTGAATGCAGCTAAATTTAACACCCAAAGAGTTTTAGAAGAATATATTAAAAGAGCTTATCGGCTTTAATTAAATAAAACTTAATAAATTAAAGCCAAAATTTCGTCTCTTTTCTTCTTCATCACATCTTCATTAATCGCTTCTAAATTAAGGCGAATTTTTGCTTCGGTATTAGAACCGCGAACGTTAAACCAAAAACTTTCATAAGTAACCGAAACTCCATCAAGTAAATTAATTTCGCCATCTTGATATTTTTCTTGGAGACGCTTGAAAACCGCTTCTTTGTCAGAAACGCTTTTATTTATTTCTCCCGAATGAAAATATTTTTTATAAGGAGCAATAACTTCTGAGGCTGTTTTATTTGAATCCGACAATAAGATTAATAATTTTATAATCATAACTTCCGGATATTCAAAGCAGCCAGCCGGACCGTTAAAATAAAAATGTCCAGAAGATTCACCTGCAAAATAAATATTTTCTTTTATCATTTGTTCTTTAATTAAAGAGTGACCAACCCGAGTTACAATAGGTAGACCACCGCTTTCTTTAATTAAATCAACGGTGATTTTTCCAGGACGAACATCATAACCAATTTTGGCCCCTGGTTTATCTTCTAAAAATAATTTTGCCATTAATCCACGAACAATTGCTGGGTCAATAGTTTCCCCCTCATTATCAATAAAGAAAATTCTATCGCCATCGCCATCGGTCGTTATGCCCAAGTCAGCATTAGTATTTTTTACTTCATTTTTTAATTCTTCTAAGTTTTCTTCTTTTAAAGGATCGGCTTCGTGAGCGGGAAAATTACCGTTGAGCTGAAAGTTTAAAGGAATTATATCAATATTTAATTCACGAAATAAACTTTCTAGATAAGTTCCGCCCATTCCATTAGCGGTATCTACTACAACCTTAAATGGTTTTATTTTTTTATTTTTTATAAAACTCAAAGCATAGTTAAGTGCTTCAATTTGAGCATTTTCATTTTTTGAAACCAAGCCTTTTTCGGGGACTGGTAGAAAATGATTAGTCAAGACCTGTTCTTTAAGAAATTCGATGCCACTTTCACCGCTAATAGGAAGACCCTTGGCGCGAACCAATTTAAAGCCATTCCATTCTTTAGAGTTGTGAGAAGCGGAAATCATAATTCCGCCATCATAATTATAATGGCCAATAGCAAAATAAAAAGTTGGAGTTGCAATCAGACCTAAATCAACCACGTCAGCTCCGGCTTCAGTTAGGCCACGAATTAAAGCTTCTTTTAAAGCTGGCGAAGAAAGACGCATGTCATAAGCGATACCAATTTTTAGTTTAAGAATATTTTTTCCATCTTCGTCATTTTTTCTTAAAGTGACATAAGCCTTACCTAAAAGATAAGCGAGCTCATTATCAAAGTCTTTTCCGTAGACGCCTCTAATATCGTAAGCTTTAAAGATTGTTGGATTTATTTCTAACATATTTTATTAAGCCACTTAAGCCAAATAAGGTAGCGACTGTCGCTAAAATATACCCAATATAAGGCAGGGCGAAAATTAACCAGGAGATGATTACCCCCAGTGCTAAGAATAAAAAAGTATTTTTTTCTTTCCCTAATTTTTTTTGAGCGAACTTACTGAGAAAAATTATGGTAACGATTTTAGCTAAATAAATTATACTGAAAAAGAAAGAAGCTAAAAGTAGGGCTAGAGGAATTCCGATTATTGTTACGAGCAAAATTATAATTATTATTGGTAGGGCGATAAGAAATATTAAAACAGGGATTAAATCTTTAGGCGAAAAGCCTGATAATGTTTTTATTGTTTCTCGACTGATATTTTTTAAGCCGTAAAAGAAAAATGAAGCAACAACTATTGCGGCTAAAATTGAAAATAAAATGTTTCCCGCCTTTTCTGAGGGGTTAGGATTTTGTCCTTCATATTTCTTAAAATTTATGCCTTGCTTAAAATTTTCTTGATTAGGGAAATTAGTTTCTTGGCGACCAGAATAATTAAAAACTCCGCCAACAGTTGTTTCTGGTAAAATTGTTAGACTTTGAAGCTTTCCTTCAAGCTTAATATTTGCCTCTTTATTTATTTGAGCGTCAATAATAATATTTTCTCCGCTAAGATTAAGTCCGCCGTTTATTATTCCTTTTATAAAAATTGTTTGAGCCGCTCCCAAAAAATCCCAACCGATAAAAGATTCTGGATTTAAATAAATTTTCTCGGCTAAGGCATTAATATTTTTATTAACAAAACCATTTAAAGTAAAACGAGAACTAGCAGCACGAATATTTCCTTCCACTCTTCCGCTAATTTCAATATCTTGAGCGACCACAATTAAATCGCCGGCAATTTCGCCGTTAACTTTTATATTTTTAGCAGCGCCAATTAAATCGCCAGCAATTTTTCCGTCAACAATTAAATCAGAAGCGGCGACATAGAAATTACCACTAACAATTTCATTTTCTTGGATATGAATTAAGCCGCCCTGTTTAAATTCCGCCGCTTTTGAACTTGGCGCTAAAAAAACGATAAAGCCAAGAATTAGAGCAAAAACCAATAAACTTCTTTTTTTCATAAATTACTGATAAAATAAATTAACCTATATTTATTATAAAACAAAATGATAGAGGAAGCAAACAAGGAATTAGTTAAAGATTACGGAAAAAAAATTAAAAGTCGCGGCGATTTAGACGCGGTTAAGCGTTTATTTTGCAAAAAATATAAAATTAACTCTATTTTAAACTCTGATATTTGGCGAGCCTATCAAGACTTATTAGAAAAAGACTTGATAAAAGCCAATCCAGTCTTAGAACAAATTTTAAAAAAGCGTTCAATTAGAACTATGTCGGGTATTGCTCCGGTTGCGGTTTTAACTAAACCTTATCCTTGTCCCGGGACTTGTGCTTATTGTCCGCGCGAAAGTGAGGATGTTCCAGTTAGTTATTTATCTAATGAGCCAGCGGTTATGCGGGCAATTCGCTGTGCTTACGATCCTTATGTTCAAGTCGCTTTGAGACTCAAAGCTTTAGAAACTAATGGTCATAGTCCGAAAAAAATCGAAATCATCGTTATTGGCGGAACTTGGAGTTATTTACCGGAGAAATATAAGTATTGGTATATTTTAAACTGCTTTAAAGCCGCTAACGATTTTGCCGTGGTACGAAAAAAAATTAAAACAAATTATAGCGAAGGCCTTGAAAAAGAAGTGCATCTTTTCAAAAACGAATTAAAAGCGGTTTATAAGGAAAGCTTAAGTCTAGATAGTTTAAAGAAAAAATTAATTTTTGAACAAAATAAAAATGAAAAAGCGGAATATAAGATTATTGGTCTAACTTTAGAAACAAGGCCAGATTATATCAACCAAAAAGAATTAGAAGAGATGAGAATTTTAGGTTGTACTAGAGTTGAAATTGGTGTGCAAGCGGCTGATGATGAAATTTTAAAACTTAATAAGAGAGGTCACGGAGTTAAAGAAATTGTTGAGGCGACAAAGAGCTTAAAAGAGTATGGGTTTAAAATAACTTATCACTTAATGCCCGCTCTTCCTGGCGCTACTCCAAAAAAAGACTTAGAAATATTTAAAAAACTTTTTACAGACGAAAGATTTCAGCCTGATCAAATTAAATTTTATCCAACCGTGGTTACTAAAGGAAGCTTATTGTATAAATGGTTCTTAACGGGTAAATATAAGCCTTATAGCGATAAAGTTTTACAGGAACTAATCGTTAAATGCAAAGAATTAGTACCAAAATATGTGCGCATAATTCGTTTAATCCGCGATATTCCCGGGGAGTCAATTATGGCCGGCAATAAAATCACCAATTTAAGACAGGTAATGAAAGATAGGGGGGTGAAATGTAATTGTATTCGTTGTCGAGAAGTAAAAGATGGAAAAATTTTAAAGCATCAAATAAATATAGAAACTTATCCCGCCTCAGCTGGTCAAGAATATTTTATTTCCATTGATAGTTTAGATGGAAAAATATTATATGGTTTTTGTCGTTTAAGAATAGATAAAAACAGTCCAGTTGCCGAAGCCATTATTCGCGAACTCCATGTTTATGGCGAATTAGTTCCGGCAGGAGACTTGGTAACAAAAAAAGTTCAGCATCTTGGCTTAGGAAAAGAGTTAATGAAAAAAGCGGAAGAGCTTGCTCGTGAAAATAAGGCAAAAGAAATTGCTGTGATTTCCGGAGTTGGGGTTAGGGGTTATTATCGGAAGCTTGGTTATAGGTTAAAAGATAGCTATTTATTTAAGAAAATTAAATAAGCCTCATTTTGACAAAAGACGTTTTAAGGACTAAGATTATTAGGTAATTATTATTTTGAGAGCCCGCTAATTTATAAAAACATGCTTTATAATCACTTGGAAAAACAAGATTCTGAGCTTTTTGCCTCAATTTTGAAAGAAGAAAAGCGTCAAGAAAATGAACTCGAATTAATTGCTTCGGAGAACTATGCCTCGCCAGCGGTTATGGAAGCGATGGCGACTGTTTTGGCAAATAAATATAGCGAAGGTTATCCTGGTAAAAGATATTATGGCGGTAATTATATCATTGATGAGGTTGAGACTTTAGCGATAGAAAGAGCGAAAAAACTTTTTGAAGCCGAACATGTTAATGTTCAACCCCTTTCCGGCTCACCAGCTAACGCTGCGGTTTATATGGCTTTTTTAAATCCGGGCGATAAGGTTTTAGGTTTAAAACTTGATCACGGCGGGCACCTTTCCCATGGTCATAGCGTAAATTTTTCTGGTCGTCTTTATGACTTTGTTCAATACGGGGTTGATGAGAAAACTGGCTTAATTGATATGGAGGAAGTAAGAAGAGTTGCCTTGGCTGAAAAACCAAAAATGATTGTTGCTGGTTTTAGCGCTTATTCGCGAGAAATTGATTGGCAAGCCTTTAAAGATATTGCTGATGAAATCGGCGCCTATACTTTTGCTGATATTGCTCATATCGCCGGCTTAATTGCTGGAAAACAATTAAAAAACCCAGTGCCAATTTTTGATGTTGTCTCAACCACAACTCACAAAACCTTAAGAGGACCAAGAGGAGCGATAATAATGTGTAAGGAAAAATTTGCTAAACAAATAAATAGTGCCGTTTTTCCTGGCATGCAAGGTGGACCACATAACAGCATGACAGCAGCAAAAGCGGTTGCTTTTGGTGAGGCTTTAAAACCGGAATTCGAAGAATATTCTAAGCAGACAATCTTAAATGCCAGGGCGATGGTTGAAGAATTTTTAAGCCGCGGTTATAAAGTTGTTTCTGGCGGGACCGATAACCATCTTTTTGTTTTAGATTTGAGCCCAAAAGCTATGGTTGGCAAAGAAGCGGAAAAAGTTTTAGAGAAAATTGGCATTTCTGTTTCCCGTTCAACTATTCCAAACGATCCTAACCCGCCGATGAATCCTTCAGGAATTAGAGTTGGAACACCAGCAATGACAACTAGAGGGATGAAAGAACTGGAGGCTAAATTAGTTGTTTCTTATATGGATGAAGCTTTTTTAAATAAAGATGATGAAATTAAATTGGAAGAATTAAAGAGAAAAATTAAAGAGCTTTGTTCAAGATTTAAAATTCCTAGCTAGAAGGAGGTTGAAATTAAGTTCTTGTTTAAATTTTTATGGTTAAACTAATTGACGGAAAAAAGATTGCCGAAAAAATAAAAGATAAAATTGCTAAAGAAGTTTTTGAATTTAAAAATGATAGACCAAACTTAGCGATTATTTTGGTTGGCGAGAGAGAAGATTCTAAACTTTATGTTTCTTTAAAGGAAAGGGAAAGTGTTAAGGTTGGAATTGATACTCATATTTATCGTTTAGTGGAAACTGTTTCCGAGGAAGATTTACTTGAAGTTGTAGAATTTTTAAATCATGATCCTTTAGTTGACGGAATTTTAATTCAATTACCGTTACCAAAGAATTTAAACACTAATAAAATAATTAAAACCCTTGATCCAGAAAAAGATGTTGATGGTTTTCATCCCGATCATCCCGACTATATTCTTTCCCCTGTTTTAGCGGCGGTTAAAGCTTCTTTAGAAAATACTAAGATTAATTTTAAGGAAAGTTCAGCTTGTTTGTTATATAATGCTGATGTCTTTGGTAATGGTTTAAAAGAAACTTTAGAAAAACTAGGTATAAGTAGCTTTTTGAGTCGTGACGAAATGAATGAAGCTGATGTTATTGTTAGCGCCTTAGGAAAACCGGAAACAATTAAAGCGGAAAATATTAAAAAGGGGGCGGTTATTATCGATATTAGTACGGTTAAAGTTGAGGGAAAAGTTAAGGGCGACGCTGACTTTGAGAGTCTTAAAAATAAAGCTAGTTTTATTACCCCAGTTCCCGGAGGAATTGGTCCGATGACTATTGCTTTTTTATTAAAAAATGTTTTAGAAATTTTTAAGAGGAAGAACTCTGGAGAGTAGAAATAAAAATTTTAAATTTTTTTATTTAAGATAGGTAATAAGGTGTTTTCTCCGCTCTGAAAATGGTTTATTTATAAGGAGAAAAATGTAATAATAAAAATATGATTACTACTGCATCAAAACAAATGACAACAGGAAAGGCTTTTGAGTATGCTTTACTTATTCAATTTGAAGAAAAATTAAAAAATAAAACAAAGCTTGAGGTTATTAAAAATTCTTCTTTTGACATTGCAAAAGGTTGTTTTGAAAATGTGAGCGAAACAAAAAAGAGTGATTATTTGCTCACCGCTAGTTTTACAGTTAATTTTTTAATGGATATAGAGCCAAGACTGATAAATGATATTGGTAAAAATGATATTTTACAACTTGAAATTTTATCCGATCAACACGGAAAATCTGGTGATGTGAGAGATGTTTTAGCAATTCGTTTATTGCAAAAATGGGAAATTGGGGTATCCGCTAAAAATAATCATCATGCAGTAAAACATTCTAGATTATCTTCAAACATTGATTTTGGTGAAAAATGGCTTGGAATAAAAACTTCAAAAGAATACTTTAATACAGTAACACCTATTTTTAATAGTTTAGAAAGTATTAGGAGAGATAGTAATGCAAGGAAAAAATGGAGTGAACTTGGTGATTATCATTCGTCAATTTATATACCAATTTTAGAGGCATTTATTAAAGAATTAAAACAACTCTACAAAAAAGATTCTGTGAAGGTGGCAAACAATCTAGTCGCGTATCTCGTTGGTAATAAAGATTTTTATAAGGTGATTAAAGGAAAAAATAGTGTAGAAATACAAGCCTATAATTTAAATGGAACATTAAATTTACCCTTCAATGATATCTCTCCAAAATACAAAACACCAAGAGTCCCATTGCCTACAGAAATTGTTGATATTTGCTTCAAGACAGATAGTCAAACGACAGCAATAGTAACTATGAATAATGGTTGGACACTTTCGTTTCGTATTCACAACGCCAGCTCTAGAGTTGAATCGTCTTTGAAATTTGATATAAATCTTTTGAAATCACCAAAAAAATTATTTAAAAATACACTAAATATTAGTCACGAATAATTATGAAAATAGCTTCATTATTTACAGGAGCAGGAGGACTTGATTTGGGCTTTGAAAAAGCTGGTTTTCATGTTGTTTGGGCAAATGAATATGATTCTACAATTTGGGAAACTTTTGAGCATAATTTTCCGAAAACAAAGCTTGATAAAAGAAGTATTGTGAATGTCCCTGCCTCTGAAATTCCTGATGTTGACGGAATAATTGGTGGTCCACCTTGTCAAAGTTGGAGCGAGGCTGGGGCGGGACGGGGGATAGATGATAAACGAGGAAAATTATTTTATGACTATATACGTTTATTAAAAGAAAAACAGCCAAAATTTTTTCTTGCAGAAAATGTTTCAGGCATTCTTCATCCTAAACATAAAGAGGCTTTTTCAAATATAATAAAGGAGTTTGAAAATGCTGGATATAAAATTTCCTGTAAATTATTAAATGCAAATGATTATGATGTTC
This sequence comes from uncultured Gammaproteobacteria bacterium, assembly GCA_964588435.1. Lineage (GTDB taxonomy): Bacteria > Patescibacteriota > Patescibacteriia > Patescibacteriales > UBA12465 > UBA12465. The sequence continues at coordinate 22,338 of CAZPPI010000004.1, read as the reverse complement.
CAGAGGATAGATTTCGTGTTATTATTGTTGGTTATCATAAAAGATTAAAAAAGAAATTTGAATTTCCAGAACCACAAGAATATAAACCTGTATTAAAAGATGCTATTTATGATTTACGTTTAGCAAAACCAGCGCTAGATAAAAATAAAACAAACGGTAATGTTTTGAAAATACCAAATCATGAGTATATGAATGGAGGTTTTTCCTCAATTTACATGTCACGTAATCGTGTAAGAAGTTGGGATGAACCAAGTTTTACAATTCAGGCCGGGGGGCGTCATGCGCCACTTCATCCACAAGCTCCAAAAATGAAATTCATTGAACAAAATAAAAGAATTTTTGTTCCAGGAAAAGAGCATTTATATCGCCGTTTATCTGTTCGTGAATGTGCAAGAATTCAAACCTTTCCAGACGACTTTATTTTTAAATATCGTGATATAGCAGATGGATATAAAATGATTGGAAATGCAGTTGCCGTAAACTTCGCTCATCATTTAGCAAAGAAAATAATGGCTGATTTAAAATAATGTTTAAAAAAAAACAACAACTTTTAGAACTTCTAAAGATCCATTTCGGTTATGGGTCTTTTTTGCCTGGTCAGGAGCTAGCGATTGATAATATTTTAGCGGGACGAAATACAGTTGTTGTTTTACCGACTGGTGGTGGCAAATCAATGATTTATCAACTACCCGCCCTAATTCTTGAAGGAGCGACGATTGTTATTTCTCCTCTTATTGCTTTAATGAAAGATCAGGTTGATTCTTTGGAACGAGTTGGAATCCCAGCGACTTTTATTAATTCTTCAATTTCATCAGAAGAAGCCTCAATCCGAATGGCAAAAGTTAGTCGGGGAGAATTTAAATTAATTTATATTGCCCCAGAACGATTTTATAATATTCAGTTTTTAGGAGAACTTAAAAAAATTAAAGTTTCTTTATTTGCAATTGATGAGGCTCATTGTATTAGTCAGTGGGGACATGATTTTAGGCCAAGTTTTTTACGTCTTAAAGAAGCCATAAAAATTGTGGGCTCACCTCCGGTTGTTGCTTTAACGGCAACAGCTACCCCGGAAGTCCGTGATGATATCGCTCGCCAACTTCAATTTAAAGATCATGAAACAATTGTTACTGGGTTTTCTCGGCCTAATTTACAATTTGCAGTTATCCCAACTCCCAATAATCAAAAGATAGAAAGCATTGTTAATTTTTTAGTTACTAATCCTGATTTAGGTTCTGGCGTTATTTATGTTGGGACGAGAAATAAAGCGGATGAAATTTTAGAACGCCTAGTTGAAAATGATATTAAAGCGGTTTCCTATCACGCCGGAATGGATGCTAGTAGTCGAAGCTGGGTTCAAGACCAGTTTTTAAAAGACGAGGCGCGAGTTGTTGTTGCCACTAATGCTTTTGGGATGGGAATAAATAAAAAGGATATTCGCTTTGTTATTCATCACGATTTACCGGGAACCATTGAGGCTTATTATCAGGAAGCGGGACGAGCCGGACGAGATGGAAAACCTAGTTTTTGTTTATTATTTTATAATCAACAGGATAGATATTTAAGAGAATTTTTTATTAAAGGTGATAATCCTGATCCAAAAATAATTTTAGAAGTTTATGAATTTTTGCTTGGTCGCGCCGATAGTCTTGTAAATCCGAAGGATTCAATTCTAATAACTTATGCTGAAATTGGACAAAATTTAAGTGAGCAAACTCCAGAGATGGCAATTGGAACCGCTCTTAAAATTTTAGAACGAAGCGGTTATATTAGTCGGCCGAATGAAAAAACTTCAAATTCATTTTTAAAAACAAAAAAACCTTGGAGCGAGGTAATTGAATCAGTTTCTAAAAGAGCAAAAACACAACTAGAGGTTGTTTTAGGTTTAGAAGAAAAATATTTTAATAAATTAACCGAGGGCTGGGAGTTTAATCCCGAAGAAGTTGCGGTTGTTTTGGGTTTAAAAAAAGATTCTATTTTAAGGACAATTAAAAAATTGGCCGAAAGCGATTTGGTTGAGTACCAACCGCCTTTCAGGGGCACGGAAATTAAATTATTAAAAATTTTGCAGCCGGAAGATTTGGAAATTGATTTCAAAGCTTTAAAAGAGAAGGCTTCCAGATCTTATGAGAAATTAGATGAGATGGAGGGTTATGCCTATACTCTTGATTGTCGTCAGAATTATATTTTAAAATATTTTGGTGATCATCATAGTCCTGATTGTGGAAAATGTGATTCCTGTTTAAAACTTGCTCGCCAAAAAAAGAAAAACGGTGAAGACTATCGTTATAAAGAGTATTTAGATTAGCCCCAAAAATCATGAGAAAAAAAACCAGAGAAAAATTATTAAATATTGTTAAGCAAAATTATTCAGAAATTGCGACAGATTTTGATATTAGTCGAAAAAAATATTTATGGCCAGAAATGGAAAAGTTTTCTGAACTTGTTTTTGAGGGGGCAAAAATATTAGACGCTGGCTGTGGTAATGGGAGATTATTAGAGGCTTTTAACGGAAAAAAAGTAGATTATAGCGGTTTTGATTTAAGCCCAGAGTTAATTACCCTTGCTAGAGAAAACTATAAGGAGCAGGAGTTTTTTGTTGATGATTTATTAAAACTTGAAAGATTGCCAAATAAAAAATATGATTTTATTTTTTTAATTGCAGTAATTTTACATATTCCCGATCGTAATTTGCGCGTCGAGGTTTTAAGAAATTTAGCGGCAAGACTAGAAGTTGGTGGTCGGATAATTTTAAGTGTTTGGGATTTCTATGGCCAAAAAAGATTTGATGAGCTTGTTAGGAAATCAGAAACTAAAAGAATTTTTTCTTTTGATGGCAGAGAACGTGGAGATTTATTGTTTTTATGGACTAGTGGTGACGGTAGGTCAAAAAGTAATCGTTATTATCACGCTTTTAAAGATAAGGAATTAAAAAATTTAGCGAAAGCCGCTGGCTTAGAGATAGAAGAGTTTTATAAAAGCGGAAAAAATATTTGGTTGATTTTAAGGAAATAGGTGTTTGGTCGAGATTTTAAAGGCGCTCTATAGACATAGCTAAAAATTCTTGCTATAATCAGAAAACTTAATTATTAATTATAAAAAAATATGTCTAAAGCGTTAGATGTCATGAAAAGTAATTTTGAGATCGAGGTTTTAAAAAACGAAGGTCCGGTCTTGGTTGATTTTTGGGCTCCTTGGTGTATGCCTTGTCGCATGATGGCGCCAATTCTTGATGAATTAGCAACGGAAATGGAAGGAAAAATTAAAATTGTTAAAGTTAATACTGAAGACGGTGAAAATCAGGATTTAGCAATTCAATATCAAATTCAAAGCATTCCTAATTTAAAATTATTTAAAGACGGAAAAGTTATTGGTGAATTTATTGGTTTAAAGAACAAAGAAGCTTTAAAAGAAGAAATTGAAGCGATTTTGATGTAATTGAGAACGAATTAAAACAGGTTAACAAGAAAGACGGGGTTTTGAACCATAACCCAAAAAGTAGACACGCAAGTGTCTGCTTTTTCTTTTTCTATTTTCTATAAAAAAAGACCCTCAATTAAATTGAAGGCCTTTTTGTATACTAACTAGTTTCTAATTAATTACATTCAACATTAGTAGCAGCGTTAGTTGTTCCAGTGCCAAAGCCAGGAGCTGGGGAGGCATTAGAAAGAGCTGAAAAACAAGCATCTGGTTGAGTATTAAAGGCGCTACAAACAGTATAAAGTAGAGAGGCAGAATCACGACCAGAACTAATTGTTTGCCCATTAATTACTAAAGTTGGAGAACCGCCAACACCGTATTTAGTATTGTCAGCTTCTTGTAAACTAAAGCCTGGATAATCCCCCTGATAACCAACTTTATTTTCAAAATCATCAATTATTTTATATTCAGCTTCAGTTGTTTCAAAACAACTTTCCATTTTTTTGGTGTTAACATTAGCCGAAGCTAAACAAGACTCAGAGTCTCCAGCAACTAAGAAACAATTTAAATAATCAAGGAATACATCTTCTTGTTCAGTCATGATACAATATTGATTCATTTGTTCTATAAGCTCAACCTCACCATGCATAGCATAGCTATTAAATTTTAATTGAAAATCAATCGAATCGCCCAAGGCTTCAATAACTGGTAAAATCCCTTTTTCCATTTGGGTACCATAAGGACAGTGACTCATAACAAATAATTCAACTACCGGTTTATCAGTTTTATTTGTTATTTCAGCGACTGGAGCACTGGCGGCATTATTAGCTGGAGCTTCTTCCCCATTTATCTCTGCTATATTAAGCGCTTGAGGAAAGAATAACTTTCCATCTTTACTTAAGTAAGAATCGACTACACTAGTTGTTATATCAACTCCTATTTTATATAATCCATACTCTTCAGTAATATTTACAATCGAAGCCTTTGATCCCGGCTCCATTAAGTACTCATTAATAAATTCTTCTGCTATTGTTGCTGCTTTTTCTTTTCCAACATCTTTTTTTGCTGAAGGTGAAAAAGAAATAAACCCTATTATAGCTAAAGCGACGACTAAAACAATTGGAGTTATTTTAGATGAGGCTTTATTTTTATCGAAAAAATTCCTAATAGTTTTGTTCATATAATTATGAATTAATTATTATCAATTATTTAAATTTTTATAAAAATATTTTAAAACTGACTAAGTTTTAATAAGGCTATTATAGAATATTAACTAAAGTCTGTCAAAGTTGATTAATTAATTTTTTGGTAATTTATTTTCTAACTCTTTTGGCATATTTAAGGTAAAGTTTAAAAAACTATTTTCTAAATTTTTGAAGCTTAATTTATTGGCAAATAAAAAAACTCTACCAAGATTTAATTTTTCATTTTTTACTTTGGTTTTTTTAGTGAAATATAAAGGGTCGCCAACCAAAGGATGACCGTAGGCATAAAGATGTACTCTAATTTGGTGTGTTCTGCCAGTTTTTATTTTAACACTAAGTAAACTATAGTTAACAAATCTTTTTAGAACTGAAAATTCGGTGATTGATTCTTTTGATTTAAAAAAACCTTCAAGGTTTCCTTGATCACGATTTTTTGGACTACGTCTAGTTAAGAGGTTTTCGGTATTTTTTGGCAGGGCTGCCATTTTATAACCATCTCTCGAACGTTTAATAGGAAAATCAATTAAATCATCATCTTTAGAAACCTGACCGTGAACAAGAGCAATATATTCTTTAATAACTTCTCTATCTTGAAATTGTTTTTTTAAATTCTCATAACTCTTTTGATTTTTAGCGACTACCATTAGACCACTAACATCCATATCAAGACGATGCATAATTCCCGGACGACTTTCGTCCTCGCCCACAGTTTTTATAGCCGGATAATAATTTAACAACCAATCTTTCAAAGTTGCCCCAACAATATTTCCACCTGGATGAACCGCTAGACCGGCCGGCTTATCAATTACTAAATAATTTTCATCTTCAAAAATAATAGTTGGATCTTTTTTTTCTAAGTTATCTTTTGTCATATTTTAAATTCCGGTGCTAGAGCCAAAGCTTTGGCCTCCCCCGTCTTTTTGTTTTTTAATAATCATTAATAAATCATCCTTTTCAATTCCTTTAAGTATTAGCAGGAAAGCCAAATAAATACCAGAGGCAATAATAATTGTTGAAGCAAGTTTTAAAATAGCAATTAGAGAAAGCTCACCAATATTTATTTGCCAAAATGTTCGAGAGAGGTATAGAAAAAGACCCATAATTAAAGAAGCTAAAAAGGCGCGTTTTACTCTTTTTAAAGAAAACTTAAAATTACTATATCTAAGAACGCAGTAAGCGGAGAAGACACTGATTGTAATTTCACTATAAATAGTCACAGCGGCGGCCCCAAAATAAGAAAACCTTGGAATTAAAATTAAATAAGCGAGCAGTGAACTGATACTGGTAAAAACATAAAAAGGAATCATCTTTTTTTGTTTATCAATTGCGATGACGGCATGAGCAAAAATTGTTCCCGGAAAAATTGCTAATAATGAAAATATTAATATCTTTAAAATTACTGAGGAGGCGGAAAATTCAGAGCCGGCTGCTAAAAGCATAGTTTCTTGAGCGACAAATTGAGTGCCAATAATAATTGGTAGAGCAATTATAATCATCAAATCAAGTGAGTTTTGTAAAACATTTTGAAAATTTTCTAATTTTTTTTCTAGCCAAGACGTGCTAAGAATTGGTAGAATTAAACCTGCAAACATAAAAGGTAAAGAAGTAAGAACGTCAATTATTTTATAAGGTGCTCCATAAAAACCAACTTCTTCAGCACTTTTGAAAAAAGATAAGAGCAAAGTATCGGCTCTTAAATAGATTAAATTTAAAACAACCGTTAAAGCTAGGGGCCAAAATTTAATAATTATTTCTTTCCATAAAGAAAAGTCCCATTCGAGTTTAATCACCGCAAATTTTAAAGAGAATAAATAATGGAGAATAAAACTAACAAAGGCGCCAAGGCTAGTTGCAAATAAAATTCCTCTTAAGCCAAGACCAAATTTTTCGCTCAAAAGAATTCCAGCGAGTAGAATTAATTTGCCGACGGTTTCAGCAATAGCATTTTTTTCCATGCATAAGCGTTTTTGAAAGAGACCGACGATAATTTGATTTAGAGCAGGAAAGACGAAGGCCGCCATCGCAATAATTAAACCGCTTTTAACTGCAGCAGAATAAGGCAAGAAAACCACGATTAAGGGGGCAAGACCAAGAAAAATTAGAACTGATAATAGTCTAAAAGCAAATAGATTATTTAAAACCTTGCCCTCATCTCTTCTTTTATCGCTAATTAATTGAACTGTTACTAAAGTTAAACCGAAGTCAGCAAAAACTGCAAAAAAGCCTAAAAAAGTTAAAACAGTTGTATATTCACCAAAACCTTGGGGGCCAAGATAGCGAGTAATTAAAGCCAAAGAAAAAAGACCGAGAATTGTTGAGGCAATTTTTCCGGCGATTTGAGTTAGGGTATTATAAGCAATCTTTTTTGCGAGACTCATTTTCTTGTAATTTAAACTAATATTTTGTATAATACCAGTGTTAACAATTATATCATAATATATGAAAACTTCTAAAAAGAGAATTTTTTCTTTTATCCTACTTTTATCTTTCTCGGCGTTGTTTTTTATTTTTAGTGGGCCTATTCCCGAAATTCAGGCACAAAGCAGAATGAATGAAACAGAGCTCTATAGAAATCAAATTGGGATTTCTGAGGTTAGATCGGTTTATGGTGACAAGCAACCTGAAGATATTAGAATTGTGGCAACAAAAATAATTCAATGGATACTTGGTTTTTTAGCTTTAATTTTCTTAGTTTTGATTATTTTTGCTGGTTTTCAGTGGATGACTTCTGGTGGGAATGAAGAAGGGATTAAAAAAGCCCAATCTTTGATGAAAAACGCAGTAATTGGTCTAATTATTATTTTAGCTGCTTGGTCCCTATCCTATTATCTATTATTTGTTTTTAGAAGGATAATTATTGATCAAGCGGTTGATTTTACACATGTTCCTTAGATTTGACTTAGATATTTTGACAAAAATTGAAAAATACTATATTATAAATAAAGAAGCTAGTTGTAATTACAATTAGCTTTCTTTTTAAGAATAATAAAAAATATATGTCAGAAATTAGTTCAGCTATTAAATCGTTGTGTGAAGAGAAAAATCTTGATTATAAGGCTGTTATTGAAGCGGTTGAGCTAGCTCTTGCGGCTGCTTATCGTAAGGATTATGGTGAAAGAAATCAAAATATTAAGGTTAAATTTGATCCAGAAAGTGGGAAATCAAAAGTTTTCGATGTGAAAACCGTGGTTGAGAACTTGCCAGTCGAAGAGGAGGCAGAAATGTTAAAAAATTTATATAATCCCGAATTGACCTCAAAAGAAAGTTTTCAAGAACGCTATAATAATCAAAGATTAGAACAAGAAATTGTTGAAGAGAGTGAAGATGAAAAAGAAAAATTTAATCCAAAAACAAATATTCAATTAAAAGAGGCGATGATTTTAAAAATGGGCGCTAAAGTTGGAGATGAGCTTAAACTAGATTTAGCTATTCCTGAAAGTTATGGTCGTATGGCCGCACAAACAGCGAAGCAAGTTATTATTCAAAAAATTAGAGAAATGGAAAGAGAGATGATTTTAGCTGAATTTAAAGATAAGGAACATGAAGTTGTTTCTGGCGTTGTTCAAAGACGAGAAGGCCGTTTTGTTTTTGTTGATTTAGGTAAAGCGATTGGTTTGATGCCGATAGAAGAACAGGTTAGAACCGAAAGATATGAAACTGGTGATAGAGTTAAAGTTTATATTAAAGAAGTTCGTGAGGGACATAAGGGACCAGAAATTATTTTGTCTCGTAGGAGTGAAGAGATTTTGAAGAAAGTTTTTTATTTAGAAATTCCCGAAATCGCTAATGGCTTGGTTGAAATTAAAGCTGTTGCTCGTGAAGCTGGTTCTCGTTCTAAGGTTGCTATTTGGACTGATGAAGAAAATGTTGACCCAGTTGGCTCTTGTGTCGGTCAAAGAGGCTCAAGAGTGCAAACAATTATTAGTGAATTAGGCGGAGAAAAAATTGATATTATTGAATACAATGAAAATCCGGTTAAATTTATTGCTAATGCTTTAGCTCCAGCCAAAGTTTTATCGATTGAATTAAATGAAGAGGAGAATAAGGCAATTGTTAAAGTTGCTTCCGATAAATTATCATTAGCGATTGGTAAGGCCGGACAAAATGTTAGACTTGCTGCTCGTTTAACTGGTTGGAAAATTGATATTATTGAATCTTTAGAAGATGGTGAAGAGGTTAAGGTTATTGGCAGCGATGAAGATGGTGTGCCGGATATTGTTGATGAATCAGAAATTGTTGATAAACTGGAAATTATTAAAGAAGAAGAGAAATAATTTTTAAAAATAATTATAAAAACTATGTTAATCAACTTACTTATTCTTGGAAGTGCTTTAATTGCTATTTTATATGGGGCAATTATGATCGCTTCAATTTTAAGATTACCTGAGGGTAATGAAAAAATGAAAAGTATTGCCAAGGCAATTCAAGAAGGCGCTAAAGCTTTTTTAAATCGTCAATATAAGGCGGTTGGGATTGTCGCAGTAATTTTATTTTTTATTATTGCTTTTATTCCATCCTTAGGTTGGTATACCGCCTGGGCTTTTTTAGCTGGTTCAGTTTTATCAGCTTTAACCGGTTATATTGGGATGTTTGTTTCAGTTCGTGCTAATGTGAGAACGACTGAGGCTGCTCGCGGTGGCTTGCAGAAAGCTCTAAATGTAGCTGTTCGTGGCGGTAGTGTTACCGGAATGTTGGTAGTTGGTTTAGCTCTACTTGGAACTGCTGGTTTCTATTTTCTAACACAAAATTTGGCAGATAATCAGGGATTGCATGCTTTAATTGGTTTTGCTTTTGGTGGCTCTTTAATTTCTATTTTTGCTCGTTTAGGTGGTGGTATTTATACTAAAGCGGCTGATGTTGGTGCTGACTTAGTTGGAAAAGTTGAAGCTGATATTCCTGAAGATGATCCAAGAAATCCAGCAGTTATTGCTGATAATGTTGGTGATAATGTTGGTGACTGTGCTGGTATGGCTGCTGATTTATTTGAAACTTATGCGGTTACTTCTATTGCAGCGATGATTTTAGGTCACTTAATGTTTGCTAACAATGTGAATATTGATGAAAAAAGTATTATCTTATTTCCTCTAGTTTTGGGAGCTGTTTCTATCATCGCTTCCATTATTGGTATTTTCTTTATTCGTTTAGGAAAAAAGAAAAATATTATGCAAGCTCTTTATAAAGGTTTAATCGCTGCTGGTGTATTATCAGCGCTTGCTTTTTATCCGATAACTAAAATTTTTATTACCGATGCGACCTTAGCTTTGAACGTTTATTTTGCTGCTTTGATTGGTTTAGTTGTTACTGGACTATTAGTTATTATTACTGAGTATTATACCTCTACTGCTTTTAGCCCAGTAAAAGATATTGCTAAAGCCTCAGAGACTGGTCATGGAACTAATGTTATTGCTGGTTTAGCGGTTTCGATGAAATCAACTGCTTGGCCAATTATTGTTATTGTTGCCGCAATGCTTGGTGCTTTTGCCTTTGCTGGTTTATACGGAATTGCAATCGCCGCTATGGCTATGCTTTCGATGGCGGGAATAATTGTAACGATTGATGCTTATGGTCCGATTACTGATAATGCTGGAGGCATTGCGGAGATGGCTGAGCTTGGTGAAGATGTAAGAAATATTACTGACCCCTTGGACGCGGTTGGTAACACAACTAAAGCTGTTACTAAAGGTTATGCGATTGGTTCAGCTGCTTTAGCTGCTTTAGTTTTATTTGCTGATTTTACTTACAAGATTACTGATCTAGGAGGTAATGCTCAATTTTTAATTAATAACCCTTATGTTTTAGCTGGTTTGTTTATCGGCGGATTATTACCATATTTATTTGGAGCGATGGCGATGAAAGCGGTTGGTCGCGCAGCTGGTTCAGTTGTTGAGGACGTTAGAGCCCAATTTAAAGAAAAACCAGGAATTATGGATTATAGCGAAAAACCAGATTATGGTCGAACTGTTGATATTGTTACTAAAGCCGCTATTCGCGAAATGATTATACCGGCTCTTATTCCAGTTTTAGCACCGATTATCGTTGGTTTTGGTTTTAATTTGTTTGGAGTAGGACACGGAGTTGAAGCTTTAGGAGGTTTACTTGTTGGTTCAATTGTAACTGGAATTTTTGTAGCAGTTTCTATGACTTCTGGTGGTGGTGCTTGGGATAATGCTAAAAAATATATTGAATCCGGACATTTTGGTGGTAAAGGTTCTGACGCTCATAAAGCAGCGGTTACTGGCGATACAGTTGGTGATCCTTATAAGGATACTGCTGGACCAGCGATTAACCCGATGATTAAAGTTTTAAATATCGTCGCTTTATTAATTGTTGGCTTATTATTGTTTTAATTTTAGCGCCAGGAACATTTCTACTATTTGCCAAGAGCAGAAAACATTTTTTGACAGATTAGACAAGATATTTTATTTTTTAAGTATTTTAAACCTTAGACGCTAAACTTTTTTTATACTTTCCTTGGATTGATTTTTTAAATATCTTATGTTATTCTCTTCAAAGAAGGTCGTTATTTGGCCGATTTATTGAGCGGGATTAGCCGCTTTTCTTAAAAATGTTTCTAACAAAAAAACTATGCAAGTAAATAAAAAAGATTTAGAAAAATCACAAGTTGAATTGACAGTAGAATTAAGTTCAGAAGAATTTGCTCCTTTTATTGAAAAAGGTGCGAGGAAATTAGCTGAGAAAATTAAAATAGAAGGTTTTCGTCCTGGTAAAGCCCCGCTTGAAGTTTTAAAAGCAAAGGTCGGGGAGATGAGTATTTTAGAAGAAGCGGCTCAATTAGCAGTTAATAAAACTTTAGATGATGTTTTAGCGGAGAGAATTAATGAGATTAAAGCAGTCGGTTCACCGAATGTAAATATTTCTAAACTTGCTCCTAATAATCCTTTTGAATATAAAGTTATACTTTCGGTTTTACCAGAAATTGAATTAGGAAAATATAAGGACTTAGGTTTAAAAGCGGAAGAGGCTAAAGTTGAAGAAAAAGAATTAGAAAAAATCTTAAATGATTTACGCGAGATGCGAGCTAAAGAAGTGTTAGCTGAGAAAGATAAGGCGATTGAAAAAGGGGATAAAGTTATAGTTGATATTAAATTATTTGACGCTAAAGTTCCAATTGAAGACGGAGTTCATAATGATTTAGCGCTTTTAACCGGGAAAAATTATTTTGTCCCTGGGTTTGATGAAAAAATTATTGGCGCTAAGAATGAAGCAGAGTTAAAATTCCAACTACCTTATCCAGAAGATCATCACCAGAAAAACTTAGCTGGAAAAATGATTAATTTTAAAGTAAAAATTAAATCAGTTTTTAAAAGAGAATTACCAGAATTAAATGATGACTTCGCTAAAGATTTTCGGGTTAAAGATTTAGAAGCGCTTAAAAAAGATTTACAGGAAAATGTTTTACAAGAAAAAAAACGAGAAATTGATTTGAAAAATGAATCAGAAATGATTTCAAAAATTCTTGAGGGGGCAAAGATTGGTGATTTGCCAGAAATTTTAATTGAAAGTGAGTCAAGAAATATAATGTCAGAACTTGAGCAAAGCGTTTTACGTCAAGGCGGAAAATTTGAGGATTATTTAAATCACTTAAAGAAAACTAGAGATGAATTGAAATTAGAAATGATTCCCAATGCGATTAAACGAGTTAAATCATCTTTATTAATTAGAGAAATTGCGGTGGTTGAAAAAATTGATGCGAGTGATAAAGAAATTGAAGAAAAAATTCTAGAACTAAAAGAACAATATAAGGGTAATGAAGAAGTGCAAAAAATGATTCAGGAACATAACTATAAACATTATTTAAAAAATATTTTAACTAACGAGAAAGTTTTAGCAAGATTAAAAGAATGGAATTATGTCTCTACTAGCGCAAAACAAAAAAGCTAGTTTTGATTATGAGATACTGGAGAAATTTGAGGCCGGTCTAGTTTTGTTTGGTCACGAAGCTAAAGCTTTGCGTGCTGGGCAAGCAAGTTTAAAAGGAAGCTTTATCGGGATTAAAAGAAAAGAAGGAAAGGCCGAGGTTTATCTTTTAAATTGTCAGGTTTCTCCTTATAAAAATTCTGGGCCGATGCCGGACTATAATCAGAAACGAGAACGTAAATTATTATTAAAAAAGCAGGAAATAGACTATCTTGCCGGCAAGAGTCAGGTTAAGGGCTTGACACTTATACCCCTTAGAATTTATACTAGTCATAGCTTTTTAAAACTTGAATTTGCTTTAGCTAAAGGTAAGAAAAAATATGATAAGCGTGAGTCAATTAAGAAGAAAGATATTGAAAGAGATTTACGAACTTTGACAAAAAGAAGTTTTAAAAGAGCAGATTAATTAGACGGGGATGCCAGGCATCGACAGTCGCCTCTTTTTCTAAATATGCAAAACGCGCTTAGCTGTCGCGTAAAACCGGCTAAAAAACACAAATGTCGAAAAGACAAAAGCGTTTTCTTGGAAAGTTCCAAGTTTCGCTCCTGTTATGGCCTAACAAAAATAAAGCTATAACCATCTCTTGCTTGTGAGTCCTCATAGCTTGTAAGCGGTGTAATATTCTTGAGGATAGGACCTTTTCATTCTTTCGGGGAGGGTCCAAAGCTAAAGAAAGATCGTTTCGGTCGCTTTTAGTTCAATTTTGATGGCCGGGATTAAAACAATAAATTGAAATATTTTTGTAGAAGTATTTAGGAAAAACGATTGGACATGGGTTCAACTCCCATCATCTCCACAGAGTTTTAGATTAAGCCGCGGTGGCGGAACTGGTAGACGCGCTGGACTTAAAATCCAGTTGTGGCGACACAGTGCGGGTTCGATTCCCGCCCGCGGCACGTATATTTGCGGGTATAGTATAGTGGTTATTACACGTGCTTGCCAAGCACGATAGACGAGTTCGATTCTCGTTACCCGCTCAAGTTACAAAGACAGCCCGAAAGAGCTGTTTTTTGTTTTGAAAATGCCAGACCCTTGCTATTATCTATTTTTAATGATACACTATAATTAACAAAAATGTTAATTATTATACATCTATGAATTTAGATCAACTAAGGCAATTCAAAAAAGAATTAAAGATTTCCGAAGACAAGATTGTTCGCGAGGAAGTAGAGATGATTTTTTTGAACGAATTAGCCGAAAATGAATTAAGCACCAAAGTCGCTTTTTATGGTGGAACGGCTTTACGTCTGGTTTATAATTCACCGCGATTTTCGGAAGATATAGATTTAATTGAATTAAAAAAAATTGATTTTAATAAATTTAGTAAATTTATCAAAGGCTTAGCTGAGCGGCAGGACTGGATATTAAGTGATTTAAAAAATAAAAGAAAAACTATTTTTGCTTTATTTAAAATAAGAGATAAAAATTTAAAACACCCCTTTTCTTTAAAGATAGAAATTTATAAACCCGGCCAAAAGATAAATTTGGTAACCAAATTGAATCTGATTAAAAGCCCCATTAGCGTTTTATCCCCCCTGCTTTTAACAGCTACGCTTGAAGAATTAAAAAGATTAAAAGAGGCGGCTATTGCCGATAGAAAAAAAGCCAGAGATATTTTTGATTTATGGTATATATCGCAATCCCTAAGAATTAATTTTACATTGCCGCCCCTAACGCCAAAATTTAAGGAGCGAGAGTTTAGGAATGAATTACAGGTGTTTTTGCCGCCGAAATATTATCCCATAATGATACAATTATATGAGCAAATTATTAAAAAAAATAAATAATATCCCTAAAGTATATTTTTCTTTTCTGGATTTACAGAAGATTATTGGTGACAATAAAGAAAGTTTGAGAGTAACCGTTAGTCGAGCAATAAAAGCCGGAGAAATGGCTAAACTCGGCAAAGGATTATACACTAAGGATATTAATGATATTTCTTGGGAAAATCTTGCTATTAATATTTATGCGCCTAGTTACATTTCTTTGGAATCAGCTCTTAATTATTATAATGTTTTGAGCCAACAGGCTTCAGGGCTTACTTTAGTCACTATTAAAAGAGGGAAAGAATTTAATATTCATAATCAATTATTGGTTTATCGGCATATTAATTCAAATTTGTTTTGGGGATATAAAAAAGTCCAAAATTTTTTATTAGCGGAACCGGAAAAAGCTTTTTTGGATTTAGCCTACCTCTCTTTAAATGGCTATAGCTGTTTTGATCCGGAATCCATGAATTTAACTTTATTGGATAAGCAAAAGATTAAGAAATATTTAAATAAAATTAATAATAAAAAACTCAACAAATTAGTGGGTTTTTTAAATTTATAATCAAACTGCAAAAGGAGTTTTTTTGCAGAAAAGGTCCCAATAATGATATAATTATTTATATGGTTTTAAATATTTTTTCAATAAATTATTTTACTAACATATTTATATGAACAAATTTGAACAGGTCCCGACTGAAAATTGGGAAAAATCTTGCGCTGCTAAATCTAATGCAATTGTTAATAGTATTCACGAAATCGACGCTAGTTACACAATTGATACGGCTCGAGTAAATGCTAAGTTGAAAAAAATAACCGATGAAATAATAGAAAAACATAATTTATCTAAATCTTCAACTCATCAGATTTTGATTGAAGACGCCTTAATGAAAAATGCTCTAGTTAGGATTGCCCAAGATTTTGGTGGTAATTTACGTTCTGAGCCTAATTTAGAAAATAAATATTTAGAAATTCTATTCAATGAGATAATGATGAAAGGATCTAAAGATTATGAGGAAATAGTTGGTTTAGTTAAAAGTTATGATAAAGATAATATTTTAGATAATAACAAAAAAGCGGAGCTGATAAGTAGTTTGGCGGAAAAATTACTATTAAATTGAAGAAATGTCTTTTCGATTTGAGACCTGGAATACATAGGAAAGAATAATTTCCTATTCTTGACAAAAAATAGTTTTAACTCTAAAATAAAGTCGCAATTAAATAAAAGCCTATAAGAAAATCTTTGGAGAAAGAAGAGTTTTAAACTCGGAGGCGGCCAAAGAGCTTCGCGTATAGCGGGGTTAAGCTCGGTTTTTTTATATAAAAACCAGTTTAAATATATGGAAGAAAAAAATACAAATCAAGAGGACTTAGAGTTCGCTAAATTAATAGAAGGCGATGCTATTGTTATTCCTCAAGTTGGAGAAATTATTAAGGGTAGAGTTGTTTCTGCTTCAAAGTCAGAAGTTAAACTTGATATCAACGGAATTTTAATGGGCATCGTTCGTGGTCCAGAGCTTTATAATGAGGTTGAAGAATTTTCAAGCTTGAAACCTGGTGATGAAATTGAAGCCGCTGTTATTGATACTGAAAACGAAAGAGGTGAGCTTGAATTATCTTTTCGTTCAGTTGGTCAAGAAAAAGCCTGGAAGAAATTACGCGCTGCTCAAGCAAATAAAGAAACTATTAAAGTTAAAATTACTGACGCCAATAAAGGTGGACTTATTAGTCGTTATTGCCAGATTGACGGTTTCTTACCGGTTTCACAATTAGCTCCAGAAAATTATCCAAGAATTTCCGGTGGCGATAAGAGTAAAATTTTAGATAAATTAAAATCATTTATCGGGACTGAATTTGAAGTTAGTGTTATTAATCTAAGTGAGGAAGAAGAGAAAGTTATTTTCTCGGAAAAAGATGCTTGGAATAAAAAACAAAAACCAGCCCTTGATAAATATCAAATCGGCATGGAAGTTGAAGGAACGGTAACTGCTATTACTAATTTCGGCGTTTTCGTTTCTTTCGGCGACGATAGCATTGAAGGTTTAATTCATATTTCCGAGCTTGCTTGGCAAAGAATTGATTCACCAAATGAATTACATAATGTTGGTGATAAGATTAAGGCAGAAATTATTTCAATTGATGGCGCTAAAGTTTTCTTAAGTGCTAAGAAATTAATGAAAGATCCTTGGCTTGAAGCTAGTGCTAAATATAAAGTTGGTCAAGTTGTTCCTGGCACGGTTTTAAAAGTTAACCCTTTTGGATTATTTGTTAAACTTGATGAAGAAATTCATGGCCTTGCTCATATTAGTCAATTAGAAATGGAAGGTAAGGAAAAAATTGCCGAACTATATAAAGCTGATGATGTGATTGATTTTGAAATCGTTAGTATTTCTCCATCAGAACATCGTTTAGGTTTAAAGTTTGCTGAGGATAAAAAAGCTGTCGCTAAAACCGTTAAGAAAACTTCTAAAAAAGAGGATGATGTTAAAGAAGAGGAGGGGGTTGAAGTAAAAGAAAAAAAGGAAGCAAAAAAGAAGAAAACAGAAGCTAGCACCAAATAAATAAAATTTATTTTAAAAAATAAAGCGTCCTTCGGGGTGCTTTATTTTTAATTGTCAAAAGCTGATTTTAAGCTTATACTATTATAGAGATAAAAAATATTAGAATTTTAAATATATGAAGAATTTACTAAGAAATTTTCTGCTTCTAACTTTAGCTTTTTTTGTGATTGCGGCTTTATTTAGTGCTTTTAGCGAATCTAGAGTTAAAAAAGAAGTTGTTGGTTTAGAAATGGTGATTAATAAAATAAACGCTGAGGAGGTTAGAGAAGTAAAAGTTTCTGGAAATAATATTGAGGTTATATTAAATGATGAAAAAATTTTAAAGGCTCAGAAAGAGGTGAATGATTCTTTTGCTTCTTTAGTTAGTGATTTCTCTATTAATCCTGAGAAGTTAGAAAATATAAAAATTTCAGTAGTTGAAGAAAGCGGTTTTAATTATTGGTTTAAAGCAATGTTGCCGATAATTTTACCAATTATTATTATTGGTTTTTTTATCATTTTTATGATGCGTGGTCTTCAGGGCGCAAATTCAAAGGCGATGAGTTTTGGACAATCGGCTGCTAAGAGCTTTAAGGTTGAGGGAAAAGAAAAGCCGACTTTTAAAGATGTGGCTGGAGCTAAGGAAGCTAAAGAAGAATTAACGGAAATTGTAGACTTCTTAAAATATCCTAAAAAATATCATGCTTTAGGGGCAAAAATTCCTCGCGGCGTTTTACTTTTAGGTGCTCCGGGAACAGGAAAAACTTTATTAGCTCGTTCGGTTGCTGGTGAAGCGGATGTGCCTTTTTTCCATATGTCCGGTTCAGAATTCGTTGAAATGTTTGTCGGCGTTGGTGCTTCAAGAGTTAGATCTTTGTTCGAAAAAGCAAAAAAAGCAGCGCCTTGTATAATTTTTATTGATGAAATCGACGCTGTTGGTCGTCGTCGTGGTTCTGGTTTAGGCGGAAGTCACGATGAAAGAGAACAAACTTTAAATCAAATTTTAGTTGAGATGGACGGCTTTGAAGCAACTCAAAATGTTATTGTTATTGCCGCCACTAATCGTCCCGACGTTTTAGATCCCGCCCTTCTTCGACCAGGAAGATTTGATCGTCGAGTTATGATTGATTTACCGGATATAAATGATCGTGAGGCAATTCTAAAAGTTCATAGTCGCAAAAAACCTTTAGCCCCTGGAACAGATTTGCGAATAATTGCCGAAAGAAGTGCTGGTTTTTCCGGAGCGGACTTAGCTAATATTTTAAATGAGGGGGCGATTTTAGCGGCAAGCAATAATAAGAAAGAAATTGTTAATGAAGATTTATTTGAAGCGATTGAAAAAGTTATGATTGGCCCGGAACGAAAAAGTCGGGTAATAACTGATAAAGAAAAAAAGATTACTGCTTATCACGAAGCTGGACATGCAATTGTTTCTCATTTTATTCCTGGTGCCGATCCTGTTCATAAAATTTCTATTATTGCTCGTGGTTCAGCCGGAGGATATACTTTGAAGGTTCCTTCTGAAGATAGACATATGCACACGCGTTCAGAATTTTTAGCAGAAATAGCCGTTCTTTTAGCGGGTCATATGGTTGAAAAAGAAATTTTTGGTGAAGTAACAACAGGGGCAACTTCTGATTTAAGAAGGGCAACTTCTTTAGCAAGACAGCTTATTACGGACTATGGTATGAGCGAAAATCTTGGACCCCGAACTTATGGCGCCAAAGAAGAAATGATTTTTTTAGGTCGTGAAATTCACGAACAAAGAGACTATAGTGAAAAAGTTGCTGAAAGAATTGATGAAGAAATTTCTGAGTTAATTAAAAAAGGTGGCGAGATGGCTAAAGAAATTATTGTTTCTCAAAAAGACGCTCTTGAAAAAGTAACAGCTGCTTTACTCGAAAAAGAAACAATTGAGAAAAATGAATTTGAACTCTTGGTTGGGGCTAAACCAAAAGTTTAGTTCTCTTATTGACTAAAGCTAGTATTCCGATATACTAAAAATATAAAATAATATAATAATATGGCAAATCCAAAAAAGCAGAAGACTCATAGTAAAACCCATAAAGGGAGAGCTCATTTAGCTTTAAAGTCGAAAACTTTAAACAAATGTCCTAAATGTGCTAAAGCTGTTCTTCCTCATACTGCCTGTGAATTTTGTGGAACCTATAACGGTCGTGAAGTTCTAGTGGTGGATAAAAAAACTATTAAGAAAATTAAAAAATAAATATCTATGTCAAATCGCCATCTATCAAGAACGATTGCTTTGCAAACCTTGTTCGCCTGGGATTTTAATGGCAAGAAGGACGGTGACATTGATAAAATAATTTCTGATAATTTTTCCAATTTTGCACCGAATTTTGATGACGGTGGTTTTGTTCGTGATTTAGTTTTTGGTGTTCGCGATCACATTGAAGAAATCGATCCTTATATTGTTAAACACGCAACCGAATGGCCACTTGATCAGATAAATGGAATTGATAGAAATATTTTGCGCCTTGGTATTTATGAGCTACTATTTAGTCCTACTCCGCCACGAGTTGTTATAAATGAAGCTATTGAAGTTGCTAAAAGTTTTGGTGGTAATGCTTCTGGTAAATTTGTTAATGGTGTTTTAGGCGCACTTTATGCTGAGAAACCAGAAATTCAAGAACGAGATAATAAAGAAGAATTTGATAAAAAAGTTGAGGAATTGAGGGTGGAAAAAACAGAAGAGGAAGAAAAAAAGGAAGAAATTGAGTAATAAAATTGCAGATAAAAGTTGGCGCTTTTTAGACGCTTTCTTTATCAAACATATATGGGAAAAAATAAGAACTTAAAAGATTTACAAAAAAAACTTGGTTTTAAGTTTAAAGATGAAAATTTATTAAAACAAGCTCTTGTCCACCGATCTTATTTGAATGAAAATCCGAGTTTTGAAACTGGTCATAACGAGCGTTTAGAATTCTTAGGTGACGCCGTTTTAGAATTAGTTGTTACGGAGTTTTTATACTTAAAATTTACTGATAGGCCCGAGGGCGACCTGACAAGTTGGCGCGCCTCTTTGGTTAATTCAAAAATGCTTTACGAAATAACTCCTGCTTTAGGGATTGAAGAATTTTTATATTTATCAAAAGGCGAGGCGAGAGATAAAAATAAAAAATCACGACAATTTATTTTAGCGGATGCGGTTGAGGCGATAATTGGCGCTGTTTATTTGGACCAAGGAATGGAGGCAGCTAAAAAATTTATTGTAGAAAATATTATTTCTCAACTTGATAAAATTTTGACTAATCAAACTTTTTTAGACCCTAAATCTTATTTTCAAGAAAAGGCCCAAGAAACAAGAGCTATTACGCCGCATTACGAAATTTTAAAAGAAGAGGGTCCAGATCATGATAAAATTTTTACAGTCGGTTTATACCTTGGTGAAGAGTTGGTTTGTGAAGGACAGGGCTCTTCCAAACAAGAGGCTCAAGTTCAGGCAGCGGCTGCTGGAATTAAAAAATTAAATTGGTTCTAAGCTAATAATTTAAATAACTTGATTATATTTATATGGATATAAATTTATTGTTCAAGCTTGCGGCTGAGGGGGGTGCTTCGGATATTCATTTACAATTTGATTATGAGCCGATTTTTCGTCTTGATGGTAAGCTTTTAAAATTGAGTGAATTTTCTGAAAAAACAACAACTAGAGAAGTAACCAGGGATGATTTAAATGCTTTTATTAATCAGGTTTTAACTAAAGAGCAAAAAGAATTATTTTTTAAAAACAAAGACTTAGATTTAGCTTATCAAGTTGAAGAAAATCGTTTTCGAGTTAATTTTGCTTTTGAAAAAGATAACATTGTTATTGTTGCCCGGGTAATTAGTGATGAAAAACCAAGTCTTGATGAAATCGGTATGCCAAAAGTTGTTAAGGACTTGTTAGATTTACCGCAAGGATTTATTTTAATAACTGGACCGACTGGTTGTGGAAAGTCAACAACTCTAGCGGCGATGGTAAGTTATATTAATCAAACAAGGAGTGCTAATATTATTACCCTCGAGGATCCAATTGAATTTATTTTTAAGCCAGATAAAAGTATTATTTCACAAAGACAATTAGGAATTGATATGACTAGTTTTGGGAGTGGTTTAAAGCATGTTCTTCGTCAGGATCCGAACGTTATTATGTTAGGAGAAATGAGAGATTTAGAAACAATCTCTGCTGCCATTACTTTAGCGGAAACTGGTCATTTAGTTTTAGCAACCTTACATACTTATAATGCGATTCAAACTATTGATCGTATTATAGATATTTTTCCACCCCACCAACAAGGCCAAGTTAGGTCTCAGCTATCAGGGATATTAACTGCTATTATTTCTCAAAGACTTTTACCTAGTCGTGAAGGCGGACGTGTTGCTGCCAGAGAAATTTTATTGAATAATAATGCGGTCGCGAATTTAATCAGAGAGGGGAAAATTGAGCAGATTAAAAGTGTGATTGAGACTAATTCGGCTTTAGGGATGATAACCATGGATCGCCACATTAAACTTCTTTATGAGGCTGGTAAAGTAGAAAAAGAAGTTGCTGAGCTTTATCTGGAAGATAGAACGAATTTGAGTTAGGAATAAAAATTTTTAATTTTGGTTTTTTTAATTTTTTTATTATTTAAAAATAGCTTATTTTAGGCTATTTTTTTTTGATATTTAGAGGCTTGACATATTTTTTAAAACCGTTATAATAAGTATCAGTTTTAAGAGTGTATAAAATCCGTATAAAAAGTATGCAGAAAAAAGTTTTTCGGCTTATTAAAAAGCGATTCTAAATTTATCAATATTTTTGATTTTTTTGGAACCGCCTAAAGCGGTTTTTTTGCGCCCTTAAAGTTCATTAACAATTTAATGTTAGAGAAATAGACATCAATAATCAGAAAGAAAAATATAAGTGATATTTTAATCTTATTAAATCCGAATTTTTCGTCCGGATAAAAAATAAGAGCTGTAAATAAAATATCAAAAAACGCTTTAATTGTTTAAAGATAAAAGCGTGAGAAAATCACAGTAAGAGTGTATGGCGGATGCCTTGATATAAGAAGACGATGAAGGACGTAGCAGCCTGCGATAAGCTGCGGTTAGGTGGCAAGCAACCTTTGACCCGCAGATTTCCGAATGGGGAAACCCCCTTTCTTGAAGAGAAAGGAAGCCAGACCTTTTAGGTCGGCTGGAACACCCGGCGAACTGAAACATCTTAGTAGCTGGAGGAAAATAAAATAATAATGATTCCCTAAGTAGTGGCGAGCGAACGGGGAGAAGTCTAAACCGAAATAACCGAGTAATAAGTTTAGTTTACTAGATGAATTACAGAAGGTTCTGGAACCACATGTTTTTTCGGGGTTGTAAGGCCTAGTGCTTGTTGCCAGATCAACAGGGCGGAGTCAAAAAAGATATTTTTTAATTGAATGAGCTGGAAAGCTCTGCCAGAGACGGTGATAGCCCGGTAAGTGAAA
>CAZPPI010000003.1:0-65391 GCA_964588435.1 uncultured Gammaproteobacteria bacterium | reverse complement strand
AATTTTAACTATCAAAAAAGTATACCACATAGGTATACTTTTGTCAACTTGCTCGGGGACTTGGATTCGAACCAAGATAGCAAACTTCAGAGGCTTGAGTCCTACCGTTAGACGATCCCCGAATCTGGGAAATTCTGCCCTAGTCTTCAAACTTCGGCTTCATTAGTGGAAATAAAGTTGTTTCTCTAACTGGCTTATCGCAAAAGAAAGCAAATAATCTTTCCCCAAAACCAAAACCGCAAGTTGGCGGCATGCCGTGTTCAAGCATCTCAACAAATTCCCAATCCGGCATCATCGCTTCCTTATCACCTCTATCAATTAATTCTTGTTGCAATTTAAATCTTTCCGCCTGATCAATCGGGTCATTTAATTCAGAAAAACCATTACCAATTTCTGACCCAGCAATTATTATTTGAAATCTTTCCGTTAATTTCGGATTATCTTCCTTCGCTTTAGCAAGGGGTGAAACTAATTTCGGATGATTAATTAAAAAAACTGGACCAGCAATTCCCTTACGACAATATTTCCACAAAGTATCAGTCAATCGCTCCCTATTATCTCCCTCATATTTTACTCCAAGCTGATCAAGCTTCGCTCTCATCTCCGCTTCGGTTGCTTCAAGTACATCAATTCCTGTTTGACGAAGAACTTCTTCCCGATAATCCATTCTTTTCCATTCACCAGCTAAATCATACTCAAAACCTTTAGTTGTAAATTTAGTGCGACCAAAAACTTCCTGAGCAATTTCTCGATATAACTCCTGAACTAAAATCATTCCCCTTTCATAATCAGCATAAGCCCAATAAAATTCTAAATTTGTAAATTCTTGAAGATGGTCTGGACTTGAACCTTCATTTCGATAAGCACGACCAATTTCAAAAACTTTTTCATAACCAGCTGCCATTAATCTTTTCTGCCATAACTCACCGATTGAAATACGTAAATAAACTGGTAAATCAAAATCATTATGATGAGTTTTAAAAGGATTAGCTTCAGCACCACCAGTTGTTGTTTCCAGTGTTGGCGTTTCAACTTCAAAAAATCCATTTCTCTTCATAAAGGAGCGAGCAACCTCCCAAAACTTAGCTCGTTTATAAAAAATGTCACGAACTTCTTCGTTGATTAATAAATCTAAATAACGACGGCGATAACGGTCTTCACTATCTTTTAAACCGTACCAAGAGTCAGGAATCGGTCTAAGAGCCTTGCCTAAAATTTTAAAACTCTCAACCATTAAACTTTTTTCACCTTTATGAGTCAAAAAAACTTTGCCCTTAACTTGGATAAAATCGCCGATGTCAACTAATTTAATAAACTTTTTAAATTCATCTGCCCCTAATTCTTTTTTGGAAAAAGCAATTTGAATCGTTGCGCTCTCATCTTGCAAATTAGAAAAAGCTAAATTTCCATGAGCCCTTTTTGCTCTTAAACGACCAACTAAATTAAGAGTCTTAGCTTCTGATTCTAATTTTTCAAAATTATTTAAAACTTCAAGATTGGTAGAATCTCTTTCAACTTTAGCTGGATAAGGATTTAATCCAAGCTTTTTTAATTCTTCAAGTTTATGTAAACGGTCATCGCGCTCGCTCGCAGTATTTATTTTAAGCTCAGCTTCAGCTGCTCGATTATTGTTTTCATCCTTCATAAATTTATCCTTAATTTATTCAATCTTCATTATTTTATACTTAACAACTCCCCTTGGAGTTTCAACCTCAACCGTATCACCTTTTTTCTTGTGCAAAAAAGCAACGCCAAGTGGTGATTCATTGGAAATTTTACCAGTTAAAGGGTCAGCCTCATTAAAACTAACAATTGCATATTCTTTTTCACCTTTATCAGATTTGACTGTTACCTTTGAACCCATTAAAACCTCATTACCACCATTAACAGTTTCAACTACAGTAACATTCTTTAAAATACCCATTAACTCTAATATTTTTCCTTCATTAAGAGCCTGAGCGTCTTTAGCTTCGCTATATTCAGCGTTTTCGCTTAAATCACCAAGCTCTTTTGCTCTTTCGATTCGCTCAGCGATTTCCTTTCTTTTAACGATTGTTAAATTATCAAGCTCTTCTTTTAATTTGTCATAACCCTCTTGAGAAATGATTTGATCATTCATAGTTTTCAAAATTATTGTAATTTATTTTTATTCTATTTTTTCTAATTAAATATACTTTATTTTCATAAATTATACAAGCACAAACAATAAGTAGACCAATTCCTAAGGGATGATTGAGATAGGGGGTAAAAAGATGAACAATAGCAAGAAATACTAAAGCTAAACCCAATCCCAGATAAAGACCACCTTGATCTAAGCCAAATTTAAAAGCACTAAAAATAACTTTTAATAACAAAACTAAATAACCTAATAGCCCTAAAAGACCTATTTTTAACCAAATATCAAGATAACCCCATTCAAAGGCAGAAGTTTTATATTCCCCACTCGGATTTCTTTCTAAAACCCGATAATCACTGGAAATATAAGTAATTTCTGCGCCAAAACCTTTGCCTAATAAGGGCGCCTCTTTAATTTCTGACCATAAAACCGGAAGCAAGGACCACCGCGAGGCCAGAGCCGGCTCAGATAGATCTTGACTTAATCTTTCACTTAAACCCCTGCTTAAATTAGCAGAATTAAACCCAGAAAGTGGTAAAATTGTGATTAAATAAATTAAAATAAAACTAATAATAAAAGAAATAATAAGCCAAACTAAAGATTTTATAACTTCTTTAAAATTATAAAAACGCCAGATTAAAATTAAAGACAAAATAATAACTAAAGTAAAGGCCAGCCAAAAAGAACGGGAAAAACTTAAAATTATTGTACTAAAAGTTAAGGCTGATAAAAAAATTAAAATTAAATTATCTCGGCTTAAAAAATTATTAAGACAAACCTTGAAATTTTTAGTCTGAGTTAATAAAGTTGAGTCTCCCTTTTTAAGCGAGAATTGAGCTAGAACAAAAAAAATAAAAAAAGCCGCCCCAGAAAAAATTTGGCTTTGGATAAAAATTCTCGGCCAAACCCCCGCCGTTATCTCCCCAACCAAGGTTTTTCTGAGCCAAGAATAAATCTCAGGCGCAAAACTTAAATTATGCGAAAAAACTGCTAATAAAAATAAAGTTTTTAAACTAAGCCAAATAATTGAAGTAAATAAAATTACTTTTAAATTAGAAACAAGATTTTTGTTTCTAAAATCAATCAAAGCTAAAAATGGAAAAATCAACAAAAAGAAAAGCCAAGAATTAAAATCATTAACCACCACCACTAAAGGCGTCCCAGCTAGTAATCCCCTAATAAAACTAAAAATTACAACTAGACCCAAAAAAGCAAAAATATTCAAAAAACCAAAATTCTTAATTCTTTCAAAATAAGGCGATTCCTTTTTTTGTTTAATAAATTGCAATAAAAATTTTAAAGAAAAAACTAAAATAATTATTAACCAAAAAATAATCCTAATAGAAAGACGAAAATCTCCTAATTCGAGAAAAAATAAATGGCCCATAGAACCAATAATTAACTCAGCAAAAGAAAAGAGCAAAGCATATTCAATTTTATAAATTGCAATCATTAGGAAAGCAAAAGCAACAAAAATAAAAATTGGTAGAGAAAAACTTGGTAGAGAAAAAGCCAAATAAGACAAAATCTCTAAAGTCAAAATTATAAGCCCTAAAGCTAAACCTTTTCGCCATTCCAATCTATTCATTAACATTCTGTTTATAAAAATTAAAAATAAAATATATTAGGTTTCAGAGTTAACTAATTCAAAAGTCATTCCTTCGTGCAAATTATTATTCTTAAAATAATTTCCTGGTAGCTCAATCACCATATCCGCTAATCCATATTGATAAATATTCTTAGGTGATTCTCCTTCGGGGGCTAAATTAGAAAAAATTTTAACCACTTCCCCGTTCTTAAGAAAAACTATATCAAGCGGAAAGTTCATATTTCTCATTAAGAACTTCCGATGTCCATAGTCATTAAAAACAAATAACATTCCTTTATTAGGGGCTAAACTATCGCGGCCAGAAAGACCAAGATACATCGCCTCCGAACTAAAAACTAATTCTGTTTCAATTATTTTTTCAGCAATTTTTAGAGAAACTATACTATAATCTTTGCCAGCAGAAAATTCAAGAATTCTATTACGAAAAGAATTATTAACAGGTTCCCCCTGATTATGGGAGAAATAAATAAAACCTAAAAGAATCAACAATCCCAAAAATAACACAACTATAAAAAGAAAAAATATTGTGATAATTTTTTTATTTAAAGAATATGCCATGTTTTTCTTTAACTATTCTAAGTGCTTCTTTATATCTTTTTACTTTTGGTAAAAAGGGTAATAATTTATAAGTAAAGGAGGGCAGCCAGGAACTTATTGTTCCGCCAGGACTAACAGTAAATAGAATTCTATCAACAAAAACACCGAGCCGACCCTTGGTCATTAAAATGCTAAGCCAAAGATCCCAATCCTGAAATTTTTTAATACTTTCATCCCAACCTCCATCAGGAAAATCTCTTAACCTAACTAAAGACATTGTGTGAATACAGGGTCCAGATTTCAATTTCTGCTCATCAACTAAACCAATTTTAAACAGCTTCCTTCCCCAATAAAAAGAAGAATAAGCATAGGCAGCTTCCAAATTATCTTCCAGGGCTTTAAAAAGATGTTCTAAGGCATCTGGTTTCAAAACTGCGTCAGCATCACAAAAAAATAAAAACTCACCACTCGCCTCTCTAAAACCACGATTTCGTGCCGCCGGCGCACCCTTATTTTCTTGATTAATAAATAAATAATTATTTTCGTCTTTACTACTTTTCGTAAAACTGCCAACAACCTCGTCAACACCATCAGTTGAACCATCATTAACAATAATAACTTCATAGTCGCGGAAACTCTGACCCTCAATACTTTTCAAAGTTTTGCTAATTTTATCAGCCTGATTATAGACTGGAATAATTATAGAAATCATAGAAATTTATTTTATCGCTTGGTACAAATCAAAAGCTAACTTTTCCCAATTAAAATTTGCTTGCACTCTTTCTCGACCCGCTTCCCCTAGTTTAACAGCTAAATCTGGATTATTTTTTAATTTTAAAACTGCTTCTTTAATATCATCAACATTTTCTGGATTAACTAAAAGCCCATTTAAACCATCAATAACTGCGTCGATAACTCCACCCGCCCGACCAGCAATAACAGGCTTTGAGAATAAATTAGCTTCAAGATAAACAATGCCAAAACCTTCATAATCACCATCGATATCTCGAGCTGGCATAATAAATATATCACAAATTGCTAACCATTGCCACTTTAAATCTTCACTAATTTCACCTAAAAACAAAATTTTATTTCTTAAATTATCCGGCACCAAAGCTCTTAAGCTCTCGCTCTCCGGACCAGTGCCGGCGATAACATAAATTAAATTTTCTAAATCTTCGCTACTCATTTTTTTTAGGGCTTCAATCGTATAATCAAAACCTTTTCTTTTAACTAGACGCCCAAGACTAAACAAAACCGTCTTATTATTTAAATTATATTCATCTTTCAAGGCTCCTTTTTCTTTATCAGAAACAAAAGGATGATCTTTAGGAAGTCCTGGATTAATTACCACAACTCTTCCTCTAAGATCAGGCAGTGTTTGTAACAAATTAAAAGAGACAAAAGAATTGGCGGCGATTACCTTTTCCGCTCGTTTTAAAATTAGAGCCGCAATTTTTCTCTTCCGCGGGATTTTTAAAGCTGAACTTAAATCAAGTCCATGAAGAAAAACAAAATATTTAAAAGGAAGAATAAAAGACAAAAAATAAACAACGGTACCAAGCGGTAAAATATGACCAACTAAAACTCGATTAATCTTAGCATTTTTTATTTTCCAATATATCTCACTAAAAGCATGACGCCAAGAAAAAAAGCCTCTGCCAGAATCAAGTTTAGAGTCATTGTTTTCTAAAACTAAAAAGGTTTCATGATAAGGAAAATGACTGGCCAAATTATAATAATAATTTGCTATACCACCTTTAAATGGTGGATATTCTTTGGTTACTAAAAGAGTTCGTATATTCATAGTTAAATTTTTTAAATTTTTTTTAAGAAAGAATCTTTAATACTCATAATATCAGTTTTACTTAAGCCACCAAGAAGATAGAGAAACAAAAAATAGACAAAAGCAGAAATTACTGTTAAAAGAAAAATATTTATATAATTAGCCCCTAAATAAACACCAACGCCCATCAATAACGAAGCAAATAAAGCCTTAAAGAAAATTAAAAAAATACTCTTTCGCCAAGAACCAATAATCTTTTTAGCCTCTCTCATTCCTAAAATAAACATCAAAAAGTTTGTCAGAAGAACAACCCAAGAAGCGCCGAGAGCTTGAAACTGTGAAATTAAAATTAAATTCAAAGCAACACTGCTAAAGGTAACAATAATCATGTTTCTCGTGTTTCTTTTTTGAGCATCACAAGCGTTAAGCAAAGAGCCAACGGGAAAGTTAAGAAAAATAAAAAATAAAGAAATTATAGAAATTTTTAAAGGCCAAGCGGCCGCACTATAATCATCTTTAAATAATAAAACAATCTTATCCGCTAACAAAAAAACGCCGACAATAATTGGTAAAGAAATTATGGTTAGATAATTAATAGCCCTTTCAAAAGTAGTAGCTAATTGTTCACGATTATGACGCCAATATGAGCTTAAAGCGGGATAAAGCGAGGCCGTAAATGCTAGTGGTAGAAATTGCAAGGCAAAAATTATTTTAAAAGCGACTTGATAAAGGCCAACTTGCTCATCACCAGAAAAAATTGAAAGAAAAACTGAGTCAAGATAAGTATAGAATCTTTGAAAAATTGCAAATAAGGCAAAGGGCCAAGCAATTTTAATCAAATCTTTAGCGAAAACTGAATCCCAAATTAATTTTATCTTTATTTTAAGTTTAAAATAAACAATACTTAAAGAGTAGAAAAAATTAAAAACGCTAGCCAAAGCAAGGGCCAACATCGCCCAGATTAAACCTCCACCTAAAAGTAGGGCTCCGTAACCAAAGACTAAAACTATTAATTGAAAAACAACTGAAGCAATGCTCTCAAATTTTAAATTATGACAACCGCGACTGGTAGCAAAAAAACTATTAGTAAAAGAGTCTAAAACCATAGAAATAGCGGAAACATAAACTAGGGTCTTAGTTAAACTATCATAACCTAAAAGTCCGACTAAAATTACTAAAGCCAAAAGAGTTAATAAAGTCAGAGGTATTTTTAAAGCTAAAATATTACCAAGCCAAATTGAGGGTTCTTTATCTTTTTTTGCTACTTCTCTCGTTAAAACATTAGCCAAACCTAAATCAATAAAAATCGCAAAAATAGTCGTTAAAGAAATCGCTAAATAATATTTACCCAAAAACGCTGGACCAACAAATCTAGCTAAAAGAGTAAAATAAGAAAAAGATATTATTTTCTGCAATATCAAGGCTAAAGTCAAATATGAAGTATTTTTAGCAATATTAGCAATTTTATTCATAATTTATCAAAAATATCAGAAAAAATTAAAAAAGTCTTAAATTCAGCCTCCAGTCTTGCTAAAATTAAAAACTTATGATAGAATAATGTTAACATAAAATATAAATAATTAACAGATAAATTTTATTTTAAATAAAATTTTCTTTTTGTGTGCTAATAAGACAAGATATGAAAAAAGAAATCCACCCAAAATATGAATCCGATTGTAAGGTTACCTGCGTTTGCGGTAATGTTTTTACTACCGGCTCAATTGAAAAAGAAATTAGAGTTGAGCTTTGCTCTGCTTGCCACCCTTTTTATACTGGAAAACAAAAATTAGTAGATAGCGCTAGAAGAGTTGAGAAGTTTGAAACTAAAGTTAAAACTTCAACCGCTGTTGCTAAAGAGAAGAAAGGTAAAAAAGTAAAACATGCTGCTCGCGCTGTTGAAAGATCTAAAAAGGAAGTTATTGTTAAACAAAAAGATTTTAAAAAGATTGCTCAAGTAACACTTAATAAAAAAGATAAGAAGTAGCTTTACTCAAAAAAACAATCGGCTTAGATTTTTTAGTGTTTTAATGCTAAAATATCTATGTGTGAAAACACAAAGCCGATTGTTTTTTATTATAATAAATTAGTCGGATTACTCTAAAAAATTTAAAATTATGTACGAAGAAGTTAAAAATAAGTTTAAAAAACTTGAAAATAAGTTAATTGAATCTGGCTCCAACCAAAGCCAACAAGAAATGATTAAACTCTCTCAAGAACATGCCGCTTTAAAAAGAACGGTTGATTTAATATTATCTTTAGAAAAAACTAGTTCACATTTAGAGCAAAGTCGCCAAATTATTAATGAAGAAAGAGATCCTGAATTAAGAGAAATGGCGGAGGCTGACTTAAGTGAGCTTGAATTAAAAGTAGAAAGTCTAAAGGATGTAATTGAAGAAGAAATAAATCCCTCCAGTCCAAATGATAAAAAAAATGCAATTATCGAAATTAGAGCTGGGGCTGGTGGTGACGAAGCCGCTCTTTTCGCCGGAGATTTATTTCAGATGTATGCCCGTTTTTGTGAAAAAAAATCTTGGAAACTTGAACTAATTAATGCAAGTGAAATCGGTATTGGTGGTTATAAAGAGATAATTTTTTCTGTCAAAGGCGAGGGAGCTTATGGTTTATTAAAATTTGAAGCTGGGACACATCGTGTCCAAAGAGTGCCAGAAACTGAAAAACAAGGACGAGTCCATACCTCAACAGCGACTGTTGTTGCTTTGCCGGAAGCTGAGGAGGTTGACATTGAAATAAAGGCTCAGGATATAAGAATTGATACTTTTTGCTCTAGTGGTCCTGGTGGTCAAAGCGTCAATACAACTTATTCCGCTATTCGCATCCTTCACCTGCCAACCGGAATGATTGTCTCCTGCCAAGACCAAAAATCACAACACCAAAATAAAGAAAAAGCCTTACAAGTCTTGAGATCGCGTCTTTTAGCAAAAGAAGAGGATGATAGGAGGCAAAAAGAATCTAATACTCGCCAAATTCAAGTTGGCGGCGGCGATCGCTCCGATAAAATAAGAACCTACAATATCCCCCAGGACAGAGTGACAGACCATCGAATCAATACTTCCTGGCACAGTATTACTAGAATTCTTGATGGTGAAATTGAAGAAATTGTTATGAGTCTTAAAAAAGCTAACAGAGAAAATAAATAAAAATCAAAGCTTAAAAAATATTTAAAAAAATTTCTATCTTTATAGTTATGAATAAGAGTACTAAAAATAAGAAATTAAAACAAGAAAAAAACACAAGCTTTGAAGAACTAAAAAAATCAAG
This sequence comes from uncultured Gammaproteobacteria bacterium, assembly GCA_964588435.1. Taxonomy (GTDB): domain Bacteria; phylum Patescibacteriota; class Patescibacteriia; order Patescibacteriales; family UBA12465; genus UBA12465. Next base: position 56,064 of record CAZPPI010000003.1, on the reverse strand, counting down.
TCTCTTGCCAAGACTTGATTTTGAATTACTATTAACTTTTGCTAGCAATCTTAGTCGGGAAAAACTAATAACTTATCCCAATAAAGAACTAAGCTTAAAAGTTTTTAACAAATTTCACCAACTCGAAAAAAAACGCCTTAAAAATTGGCCAATTGCTTATCTTTTAGGAGAACAGAATTTTTACGGTCTAAATTTCAAAGTTTCGCCTAGAGTTTTAGTTCCCCGCCCAGAAACCGAATTGATGATTGATGAGGTTTTAAAAAAAATTAACGAAGAAAATAATAAATCTTTAAATATTATTGATATCGGCACTGGCTCTGGAGCAATTATTATTAGTTTAGCTTCTGAGCTCAAAAGAACAAATATAAAACTATTTGAAAAAATAAAATTTTTTGGTCTTGATATTTCTTTAGCAGCTTTAAATATTGCTAGAGAGAATGCAAAAAATAATAATTTAAAAGAAAAAATTATTTTCAAAAAAAGCGACTTATTAAATATTATAAATAATAAAAAATTTAGCAAAGAATTTAATATTTTTACTCAGCCATTAATTATCTGCGCCAATCTTCCCTACTTAAAACCAGAAGAATTTAAAAACGAGAAAAGTATTAGTCGCGAGCCAAAACTAGCGCTAGTTGCTGGAAAAGACGGCTTAAAATATTATCGTAAACTTTTCAAACAAATTGCCTTATTAATTATTAATAAAAACCTAAAATCATTGCTTCTCATTTGTGAAATTAATCCTGAGCAAGTAAAATCAATGAATGAATTAGCTAACAAATATTTCGAAAATAAAATTATAGAAATCAATCGAGACTTAGCTGGTCAAAATAGATTTTTTAGTATTACTATCTAATTATTTCACCTCTTTTTCATCTCCAGAAACAGGCTTAGCTTCGACTACTGGCTCCGCTTCTACAACCGGCTCTTCTTCAACGGCCATAGGTTCTTTAACGCTAGCAACCATCTCTTCAGCTTCACCGGTAGCAACGACCCCTGCTGGTAATTTTAAATCACCAATTCTAATTGCATCATCAAAAGCAACCAAAACACTAATATCAACATCAATATGGTCAACTAAATCGCCAGGCAAACATTCGACCTCTAAATCGTCCAAATCTTTATTTAACATAGCACCTAATTCTTTAACCGCCTTTGACTCACCAATAAAGTTAAGCGGAATTTCAGCCACAACCTTTTCCTTCATATTTACTTGATAAAAATCAGCATGGGTTAGACTATGATTTAAAACATTTCTCTGAATATCTTTTACCAAGGTCTTTATGGTTGTTCCGTTTAAATTAAGTTCAATTAAATTAGACTCACCAGCGCTAATAAAAATCTTTTCAAATTCAGTTTTTCTCATTTTTAAACTTTGGCTTTCAATATCCTTACCATATAAAACAGCTGGGATAAAATCCTTGCTTAATTTTTCTTTTTTTTCTCTTTTTTCTACTTTAATTTTAAAATCCATATTTTTAATAATTTATTCTTGACTTTATAATAATATTTTCAATAATACCAACTGTGATTAAAAGGGTTATCAGGGAGCTCCCCCCATAACTAACAAAAGGCAGGGATAAACCAACGATCGGAACAACCCCTAAGTTCATCCCTATATTAATAAACATTTGAATAAAAATCAAGCCACAAGCTCCAATTATAAAATAAACACCAAAATCATTGCTAATTTTAGGTAAAACTGAAAAACAGCGAAAAAAGAAAACACCATAAAAAAATAAAACTAAAAATACTCCCAAGAAACCCAATTCTTCCGCAATAACAGAAAAAATAAAATCGTTCTGTGCTTCTGGTAAAAATTTTAACTGTGACTGAGAGCCAAAGCCAACCCCCTTGCCAATCAACCCGCCTGAACCAATCGCAATAATAGCCTGAGAGGAATTATATCCTGATTCAAGAGTATTTTCACCAGGATTCATAAAAGTTAAGATTCTTGCTTTTTGATAATCTTGAAAAAATAAAAACCAGGCGGAAATAAAAATAATAGCCGTACTTAAAAATATCAAAACAAAATACTTTTTTCTAAAACCAGCAGCAAATAGTAAGACTATCCAAACAGTAAAAAGCATCATCGCTGATCCAAAATCTGGTTGTAACATTATTAATAAAACAAAAATAAAAGTCGCTAGACCGGAAAAGAAAAAATGTTTCAAAGTTTTAACTTTAACTGCCAAATTTGAAAAATAATTAGACAAAAATATGATTAAAATTATTTTGACAAACTCTACTGGCTGGATCCCTAAACCAAAAAGATTAAACCAGCCCTTCGTCCCTCGGATGAATTGACCAAAAATTAAAACACTTATCAATAATAAAACGGCTAAAAGATACCAATAACGACTTAAACTTTTAATAAAATGAAAATCAAGCAAAGAGAAAATGAATAAAGCGGAAAAGCCAATTAAAGCAAAGATTATCTGCTTATTGAAATTAAGAGCATCTAAGGCCCCCTGCCCTAAAGCAATACTATAAATCTCAATTAAACCAAAGGACACTAAAAATAAAACCGGAAAAAATATTAGCCAATCAAAATTTTTTAAATATAATTTAATGTTGGCAAGCATAAGCGAATATTTTAATTGCCATGATATTTAAGAAAAACTTCCTCATTAAAAATATTAATTTCCGGCAAGATAAGTGTCCGCGTAACTTCGCGCAAATCGCTAGTCCAAGTTAAACTAATCTGACGCGTTTCACCGGTATAAAAATTATTAATTATATGACGATTTACCCCCTTAAGATTCTCCCCATCAAAAAAAAGAATATTTAATGGGACCTCATAATAACTATAAGGACTTAGATTTTCGAAAGAAAATTCCAAACTATTTAAATCAATATTAGCAGAGCTGCGACTAGTTGAAGGCTTAAAGTTAATATCATGTATATTGAAATTTAGATGTTCATTATGGAAACTTTGATAATTAATAATTTCTCGAGAAACACGTTGCCAGGAAATTCTAGAAATAGAGAAAGAAAAATCTTCTCCCCCAGATAAAGTCTCGGCTCCAAAAGCTAAAATATATTTTTCAGAATTAGGTAAAATAAAACTCTGACCGCAGGACACTTCTAGCTCTCCTCTTTTAAAACAATAATCGAAATTTGCATAAAAACGAGGATTACTATTATTAAGCAAAATTACTAAATCGCTTTTTGAATTATTAGAAAAAACCTGAACTTGAGAAAGAGTTAAAGGCTGTAACTGATTTTGATTTCTAACGAAATTATCATCAACTAAGCCATCGGCTGGATTGCCAGCTTTTAAATAAATTATCAAATTATATACCGAATAAATAAAGAAAGTCGCAGAAATTAAAATTAATAAAACAACAATAGCTTTAATAATATTTTTTCTATTTTCAGATAACCACAAACCAACATTCATTCGTCTTAAAAATTTCTTATCAAGATAATCATCAGGATTAAAATTATCTTTACTCTCGTCAACTTTTATTTTAACGTCATCAGTTGACTTAAAATCCGCAAAAACATTAGCCCTTTGATTAAGAGGGCTATTAGTTTCAATTTCGCTTGCTTCCCTGTCTTCCCGAACTAAAGATTCAGGCTCTTCATCTTTAAACTTGTCCATGTTATAATAAATTAAGATTTCATTATAATAATAGCATAATAAAATAAATTTTTAAATACATCTTATGTTAAAAATTAAAATCCCACTTAGTGTTCCTAGGGCTAAAAGAAAGGAATATGAAAAAAATTATAAAAATCTAACTAATAATACTGGTCGGATGTTATTAATCGCCGGTGATCAAAAAGTTGAACATCTAAATAGTGACTTTTTTGGTCCTGGAATTGCTAAAGAAGATTCAAATCCGCAACATCTCTTTGATGTCGCTCAAGCTTCAAATGGGGGCGTTCTAGCGACCCACCTCGGCTTCATTGCTCGTTACGGGGCTAATTATCCAAAATTGGCTTATATTGTTAAGATGAACGGGAAAACAAACCTCGGTTTAAATGATGAAAAAAACTCAAGTGCTCTTTGGTGGAGCGTGGCTGATATTGTTAAATTTAAAAAAAATAGTAGTTTAAATATTGGCGGTCTTGGCTATACTGTTTATTTAGGCGGAAAATATGAAGCAGAAATGTTAAAAGAAGTCGCCAAGATGACCTTTGAGGCTCACCAAGCAGGTTTATTATCAATTATCTGGATGTACCCAAGAGGAAAAAAAGTTAACGAAGATGATATCCATACTATTGCTGGCGGAGCTGGCGTTGCCGGAGCTTTAAACGCTGACTTTGTTAAAATTAAATATCCTTTTGCTCTTAAAGACAAGAAAAAAGCGGCTCAAGCTTTTCAAGAAGCGGTCTTAGCCGCTGGCGAAACAAAAGTAATTTGTGTTGGCGGAAGTAAGCGATCAGAAAAAGAAATGCTTGAATTCTTAAAATTACAAATTGAAGTTAGTGGCTCTTCCGGTCTAGCTATCGGCCGCAACCTTCATCAAAGAAATCTCAAAGAAGCAACGACAATGGCAAAAAAAATGGCTGAAATTATTTTTAAAAACACAAATTCTTAAATGAATCAGCAGCCAAGAGAATAATAGAATATATAATTGTTTCAATTGCATGGGACCAGTTCTCTCTATAATTATTCCTGTCTATAATGAAGAAAAAATCGTGGCTCAATCTCTGCCACCAATTTTTAATTTAAAGATAACTAAACAAGTAATTATTGTCAACGACGGTTCAACTGATGAAACTTTGAAAATTATAAAAAATTTAGAATCTCAATATAGTTTCACCCTAATTAATCAGACCTTGAATAAAGGTAAAGGCGCAGCTATTAGGCGTGGTCTTGAAGAAATACGTGGTGATTATTTTATAATTTATGACGCAGACTCTGAATATAATGCTGGTGATGTTACGATGATGTTCGATTATATTAATAAAGAAAATAACCTTTCAAAAAAATTGGTTCTCTACGGTTCTCGTTTTCTAGAAAAATCTGAATTAAGTTTTCATTATATCGTTAATACTTTTCTAACCAAGCTAACCAACTTCCTTTTTTCTTCCAAACTAACAGACATGGAAACCTGTCTTAAAATGATTCCCTCTAGTGCTCTAAACGAAATTAAATTAAGCGGCAAAGGTTTTGAAATTGAGCCGATTATAACTGCTCAATTATTAAAAAATAATTATATAATTAAAGAAGTCCCTATTAGCTATAATAGACGTAGTTATAAAGACGGTAAAAAAATAAAAGCTAAAGACGGATTTATTGCCGTTTTAACTTTATTTAAAGAAAGATTTAACTAAAATATTTTTCTATTTATTAGATTGGTAATTCTCCTGCCTTTTTTAACTCCTTAATCTGATTTAAATAGTATAAAGCATTAATATTTTTTCTATCAACTTTTAAGGCAGATTTCCAAGCTTCCTCAGCTTTATAATACTCACCAAGCCTCCAATAAACTTCTCCCATTTGATTGTATACGCCTGGTAATCGCAATCCTACTTCTAAAGCACGTTTAGAGTAGTTAAGTGAAGTTAAAAGGTCTACTCGTGCCTCGCTACCACTATATATCATTGAGAGACAAAAAAGGGCTTGTGCTTGATTAGGATAAACGGATAAAATTTCTTGACAAATCTCAATAGCTAATTCTGGCAACCCAAGTTTCTGAGCAAAACTGACTAAATAAAATTTTGTTTTTATGTTACTAGTCTTTACTAGAGCTTTAATTTTATTTTTAATCATTAAATTATTAAGACTCATGGCTTCAACTTTTACCCTGTCATATTTTTCTGAGTTAACAAAAATAACTGTCGTTTGGTCAAAATAAACTAGGGACCATTTTTTATCGTTTAAAATTCTACTTAAAAATTGCCCAGCCCAAGGAGTGCTGTCAGTGTGAGCGAAATAAATTGTCTTAAAATCATAAATCTTCAAATATTTTTCCCACTCATCAACTTCCATCTGCATAGGTTTATAAATCTCATTAAAAAATGAAACCGAATAAGCTTCTGGACGATTATCAACAAAAATCTTTTCTGAATCATGAAGCCAAAAAATAAGAGCGCTACCGATATCATAATTATTAAAAATTGGTCCTTTTAAATTATTCTGACGATAAAATTCAGCTGATGCTTCATTATCATTTTCTAGACCCAAACCAAAAGAACCTTTAATTAAATAATTATTTTTCTGCCCATCAATAATGACATAAATAAAACTGGAAATAATTAATAAAAAAAGAATAGAGCTAGCTATAAGATTAATACTAGAGGAAGACAAAGAAATATAATGCCTCCATAAATTTGAAATTACTTTATTAGTTCGTTTTAAATAAATTAGAAGGGGTCCAATATTAAAACTTATAATTATTAAACTAATAAGCCCAAAAAGAGCTATATTCCTTGATGAAAATAAAGCTAGAGCGCTAATAAACAAACAAACAAAAATATCAAATAAGCGAGCTTTAATACTACTAAAAAAGGCTAATTTATTTTTTTTATTATTATAATAAGAAAAAATAAAATAAACGAACCAGCTGATTACTAGTAGAATCAAAAGAAATTTGAAAATTTGAAAATTATGGTTAATCGTTAAATTTTCTAAAAAAAAGATTGACTTATTCTCTGCAATTTCGTAGCCATAGTTTCTAAAAATATTTAAAGGATAAACTAAACCGTGCCAAGTATTGGGATTAACAAAAGAAATTATAATAGAGGCTAAAAATATAGCTAGAAATTGAAAAAATTGTTTATATTCTCTTCTTTTTTCAATTAAAGACTTTATTAATATAGCCGCTACTTTAAAACCTATTAAAGCTAGACCAATAAAAAAATAGATATGGATGTTAACCCAAAATAAAAAGAGTGGGACTAAAAGCCAAGGCAACCACTTTCTTTTAATATTATCGCCTAATTCCAAAAGTAAATAGGTAATAACTATAAATAAGGCGGAAAATATTTCTGGTCTAATTTCGGTTCTTTGACTCAATAATAAAATTACTGGCAAAGAAAAAAAACTCACAAGATAAAAACTATCAATCTTGGTTTCAGCAAAAAGATTGGGACTTGAGCGGTCAATCTTTTGTCTAGCAATAAAAAAAACTAAACTAAAGGTAACTAAAACAAGAATTATGTTGAAAATTGTTAGGCCATTAAAACCACTTAATTCATAAACCGAGTAAAGAATAACACCATAAAGCCAATGATGATTAACGAAAGGAAAATCTGGCTCAGTATATGAATAGGTATTTTTAAATAAGATATCATGATTATCAAATACCACACGTCCATTATTAAGATGACGACCTAAATCAGAGGATGTTAAATCAGTCTTCTGTAAAAAAATGAAAACTATTAATCCTAAAAGTCCTATAAAAACTATCTTTTTCATAAAGTTATTGATTTCTATTTCTTGAACTAGAATTCACTTAAGAATAGTTTTTACAATAACACTAACAACCTTATTATAACTATTAAGCCAAGATTTTAATTAATATCCTCAACTAAATTAATTTTTATTCTATCAACTAAACGAGGGGCAGTTTTAACAAATCTAGGGTAAAAATTCAAAGAAAAACTCTTAATTTCTGGTTGAGCACTTAAATATGAACTTAATTGTTCGGCATTAAGACTAACTAAGTTATCTTTTTTAACAACTTCTCCCTCAGCCTTTAAAATCATTTTAGCGCTAAAGGTTGATTTAATTTCTGCTACATTATCCTCAACGTTAAATGAATGAAGAGAATAAATAATATTATCAGGATTAAAATCCATTAATTCTTTACCACTGGGGACTAAAAAGTTTAATTTTCCATAAGCTAATTTTTCTGATTCTTCCTTAGAAAAGAAAACAACTCTAAAATTAGCATCGGCCCTAACATTAAAAGACTCTTTTTTATCTTCCGCTTTAGCATCAGCAGTAATTATGGTTTCGCCTTCTTGAAGATAAACGTAAGCAAATTTTTGACCGCTTTCAGCTTCTAAAATCTTTTGCTCAGCCTCTATTTTAACCAAAAGCTCCTGAAGCAAAGAATTCCCAAGCTCTTGTTCGGCTGACGCTAAATCACTAGCTCTAACATATTTCTCTTTTTTCTGTTCAAAAATAAAATTCTCTTCGCTTTTAGCATAAATCATGTCTTGAAAGCCGACCCAAAGTCCGGGAATGGTAAAAGTTGTAGGACTAATTGCTAAATCACGGTTTGGTTTATCCACATAGATATCAACCCAAACCTCACCACCAGCCGGAACGTTAACCGACTCTTTAATTCTAAATTCTTTTCCATCTGGGCTCTGAAGACGAGTAGTCGCGATCAAAGGCTGATTACGGCTATAATTATTGATAATCTTGGCTCGACCAGAAATATCCTCACCGACGAATTCTTCACCACTCGTCGGGAAATCACGGCTCAAAGAAACTTTTATTTCCTTACTTAAACCACTAACATTTTCTCGCGGATCAGATAATAAACGAATTCCTCCAGAATCACCAGAAACTTTTAACAGTAAAGATTCGGTGAGCGTTTCATTTTTTGGAACAATATCAATAGTTAATTTAGAAAAAGAAAAGTAACCGACAAAAACAACTAGCAAAAAGACAATTAATAAGAACTTCCAAACAAAATGGCTGTAGAGATTTAAACGTCTAGAATTACTAGTTTTCTTTGTTTCTTTATGATTTAAGTCTTCATCTTCAAACAAATCAAGTAAGTCCTGAACATCTTTATCTTGGCTTCTTGATTCTAATTCTTCTTCAACCCTAGTATTAATATTATTTTTGTCTCTAAGTTCTTTAAAAAATTTCTTTTGGCTATCTAAATCTTCAGCAACTAAACCAGAAAAACTTTCAAATTCCCCTCCCTCTTCTTCAGATTTAGTTTTTTCAATTTTTATTTTTCTATTTTCAAAAACCGGTAAGTCTGAATCTAAAAAATCATCTAAAGAACTTTTTTCGAGCTCATTAAAATCAACATCATCCTCAATTACATCAACAACAATAGCCTTGGCCTTACTAGAAGAAGGCACTGAAAGCGTTCTTCTAATATTATTTTTTTCCTTTTTAGGAGCAATCTTCTTTGGAGCTTTAGTTTCTACTTTCTTAGCGGTAGTTTTTTTAGGGGCGCTTTTTGTTTTTTTAGAAGCTGGCATAGTCAGATTTTTAATTTTAAAAAAAATAAAAAATGAATTGAAATAATTCAACTCAATTATAACAAAATTCTAGAACTTGGACAATGCTTGAAGCGATAAATAAAAAAGGGCCTAAGTTAATCCGAATTAACTGTTTCAAATTTATTACCCAAAATTTCTTTTAACTTAATAATTAATTTTTCAGAATTATTAACTTTAAAAGAAGTTTTAACAACTCGATACTTCCCCTCAATAACTAACATTAAGTAAACTAAGGTCTTACCAGGAAAAGCTAAGAAAATATTTTTTAAATTTTCCGAATCAACTGTACTTAAATCTTCCTTAATAATTATTTGTAAAATATCATTTTTATCCTGCTTTATTTTAGTAACTACCGCCTTAAAATTGCCGCCATCTGGCACTAAGTTCTTAGAATTATTAACTGGCTTTTTAGCTCCCCAAGAGATATCACTGCTATTAACCATAGCACCATTACTTCCATAACTAGAAAACCTTTTTTTTGCTGGTGGACTATTAAACATCATTTTTTTAAAAGCATCAACTGACTCTCCCGGATTAGCATAATCAAGCGCCATTGCTTTATCAACTAAAAACTTTAGTTCCAAATCTTTTTCCGAAATCGTTCCCGTAACAATTATTGCTTGTCCGGGAATCCAGACACTTTCCGTCTCTTTGTAGGTTCGTGGAAAAACCAAAAACTCGACTGACATCAAAGAATCTTCAACTTTAACAAAAAGCATCGTCTCACCTTTTTTAGTTAGAATTTTTTTGATAGTTGAAATTACCCCAGCACTAACAATCGAATTGTCTCCCCGTCTCCCTTTAAGACGAGTAATTGAAACGGCATAACCCTCAAGATAGGGTCGAAATATATTATAAGGATGTTCACTAACATAGAGTCCAAGTAATTCTTTCTCCCAAGATAGAATCTCATTTTGATCAATTGGTGCCGCCTCAGACAGGGTTATTTTTGGTAAATTAATTGTCGACGAATCCTCAAATAAACTAACCTGATTACTATCTCTATCTTTTGCCACCTCTTTATTGTAATTTAATAATTTTTCTAAACTCGCTAATAAAGTTGCCCGATTACCAAGACTATCAAACGCTCCGCATTTAATTAAACTCTCCATTGATTTCTTATTTAAATCTCTATCAGTTACCCGCTCTAATAAATCGAAAATGTCACGATAAGGACCTTTGGCTTTTCGCTCTTTAATTATTTCTCCAACTATATGTTCACCAACATTTTTAACCGCTCTAAGTCCGAAGCGAATTGTATTAATTTTTTCATCATCAACTATTGGCTTGTTATTTTTCGTCCCGCTAGAAACAACTGTAAAAGTACCAAAAGATTCATTAATATCTGGCGGCATGATTTTTATATTCATATTCCGACATTCTTCAATTTCAATAGCAACTCTATCAGTATCACCTTGATCAGCGGTCAATAAGGCGGCCATAAACTCAGCCGGATAGTGAGCCTTTAAATAAGCAGTTTGATAACCAATCATTGCATAACAAGCAGCGTGACTTCGATTAAAACCATACCCAGCAAAAGGTTCTATAAAAGAAAAAACTTTTTCCGCTAATTCTTTATAAATCCCATTCTTAACACAACCATCAATAAACTTTTCTTTTTGCTCAGCTAAAAGAGCAGCGATTTTCTTTCCCATCGCCTTACGTAAAACATCCGCTTCCCCAGGACTAAAACCGGCAAGAGCCCGGGCAATCTGCATAACTTGCTCCTGATAAATTGCAACGCCATAAGTCTTAGCTAAAATTGGTTGTAATTTTTCATGAAGATAAACAACCTTTTTCTTACCATTTTTACCACTGATATAATCAGGAATCCATTCCATTGGTCCCGGCCTGTAAAGTGCAACCATAGCAATAATATCCTCAAACTCAGTTGGCTTCAACTCCCTTAAATAACGTTTCATGCCCGAAGATTCAAACTGAAAGACCCCGGTTGTCTCGCCCTTACGAAAAAGTTCATAAGCTTTGTCATCGTTAAGCGGAATCAAATCAATATCAATCTCTTTATTTCTAGTATTTTTAATTATTTTTAAGGTTGATTCAATAATCGTTAAGTTCTTAAGACCCAAAAAATCCATTTTTAATAGACCCAAATCTTCTACTGGATGCAAAGAATATTGAGAAATAATAGTTTTATCCGAAGAAGATGCATATTGAATTGGCACATAACTAGTTAAAGGTTCTTTAGTAATTAGAACCCCACAAGCATGAGTCGAAGAATGACGTGCTACTCCTTCTAAGCGACGAGCATAGTCAATTATTTTTTTAGCTTCCGGTTCTTGATAAAGTTCTTTAACCTCCGGCACAGTTCTTAACGCTTCATCCAACTTAGTAAACATCGGGATGCTTTTGGAAATTTTATCACAGTAGTCATAAGGTACGTCTAAGACTCGTCCAACATCACGAATGGCCGCTCGTGCCGCCATTGTTCCAAAAGTTATAATCTGAGCAACATGATCATGGCCATATTTTTCCGAAACATAGTCAAGAACTTCAGCCCGTCTAGCATCAGCGAAATCAAGATCAATATCGGGCATAGAAACTCTATCAGGATTTAAAAATCTTTCAAATAATAAATCATAATGGAGTGGATCAAGATTTGTAATCCCTGTTAAATAACAAACTAAAGAGCCAGCAGCAGAACCACGACCAGGGCCAACAACAATTTTTCGTTCTTTTGCCCAATTAACAAAATCAGCAACAATTAAAAAGTATGAGGGCCAACCCATTTTCGCAATAACACTTAGCTCATAATTGAGTCGTTCTAATATTTTTTCAAGAGTAATTCCAACAGGCAACAAAGATTCATCATTTTTAGGAATAAAGTAATCGCTACTTTTAACAAAACCATATCTTTTTTCTAAACCAACCTCACAAATTCTTCTTAAATAGGAATCACCATTAAAACCCTCGGGCACTTCAAAATAAGGCAACTGAATGTTCCCAAGTTCAATTTCTAAATTGCAAGCTTCTGCAATTTTTAAAGTATTAGTGATTGCTTCAGGCACATCTTTAAAAGCGGCAATCATCTCCGCATTAGAACGCATAGAGTAATTACCATAACCAATCATTTTCATTCTATCGGTATCAGTAATTTTCTTTTTATTTTGCAAACACAATAAAATATCTTGAGCAACATCGTCCTCTTTTTTAAAATAATGGACATCATTAGTAGCAACTAAAGGAATACCTGTCTCTTTGGATAATTTAATTAAAAGTTTATTGACTTTAACTTGGCCCTCTAATTCTGGGTGATCTTGAATTTCTAAATAAAAATTATCTCGGCCAAATAATTTATCATATTCTAAAGCCTTGGCTTTTGCTTCAGTAAATTTATCAGCATTCAATAATCTCGGAATTTCTCCAGCTAAACAGGCTGATAAAGCAATTATCCCTTCGTTATAAGTTTCGAGTAATTCCCAATCGATTCTCGGTTTATAATAAAATCCTTCTAAATGAGCGGCCGAAACTAATTTTATCAGATTTTTATAACCAATATCATTTTTCGCTAATAAAACTAGATGAAAACTTCTAGCGTCCTCTCTAGTATTTTTTTCATGCCTTGAACCAGGGGCTAAATAAGCTTCAACCCCAATTATCGGTTTTAACCCAGCTTTTTTGGCTTTTTGATAAAATTCAATCACACCATACATCGTCCCATGATCAGTTAGGGCCACAGCCGGAGAGCCTTGCTCTAGAGCATAGTTTATCATCTCGTCGAACTTAGTTAAGCCGTCAAGCAAAGAATAATGACTATGGTTGTGGAGGTGGACAAATGACATTTTTAATTATTTTTATTTAAAATCTAAAAAAATCTTAAAAAGCTCTTATCATTTTAGTACATAGAAAACGGATTGGCAAATAAAAGACAAATAAAAAAAGGGCTTGGTTGAAAAAGCCCTTCCTAGTCTTTAGGTCTCAAGATTAAACTCAAGAAGTTCGCGTCGAAAGTCGTCCGGCATTTTTTTTCGATAAAAAAACAGAGAATCTGGAAAAACTACTTGGAATAACCGCATAAACGACCCAATAGTTAAAACTAAAGCACCGTAAACAGCTAATAAAAAACCAATAATTATAATAGCCGCTAAAATTGCAACAAACTTTGAGACAATACAAGCGAACATTATAGACCAGCCCAAAACCCTCTTAGTTATCTCTTTCCAAGTAATAACAAAAGAGTAACGACACCAAGTAATTAAAACAAAACAAATAATTGATTTCATCTTGATCTCCTTTATTTAAGTTTATATTAAAACTGTTTATTTTAATTTTAAAATGAACTTTAACTTAATTATAATAATACTTTATGTAATTAGACTCTATTTCTTAATTTTTGTCAATATCTCGCCCAAATCTTCATCACCATAAAAATTTATAATAATTTGACCACCTCTTCTAGTTCTTTTTAACTCTACTTTAGTATTTAGATATGATGATAGGTCTTCTTCTTTATTTTTATCAAAGAAATCTTTTGGTTTGGCGCCTTTAGTTCCGCCTAGGCGATTTATTTCTTTACTCGTCTCTAAAACACTTAGATTGTGTCGCAAAATCTTTTTTAACATATTAATTTGCTTCGCTTCCCCTTCAAGGCCGAGCAAATATTTAGCATGAGCCTCGGAAATTTTGCCCCCAGCTAAAGCAGTTTGAATTTCCACCGGTAAAGATAAGAGGCGAAGAGCATTTGCGATTGAAGATCTAGCCTTACCAAGTTTTGTTGAGGCCTCTTCTTGAGTTAAATTGAACTCATCCATCAAACGACGATAAGCAAGGGCACTTTCAAGTGGATTAAGATTTTGTCGTTGTAAATTTTCAATTAGGGCTAGCTCTAATTTCTTTTGTTCCCCTTCTTCACGAACAATGACTGGAACTTTTTTTAAGTCAGCAATTCTTGCCGCTCGCAAACGTCTTTCACCGGCAATAAGTTCATAACCATCGTCTTTTCTAGTAACAATTAAAGGGGAAATAATTCCGTGCTCCTTAATTGAGGCAGCTAAATCATTTAAAGCCGCTTCATTAAAATCACTTCTCGGTTGTTGAGGATTAACACTAATATCATCCGGGCTAATATTTAAAATTCTATCGCCATCATTTAAAATAACCTTTTCCTCTATAGAAGAATTAGACTTAAAAGGATTTTGTCCGTAAGTCATTGTTTTTTTTGGAATTAGAGAGCCTAAGCCCCGACCTAAACCTTGTCCCATATAATTAATTGGTTAAATATTATTTTCTTCTAAGGAAATTATTTCTTTAGCTAAATTTTCATAAGCTTTGCCGCCTTTTGATTTAGGATCATAATGTAAAATTGAACGACCATAACTTGGCGCCTCAGCTAGCCTAACCGTGCGCGGAATAATTGAACGAAAAATTCGATTAGGAAAATATTGATAAATTTCCCCCATCACCGCTTCCGATAATTTATTACGTTTATCAAACATTGTAATCAGGGCACCCATGATTTTTAAATCAGGCTTTAAATTTTCCTGGACTAAATTAATTGTTTCAAGTAATTGACTTAAGCCTTCAAGAGCATAATATTCGCTTTGAATGGGAATAAGAACTTCATCAGAAGCAACTAAACTATTAACCGTTAACAAACCGAGTGAAGGTGGACCATCAATAATAATATAGTCATAATCTTTTTTTATTGGTTCTATTGCTTTAAACAAGCGAAACTCTCTATCAGGCAAAGAAACTAGCTCAACACCAGCCCCCGCTAAACTTATTGTTGCTGGGGCTATTTTTAAGCCATCCTGAACGCTTCGTTTAATTATTTCATTTAACGGTTTAGCGGAAACTAGGGCTTCATAAATACCAGTTTCAAGATTTCTATGGTCCAAACCCAGACCAGAACTAGCATTAGCCTGAGGATCTAAATCAATTAATAAAACTCGTCGACCTTGTTCAGCAAGATAGGCGCTAAGATTAATGGCAGTTGTTGTTTTCCCAACTCCGCCCTTTTGATTTACAACCGCAATGGTTTTTGCCATAAATAAAATTTAGTTTCATTCTAAAATTATTATATCCTAAAGTAACTAGCTTGACAATTATTTTAAGTATTAAAACGCTTTGACAAGGCTTTAATTATTATTTATACTAAATTTGTAATTGAAGAGCCGCGATGGCGGAATTGGTAGACGCACACGACTCAAACTCGTGCGGAAGCGATTCCATGAGGGTTCAAGTCCCTCTCGCGGTACTTAAATAAAAAGATGGGTCGAAAGACCCATCTTTTTATTTATTAACAAATCATTTATTTTTTCTCCCTTCTCCCCTCAACTGACCGCAAGCGGCACCAAATTGGGCACCAGCGCTTTGGCGGAGAGTTACGGGAATATTATTTTCTTCTAAAATTTTCATAAATTTTTCCATTCTTTCCGGGCTTGAGGGCTTAAATCTTCCAGTCGGATTATAAGGAATTAAATTAACCATATATAAAGGTTTCTTCATAATCTTAGCTAAAGCAAGAGCGTCTTTATCGCTATCATTAACATTTCTTATCATTAAATACTCAAACATCACCCGACGTCCACTCTTTAAAATATATTGATCAACTGCTTTTAAGATTTCGTAAATACTGTATTTTTTGGCGATTGGCATTAAATCTTTTCTCAAATTCTCATCAGCGCTATGAAGTGAGATTGCTAAGTTAATTTGAATTTTTTCGCCAGCTATTTTTTTAATGCCCTCAACAATTCCTGAAGTTGAAACTGAAAGCCTTCTTGAAGCAAAATTAAAAGTCTCTTCATTATTTAAAAACTTAGCCGCTTTGATGAATTCATCATAATTTAAAAATGGTTCGCCCATTCCCATGAAAACAATATTGTCTATCTTTTCTTCCTGCCCCTCATCCTTCAAAAACCTGGCCCAAAATAATACCTGCTCAACTATTTCTAAGTAATTTAAATTTCGACGAAAACCAAAATCACCAGTCGCACAGAAAGCACAAGCTAAAGCACAGCCAACTTGCGAGGAAACGCAAACAGTATTTCTTGTTCCCTCTTTTGTTTTGTTCCGAATTAAAACTGTCTCAACTTTTTCGCCGTCTAAAAGCTCTATTAAAGCTTTAGGACTTCTTGAAGTTGTGCCCGTTAATTTTGCCTTAATCTCAAGTGAGCAATTTAAACTTAATCTTTCTCTTAAGTTTTTCGGAAAATTAGAAACCTCATCCCAAGAAGAAACAAAATCTTGAAATAAGGCTTTATTGGCTTGAACAAAACGAAACTTCGGCTCCTCATTTAATATTTCTGATAACTTAGATAAATTCATTTTTTTAAAATTATTTTTTCCTTAAAACTATTTTCACAATTTCACTTCTAGCCGTTGTTCTCATCGGTGGACCCCAAGTGCCAATCCCAGAACTAACAACTAAATTAAAACCATTCTCTTTAAATAAACCATAGCCATAACCTTTGTGCATCCACCTGGCGGGAAAATTAAAAGGGAAAAGTTGACCATCATGAGTGTGTCCAGATAACTGCAAATCTATGCCGGCGCTTTTAGCAAGTTCAATATTCTTTGGCGTGTGAAAAATCAAAATACTAGCCTTGACTCTATCATAACCCGATTGCTCAAGAATCTCTCGTTCTAAATTAAAATCATTACTAAAAGAATAATTAATACCAATAATCTGCAAACCCTCAATTTCAACTAATTTATTATCTAAAACTGTTAAGTTTTTTCCAGCCATTAGTTTAACCACATAATCAAAACCCAAATAAAGGTCATGGTTGCCAAAACCGTAATAAATTCCTTTTTCCGCTCTAATATCACTTAAAGGTTTGTCAAGCCAAGAAAAATCTGATTCCATTCCATCAAAAAAATCACCACTAATAAAAACTGCCCCTGGTTCTAAAAGATTTATTCTATTAATTAAACGATGTAAAAATTTGTCTCGATAGACTGGACCTAAATGAATATCAGAAATATGAACAATAGTCTTCCCCTCCCAATAAGCTGGTAAATCTTGAATCTTAACCTCGTATTCTTTAACTATTGGAACTAGGGCACGATAAAAACCAATAAGTGATAGAAGAATGGTGCCAATAACTAATATTAATTTAAAATAAAAGCTTGGCAAACTTAAATCAAAAACTGACAAAATATTTTTAAATAGAAAAACAACGACTATCATGACACCAAGATTCACAAGCACGCCCAACCAAGAGGCAAAAAAAACATAAGCCGAGCGAGTAAAAATATTATCCCAAATATGAATAAAATAAGAAGCTGCTAAAACGCCAACAAAAAGGCTACCAATAATAATGGCTGTAATTAACTTACCAGAAAAAAAAGAAATACTAAAGAATCTCAATAAAAATGAATAGGCTATAAAATGTCCAATGAATAAAAAGATAGCCGAAAAAGCAAAAAATAATAATTGCATCATATATTTTAATTAAAAAGGAAACTTTGTTAAAACCGCTTCCTTGTCTAATTCTGTTTCAATTTCCATCAAGCGATTATATTTTGCTGTTCTTTCACTTCTTGCTGGTGCCCCAGTTTTAATTTGCCCAGTACCCATCGCAACCGCAAAATCAACAATAAAAGTATCTTCAGTTTCACCACTACGATGAGAAATAACTGAGCTTAAAGAGTTTCTACGAGCTAATAAAATTGCTTCTACGGTTTCTGAAATTGTACCAATTTGATTTAATTTAATTAGAATAGAGTTGGCAGATTTTTCTGCGATTCCCCGCTCTAAACGTTTAACGTTAGTAACAAATAAATCATCACCAACAACCTGGAATCTGTCAGCTGTTTTGGCAGTAAAATCTTTGAAGTTTTCCCAATCATCTTCGGCAAAGACATCTTCAAAAGATTTAATCGGGTATTTCTCTGCCAAAGCTAAATAAAAATTACTTAACTCAGCCCCACTTAAAACCCTCTCTTCTTTTTTCAAATTATATTTTCCTTCTTGATAAAACTCACTAGCAGCGGCATCAATACAATAAATAAAATCTTCACCAACTTTGTAGCCGGCCTTCTCTACTGCTTCCGATAGTAGAGTAAAAGCTTCTTCATTACTTTTAACCGCTGGAGCAAAGCCCCCCTCATCACCAACGCTAATACTATAATTTTTAGAATGCAAAACTTTTTTTAAAACTCGATAAACTTCAGCGCTCATCCTTATTCCCTCACAAACAGTTTTAGCAGAAATTGGCATAATCATATATTCCTGAATATCAGTTGCCCAATTAGCATGTTTACCACCATTTAAAACATTCAACATCGGTAAAGGCATAATAAATTTACCATTAAAATCAGGATTGAATTTGCTCAAATAATGGTAGAGAGGAATATTTAAACTAAGGGCGGCTGCCCGAGCTAGAGCTAAAGAAACGCCTAAAATTGCATTAGCTCCAAGTTTCTCCTTATTTTTAGTGCCATCAAGGGCTATCATCTTCTTATCAAGTTCAACTTGATTTTCAACTTCCTCGCCAATTAAAGCTGGAGCAATAATAGTTTCAATATTTTTCTTAGCTTTTAAAACGCCTTGTCCTCCATAACGATTTGAATCGCCATCTCTTAATTCACAAGCTTCATAAGCTCCAGTCGAGGCGCCACTAGGAACCATGGCTGAGCCAGCGATATTATTTTCTAAAATAACTTTAACCGCCAAAGTTGGATTACCGCGAGAATCAAGAATCTCCAAGGCTTGAATATTTTTTATTTTCATATATCTTATTTAAATTTTTAAATTTTCCTTATCTAAATATTTTTCAGTTCGACTCACAACTTTTTTCAAAATTCTAACAGCAGTAAAAGGATGGTCGCCAATCGTTGTTTCATCAGAAAGCATTACCATGTCGCCACCATCTAAAACAGCGTTAGCAATATCACTAATCTCGGCTCTTGTCGGATGAGAATTTTTTATCATTGAAGTCATAATTTGCGTTGCAATAATTGCTGGCTTATCATGCCAATGAGCAAATTTGACTAAATATTTTTGAACAATTGGCAACTCTTCAATCGGAATTTCAATTCCTAAATCACCACGAGCAATCATAATAGCATCAGAAACCTGAATTATTTGATCAATATTTCTTAGAGCAATCGCTCGTTCAATTTTAGAAATTAGTTTTACTCCCTTTTTCTTAGAAATAATTTTTCTCAATTTTTCCACATCTTCTCGTGTTTGCACAAAAGATAAAGCTACATAATCAACACCAACACTTAAACCAAATTTTACATCACTAATATCTTTTGGTGTTAAACCACCTCTTTTCATATTAGTATAAGGAACATTGATGCCCTTATGCGAGGTTAATAAACCACCACGGACAACAATCCCATTGATAAAACCTTTCCTAATATCACTAACAATTAATTCAATTTCACCATTAGCCAAATAAAGCGGCTCACCTTTTTTAATATCAAGATAAAGTTCAGAATTATCAATTGGAATTATACCTTTTTTATAAACGCCCCCTTTTTTAAAAATAAAAGAATAATGTTCACCCTCTTCAAGGTTAATTCCACCCTTTGGCATATTGCCAACCCTAATCCTTGGGCCCTGAAGATCAAGCATAATTTTCACTTCCCTTTTATTTTTTTTATTATAAACATTAAGTAGTTTTTTTATCCTAGCATATTGTTCATAAGTCGCATGAGAAAAATTAACCCTTACCATTTCGACCCCCTCATCTAAAAGGCGTTTTAAATCTTCTGGAGATTCAGTCTTTGGACCAATAGTTGCAATAATCTTAGTGTTCATAAATATTATTTAAATTTATTATTATTATTTCTCAGCCCTTATTCTTGCCATTAACTTTTGATAAAATTCTAAATTATTAAGTGCGGCTAATTTTTGTCCCAAAGGCTCTTTAAGCTGAAAAAGGTGTTTTAAATAGGCCCGTGAATGTGTTTTTAACGCCTTAATATTACTACTCTTATTGATAACTGTAAAGTCTTGATTAAAAACCGCATTATTAATATTAATAGAACCTATCTTACTTCTCTTATTCGAAAAAAGCTTTGGTTCATCTAAAAAAATTTTCCCATGACGACCCTCTCTAGTTGGAATAACACAATCAAACATATCCCAACCAAGCTTAACACAAATTTTTATATCCTCAGGATTACCAATACCAAGGGCAAAACGAAGAGAATTCTCAGGAATAAAACTCGCTGTTTTTTTTAAAATTTCTTTCAAAAATTTACCATCCTTATCGACGTGTCTGGCACCAAAACCATAACCGTCAAAACCAATTTTAACTAATTCTTTAGTACATTTTTCTCGCAAATCAAGCTCGGCCCCGCCCTGAATAACTCCAAAAATCAAAGGTCTTTTTAAACCAACCAACTTTCTTTTTTTAATCTGACGTTCATACTCAATCTTACATCTATTTGCCCAAGCAATTGTCCTTTCAACTGCCTGCTCTAAATCATGGCGAGAAAATTCATTAGGAGGGCAATCATCAAGGCAGACCATCATATCAACTCCTAAATCAAATTGAATTTGAATCGCTTTTTCTGGGCTTAATTCATGATAAGAACCATTAAGTGGTGATTTAAAGACAACTTTATCATCATCTATTTTTCCCATGGCTGAATTTTTGTGGATTAAGGAAAAAACTTGAAAACCACCAGAATCAGAAAGTAAGGGCCCATCCCAAGCCATAAATTTATGAACCCCTCCAGCCTTCTTAATTGTTTCTAAACCTGGTTGTAGATAAAGATGAAAAGTATTAACAACCATAGCCTTAGTTTTAGTCGCTAAGACTTCATCAGCAGAACTTAACTTAATAAAAGCTCTAGTTGCGTCAGGCATAAAAAACGGCGTTTTTAAAATTCCATGCTTTGTTTTTAAAAGCCCTAAACGACGTCCATCCTTTTTTCTTTTAACTAATTTAAACATTTTTATTAGTAAATTTCATCTAAATAATTTTTATTTTACCCTCCCAGAATTATTCATCGCCGCAATTTCATCATCCTCAAGACGACTGGTTTTTGCTTCAGTTTTCTTTAAAATAACGCCCCCTGTTTCCGTGTCAATTGCACTAACAATTGAACCGGGAGATAAAACTAAAATTTTATCCCGATCATTTTCAGTCGGCGTAATGCTTAAGGAAAAAGAGCCTTGAAGTAAATATTTAGAGGTTGGTAGTAATCCAATTTCCCAAACAACTTGTCTTAAACTATCATCATAGTAAAGACGACCAACTTCAATATCTTCTCGTCCAGAAAAATCTACGTAAGCTGGAAGATTAAAGGTTGCTTTCAACTCTCTTAATTCATGTAAGTTGTTTTCTATTGTCCAGTAAACCCTAATTTCAGTTTTCTCACCAACTTCTAGAGGTAAGGGGCCAGAACCAACTGGATAATTATCATCATTAAAATATCTTAACTCCTCTTTAAGGTTAAGATCACTGTTTATTTTATTAATAATTTTATTACTAATATTTTCAGTTCCACTTATTTCTTTACCACCAACACTATACTGAGCATAGGCAGAAAGCTCTAAATCTTTTCCTAAAAAATTAGAATTAAAATCTTTTACCTTGATATTAAAATTAATTTCACCTTCGGCCCCAGCTTTAATTTCCGCCAAACCCGGTAATTCATTTTTAGACCAGACTATTGAATTGGCGCTACTCTCGCCATTTTGACCAATAATTAAAGAATCAAAATCCAAGGCTTCCCCTTCTAAAATAGCCATAATTACAACATCCCGATAAGCTTTAGTACCCTTATTTGAATAATGGAGAGAATAATTTAAATCTGAGCCAAAATTTAAAGCTTGATCATTTTTAGAATCATTGAGAGTTAAGTTTAAACTTAAATCACTCGAGACTAATTCCGGCTTTAAAGTTTTTTGCCAAAAAACAAATTCTTTATCACTTAAACGATGACGTAAACCAATGTTAATTTGGAAATCATCAACCTTATTCTTAACTCGATATTTAAAAGTTATTTCTTGACGATTCATTAACGAATTTAAGCCAGAAACGCGCCAAGAAAAAGCACTTAATTTTTCTAAAGATAATTTTTCTTCAGATGATTTTTCGGTTGAAGCTAATGATAAAGAAGATGTGGCTTCTAATATTTCTCCGTCACTACCCTCACTAAAATCAAAGAATATATCAAATTCACTTAGCTTATCTGTTAAGAGACCATCATCAAATCCTGAAAAAAATATTTTTATTTCATTATCCTGATTAACAAAAACTGCATTAGAGCTCTCAGTATCAACCAAAAATCCTAAACCACTAATAATCGTTGAACTTGAAGCTTCTTTTTTAAAATGACTAGAAAAAGTTCCTGGCAAATATGTTAGACGAGCTACCGCTAAATTAACAGATTCTGGTAAATTTAAAAGATAACCTTTTATTTTTAAACTCGCTCTTTCTCCCGGGGCAAGTGTATCTAACTTAAAGGCATAATTTCCGCTTTCAGATACAATCGGGACAGAATTAAGAGTAGCTGAATCAAAAATAAAACTATCTGGATATTGCATCTCTAGATAAATTTCTGAAAAAACAAATTTACTTGGATTAAAATATTCAACCTCATAATAAAATTCTTCTCCCGCCACAACTCTCTCTGGGGCGATTAAATCTAATCTTAACGAACTAATATCGTTATTGTTACGAAAATATTGATTGTAAACAAAATTAACAAGTATTGCCAAAAGAGCGATAATAATAATATTTTTTAAAAATGATAGAAAAAACTTTGGCTTTTTTTTAATGTTCATGTGACTAACATCAACTCTCCCCCCACGCTTATCACTATAAACATCAGCTAAGTGAGAATCAATTTCCTGATCACGTAATTCGCGATTAACTGCTTTTTCAAAATTAACTACTTCATCTTCTTCGGGAATCGGTCGAGCAATAAAAGCTGCTAAACCCGATTCTTTTTGATTCTTAAGGTTAAAATCTTTCTCCTTTTTTTTCTTAGCTAACATATATTTATATATTATTTAATTTTTTTAATTAAAGCTCCATAAAAACGATCCTGATTTAAACTATCTTTTACTTCAATCTCTCTTGAATTATGATTTTCTTCTGCCTGCCAAAAAATTTCATAATCTTCAGGTAATCTAATATTTAATTCAAAGTCATATGCCTTAGCCCCTGGTTGTTTTTGCCAAAGCAAAGAATAAGAAGAAATTAAAGCCTCGTCAGGATTTAAAAGTTGATAAATTTTTTTCAACCAAGAAACATCTTCTTCTTGAGAAATAACATTAAAATCATAGGGTAATCTATAATTAATAACCACTTCTGAATTTTGGCCAGGATCAGTCATCGTCCAATTAGCAAAAACTGTTTTATCACCTTCATCATAAATCAAAGTACCACTACGTTTATCTACTTTTGCAAAATATTCATTTTCAAGTTCCGGAAGAATTAAAGCATCAGGGTCGGCTTTATCAAAATACTCAGGGTCAGGCGACTCAAAACCATAAGCATCTAAAAGAACAGACCCTTTTGGCACATAAATTCTAAGCCAATTAACATTACGAACCCCAACTAAAACAGCGTTTTTTTGACCTAAATGTTCGCGATTAATAGTTAAAGTATTAACTATTTGGCCATCATCTACTATTTCTGATTCTAAACGAACTTTTTTTGAAATTACCCTATCTGTTTTTTGCCCAGCGATATTAGTATCAACTATCATTAAGTAATCAGCTTCTACATCTTTCATTTCCGCTGATAAATGATAACGACTAGCTTCTTTTTGTAGATTCTCATCTTTAAAATAAAACATCACCTGTTTTTCTAATACGCTTTCCTCAAGAATAGAAATAATTTCTGGTAAATTTTCTCGATTTAGTTTGCTTGGTAAAATCTCCAACATCCTAGCCATTAAATCGCCAATTATTTTCTTTGGTTTATTATTACTATTATTCTCTAAGTCCTGAG
Organism: uncultured Gammaproteobacteria bacterium; assembly: GCA_964588435.1. Classification (GTDB taxonomy): domain Bacteria; phylum Patescibacteriota; class Patescibacteriia; order Patescibacteriales; family UBA12465; genus UBA12465. Next base: position 32,026 of record CAZPPI010000003.1, on the reverse strand, counting down.
ATAAAGGCAAGTCAACGCTGATTGCCGAGGAACTAGCTGGCAAACCAACTAAATCGTCAGGATGGGTTGGTAATAAATTTTTATATTCAACGACTTTCTGAACTGTTTCCCAAAAATTTTCCGAATTAATTACTAAGCCATATTCCTCACTCATATCTATTGGTCCGCTAATCTCAAGCATTCTTTCAACTACTGTTGGCGTTAAAGAAATTACACCATCAACGCTAGGACCACCACTTTGTTCATAAAACCACATTAAATGGTTAGCAGTTTTAGGCCAATCAGGCCACCAATTAGCGTCCCAAAAATTCCATAAAGGATTAACTAAATGAAGAGCGTAAGGAGAAGCAAATTTTTTCCCATTAAGTCCAGCCTCTAAATCATAAGAGCCTCCGGCAGGAACTTCAAGATTCCTAATTTTACCATCACGTAAATCAACTAAAGCATAACTACCAAGAAAACCACCACTAGCTCTTAATTCAGAATTATTTTGAAAAACTAATAAGTAGCGTTTGTCCATACTTAGACCAAGAAAATCTTTCAAACTATCACTAAGCTTAAGAAAATCATCAAGGTTATTAGCTAAAATAGAACTTTGATTTTTTAGTTGGGCAAACTTTAAATAGTAATCTTCGGGCAAATCTTTCTCATTAATTTGAGCAATAATTTTTTCAAGTTCTTTAGCGTCTTTAACCGCTAAAAAACCATAATCAATAAATTCTTCTAAAGACTGTTTAAAATTATCACTACCACTAAAAAGACTATCGGTTGCTGCTAATAAATTTTTACCTAAAGAAGAGGCAATAAATCCAGCAGCTAAAAATTTTCTACTTTGTGAGGCTAACTTAATCTTCGGATCAGAAGATAAAGATGCTAAAGCAAATATTGCATCATTTATTTTGCCTAAATCATCATCAGCCGCTAAAAAATTTAAGCCTGCAGCCGTTAAATCGGCGTCTGCATTCTTTAAATCAAAACGAGAAATTGAATCGGCAGCGGCTAATAAATTATTAACACCTTGATAAGAGTTGTTAAAAATACGAGTTTCAAAATTTTTAAAGTCAAGTATTCCAGACAAAGAAAATATTTTTAAAGGAATTACTAAAAAAATAAGAACTAGAGCAAAATTAGGAAGTCGTTTGAAAAATTTTGTTTTTTTCGCTACAGGTTTCTTCTTAAAAGAAACCGATATTTCTGGCAAAATAAAAAAATCTTTTACCTTATGAGTTAAAATCTTTTGTCGATTTTTTAAAATCTTAAAAAATACTTTTCTCTCTCGTTTTTTAGATTGATATTCTTTAAAAAAAGAAAAAACTTTTTCATAAAAAGGCTCTCTTTTTTTAAAAGGCAAATTAAAACCTTGATTAAAACTTTTTTTTGTAAAAAATTTTAATCTTTTTTTTGGTTGATTTACTTTTTTGGTCGAAACTTTAACAGAATTATTTAGATTTTCTTTTTCTTTAACTAAAGAACGTAAATCAACAACCAAAGTTGATTTTTGATATTTTTGTAATATTTCTTGTTTTGAATTTTTTATATTCATTTTTTAAATATTAACAGGGTCTAAAATATCCAAGTAAACTTTAAGAGTTTTTTCAGCACAATCATCCCATGAATATTTTTTTACTTGCATCAACCCTTTTCGTACTAGATCGTTTCGCAAAGACTCGTTCTGATTAATAATTTTTATTTTACTAACTATATCTTTTAGATCTTCTGGATCAAAATATAGAGCACTGTCTTCTAAAATTTCTGTTAAGCAAGAGTGATTAGAAGATAATACTGGGCAAGCTTTTGACATCGCCTCTAAAGGAGGTAAACCGAAGCCCTCATAAAGTGATGGAAAAATAAAAGCTAAAGCTTTGGAGTATAGGGCAGAAAGCTCGGTGTCGGAAACATAACCAGTAAAGAAAATTCTTTGAGCCTTAATTAAATCTAAAGTCAGGGAATCTTTTTTTAAACGTTCATAAAAAAAATCGCTTTTTCCAACCAAGACCAAGAAAATATTGGAAGACTCTTTTTCTAATATATTAAAAGCTTCTATCAACCTCTCTAAGTTTTTATGAGGATAGGCACTACCAACATAAAGTAAAAAATTAGAAGGCGGAATAAAATTATTTTGGTTAGTTTCAGTTAAACTTAGCTCTTCTTTCACTTGTTTCTCTGCAAACTTTTTATCTTTAGCTAAATCTAAATCAATTACCCCCTCATAAGTTAAAACAATTTTTTCTGGATTAATTTTGAATAACGATAAAATATCTTTCTTAGTAAACTTAGAAATAGTAATTATTTTAGTCGATTTTTTAATTGCTCTTTTTAAAACTATGCGATAAGCTACATTTTTTAAATTATAGATAAATTTATTTCTTGTCGTCGCTCTCATGGTCGGAAAACGAGTTAAAATTAAGTCGTGAATTGTTACTACAAATTTAATGGGGCAAAAAATAGGAATATTAAAATGAGGAAAATGAATTAAATCAAGTTTATATTTTTTAATATAAAATGGAAATAATAATTGCTCTTTAACCGAGTACCAACGAAAAGGCAACTTAACTTTCAAAACTCGCCTATCATCAATATGAAACTCATCAAAGTTTTCTGGACTTAGAAAAACAACAAAAAACAAATCAAGCTCAGAACTCAATCTACTTTTTTCTATTACTCTGTCTACGACTTCTTGAGTATACCGCCCCAAACCTTTACCGACGGGACCATAGAAGCGCGCATCTATTCCGATTCTCATGTGTTTTAAACTATTGGCAAGTTTGGCGGTAAGCTTGATTGATTTTCATCATCATCATCATTATTATTATTATTATTAATGCCAAAAAAATTATTAAGTTCATCATCTTGCTTATCCTCTAAATTTTGATTAATAAAATTATCTTCTTCTTTATTATTTTCATTAATAAAATTAGACTCACTTTTATCTTCAGAAACAAAATTTAAAAATTGACCAGAAGTTTCTGACGGCTCATCATCGAGGGGTAAAGATGCGGGAGCATTAGCTTTTTTACCCGGAACTTTCTGTAACATAGAAAATTTCGCCATAAATTCAACTGGGAAATGCCATAAAGTTGCAAGTTCTTCAATATTTAATATTCCTGCTTTAGAGCCAACTGAGCCGGAACGATCAATATAAGCAGATAATAAAATTCTCTTCTTCCTAATCAAGCGACTCGTTTTATTAAAATAAGCAACCTTAGTTCCAATTCGTTTTAATTCTGGTTTCAAATTATTTAAATTTAAAGACATGAACTGCTTAATATAACCAACGAAACCAGAAACAACTTTTGATCTATTCATCACTTCTTTGCGAGACATATAAATAACTCGAATCTTCACCTCAAACCCTAGCTTTGATGCCTTTCTTTGAATTGCCTCAATTTTTTCCTTTTCTCCTGGAGATAAATCCATTATAGTTTTGGATTTTTCTTCTTTCTTTTTAGATGGCTCAATATCACCCCAAATTGGATAGATTGACTCGCTCACATCACCTAATAATCCCAAACCCTTAACAAATAAATCGTCTTTAACTTTGGGTTTACGATCTAAGAGTTTATTTATTTCTTTCTCTGATTTTTTTATCCAATCAAAACCAGTAGGAGTAACAATCATCTGAAACCAAAATTGTTCACCCTTCCGTAAAGAACCACAAAGATCCATTAAGCTTGCCATTGGATCCTTAAATTGCGTTTCACTGGGTCCCATTTTATGCTCAAATTCTTCATAACATTTAATCGGATAAACATCGGAAGCTCCCTGAATAAATTCTGTACCCCAAAAATCATATTCTTCATCAGGAACTTTATGAGAAACATTATTAACATAATCTTCAACTTCAAAAATTTCTGCATCTGGATATTGAGAATAAACAGCTGATTCAATTAAATTACGAAATTCAATTGGGGTTCTAATAATAAATTGAGTATAACCATCAATACTAACGATCTCAAAGCTAAAAGATTTTTGATATATACCCTCAAACCATTTTTCAAAAAAACTTTGAGTCCCGTGAGCACCGCCAAGATAAGTAAACATATTTTCAACCGCTTTAGGTGATTGCTCATTACCACGAGGAATATCAATGGCTAATAAAATATATTTATGATTTTCTGACCATTTTCCTCTAAGCCAATAAAGATATAAATCTCTAACTCCGATAACAAAGATTAAACCCAAAAAAGGCCAAGCAAAATTAGCAAAAAAACGCCAAACCATCTCCCCAGCTTCAAGATTAAAAAATCTCTGAAAGGGGCTAATATCTAAGAATATTTCCATAGAAAAATAGAGAGTTCTAAAAATAAACCAACATTAACTTACGCCTTTATTTTAACATATTTTCAAAAAAAGATAAAATTTTATTTAACAAAAATCACTCTACAAAAAAACAGGCTCAATCATCTTAAGCCTGTTTAAATTCATCTAAAAAGGATTTATTTTTGCCACTCTTTAAGGCCATATGTACCGCGACTAGTCAAACAATATCTATCATCAAGAATTAATTCATTATGAACGGTGGCTGCATTCGCCTTCTTCTTATCAAAAGCAATTTCATTAATTTTATCAGCTATCTCTGTAAAATGAAGTGGCTTCCCGTTATGTTTTAAAATTAAATAAATCTTATCGTTAACTGTTTTTGGTCTGATTTGACCAGAATTAGCAAGACCCCATTCACCAAATTTATTTTGCTCAAGATTTTTTATCGCCTGAATTAAAGAATAAAGTATTTTGTTGTTATTTATAACCTCAGCTTTATCAGGAAAAATTTTGCTTTTAAAGATTCTGGTAATATCAGCTCCGGTGTCTTTAACCCGTTCTATCATATCTTGATATTTAGCGTAAGCATCTAATTCTTTTACAGTCTGAATAAGCTCATCAGTCTTTAAAGTTCTTTTCATTGACTCAACTTTCTTCATTAAATCTTTAGCTAGTTCTTGAAAAAAACCAAGCTCTTTCTCTTTAATCTTAATTGAAGGATTGAAATCATCGACAATATTACCCTGCTCTAAATCATCAGACATTAATTTACTAATTAAAAAGTTGAAATGATTTCTATAAGAAGATTTGACATCCTCATATTCTTTTGTCCCCGGTTCAAGCTTACCATTAATCTCCAAAGAAATAACAGTTAAAATATCTAAAAGAAAGTCTTTTCTTAATAAACCACCATGTTCTTCTAATAATTTATTAATAATTTCTTTTAACAAAGAAATATATTTTTCTAAATCGTCAAGTTTTTTAATTTTCTTAATACTAGCAGCTTCAATCTGACGGACCCTTTCTCTTGTTAAATTATGAAGATTGCCAATTTTTTCCAGAGTCTCTGATTTATTACCTTTTAAACCAAAACGACGAGATAAAATATCTCTCTCTCGCTCAAGGAGCTCTGAAAATAAAGAATTTACAATACTAATAGCATCAAGTCGAGCCATTTCTTCATTGCGTTCTTCTTTAATAATTTTTTCTAACAAAACTTCAGATAGATTTTCCATACTATTTTAATATTGCTAAATTATAAGTTTACTATCAATTTATCACAATATTTTATATTAGTCAATAGCAAACCTAACTAAAAATACTAATAATAAATATTAGCCTTTTTAGAGCTAATTTTAGGGATTAAAACCTATTTTTCCAAAATAAATAGATTTTTTTATATTCTTTAAGTAAATATTGCTCAAATATAAGCGCAAAAACTAACATAGAAAGGATTTTAACAATAACTACTATTTTCGATAAAAAACTTTGAACTAAAAAATGTTTAATAAAAATGAAATGTTGATTTCTAAAAGACCATCGTCTTGCCGGGCGACTCTTCTTAGCCCTGGCCTTAAAAAAAGTAAATAATCCAGAGCCAAGCGATTTCGTCGTTCTATCGTGATAAATAATGGAATCAAAAACCAATAGTGTTTTTAGGCCTAAAAAATGTAAACGATAAGCCAAATCACAGTCTTCTTTATACATAAAAAAGCGTTCATCAAAGTATTCTTTTTTACCAGCCCTTATTTCCGCCACTTCTATCAAGGCCTTAAGTCGATAAAGACCGGCCGCTCCACTCGGAGCTAAAATATTTTTCGCCTGAGATAAATAGTATTTTTTTCTTTCTTCCCGATATTCTTCACCTTGAGCAATATCAAAAAATTTCAAACCCCGTTTCAAACCAATACCAAAGGAATCAATCAAATTATTCCCTTTTGATTTTTTAAAATTCCAAGACATAATTCTCGGTGCCGTAGCTGATAAATTATTATCAAGTAATAAGGGTTCAATCAAAAGCCGAATTGATTCTCGAGAGAAAACAACATCAGGATTAATTACTAAGAAACAATCAAAACCAGATAACAAGGCTGCCTCAATCATTAAATTATAGGGCTTAGCAAAACCTAAATTTTTACCATTAGCCCCTAATTGTTGATAATTAAAATCAGGATTAAGAGATAAAAACTCTTCAATCAACTTACTATTATCTCTAAAGTCTAAATCGCTATTTTCAAAACCAAAAACGAGATAATCATTAAGACCAGCAAAATCAAGCGCCTCTTTTAAACTTTTTAAAAAATAAGGTAAATAGGGGCTAGAACTTTCATTATAAGTTATAAAACCGATCGCTAGCTTCATAAAACTAAATTATCATCTTCCCTGCTAACTTTTCTTTGGCAATATTTTGAGCTCTTAATAAACTATCAAAAGTTCCCGCATCTAACCACTCGCCATTAACCATGGCAACCTCAAGCTCTCCTTTTTTTAAATACCAATTATTAAGATCGGTAATTTCTAATTCACCACGCTCGCTAGGCTTTATATTCTTAGCGATTTCAATAACACGATTATCAAAAACATAAAGTCCAGTGACAGCTAAATCAGAGATTTTTTCTTTTGGCTTCTCTACTATCAATTCTGGCTTCAAATTTTCATCTAATTTAATGACCCCAAATCTTTCCGGATCTGAAACTTTTTTGGCAAAAATCTTTGCACCACTCTTAAAATTTTTAATTTCATCAGAAAAATCATCCTCAAAAATATTATCACCTAAAATCATCGTTACACTTTCTTGATCAATAAAATTTTCAGCAATAATAAAAGCTTGAGCTAGGCCCTCTGGTTTATCTTGAATCTCATAAGTAAACTTTACCCCAAATTCTTTACCACTACCTAAAAGATTCAAATAATCGCCAGCCCTTTCTGGAGCAACAATAATTAAAATTTCCTTAATACCCGCTTTAATTAAAGTATTTAACGGATAATAAATCATCGGCCGATCATAAATCGGTAATAACTGTTTACTCGTTATCTTTGTTAAAGGTTTTAAGCGACTACCGGAGCCACCTGACAAAATAATACCTCTCATATTTATTTTTGTTTAAGATTTAATAGGTCAACATACTCCAATAAAGCCTGACTAAAAGTTCTTAACTTCTTTACCTTAGTATTTTTTAAAACTGAAAATTTTGGTCGTCTAGCCGCTCGTAAAAGATCTTCACTTCTAATAGCCCTAATTTTTACCGATAATTTTTGTAGAGCAAAAAACTCTGTAACCGCCTCATACCAAGTACAGGGTCCTTCGTTTATTAGATGGAATTCTCCGAAAGGAACTTTAAGCTCCCAAAGTCTTTTAGTTGCCTGGGCTAAATCAAAAGTATAAGTAAAACAACTTAATTCCTCTTTAACCACCGTTAATTCCCCGCCCTTGCTTGCAAGATTAAGCATCAACTCGAAAAAGCTAGGCTTGGCCGCTTCACTAGTCCCTGCTGGACCAAAAAGCTTCGAGGTTCTAATTAAATAATAGTTAAGACCATTTGCAGCTCGTTTTTTTAATTCAAGTTCGCCGGCGAATTTACTTTCACCATACTTATTAATCGGATTCGGCGTTTCATTTTCTATAAAAAATTGCTTATCTTCCGTGCCACTAAAAACATAGTCACTTGAATAATGGATTAAAATAGCTTGGATTCTTAAAGCAATATCAGCTAAAACTCCAGGTAATTCGGCATTTAATTTTAAAGCTTTAGCAAAACCATCTTTATTTTCACAAAGATCAACTGCATTAAAGGCAACAGTATTAATTATTAAACGTGGTCTTAATTTTAAAATTTTCTCACGTAAAAGCTCAAAATCAAGCACATCAAAATCCTCCCGATCCCAAGCGACGGTATTATAATCATCAGAAAAAATTTTATTAAGTTGGCTACCAAGATTACCTTGAGCCCCTAAAATTAAAATAGGCATATAAATATAGTATAGTATATTTACTGTGCCTTAGCAAACAAAAAAATATTTAATGATAAGCTAATTTTAAAGTCTTAAATTCTATTTCCAACCGCCCCCTTGACGAACCAAAAGTTCAGAAGCACGATCTTTTTCTAACATAATCTCCTTAACAACTTTTTCCAAACGCATTCCTTGAGAACCTTTAACTAAGATTATGTCCCCAGAATTAATACAATTAACTAAAAACTTTCCAATCTCAAAAGTGTCATTGAAGTGAAATGATTTATCTTTATCTAACCCATTTTTAAGAGCAGCCTCAAGGGTAATTAAAGATTTATTACCAATAGTAATTAAAACATCTATTTTTATTCGAGCAACTTTCTCACCAACTAAACGATGCCCTTCGTCGGCATAAGATCCAATTTCTAACATATCCCCCAAAACAACATATTTTTTAGCCTTAGATTCAATTTTAATACTTCCTAAAACATCTAAAGCTGACAAACAAGCCTCTGGTGAAGAATTATAACTATCATCGATAATAAAGGAGTTATTAATCCCGGGCAAAACATTCATTCTTCCTTTTGGTAAAGAAAAATCTTTTAAAGAATTAGCAATATCAACCAAGTTAAGCCCGAGTTCCAAACCACAGGCCGTTGCCGCTAAAGATGCATAGACTGCTCCCGGCGACAAAGCATTTTTCATTAAAACTGGAACAATTGAACCTCGAAAATTTAATTTAAAATTTATTCCACTAAGCTCATAATCGCCTTTATCAAAATTATATTTTATATCTTGAGCAATTAAATCAGCTCCTTCTTTAAAACTATAGCTTATAACTTTAACCCTACTACTTTCTGCCATTTCTTTGCAAAATTCATTATCAAAATTTAAAATAGCCGTACCATGAGCCTGGAGCGATTTCACTAAAATCTCTTTTTCTTTTTTAATTTCTAAAAGCGAACCAAAATATTCTATATGAGCATAACTAACAGAAGTAACAATACCAATCTTTGGCTTAGCTAAAGAACATAAATATTTTAAATCTCCTGGTCTATCAATTCCCATCTCTAAAATCAATATCTCCGGATAATTTTTATCACCAAAAATAATTATTTTAAGAGCCAAAAAGAAAACACTAAACCAAGAAAGAATATTTTTTCCTGGAGATTTTGCGCCAATAATAGTTAGGGGCAAACCAATCTCATTATTATAATTTTTATAAGTTGCTCTAACTTTGAATTTTTTTCTCAAAATTAAAGACAAAGCTTCTTTGGTACTGCTTTTTCCGATTGAGCCAGTTATACCAATAACTAAAGGCTTCTTTCTTAAAAGAATTAATTTAGCAAGAACTCTTAATTTAAATATTAAAATTTTTTTCATCTTATTTTCTTGTTTTTGGTATTTGATAATAACGAAGAATAAATTCAGCAATATCGCGCCACAGTGGTACTGTCGAACCTTCAGCATACTGAACTCCTTTCGGGCTGTCAATTTTTACTAACATCACAAAAGCTGGCTCATCAATTGGAGCAACGCCGATAAAAGTATGAACCCATTCATCTTTTTTATAACCGCCAACCGTCGCAATTTGAGCCGTTCCCGTTTTACCTCCTAAATAATAACCTTCAATCGCCGCTCTTTTTGAGTGACCCTTTTCAACAATATTAACTAACATCGCTGAAACTGTCGCCGCTGTTTCTGGACTAATGACCTCCTTTATTTTCTTCGGGTTTATTACCTCCTCAACTCCGTTATTAATTATTTTTTTAACAACATAAGGCTTCATTAGAACTCCTTTGTTAGCAATCGCTTGATAAGACATTATCATTTGTAAGGGCGTAACTGCTATTCCTTGTCCAAAAGAGGCAGTTGCCACATCAATTTCCTTAACTCTATTTTTTAATAAATTATTAATATTACCCGGACTTTCAGCACCAAGCTCAACCCCACTTCTCTCACCGAAACCAAAATCTTGAACATATTTAGCAAAAACACTATCGCCGATTTGTCGCATCGCGAAAATGGCTCCGGTGTTTAAAGAGTTATCTAAAACATAATTCATATCAACTAAACCATGCGCCCCCTTAGTGCTAAAATCAGAATTTCTAATCGGTTTGTTCCAACCACTAATCATTATTTCTCCTTTATCTTCATATAAAGTTGAGGGATTTACTTTGCCCTCGTTAATAGCAGCCGCCATCGTAATTACTTTAAAAACAGAACCAGGCTCATATTGATATAAAATCGTCGGATTATTAAAATAACTTAAATCTTTGACATTTTGATAGTCATTGGGATTAAAATTTGGTTCTGAACACATAGCCAAGATTGCACCTGTTTTTGGCTCAACTACGATAACCGACCCCCCAGTCGCCTCAAACTTTGTGACAGCCTCCTTAAGTTTTTCACAAGCAAAAAATTCTATGTTTCTATCAATAGTTAAAACTAAATCCGAGCCTGCCTGTGGAGCAATATACTCTCTATCATTTACAATAATTAAATTTGCTGAATTTCCTTTTTCTGATTTTAGCTGTCCATACTTACCAAATAATTCCTTATCAAAAAACTCTTCCAAACCATAATGACCGCTACCTTCATCATTAGTATAACTGACATAACCGAGAACCTGTGAAGCAACTTCATTCTCAGGATAATAACGATATTTCGAAAAAGTGAAACCGAGTCCCGGTATATCTAAAACTTTTTTTACTTCTTTTTCCTCACCACTTAATTCGTCAAATTCTTTAATAGTTAAATAAATTTTTTCATTCCTGAATTCAAGATCCTCTGCGCTAATATCTCTTGGCACTAAATCACGCAAAGAGCCGCGCTTTATTTCCTCAGCTTCAAGATAATCAGAACTAACTAAAAAAGCATAAAGCTCAAGCAAACGATTAGTTTCAATAGTTTTGTTCAAAGGCTCATAAGGATCTCCCTGTTTATCAAAACGAAGTAGGTAAGATTTTATTATTTCCTCTTTAGTTGAGGTAGCAATATTTAAATCATTTAAATTTTTACTCTTCAATTCTTGCTCTAAGACTGCTTTGTCGAAAAATTCATAGAATTTTTCCGCCATTTCTAATGGTGCGGTAATATCTTTAGGAACAGAGTAAATTGTTGCTAAGTCTCTAACTGCAGCAGCAGCATAAAGTTTTTCTCCCTCAGTCGATCTTTCAGTAAAATATATTTTTCCTCTCTCTGGTATTAATTGCGATGAAACTTCATGTTGATTAGCCGCCCTAGCTTTATAAGTTTCGGCTTCAGTAACCTGAACCGTAAATAGTTTATAAACTAAAGAAAATGATAATAAAAAAACGACCGCAACGACCAAACGCCAGCGGCCAAGCCCAATTTTTGATTTTTCTGGCCCCCTTCTTTTTCCCATCTTTATCAGCCTCATATTAAATTATTTTCTAGCCACTGAAGCTGCTGGCTTTAAATATTCGAATTCAGCTACTTCAACCATATTTAACTGCGCTACTCTTGAATTAATAGCATAATATGATTGAGCAAAACTTACTTTTTCCTCTAGCTCTGATTTCTCAACTGCTAGAATATCGGTCTTAAAGCTTAATTCTTTTAGAACAAAGCCCTGAGTTGCTAACTGACTGATATTAAATAAATAAAAACCAATACCAATAAAAATGAAAGAAAAAACAAAGAAATTAAAACAACGCCAAGCGGGGCTGCCTTGCTTTCTTTGGTTATTTCTTCTTAAATCGTAATTATTATTTGCCATAGTTTTTATATTTTTAACTTGAAAATTATCTAAATTTTTTGAGCGGCTCGCAATTTTGCACTTCTCGCTCTTTTATTACTACTGGTCTCAAAAGCTTCAGGAATAAGAGGTCTCTTGGTTAGAATGTTAAAACTTTTTCCCTTCCTATCTCTTAAAAAATTCTTCACAATTCTATCTTCACCACTATGGAAAGAAACAACCACTAATCTGCCACCTTTTTTTAATTTCTTTTCTGCCTTTTCTAGAGCTTCAACTAAAACTTCTAATTCCTGATTGGTTTCCATCCTTAAAGCCTGAAATACTTTTGTCGCTGGATGAATTTTAGACCAAGGGCGAAGGGGAATAATTCCCTCTATTAAAGCACATAAGTCAGCAGTAGTTTTGATCTTTTTCTTTTTTCTGGTTTCAACAATTTTTTTAGCAATACGATAAGCCTGTTTTTCTTCTCCATATTCACGAAATATTCTAGTTAATTCCAATAAGGGATAGGAATTAACTATTTTTTCAGTTAAAAGCTCATCATCGGAACCAAATGACATATTAAGGCTCCTCTCACCTTTAAAGGAAAATCCTCTTTCCTCATCATCAAGTTGAGCCGAGGAAAGACCAAGATCAAAAACAATGCCATCAACTAACTCTCCCGGAAAAACTGATTCCGCTACTTCATCTAAATTTTTAAAATTACTTCTTACTAACTCAACATTATTTAATTTCTTTTCTTTTAATAATCTAGCTGCATTTTCTAGAGCGAGTTCGTCCAAATCGATTCCTAAAATCTTTCCCTTCTCTCCGACCAATTCCGCTATCGCCTTTGTATAACCAGCGCCACCTAAAGTACAGTCGATGAATTTTCCTCCTACCCTCGGATCAAGGAAAGAAATAATTTCCTTAAGCATTACTGGCACATGACTATAAATCATATTAAATTCCTAAATTTCCCAATTCTTCAGCGATTGTATTAGTATTTTTTTCTGATTCAGTTTTATATTTTTTCCAGGCAGCTTCATCCCAAATTTCTAAATGATCATATAAACCAGCAACGATAACCCTTTTCTTTAAAAAAGAAAATTCTCTTAAATACTCTGGTAAAGTAATTCTTCCCTGATTATCAAATTCTAAGTCCATCGCCCCAGCTAACATATGGCGACTAAAAGCACGAGCTTTTGATTGACTAATCGGTAGCGCAGCAAGGCTGGTCGCAATTTTAGTAAACTGCTCTTTGCCATATAAAAATAAACAGCCGTCCAAACCCTTGGTAACGACTGCGCCCTTTTTTAAGATAGCTCGAAATTTAGCCGGTATTGCTAATCGACCCTTGTCATCGAGATTGTGATTGTATTCTCCAATTAACATATATTCACCTTAGTTCCCCACAAATCACCTTACGAATTTAATTATACACCACTTATACCCTTGAGTCAACACTTAATATATTGCTTATATAAGCGAAAATAATAAAAAAAAGACACTTATCAACAAGCATCTTTTAAAATTACGAAAAAATTTATTTTTTTAACAAAAGTTATCAACAGGACTTTTTCTGTCCAATATTTGGTTCTAATAAGACAGAAATTTTTAAAGCATATAGTTTGAAAAATTTTTTTTCTTCTTTTAATGGGGCAAGAAATATTTTATCTTTTAAAGTTGTGTCAATATAGAGTATCATAAATTTGTTTTAAAAATTTTTTTAATCTCTTTTAGACTTTCAGCCTTGACTAAAGACTCTCTTAATTTAGCTGCCTCCTCAACACCCCTTAAATACCAACAAAGATTTTTTCTAAGTTCATAAGTCGCTCGTTTCCCTTTTAATTTATGCCCGAGCTCAGCATGTTCAAGTAATAATTTAAAAATTTCAGCCTTACTTTTATCAATAACTTTATTTTTTTTAATTTCTTTAAAAAGCCAAGGACGACCAAGAACTCCGCGACCAAGTCCTAGTCCTTCAGCCTTGCTCTCCTTGAGAGCTTTTCGTGCTTCTTCTAAGTTATAAATCCCACCGTTTGCAAGGATAATTCCTTTGAAATATTTTTTTGCTTCTTTAATTGCCTTAAAATCGGCGGCGCCGACAAAACCTTGTTTTAAAGTTCGACCGTGTATCATTAAGGCGGAAATCGGCAAATCAGAAATATTTTGTAAAAAATCTTTAAAGTTAATTTGACCGCTCTCAAGTCTTATCTTAATAGAGACAGGCAAATCTGTATTATCTAAAACCGCTTTAATAACTTCCCGAGAACGAACCAAGTCCTTCATCAAGCCAGACCCAGCCCCTTGTTTAATTATCTTTGGCACCGGACAACCAAAATTTATATCAATCCCATCCGGTTTAATTTTTTCAGTTATTATTTTTGTAGCAACGGCAAAATGCTCCGGATTCGAGCCAAATATTTGGGCAACAAAATATTTTTCCCTTTTCTTTTCAAAGCGCAAGATATCTAGAGTTTTCTCACTTTCCAATCGCTCCCCCTTAGCTAAAAATTTTTTACGCGGATTTTTTTCTAAATAATAAAGGGCAGCAGTTGAAGCCATTTCGCTATACAAAACATCGGCCCCATTCTTCTTACAAATTTGACGAAAGGCAGAATCAGAAAAACCGGCCATTGGCGCTAAAGCTAAAATTGGTCGGCTTTGTTTTTTTAATTTCTGCCAAAAATCCTTCTTATTTTTTGAAAACCTTGAAATCATTTTTTTCATCTTTAACTATAAAACCAGCCGCCTCAATTTCTAAACGTAGCGCATCGGCTTTAGCAAAATCTTTTTCTTGACGAGCAATTATTCTTAATTTTAATTTTTGCTTTATTTCTTCTGACAAATCACTAGAGAGGACTTCTTTAGTCTCGTCATCACCTGAAAGCTCGCTTAATTTTAAACCTAAAACTCTATCGAAATCAATTAAAGTTTCATATTTCTCGGCTTCAGTTATTTCAGCCTTAAAAATCGAATTAACAACTGCTAAAGATTTTGGTGTGTTTAAATCATCGTTAACTGTTTCTAAAAATTTATTTTTTAAATCTTCATTAATTTTAGCCTCACCCTGATTCTTATTAAGTTTGGCAAATTGACGCCTTAAACTATTTAAACCCTCTTGAGCTTGTTTTAAAATTTCCTCAGAATATTCCATCGGTTTGCGATAATGGACCTGAAGGGCAGCAAAACGATAAGCAAGCGGATCTAAGTTTTTATCAATTAAAGCCTTTTTTAATGTCAAAAAATTATCATCACTTTTGGCCATTTTTTTGCCACCAGGAATATTTAAAAAAGCACCATGAAGCCAATAATTAAAAAATTTATTACCAGTCGCCGCTTCGCTCTGAGCAATCTCATTAGTATGGTGAATATTTATATGATCGGCGCCGCCACAATGAATATCTAAATTCTCAGTTAGATGCTTCAGGCTAATAGCTGAGCATTCAATATGCCAACCAGGAAAACCAATCCCCCATGGCGATTCCCATTCCATCTGTCTTTTTTTATCAAGACTGGAAAATTTCCAAAGAGCAAAATCGGTTGGATTTTTTTTCTCATTATTCTTTTCTACTCGTGCACCCTCTTTCAAAGTCTCAAGCGAAAGATGGCTTAACTTATTATAGTCAGGAAATTTAGAAGTATCAAAATAAAGACCATCACTAGTTTTATAGACAAAACCTTTTTTCTCTAAAGTTTTAATCAATTCAATTTGTTCTGGAATATTATCGCTCACCTTTTCCCAAACATCAGGCATTAAAATATTTAATTTTTCTAGATCAGTTTTAAAAGCAAGGCTATATTTTTCAGCAATTTCCCAGGCACTCCTTCCCTCTCTTTTAGCACCAGTTTCAATTTTATCCTCTCCCATATCCATATCGCCAGTTAAATGTCCAACGTCCGTAATATTTTCTACATGAAAAACTTTATAAGAGTTATACATCAAAACTCTTTTTAAAAAATCTTCAAATAAATAAGTCCTAAGATTGCCAAGATGAGCAAAATTATAAACAGTCGGTCCACAAGTATAAAGACCGACTTTCGGGGCAGAAATTGCCTGAAATTCTTCTTTTTTCTTACTCAAAGAATTATATAAATACAACTTACTCATAGATTTTTGGCGCCTCTCTCTTTATTATTTCCCGATTTTAGTTCTCTTTAGTAATAACAAAATTACTTGGGACAACGTCATCGCTATCAGCATCAAAAGAAACTTCTGCCTCAAGGGCAATATGACCGTCCTCATACTTAATCTTAGTTAAATTCTCATCATGCCAAGTAAATTCTGTGATATAAAAATTTCCACCTAAAACCTCTTTGATTGGAGATAATTCACTGATATTTTTTACTAAATAACTTTGACGAGAACTTAATTTACTAAACGATTCTTCGTTATAAATTTCTCCATCTGCTAGAGCATTCTCGCCTTGATCTTGCCTAATAATAAATCCACTAATTTCATCCATATTTTTTCCTAATTTGAAAAAAGCTACCAAGAAAATTAATAAAACAACAATTAAAAAGAAACTGGAAGACAACAAAACTTTGTTATTTTTTTTCAGATTTTTTAGATTTTCCATAGTTTTAAAATTAATTATTTTTTTAAACCATAACTTGGTTTATAAAGTTATTATAGCAATAAAATCCAAAAAAATCAAAGAAAGAAGCAAAAAACCTTAATAAATAAAAAAAGTTCACTTGTTAGGCGAACTTTAACTAAATCTCAGAGAATATCGATTGAAACTAGCTAAAAAATGGGGGCTAATTTTAACCAAATAGTCTAGTTTGTCTAGCCTCGCTTTTTTTTCCTTGACTTTTCCAATAAGCTTCATAAAACTTATTAAAAATTTCAATGGGAGAAGTATTTTTTTTGACTTTGAAGGCCCGACGAAAAACCAATTCCGCTTTTTTTCTAATAGTTTTGCCTCTGAACTGTCTTAAACCATTTAGATTTAAAGAAATAAAGCGGCTTTCTGGCCGGCCAGATTTCAAGGCCTCTTTACAGGCAGGCTGGTCACAACAGCTCAGCCTTAAATCAAGGCTTGAATAGTTAAGAAAGAGCAAAAATTTAATTTTTGCTTCTCCACAGAAAGGGCAAATTTTTTCTGCTTCCAGCTCTTTGCTAGCTGAAATAAGAAATTTAATGTGCCTTGATAAAGCATCTCCCTCTCGACGAATGGGGCGCGACTCAAGTTCGTAGAAAATTTCCGAATCATTAAAAATAAATGATTCTAGAAACATTCCCTGGAACCTTGAAGAATTTTTAAAAAAATAGGGCTCACTAGGAGTTTCCCAAACCTTATTCTTTCCCATTTTATCTGTTTTTTGTTGTTTTTTAAGAACTAAAATTAACTTTTAATGATTATACCATCTCATATTTTTGAGAAAAAGTCAATTTTTTATGAAATTTTCTTAAATCTTACAGAAAAAACAGGCTCATATTCAACTTTATTTTCATCAACTAATTTAATCAACTCTCCTTCTGAAAGTTTTTTAACCGCTAAATCGCTAATTAACTGATTATCACCAGCAATATGTAATTTTAGACCCTCAAGTTTATCAAATTCTTCTTTAAAAGAATCTTTAATAGAAGTTTCAACTTTTTTCTTTTTTAATTTTAAAGCTTCAAGCTCTTCTACTAAATCTTGATACTCACCATTAACCGATAAGGCATCACGATAAGCTTTTTTAAGCTCACGACTTTCTTTTTTATTTTCTTGAACGCGTTTAAAAATGTCTGGAATTTCTTGAGCCATATTATTTATTTAAAATTAAATTACCCTATAAGGTAATTATTTATTAGAGGCTATAGTTTATTTTAGAATTAAACTATAATTATAAGAGCCAAAAGAATTATAACATAATTATGCCGCCACCCAAAACTTTTTGACCATCATAAAAAACAGCGCTTTGACCAGGGGTAACAGCTCTTTGTTGATGATTAAAAATAACTTGATAATTATTTTTATTTTTAAGTGGTAAAACTTCGCAATTAACTGCCTTATGACCATATCTAATAACAACTTGGGCTTTAAATTTTCTCTTTGGCGATTTAAAGCTCAACCAGTTAACATCTTTAACGATAAATTCGCGCCTATAAAGAATTTTATCATTCCATTCTTTAACAACATATAAAATATTTTTCTTATAATCAAAGTCAGCCACATAAAACGGACCAATACCACCAACCAAACCACGTCTTTGACCAATTGTATAAAGCGGGAGACCAAGATGTTCGCCAATTTTTTCATTGCTTCCTAAAATTCTAATATCCCCCGATTTTAATTTTAAAAATTTTTTTAAAAATATATTGTGATCACCGGCTAGAAAGCAGATGTCTTGACTTTCAGCTTTGGCAGCAATTTTTAAACCATATTTTTCAGCTAACTTTCTAACTTGTGGTTTTTTAAAATCACCAAGAGGAAAAAGTAAATGTTTTAATTCATCCTGGGATAGAGTATAAAGAAAATATGTTTGGTCTTTATTTTTATCCTTAGCTTTTAATAAAACATATTCTCTTCCTTCTTTCTTAATTTTTAAATAATGTCCGGTCGCTAAATAATCAAAGCCAAGCGCGCGCGCTTGTTTTAATAAGCGAGCAGTTTTAATTTTTTTATTACAAGTAACACAAGGATTTGGTGTTCTACCAGCTTGATATTCACTTAAAAAAGTATCAACGACTTCTTCTTTGAACTTAGCGGAATAATCAAAAGTAAATAAAGGGATACCAATTTTCGTAGCTACAGCTTTAGCATCAAGCAATGACTCCAAAGAACAACAACGATTTTCAACTTTAAAACCAACTGACCTATCTTTCCAGAAATGCAAAAAAACACCGGCAACATCGTAACCCTGATCTTTTAATAAGCAAGCGGCAACACTCGAGTCAACTCCGCCCGACATCGCAACTAAAACTTTTTTTTGGCTAGTTTTTTTAATCTTATTATTCAAAGTTTTCATAAAATTAATTTTATTCCTCATCTATTTTTTTCCTTTCAGCAAATCATCAAAATAAACCAAATATTTTTTGGCTACATCCTCCCAAGAAAAAAATTCAACTCTCTTTAGGCCTTTAATAATTAAATTTTGGCGATAGTTATCATCCTTTAAAATAATTTCAATTGCTTCTGCAATTTCTGAGATTTTATTTGGGTCAATTATTAAGGCCGCCTCAGCCACAACTTCTGGTAAACTTGAAACATTTGAGGTTATAACCGGTAGAGAGTGAGCCATAGCTTCAAGTGGCGGGAAACCAAAACCCTCATAAAAAGAGGGGTAAATAAAAAGCTTAGCATGTTGATACAAAGATTTTTGGATTTCATCATTTACATAACCAAGAAAATAGATATCATCTTTGAACTCTGATTTTCGCCAAGCAGAAAAGATTGACTTAACCCGCCAACCCCTAGCCCCAGCCAAAACCAACGGCAAGTTTTTATTCTCCTTTGACGAATTTAAACGCCAAAGTTCATAAGCCTTTATTAAATTAACCAAATTTTTTCTTGGCTCAATATTCCCTAGATATAAAAGATAGCCTGACTCTAAATTTAATTTGGGAAAAAAATTACTTATCGGAATTATTTTATTAGTCGGAATAGACTGATTTAAACCAGAGTAAATTACTCTAATTTTATTTTCATTGATCCCTAAAAGTTCGATTAAATCGTTCTTCGTATTTTCAGAAACAGCGACGATACCATCAGCCTGATTTAATATTTTTTTAATTCCCAGGGCTGAGTGCCAAAATCTTTTACGCCAAGAAAAAAATTCTGGATGACGAAGAAAGGATAGATCGTGGACAGTTATTACTTTTTTAGTTTTTGATTTTTTAGAAAAACTTGAAAAATTAAAATGAGGTGACCAGAAAATATCTGGTTCGCCTAAAAACAAATCGAGCTTGGGCCAAGATAAAGTTTTCTGTAAAAAATAATTAAAAATCTTATTAGACCAGGACAACGATTTAATCTGAGAAAAATCATTTTGCCAAACACTAAGACGCTCTTTAATATTTTTCGAAGAATTATAAAATAGGTTATAACTATTAGCAGACCGTTCTTGTTTAAATAAAGCCAATAATAAATTAGCGACATACTTAGAAACGCCGCTATAATTTTTATCCATTAAAACTCTAATATCAATCCCTATTTTCATTGATAAATTTATTTAAATTTAATCTTTAAACGGGAATTCTCCCTCTTCACCAGCTTGAACCCAGGCGATATAAGCTTCTATTTTTTTTCTAAAATTTGCAACTGAGAATTTTTCAGCATAATTTTTAATTTTCTCTGGTTCAAAATTCATAGTTTCAAAATTTTTAAGTGCTTCATAAATAGCATCGCTTGTTTGCTCCTCAAAAAAAGCTCCACTAAAGCCTTCAACCACCGTCTCTGTTGCCCCGCCCTTTTTATAAGCGATAACTGGACGACCAGCCGCCATCGACTCAACGACGGTAATACCGAAATCCTCTTCTTGGGGATTAATAAAAGCTTCAGCCTTAGAATAAAGCTCGGCTTTATATTGATCGCTAACTCTTCCTAAAAATTCAATATTAGTTGCCTCAGCCGCTATTTTTCTTAACCGTTTCAAATCAATTCCATCACCAAATATTTTTAGTTTATAATCAGGACCTAATCGTTTAAAAGCCTCAATCACAATATCAACTCGCTTATAGGGTGCTAAACGACAACCGATTAAAAAATATTTTTCTTTTTTAACTTCTCCTTCTTGATAGATACTAAATTTATTAGTTTCAACTGGCGGATAAATAACAATTGAATCGCGACGATAATATTTTTTGATTCTTTGTTGGACTGTTTTAGAATTAGCAATAAAAAAATCAACTCGGGCTGCCGCTGCATAATCCCAAAGTCTAATCCGACTTAGAACTAAAGAAATTATTTTCTTAAAAAATTTATTATATTTAAGCTCGTTAATATATTGATGGGTATCACTCCAAAGATAACGAGTTGGAGTATGACAATAACAAATATGTAAAGCATCGGGTGAGGTAATAACCCCCTTAGCAAAAGAGCTAGTATCAGAAATTACTAATTTATATTGTCTTAAATCGAAAAACTCAATCGCTAAAGGCATCAAGCTTAGATACCACTGATAATGCTTAACCCCCCATGGGAGTTTTTGAATAATAGAAGTCTCGATTTTCTTATCAGAAAAATATTTATTAACATGTTTTTTTTCAAATAAAAGTGTGTAGATAGGGGCCGCCTGAAACATTTCGGAAAAAACTTTTAAAACTTTTTCCGCTCCACCATCTTGTGCTAAATGATCGTGTATTAAAGCTATTTTCATATTTTTATTCTACTTCACGATGCTTAAAAACTGCCAAAGGGGTTCTAAATAAAATTGAGATATCAAGCATCAAAGACCAGTTCTCAATATAATAAACGTCTAATTTAACTTCTTCCTCAAAAGCAAGATCACTTCGACCGGAAACCTGAGCTAAGCCAGTAATTCCTGGTTTAACCGATAAAGTCTTGCGGTGATAGTTTTCATATTTAGCAACCTCTTCTGGTAAATGGGGTCTTGGGCCAACTAAACTCATCCGTCCAATGAAAACTAAAAATAATTCCGGTAATTCATCAATCGACCAACGACGAATAAACTTTCCAACCCGAGTAACCCGAGGGTCATCTTTTATTTTTACCATCGGTCCATCAGCTCTAAGATTACGGTCAGCTAATTCTTTATAACGCATACTATCGGTATTAGGAATCATTGATCTGAATTTGAAATAACGGAAAGGTTTAGCCCCCTCACCAATTCTCGTCACTGGACTACCATTATCACGCCTAGAAAAAAAGATTGGCCCCTTAGAATCAAGCCAAATAGCTAAAATAGTTAAAATAATAATTGGCGAGAAAATCACAATTAACAAAAATGAAGCAGCAACATCAAAAATACGTTTCCAAATTTTACCCCAACCTTCTAGGGTTGTTCTTTTGACCTCAACGATTGGCACACCCATCACTTCGGTCACTTCAGAGCGCAAAACTTTTACCTCTAATAAATCAGCGACATATTTATAGACAATATGGTTATCTGTTGCAAAGTCATAAAGACGCATTGTCTCTGCCTTACTCAAATTAGGATCGGCTTGAATTATTTCATCAACTTCATTCTCAGCGATAAACTCTAATAATTCTTTAGAACTCTCTAAAGAAAAATCACGAAGTCTTTTAGCAACTTGGAAGCCAATTTTTTTATTAGCTGAAAATTCAGATAAAAAGTATTCCGTCGTTTTTGAATTACCAACCAAGATAACTCGGTGGACACCAATTCCATGTTTTAATAAATATCTTTGTAATCGGCGAACCAAAATTCTAGCCAGGCCAACATAAACAAAAATTAAAACATAAGCAACTAAAACAATGAAGCGAGAATCAAATAAATCGCGTTGAAAAAAAATGATAATAGCAATTAAAGCTAATGCAGTAGAACTAGCAAAAAATATTTTTTGTAGTTCTTGGGTTATTTGTCTTGTGCTTTTAACCTGATAAATTCCAGCTAAAATAAAAATTAATAAACATAAAATCGCGACATAAAAAGAAGATTGTAAATACTCATTAAATGGCAAATCAAAAATAATTGGCCTAATATTAATCCAAGACTGGGAAAATCTAATTTTATAAGCCGAAATGGCTGCTAAAATAATTAAGAAAAAATCTAAGGGGACGAGTAGAACTGAAAAAAAAGATTCACTTTTTTTCATATGAATGTGTTTTAATTCTAATAAAGTTAATTTGTTTTTGCTATTTTTGGGGCAGCTATAAGCCGGATTCTGTTCTAGCGATCATTTATCTAAGACTAGTTGTTGCCAACTAGTTCAAGCGAGCCACTTTTTCTTATCTTAAAAGATAAGTTTGCTCTTGCTTCAGATAGGGTTTACCACGGCATCCCCGTCACCAGGGGCCGAAAAAAGTAGCTTAAGAGTTACCTCTTAAACATCTAATTTCTTTTCACCTTTTATTTACCAAACGGTAAATTAGTATTGTCTCTGTGGCACTTTCCCTAATCCGTCGAAACGGATTGGTGGGTATTACCCACTATCTTTTCACGAAGTCCGGACTTTCCTCTCCTCCTATTTAAAGTAAAAGGAGCGATCGCCCGCTCACCCCCAATAGCTCTTTTATAATACTAATAAAAACAAAAAAAATCAAGAAAAAACCGCTTAAAACTATTATTGCAAAAGTTTTTAAACGGTTTTTTTTATATTATATTAGCTAAAATTAAAGTAATATCTTAATTTCAAGGAATTATATTTACTCCCGTCTCCTGATAAATATCATAGATTTCTGAGTCTTTTAGCACTCCTTTAAAAATCATCAAATCATCAATAGCAGAGGCTTGAGAATCGGAAGATATTCTTAGCGCATCTATTAGCTCCATCCCTGGTTGGAAAGGAATTTGTTCTTTAGCTAGACTTTCTTGTCCATCAACAAATAATTTTAATTTATATTGAGAAGAATCATAAACCAAAGCCAAGTGATGCCAAGCGCCGTCATTAGCTATTTGTGACATCAGCCCTTCGGCAAGAGTTATCTCCCCGCCATTAAAAATATAATTTTGTCGATTATAATCAAGCGATAAGCCAAACTTCCCTCCTTCATTTTCATACAAATAATTTTCAAGAAAAGATAATCGCGCCCGACCTTCATCTGGATGAGAAAAGTTACGCCACCAGAAAGCTATGGACAAATCTTGATAAACTAACGGATTCGAAAAGTCAACTTTAATCGGATCATAATTATTAACAAGGGCAGCATAATTATCGGGAGCACGATTAGTCCAAGATTCTTCATTAATAGTTAATAATTGACCGTAGATTTTGTCATAAGTAAAATTTTGAGCATAATCATTAAACTCCCAATGATATAAAAGTTCAGCTGCTGGCGGAATCTTTAATAACGAGCGAGGGCCTAGAGCTAAGTCACGAACCAGCATTTCTGAAATTTCTCCCTGAGATAAAGCTCGGTCCCAGATTGCTATTTCGTCAAAAGACATTGAACCTGTACCGCCAGACAAAGAAAAATAATTCATTTCCGGCAAATTCGCAAAAAAATTACGACGAAGTATTTCTTGTCCATTGGAATAAAGGGCCCAATAATTTTCTGAACTATTAACGACTAAAGTAAAATAATTCCAACTATCACTAAAATCAGTATTGGTATAAATAGTTGCACCATCAACTACTCCGCCAACCTGGACTAAGCCCGGCTCCATAGAAATTGAAAAAGAGTTGTCATAATCATTAGTTAAAGAAAGATCAATTCGAGGCCAATAATAATCATTATGATGATAGAAACCAATACTAAAATTATTCATATTAAGACCATCAGCTAAGTCACCAGAAAAATTTCCGGGATAATATCCAAACTTTCTTCCACAAGCCCATTTGCCAACAATTGACTGACCCGGAAAATCACCATAACAATCGTCGAAATGCCAAAGATATTTAAGTCCTTCCAAGCTTTGTGTTTTCCAAAAATTCTCAGGATTATCCTCTGACTCTTGATCAATATAGAAATAATCATAGGCTAAAGAAAAGTCAGAAGAATTATTATTAGTTGTCTGAATTCTTTCTAAAAAATAACGATCAGGAATTGTTTGAGCGGGACCGACACCCGAATAATAAAGCGCACTAGAACCATAACCAACCAAATCTACTATATCTTCATCAGCACCAGAGCTTAGCGGACCAGTCCCTAGAAAAACTGAATAATTATCTCCTGATAAATTAAACTCAACCCTAGTCGCAATCGCATCAGCTATTTCTAAAAGTCTATCAGCAGCTCCCTCTCTAACGATTAAATAGGTTGAACTAGCCTCAAGCACCGTTCCTCTTTGATAGTGACCATCGAGCGGATCACCAATTCTCATCATAATTACTGGGTCCGAAGCGGTTTTAGTTTTTTCTAAACGAAAATTATGGGCAGCTAAATCTATATCAAAGTTACTAAAATTAACTAGCTCAATATAGTCATCATTAGCAAAGACTCCAATTTTTTGAATCATAACTGATTTCAAAGCTAAATCAAATTCACTAATCTCAGGATTTTCAGACGAAGGTAATGGGTCTTCTTCAGACGAAGATGGTGGGTCTTCTTCAGACGAAGATGGTGGGTCTTCTTCAGACGGAGGGATGGAATTTTCATTATTATTTTCAAGCTCCCAAGCGTCAATAGCTTCTGGTTCCGCTGATAATAATAAATTATAATCAAGACTATTATCATTTTTATAAGCAAAGCGATTTAGAAAATGATAATCTTCAATTTTAGGAGCAGGCGCTGAACCTAAATAATATTTTGCATCTGGACCGAAACCAACAACATCAACAATATCCTCGTCCTCATAAGAACTAATAGCCCCTATGCCAAGATAGACCGTCTGATTTAGACCACTTAGATTAAAATCAGAACGCGTCACAATCGCATCCGCTCGACTTAGATAATAATTAGTGGCCGAATCTTTAACAATTAGATAATAACCTCTAGCGGGAATAATTATGCCACCAGGATAAGAGCCATCTGCCTCATTACCAATTCTCATCATAATCCCTGGATCAATAGCAGTTTTAGCTTTTTCTAAACGATAATTTGTCGTTAAAAGATTAATAGCAAAATTATTAGGATTATAGAGTTCAACAAAATCATTATCCCCTGTTGTATAAATTTTACTAATTTTTAATGCTTCGGTCGGCGTCTCGTTTTTTACCACACTTAAATTAGTGGTTTTTTCAATATTATTTGTCACAACTTCACTTGAGGCCTGAGTTAAATTTGAATTTATATAACTTGCCGTTTCTAGACTTGAATTTTGGCTCATAGTATTTGCAACTTGCAAAGAAGAACTCGAAGTTTGAGTTGAAGAACTTGAAACTTGAGTTGCTACTGTTATTAAAGAACTCAAACTAGCCTTAACTTTTTCCAAATTCGTAGTTGAAGCTGTCTCTAAATTATTATCAGGACTAAATTCTTTTTTAGCCTCAGTCTTTGAACTATTTTTATCTACATTATTTTCAACTTTAGCTTTTTCCTTTGAAGAATTAGCCGTTGCTACCGTTACGCCGCCGATTTTTGATAAAGTTGAATCAGGTTTTTCTTGATTAAGAGCGATCTTTGAATTATCATTTTTAACCTCATCATTATTAATTAAAACCAAACTTGATGCATTAGAATTATCACTAAAAATTTTCTCCGAGGCGTAGGCAATAGCTGTTTTTAAATCATTAAAAAAAGAAGAAAACCCCTGCTTAATATTTTCTTTAGCAATTTTAATCGCGGAACTAGGATTATTAATTAAACTCCAACGAAGTAATATAGTAGAAACCTTAACTCCGCCTCTAATATCTTTGGCAGAAAACTCGGAACTAATTTTTTTATCAACAATAACTTCCTCTAAAGTTTCTTGAAGAAATTGACTATAAGGAAAAAAGATATAACGATCCCCTTGATAAATAAGACCAGCATTAAAACCATATTTTTCCGGCAAAGGAAGAATTAAATCTGTTCTTGGAGCAATTAAAGAAAACTCTTTGTCACGAGAAAAACAGTCCCCTTCTTTATTATAAAAACTATAGTCATCATAACCATCAGGGGTAATATTAATCGCATAATTTTCATCATTATATTCAAGTTCAAGTAAATTAGCAGGATTAGAAATATCGGAACTCTCATAAATTTTTTCAACCAAACCAACGCAAGTCCAATCACCAGAGTCTGGACCTTTTTGTTTCTGAAAATCAGTATCATAAGCTAAACCAGCTTCCGCTAAATTTTTAGCTAAAGCAACGGCCTTCGCCTGTCTTAAAGGACTTAAGTCTTTGGGAATTTTTGCTCCTAAAAATTCTTCACCCGAACTTTCATTAACAAAATATTCCAATTTGGTTTTAACAACTCCGCTTGCTAAAGCCTCAACAACATAATCAACACCATCCTCCTGACCAATATAAATTCCCACATGACCTGGATTAATGCCGGTCATAACGCCAGCGACTGATTCAATTAAGGGGTCACCGGAATAACCAAACATCTTTCCATTATCAGTTGTCCGATAAAGCAAAGTTCCGGGCGGCATCGCCCGACAAACTCCGGGTAATAATAAAAAAATAAAGGCAAATAGAGGAATGAACCAGACCAAAACTTTTTTGTAATTTACATTTTTAAACTTCATATATTTATTAATTAAATTAATTAAACCTTCAACTTTTTAAGCAAGTTTTCACCCTAAATTAGACCTATCTATTATAATAAAGATTCCATTCTTCCTGACTTATTTCTGGTAGTGGTAAACCGATAAAATCAGCCGCAAAGGCGCGACTAATATTGTCAGTTCTAAAATTATTTTTTTCAATTTCTGCTAATAATAAGTTGCTCTCTTCTGGAAAATAATGTCGATAATCACCTAAAAGCAGCACTAAAGATTGGCGAAGATAAGCTGGTGTTTGCGGCTTGAAAATCACCTCTTTTAAAATCTCTAAATCTTTAGTTTTAAAAACTAAGCTTTTTTCCGGGTAGGAACTAATTTTTAGAGCCGCTGCTAAACGAAGATCTAAAGAAGCCTCGCTATCTATAATCGCCAAATAATAAGCAAGAGGGTCATCCGCCACTAATTCCCAATCAAAAGCCTTAAAAATTTCAGCCTTTATTTTTTCATCGCCAAGAGAGGATTCAAGATACGAGATTAAAAAATCTGGCGCCGTTCTACTAGGAGATGCTTGAGCGATAACATCAACTAATTCAAAACGAAAATTAAAATCGAGACTTTCATCTTTTAAATAACTAAAAATCTTTTTTTCTAAATTTGCAGAATTAGCATTAGTCTCAACTTCAAGCGCTTCAATCAAACAAGTCTTATTTTCTAGACGATAAAGGGCGCAATTTTCCCGACAAGCTTTATCATTTTCAAAAGAAAACTTCAGAGCCTCAAGGCAAACTGCTTTTGGACTAACACTAAAAAAGGCAACTAAATAATAAAAGCTTAAAACACAGACCGGAAGACTTAAAACTAAAATTAAACTGCTTGGGCGCAAACATTTAAATAAACGTCGCCAAGAAGCTAGTTTAAAATCAAATTTTAATCCTAAGTCCTCACGCAGAAAAAATTTTTTCAAATAACTCTTTAATTTTCTTTTAATCCTTAGACTTAAAAGAAATAACTTTTTTTTGATGGTCATAAAATTATATTTAGATAAATTAATAAATTAATAAGCCTCCCCACTATAACAAAAGACCCCTGATGGGGTCTTTAAATTTTTATAAAGTTTTTAGAAGTTTTTCTTAAGAAGAGCCTAAATTTAATTATGCATATTCTTAAGTTTTTTATGAGCTTCAATATCAAAAATTGTCTTTCTAATACCATTTTCTAAAGTAACGACCGGCATCCAGCTTAGTTCATTTCTAGCTAGGTGAATATCTGGTAAAATTAATTCGGAAAAGAAAAGCTTTCCGTCCTCATAAACTATTTTCGAATTTGATTCAGTTTCTTTAATAATTAACCTAACAAAGTCAAGCATCCTAATATCAACATCGGAACCAATATTTATCGGGCCACTTAAATGAGAGTTCATAAACTTAAAAATGCCATCAAGCGCATCTTCAATATAACAAAAAGAAGAAGAAAATTTTTCACCGCCAGAAATAACTAAGTCCTTGCCATCAAGCGCATTATTAATAAAATCGGGAACCATCTGATAATCATCAGTCTGCATTCTTGGACCGTATACTCTGAATAAACGAATAATACGAGCATCAATCTTGAAAATCTCTCGATAATTAAAAACCATGGTTTCGGCAAATCTCTTACCTTCATCATAGGAGCCACGAAGAGAAAGATGATTAACTGAACCAAGATCAGTCTCCTTGGCTTTATAGCTTTTATCATCGTCATGACGCAAACCATAGACAACTGATGAAGAAAAATGAAGCATCTTCGCGTTATACTTAACTGCTAAATCTAATAAATTTTTTACCACGTAAGAATTAGCTAAAATCGTCGCTAAACGATTTTCTAAAAATTTCTTCGGCGACATCGGACAAGCTAAATTATAAATTTCCTGAATTCCTTGAAACTGAATTTTAAATCTTTTTAGAGCTTCAATATTCTCCAAGTCGATTGGAGTCGATAAATCGTGATTAATAAAAATAAAATCTGGATTAGCTAATAAATGATCAATATTTCTTTCGCTACTAGAAATAAAATTATCAATACAGATAACCTTACAATTCTTAACCAATTCATCGCAAAGATGAGAACCAATAAAACCAGCACCACCCGCGACTATTACATTTTTTTTGTCGAAAATAACTTGTTTACTCATATGTTTAATTTTTTATTTTTAAAGCAGTCGCTCTAACACCACCATTATAATTTACTTCCCAGGCATAAAAAGACTCCATGATTATTCCTTTCATATTAAAAACTCTAACGTGAGGAGCCGAGCTACTTCCGGAGCGAGCCGCCACAACAATTTCTAAAACCCCGTCATTATTTAAATCACCGGCTGATAAGTTCGCTCCATTTTTATAACTGCGAGAAAAAGCGGGAAAAGAATTTAATAATTTACCTTTATCATTAAAGACTTTTACTTCCGTCATAATTCCATTTTTTGGTAAAACAATAATTTCTGCTTTAGCCCCGTTTTTTAGGCCATCTAAATTAGCGACCTCAAGTTCAACTCCGCCTAAATAATTTTTATTAAAGGCAAAAAAAGCGCCGATTAGTTTCCCGCCTCCCGATAAAATTCTAATATCAGAACGCCTGCCCTCGCCAAAAGCAAGAGCAATCTCGTCAGCCCCCTTGCCGTCTAAATTCCCTGAAGCAAGAACAACTTCGCCTTTAAAATTTCTGTCATAAGCATTAATTTCTTTTTTCAATTTTCCGTTTATATCAAAAATTTTAATCCTTCCGTTTCCCTTAGTCTTTGGTGCAACTATAATTTCCAATTTTTCATCTCCATCTATATCACCAAGCGCTAAACTTATTCCCCCTAAAAAGTTTTTATCATAAGCTAAAAATTCTGCCTTCGTTCGCCCGTCGTAAGTCATCACTTTTACTCTCGGCTCCTCGCCGATAGAAGCTCCTAGAACTAATTCAAAATTACCGTCGCCATTAGTGTCCCCACTTTTTATTTCGCTATAACCATCAAAACTTTTATTATTTACACTAAAAGCAAAAACGCCATTTGGTCCACGAAAACTTATTTCTTTTTTATTTCCATCTTTATCTAAAGTTTCTTTTTTATCAGGCAAGACTAAAAGAAGTCCTAAGCGACTATATAATTTTGTTTTAGCCATCTCAACCGCCCCATCAACATTCAAACGACCATTACCTAATTGGTTCTGATAGTTTGGATTTAATTTACTAATATCATCACTTGAAGCAAATAAAATACTTACTATTTCCTGGCGTGATAACTCCGGATTAGCCTGCATAATTAAAGCCAAAGTTCCTGAAACAAGAGGAGCGGCCATTGAAGTTCCTGACCAGTAACCGTCGTATAATAAATTTTCATCACTAAAACTTCCGCCTCTTGTTATTGCGCCAAAGAAACTAATTCCGGGTGCGCTAATATCAATACAATTTTCACCATAAGCGGAAAAGTTTGTTTTTTGGTCTAGGGCATCAGTTGCCGCTACGCCAATAACCATATTTTCTCCGACTAAACGTCCATCATAACAGGCCGGATAAACTGGCTTTTCCTTGGTATTATAACCATAACCGCCGCCAAGTTCATTACCAGCCGCCGCCACAATAATTAAGCCAGCCCGATGAGCTCTGATAATCGCTTCTTGTAAAGAATCGCTATATTCTAAGTTCATAAAACTTAGATTGATAATATGAGCA
Organism: uncultured Gammaproteobacteria bacterium; assembly: GCA_964588435.1. Classification (GTDB taxonomy): domain Bacteria; phylum Patescibacteriota; class Patescibacteriia; order Patescibacteriales; family UBA12465; genus UBA12465. The sequence continues at coordinate 1,251 of CAZPPI010000003.1, read as the reverse complement.
CCATTATTAATGGCGTAATCAATCGCCCGCACAATATCACTAATTTTTCCTTCACCCCTATCATTAAAAGCTTTAAGAGCCATTATTTTCGCCTCCCAAGTAATTCCCGCTATGCCCTCATTATTATTTCCCCTTGCCGCAATAATTCCCGCGATTAAAGTCCCGTGAGAAATTCCTGATTCGGTCCAATCTTCAATAAACTTTGGTTTCGGGTCAGGAACATTATTAACAAAGTCCCAGCCATACTTATCATCAATAAAACCATTATTATCATCGTCCTTTCCGCTTGCGGCGATTTCCCTCTCATTAACCCAAATATTTTCCCTTAAGTCGGGATGATTTATATCAATTCCAGAATCAATCACGGCGACGACGATATCTGGCGTTTGCGAGATTTTCTCCCAAGCTTTATCAGCTTTTATTTTCGATAAATACCATTGATTGACATAGTAAAAATCGTTCGGACTAACACTAGCCGAAAGAGGCGTTCCGATTAAAAATGAGAGTATTAAAAAATATATAAATCTTCTCTTCATATCCTCTATAATAACATAAAAGATCGGAAAAAATCAAAGGCTTAGGAAATTAAGGAAAAGAAAAAACCCTGGAACTTCTTTAGCTCCAGGATCTTTTATTTTTTTGTCTTAATCGGAAAAGAGACTTTCGAACTTCTCTTCTGCATTAACCATGAAATGATTACCATCATTAAAAAATGAATAAACATTCCAGAGTGTGGTTCTGATAGACGCAAGCTCTATCTCTCCATCAAAATGTGGTCCTAATTCTTCTCTTTCAAAAAAAACCTGAAAAGTTGCTTTTAAGCAAGAAGTTTGATCATCTTCAGAAATTACCAGCCAAAAACTAATTGTTGGGCTCGCAATAATACCTACGAAAAGAGTGAAATAGCCAAAATTATTGCCAAATAAGAGGTCCCTCATAAAAGAGTCAATGATTTCTCCAGCCGGAACCACATCTTTGAAGTCCTTGGACACAACAATCAGCTCAGGCTTATTTGCCCAGTCATCCTTAATAGCTCGAAAAACACATTTAAGTTTTCCGAGTTCCGTGTCAATACTGAAAAGTTTTGTCATTTTTTAATCTCCTTTTTTTAAATAACTTTTTTAAACAAATATTGTGTCATACCTTTCACCAAGAATCAATAAACTTGTAATAAGTTTAATAATTTATTTCTCCTCCAAAACCTCCAAAGTCTCACGAGCACATTTTTCAAAATCAAAATCTTTAACCCGC
>CAZPPI010000002.1:0-69247 GCA_964588435.1 uncultured Gammaproteobacteria bacterium | reverse complement strand
TATAACAGGTTAGCAACCTGCCGCTTTCAGCCACTCAGCCACCTCTCCATTTTCAGGTTTTTTTAAGACCTGAACTTTTTTTATTTTTATGTTATAATAACTATATAAAATCCTAAGACGGCTGTCAATCTGCTTCCGTGAAAAGTAAATTTAAGAAAATTTTTAATTATTTCTAAAAATATGCCGCAAGACATGAAAACACAAATAATCTGGGAAGTTCCAGAATTTCGCAAACCTCAGAGAAATAAAAATTGGTATATTATCACCGGCATTATTGCCTTTCTAATGATTTTCTTTTCCTTCTTTTCTCTAAGCTTAAGACCTCTTAAATTTGCTTTCTTAGGTAGTAACAATAATTTCCTCTTTGCTTTAATTATAATTCTGGCGGCAACGATAATGTTTATAATTGAATCTCGCGAACCAAAAATGATAAAAGTTAGACTTGATATAAATGGAGTAAAATTGGGAGATAATTTTTATGAATATGACAATATAAAAAATTTCTGTGTTTTATACCGTCCAAAAGATAGCATTAAAAACTTGTACTTTGAATTTAAAAATAATCTTCGCTTTCGTCTTTCAATTCCCCTTAGAAGTCTTGATGCATTAGCCGTCAGAAATTTTCTAAAAAGGTATTTGGAAGAAGATTTAGAAAGAACTCATCCGCCTGTCTCTGAACAGTTGACTAAAATCCTAAAACTATAATAAGATATAAAAGTCTTGCGCATAAGATTTCAGGCTTTCGTCGTTCAACGGATAGGACACAAGATTGCGGATCTTGTAATCCAGGTTCGATTCCTGGCGGAAGCACTTTTTTGTGATATATGGCCAATTTAAATTCCAATTTGAAAGAGATTAAAGGAATTGGCGAAAAAACCAGCGTAATTTTAAAAAAGCTAGGTCTTAGCACTGTCTCGGATCTGCTTTTTTATTTTCCCTTTCGTTATGAGCAATATGAAAATGTAAGAGAAATTAGCGATTTAAAAATTGGGGAAAATGTTAAAGTCCAAGGTGAAATAGAATTAATTGAGGGAAGGCGCGGAAGAAGAAGGAAAATGTATTTAACCGAGGCATTAATAAACGACGGACGCGAAACTTTAAAAGTAATTTGGTTTAACCAACCTTATTTAGCTAAAAGTTTAAAAGTTGGCGACCGTTTAAGTTTGAGTGGAAAAATATCAGACAGTTATGGTCAACTAACAATGGTCTCGCCGGAATACGAGAGAGTAAAAAGTGGCGAAGAATTGATTGGTGAGATTAAGACTAAAGAAAAATCTACTCCAACAAATCTAGTACCAATTTATCATTTAACCGAAGGTCACTTAAGTCAAAAACTTTTAAGAACAACAATTAAAAAAATATTACCATTAGGTTCAGGTTTAAAAGAATGGTTACCTAAAGATATTATCAAAGAATTGAAATTAATCCCACTTCAAGAAGCTTTAAATTTAATTCACTTTCCAAAAAATGAAAAAGAAATCAAAGAGGCAAAGCAACGACTAGCTTTTTCCAATTTATTTTTACGCCAATTAAAATCTCAATCAATTAAAAAAATTCTTAAAAGCAAAAACGCGCCAAAAATAATTTTTCAAGAAAAGGAAACAAGAAATTTTGTTAATTCCCTACCTTTTAAATTAACTGATGGACAGAAAAAGTCGGCCTGGGAAATTTTAAAAGACTTGGATAAAAATCAGCCGATGAGTCGTTTATTAGAAGGTGATGTTGGTAGTGGTAAAACTTTGGTCGCGGTGATTGCGATGTTAAATACAGCTTTAAACACCAAGAAAGCGGCTCTAATGGTCCCAAGTGAGATTTTAGCAGCACAACACTTTAAAACAATTTCCAAACTTCTAGAAGCTTATAATTTTAAAATTGCCCTAAAAACTCGCTCCTATAAAATAGGAAATCCAGAAGAAGCAGATCTTGTGATTGGCACTCAAACTTTAATTCAAGAAAAATCGGTTTTAAAAAATCTAGGCTTAGTTATTGTTGATGAACAACATCGCTTCGGGGTTAATCAGAGAAAAAAAATAATTGACTTAAATAAAGAAGGAAATTCAAGTCCTCATTTTCTCTCATTAACGGCAACTCCAATTCCCCGCTCTATGTCTTTAGCAATTTATGGTGACTTAGATTTATCCTTAATAGACGAGCTTCCTCTTGGAAGAAAAAAAACTAAAACAAAAGTTTGTAAAGAAAACGAAAGAGAGAAAATTTATGACTTTATAAAAAAAGAAATTAAAAATGGTCGCCAAGCTTTTTTTGTCTATCCTCTAATTAAAGCCTCTGATAAAATTTCTTTTAAATCGGCTCAAGAGGAATATGAAAAAATTGCCGCCGCTGATTTTAAAGAATTTAAAGTTGCTTTAATCCACGGCAAATTAAAAAAAGATGAAAAGGAAAAAATCATGGCAGACTTTGCGACCAAAAAAATTGATATTTTAATGGCAACAACGGTGATTGAGGTTGGAATTGATATTCCTAATGCAACTATTATATTAATTGAGGGCGCTGATCGTTTTGGTTTAGCACAATTACATCAACTTCGGGGTCGAGTTAATAGGAGCGACTTAGAGTCATATTGTTTTCTTTTTCCAAGCAAGGATGAAATAAAAAATGAGAAAACACTTGAACGATTAAAATCTTTAGAAAAATATAGTCGCGGTCTTGATTTAGCAAAAATTGATTTAAGCTTAAGAGGTGGCGGCGAAATTTTTGGTTCCTATCAAAGCGGCTTTTTTGATTTAAGCGTTCTCGCTTTATTTGACTTAGAGACAATAAAAAAATCTCGCGACTTCGCCTATAAAATTTTAAAAGAAGATGAGAATTTAAAAAATTACCCCTTACTCAAAGCCAAGCTCGGAGCTTTAGATAGAGATTTTCACCTAGAATAAAAAGCGTTTTTGACAAAGAAAAAAGGAGTCATTTGACTCCTTAATACTTAGGACAGCTAGTCCTTTATTCCATCGGCTCACCAAGACTTTTCGGGCCTTCAAGGCGATTGATTGTCTTGAAATTTTTTGTTTTTACCAGACAGATAATGCCCTTTAGCGACAAAAAAATTATGGCAACCGAAAAGATTGCCCAAAGAACAGACCCTAACGAAACTGACTCGGCTAATCCGGCCAGTCCGAGTAAGAAGATTAACCCCGTTATGACAAGAAGAACCTTGGTCGCAACGATACTCAAAACTTTCATCTTTTTCATTATATTATATTTTGTTAATGTTCATTTGCTAAATACATTATAGCATACTTTTTATTAAATGTCAATAGCTAGTGTCGTAGCTAGTTGGAGACAAACTTTTGCGCCCCCCCTTGTTGACATTAATGGTTCTCATTAATAATTTTTACCATTTTTAATTGACAAAAGGGACTAAAAAACTTAATATTATATTATCTACTTAGAAAAAAAATCGAACTTTAAAACTTAAATAAAAACTTAAAAATTGGATAAAACTCAATAAGTGACTTTGAGATCAAAACGATTTTTGAAACCAATAGATAAACCAAATTGTAAATTTAAAACTATTTTAAACATGTGCAAATCAGGAATATCATGTTCTCGCCAGGGAGAACAAGGCAGAGTTGAAGAAATTCATTTCGACATCGACCAGAACCAAATCGTGGGGAAATTTACAGGACATTCCTCCCGGACTTCCAAGTTAGTAACCGTGAGCGAGCTTATTTTTCTGAACAAAAAAGCAGAAAAAAAAGCTCTAGCAATAATTGCACCACTTCAAAAACACCACCGTCTGCCTGAAAAAAAATGTGTGGCCTAGTGAATACCAAAAAACTAGGTCAACCAATAAAAACTAAGTCAAGAATTTTGACGATAAAACGAGCTCCCAAGCTCGTTTTTTTTATTTTTATTGGCTTTATTTAATAAGCTCAACTATCTCTTGCAAATTTTTTACTCTTAAAAATTCTAATTTAGAATCTTTAATATTAACCATTGGAGCAATAACTTTTTTAAAACCAAGCCGCTCCGCCTCCTTAACTCTCTGCTCAAATTTACTAACCGGCCTAATTTCTCCGCCTAAACCAATCTCTCCTAAAACAATTGTTTCACGAAAAATTTTTTTATCACTAACAGAAGATATAATTGCGACAGCAACTGCTAAATCAAGAGCGGGATCAGAAGCTTTTAAACCGCCCGCTAAATTTAAAATTATATCTTGAGCAGTTAAATTAATTTTTGTTCGCTTGCTAATAACTGCACTTAAAACAGCTAAACGATTTAAATCAAAGCCGCTCGCCTTCCTTTGTGGATAACCAAAAACTGTTTTTGAAACTAAAGCCTGAACATCAACTAAAAATGGTCGACTCCCCTCCATTACACAGGAAACAACCGAACCCGATAAATTACCTCCAACTGTTTCAATAAAAATTGCTCCAGGATTTTTAATTTCTTTAAAACCTTTGCTTGTCATTTCTAAAACTCCAAGCTCATTAACTGAACCAAAACGATTTTTTGTTGCTCTTAAAAAACAATGATTACTTCCCGCCTCATTTTCAAGATACAAGACGGTGTCAACTATATGCTCTAATGACTTCGGACCCGCAACTTGGCCATCTTTAGTTATGTGGCCAATTAAAATGACAGCAATATTATTTTCTTTAGCAAGTTCTAAAAATTTAACCGCCGCCGTTCTAATTTGAGAAATCCCGCCCGCCTCAGAAGGAATTAAAGAGGAATAAACTGTTTGAATTGAATCAACAACTAAAACTGCTGGTTTTTCTTTTAAAACAGCAGCAATGATTTTTTCCACATTAGTCTCAGAAATGAATTTAATTTTTTCGAAATTAACTTCTAAGCGCGCCATTCGATCACGAACCTGCAAAGCTGATTCCTCACCGCTAACATAAGCAGTAAGCTCTCCTTCCCCAGCTAAGGAAGCAATCTGGGCGACTAAAGTTGATTTACCAATTCCTGGCTCTCCGCTTAATAGAATTAAAGAACCGGGAACAATTCCTCCGCCCAAAACTCTATCGATTTCAGAAATATTAGTTTTAAAACGAGTTAATTTTTCCTGCTTTAAGGAACCAAGAGAAATCATCTCAGCGCCAGCAATCTTTTTTAATGCCTCTCTTTTCACTTCCTTATCATCTAGTAATTCCTCAACTAAAGTTCCCCAAGAACCACACTCCAAACAGCGCCCACTCCATTTCAGAGATTGGGCGCCACAATTCGTACAAGAAAATATTTTTTTCATTCCCGCCATAAATTTTATCTTTTCTCCCAATAAGCAGCGTCAACCAACCAATCATTAGCTACTTTATTGAATTTTAAAAGTATTTTTTGTTGATAAGGCTCTAAATCACCGCCATTGGCTGAAGATTCACTTCTTTCGGTTAAAACATTAATCTCCGCCTTGCTAGAGGCTTCATCAAAACTAATTAACTCAGTCGTTAAAGCTCTTGTACTTATCCCATAATAGACTTCATAACCAGGAGCACTCTCTCTTAACTGTTCGACATAAGATTCGGTCCAATCAGAGAAACTCTTGGTCATAAATATTTCTAGGTCGGAAAAATTACTATAATTTGATTGATTCGAATAAGAGCCAAATCTCTCAGCAAAAGCTTTAGCACGTTTTTCCAAATCCGTTTCATTAAAAACATGATCCGCTTCAGCGCTTAAATTTGGTTGCCAAGAACGAGCTATATCTCCAGGATTTGTTAAGTCATCTCCAGCCGGTAACGGTAAATCAACCACAGGGTTTTCAGTTATAATTGGCTCGTCTTTGTCTTTTTTAATAAAACCAAAATAAATTATTAAAGCAATTATTAAAAGCCCTAAAATTATTAACATAATACCAATCTTTTTTCTATTATTATCCATATATTTTAAATTAATTATTTTAAAAATTAGCTGTACTTTATTCTAGGTCCTGACTCTCCGCAAAGTCTTTCTTTGCTTCTTCGATTTCTAGCAATTGACGTGGATCAGAGGTTATTAATTGGTCCTCGGTATAAGAAGCAACGACTTTCATCGCTACATGTTTATTACCAGCAAAAAATATTCCCTCACCAATTCCACATTCAAGCAATAAATATTTCTCACCCTCAGTAAGTAAAAAAGTTTTTTGAATTTGCTCAATTGCGGCCGGAGCTTGTTTCATCAAAATCTGTAAAGAAGAATTATTAACAATCGCTTGACCGTAAGGTGAAGTTAAGAAGTCATTAACATCTTGAGTAATTGTTGTAACTCCTAAATAATACTTACGACAACGCTTAACAAGGGCAAAAATAAATTTAGCACTATCCTCATTTTGCATCATCCACCAAGCTTCATCAATAACTAAAATTCTTTTTTTCATCTCGCTCCTAACAATGTTCCAAATATAATTAACAATTGTATAAATCGCCATCGGTCTAAGCTCATCTTCTAAATCTCGAACGGAAAAACAAACCAACTGATTATCCATTTGCACATTAGTTTGGTTATTTAATAAACCAGCAAAAGTTCCTTTGGTATATTTTTTTAGTCGCGACACTAGATTATTTCCGCCCTCCATCCCCTCTAATACCTGTTCTAAATCTGACATAATTGGCGGCTCAATTTTTGACAAATCAGCGTCTGGGGTAATATCTTTCTTAGCATAAGTTTCGAGTAATGCTCTATCCATCAAAGAATCTTCATCATAATTAAGACCGCCAATCATCAACTTAATCAAGCCCTTGATTGTAATAACCGCACTTCTAATAATATCTTTTGGTCTAGCGTCGCCGCCAATTGAACTAGGTAAATCAAAAGGGTTAATTTTATTATCAGATGATAAAGAAATATTAACATAAGTTCCGCCAACAGCTTCAGCAAGATGTTTATATTCCCTTTCTGGATCAATAACAATAACTTCAGTGCCGAGCATCAAGGAACGTAAAATTTCTAATTTAATTGCATAACTTTTTCCCGCCCCAGAGGTAGCAAAAACAACCGAGTTAGCGTTTTGTAAAGAAAAACGATCAAAAATAATTAAACTATTATTATGACGATTGATACCATACAAAATTCCGCTGTCACTAGTTAACTCCGATGAAATAAATGGAAAAGAAGAGGCAATCGGCGAAGAATTCATATTAAAAGTAATATAGAGTTCATCATTTCCTAGTGGTAAGGTTGAATTAAAGCCTTGTTCAGCCTGATAATAAACCCGACGAGAATTGACCAAACGTGAACCGAAAATATCCTCAACCTGGTCTGACAAACGATCGAGATCTTCTATATTATCAGCATATAAAGTAGTATAAAGGGCAAATTGAAAAAATTTTTCCGTCCCCTGAGTTAAAGCATCTCGCAAATATTCAATATCTCGTAAAGCCGTTTCTCTTAAGGGATCACGAGCAGCTCCCTTGTCAGCATCAGCAATAATTTGTGCCTCTAAATTACCAACCTTATCCTTTAATTGTTTTAGAACAATAGAGCTAGCAATCGGATAGAAGAACATCGAAATATCAAACGTAACATTTAAATTAATAATGGGAGCAAACCAACCAACTGAAATATAACGCGGATAAGCGACAACGAAAATTGTTCGTAAAAATTTATTACCCAAACGAATATTATTTGTTTCAACCTTTAAAGCAGAGGGAGCAATAATATCACGGACCGATAAAACTCCACGACGAAAAGTCTTTTCCTCTTCAATAATTTCTCTAGTTAGAAGAGGATCTCTCTCAATTAAAGAAGCCTCAGTTTTTTTTCTGAGAGAAACTGGCTCATTCATCTTTATTTTTTTTGTTACTTTCTTATTGAAATTTATCATAGATAAAAATTAACGCTCAACTCTCATCTTATCTAAATCTGGTAATTCCTGGTTTCTTGATGATTCTGGATTATAAGTTTTATAATATAATTCAATTAAACTCTGGGTATCAAGTCTCGTCGTTGTTACCCCCATAGATTCTAGCCCACCAATTACACTATCAACCCGACGATCAAGCATTTCCTGATATTTTCTAAAAGTTTTTTCTTTTAATTTTAAAATTGTTGCTGGTCGCAGAGCCTCGCCTAAGAGACTAAAAAATCCTTTTCGTTTATCTGACAAGGCGCTATAGGGAACAACGACAAAAAATCTTTTATTCATTATTTTTCCTAACGAAGTTAATTCTTTAATATATTCAATATAGTCGGCCGTTTGTACTTTTAATAAACGATTCGTCTGTTCCTTCTCTTTTATTTTTAAGTACTCTAAATAATTATCAATATCTAATTCTCTGGATTGAATAATAATTTGTAAAGGAAAATTTAAATTATTCAAAAAGCGAACATAAGCGCCAATAACTGCGTTTTGACCGTCTTCACTCTTTAAAGAAAAATTAATACTAGAAACCATAATAACAGAACGTAAGGTTCCATCTTTCATAACAACAATATCATCTCTGATTTCAGCGATATCAAGATGCTCTTGGGTTGAATTTTTAATCTTATTTTTAGCCATAATTATATTTTAAAGATTCTGATTTTCCCCTCTATATTTACCACCAGTATCAACGATCAAAGAGATCTCTGCTAGTCTTGATTTTTTATACTCTTTTTTTGGTAGAGGTTTATAGTCAATTTTCTGAATTGATGTTTTTTCTGTTTGCTCATTAACGACAATTTTATGATTCCAAACTCTAACATTGGGTCGGCGAGTTGTTTGTAATAAATTTAAAATAAAATAATGAAAAGATCGGCCATTTATTTTAACAAAGGCGAAAGTGCCAGCTAAACCAAGGACTATAACAGTAACTATTAGGAAAGGAGTGAAATGAAGAAGGCGATAACAAAGAGCTATTATTAAAGTAGCTGCAAGTAAAATCAAAAATTGAGGAGCGGTAATCGGGCCAATAATTTTTGCTTCAACATCAATAAATTGTGGTACGATAAATTGCTGCATATTTTAAAAAGATAACCTTCCATTCAATTTGGAAATTGCATTAATTTCTTCAACCTTTAAAAAAGGCATGTTTCTTTTTTGACGTTCAACAATAACCTCTTTCAAGGACAGGCCTTTAAGTAAAGTCTCCTGGCCAATTTTTACATATAAACGATTAACTTCATTTTGGCGCCAAGCTTTTACCCCCGAAACCATCTTATCATAGCCATCCTTTTCCAACAATTTAATTTTATTAAAAATCTTCAAAACTGCTTCATCAGAATTATCAGAAAGACGGCGAAAATTTACTAAATCAAGAAACGCTAATTCATCAATCGGACTCATTGCCTTTGCTACCGGTTTAATATCTTCCATCCTTGGTTTATTTGAAGTCGGCGCTGGGCGTTTAAAATTCAAATTTAAAGTTGTTGGGGCAACATAATTTTCTTGCTCCCCTTTTAAATCTTTCTTTAAATCAGCTTCTTCAATCGGCGATATTTTTGTCTGAACTTCTTCTTGAGCCGGTACTGGTATTGTTTCTTGAACTGGTTCTCGAATTTCTGCCTGAGTCTCTTCTTGAGTTAATCCGGTTTTTACTTCCAATTTTTCCTCAAGCTTAAGCCTATTCTCTGTTACTGGCAAGATATTCTGTTTTTCTTCTTTTGGTAATAAAGATTCTTTATCTATATCTGTTTTTTCAACTAAAGATTTCTTTAAATCATAAACTGGGACTGAATTCATCTCCGCCGCCATAATAATTTTATCCAATTTTTCTTTCGAACTTTTTTCTAATATTGGCGCGGTTGAAATTTCTTCTTTTACCGCCTGATCTATAAGAGCTTGATCAAGCGAAGAATTCTTTACTTCCTCTTCAACGATTGGAAGGTCTTTAATAACTAAAGAATCTTTTTGAATATCCCTTTTTTCAGCTAATTTAAAAACTCGATCCGCCTCTTCCTGAGTTAAGCCTAATCCTCCAAACTCAACCTTTTTCATCAAAGCGCTTTTAGCATCTATTTTGCTTCTAACTCCTTTTAAAAAAGTTAACATTATATTATTTAAGCGAGAATAAAGATCTTCACTCGGCAAAGATAAGCCAAACTCTCTAACTAAAGTTGAAGAAAATTCATTAATTTTCGGCGACTTTTTAGTTTCGTCTAAAGATAAATATTCACTAACCGGTGCAAAAATTTCTTTTAAAATATCGTCGTTTAAAGCGCGAGCGTCCTCCTGGCTCAAAGAAAATTCATTAATAAAATACTCTGGCAAATCCTTAACTTTTAAAGTTTTTGCCATCACTTTCATCACCAGAGCGGCTAAATCAACTTTATATTTTAATTCCAAAGCCGAAACTGCCCGCATTGCTGTCGGTGAAGAAACTTTATCGCGTAAAGTATTTGGTAAATTATTGAATTTTTGCAAATAATCAAACATTTTATTTTTTATCTCGTTGTAATCTTTTAATTTCTTCGTTAATCGCTTTTCTTTCTAAACTAGCGGGCGGGAAAGAAGCTAATAACTCTCGTAAATTTCTCAGTTCCGCACTATCATCATAATTTTCCGGCTTAAAATCTTTCTCACTTAGGACATCGTTACTCTCCCCAACATCCTCTTCAATTATTTCTGGTTCCGTTGGTAAACCGAGTTGTTTTTTATTTTTTACTGAACCCTCAATCTCTTGCCAATAACTAGTCGCGTCAAAAGGGAATATTTGCCATTTCTGAGGCGGTATTTCGTTCATGCTTTCTGGAAAAAAAGCAATATTTTTATAAAAACGAATTAAATTACCTAAAAGCTCTTTTTCTTTTGGTTGAAGAACTTTAGCGTTTTCAGAGGTATTTAGGTATTGAGCTAAAATTAAATCATCAAATAAACTTGAACTGTTTTTTTTGATAAAATCCTTAAGCCAAGCAGAAACTGTTGGCATAACTTCTTTATTGTCAACAGAAATTTTTTCCTCACCAATTAATTGCTTGTTAGCAAAAATTTTTCTCAAAGCTTCATCCTTAAAATTCTCGGCATTAAATAAGAGAAAAATTAAACTACGATTTAAAGCGGCGGCCGCTTCAAAACTTTTAGAATTTAAAACTATTAAAATATCCTCGGATAAAAGATTAAAAATATATTGGCTCTCTTCTTTAATATCAAAACTCTTTTTATAAGCTTCAACCTCTTCTTCGGCTGCTTTTAAAATATCATCCTCAATTTCATTTCTTAATTGATTAACATAACTTTGATATTTTTCCAATTTTGCCCCCGTGCTTTTTAAAACCTTAGCAATATTAATTTTCCCGTCAGAACTTTCTTCCATCGCCTCAGAAATTGGCAATAATAAGCGACCAATAAAATCCTGCCAAAACCTGGTTGAGCTTATGCCACTTAAATTTAAAGTTTTAATTTTTTCCTCAAGTAGAGAAAAGTCAAAACCGGAATTAACTGCTAAAAAATTTAAAGAATAAATAATGTCTGGTTCTAACTTATATTCAGAAGCAAGGGCTAAAATATTTGCGCCATTTTTTTCAGAACTAAAAAAGAACTTTGCCTCCTCGGGTAAGTCGACATATTTCTCATTAAATTGTTTATCAGTTATATTTGTTGGCATAGTTTAAATTTTGTTTTTTAACAATAGCTTATCATTAAATATTCTAACAGAAAGGATCTTCTCTTGGCTTTATCAAACTTCTAAATTAAGCTTAGCCTCAGAGCGCAAATCTTTAGCAACCTGAGATGTTCCCCTTAAAGATTTTTCTGCGGTCACAAAAATACTAAGTTTATCCTCACGACTAGACTTTTGTATAGCTTCAACAATTGCATCTTGCTGTTTTTTATCATTGCCATTAAAAACATCCGCCAATTGAGTAAAAGATAAATCAGCCAAAATCGCTTCTTTTTTAGCCTGTCTATCTACGGGATCAGAAATTCCAACCGTTGCCGTATTTAAATCCGTAACTTGATTCAATCTCTTCATCGCCTCTAATTTTCCCGCTTCAGCATTGTTTTTTTCAATACTACCGCTTGGCAATCCGCTAGTATCTTTATTAACCAGTTTCTTTAACATCTCAACAATCTCTCGCTTTTTAGCTTGGTCTTTCATTGCAGTAAATTGAGCGCCAAAGTCTTTAGCCTTCATCGCGGCAACTAATTGAGGACCAATCGCTCTAATTGCTCCTACGTCAAGAGATTCTAGGCTATAATTACCTTTTTCAACATTATCTCTAACATTTCTTTCAGCTCGACTCTTTACTTCAGGATTTTCACTTTTTAAATCTTGAAAATCAGAAGAAGCGGAAATATTTTTTCTTTCAGCAATCGATTCAAAATAATTACCAACTTTTTTATCCTTAAAATCACCATTCTCATCGACTCCGCCAATCTCATTCGCAATCATTTTTTTCTTAGATTCTGCTTGTTCAGAGGAAAGCAAACCTCTATCCATCGCTTCTAAAGCCGCAGCTGCTCTCTCAAAAGCGCTAATAGTACGATCATCCATCTTAGCAATCACACTTCCATTATCCTCATCTTTCAAAGCATCTTTTTCCTTCTTAATCTCCTTTAGACGAAATCCAGAAGCAATCCCTAAATCGGTTTTACCAGCATTTTTAAATTTATCATAACCACGCGAAGCTCCAACTGCGGCCCCTCCAGCAACAAGAAGTCCTGGGACGCCGCCAAGGGCAAGTCCAGCTATGCCTCCAGCAGCTAAGGCTCCATATTTCAAAACATCATCTATTTTTTGTTGTTTGAAATGTAGTTTCTCTGCCTCTGTTTGTTTAGCGCTAACAACGTCATCTTTAGCTTTAATAATCTCATCAGCCTTTTCTCTAACTCTTTCTTCTCCAGTTACCATTCCTGTTATGCTATGACGCCAACTCTTAACACCCTCATCATACTGATAATCACCGACCACACCCTTCTTTTGATTAAGGTTCTGTTTTATTGTATCGATTTCTGTACTCTCTACTCTAGCCTCAGCTTGAAGTTTTTTAGCTTTTGCCTCTCTTCTACCAAAAGTACTATCTTTAACTTTTTGCAAACCACCAGTAACCGCTCCGCCGACACTTTTTTTAGCCCTCCCAATTCCATCCGCCATCTTAACTGCGGCATTCTTATATTTATCTTCTCGGGCTGATTTTCTGGCAGAGCTATAATTTTTATAAATTCCCTTAGCCGCTCTTACTCCAGTAATCGCCGCCGCACCCGCTAAACCAATCTTGCCCGCTTTATTAACCGCTGCCATTCCCTTGCCTGCCATAGAACCGGCGGCACCGCCAACCTCTTGAGCAATTTTAAGACCACCAACAAGCATCCCAATTGCAATGATAAATTTAATTAAAGCTCCAGGACTAGAAGCTTTAGTTTCGATTGAGGCCTCATCAGGATCAAAACCTAATAACTTATTTTGCTCTAATCTACTAGCCTCATCTATTGTTTGAGCATCTCTTACTTGATCACTGGTTAAAGCAGCAAAAGATAACCAAAGAAAAAAAGCTAAAACTGGTCCAACAATTAAATTTTTAGTAAACTCAGTCCACCATTTTGAAGCATAAGATTGACCCCCGGGAAAAGCTGACAAAAGATAAGCTAAAGGTGATAAAACAACATAAATCCAAATCATGACAATACGAATAGCGAGCATCGATATCATCGTAATAACTACTATTAGAGACACAATAACGTAGGCTAAGCCAAGTAAATAAGCACCGATAACCGTCCAAAAACCAATATCTTCATTACCACTTTTTGCTATTTGCAAAATATCGGTAATCCCCAAAACATTAACCAAGGTTCCGGCACCAATAGTGCTAAAAGAATTAACAAAAGTAAGCATCACCACTTGAGCAATATCAATTAAAACCCCACAAATAGTTTTAGAAAAATTAATTAAAATTGCCATCAAAATTAATTTTGGCAACCACTTTTTATAATTATATTTTTCTATATTTAGAATTGTTCCAAAAGCAATAATTAAAAGAACGACCACAAAAAACATATTACAAAGATCACGAACTATAACCCAGCCAAGGGTAACGGCGCCCGAGTTTAAAAAAGTTGAATATTGAGCAACATAAACTAAAGCTCTAATAGCTAAAATTAAAATAAGTCCAACCCCGCCAATAATTATTTTTAAGATACCACCAAATACTGTGATTGCCCAATCAGCAGAAGCCGGAGCGGCTAAAGATAAGCCCAAAAAAACCAAAACACTAATAATAATTATTGATTTTTTTCCCAGGGAGTTATTTATTTTCTTGAAAATATTAATTTTCATTTTTTTGCAACTTATTTTTTAATAAAACCAATTAAATATTTTTCCAATTCGGGAACACGCTTTCTAATATACTTTTAATAGCTTCAAGAGGATTTTTAATAAAGCCAACAATTAAAGCAATAAGAGCAACCTGGATAATAATTAATAAAATTATAATTACATCACACAACAACAATATCATTGACTCTCTTAAACTTAATCCCCTTAATTTATTATTAACTGTATACTTTAAAAAAAGATGAACATTTCCATAAAGAGCTGATAGTCCCCAGGAAGCACCTAGAGTTTTAAGGGAAAAGCATATAGTTAAAAGTTTTGAAGACGCCTCTGCTTTTGCTGTTTTTTTTAACTCCTCTTTTTTACTTTGACTATCAAGTTTAGCTTTCTCTATTATTCTCGCCTCTCTTAAAGACTGGGGGGCACTGTCGTCAACATCATCTCTTGCTCGACCCTGATTCCCTATTTGACTCTCTTCTTCACCTTGGTCATAAGACTCACCATCAAAAGAAAAATCTTCATCCTCATCCTCATCACTAGTCCTTTCTAATAAATTATCATCAACGTGCATAAGCAACTAAACTTAATTCTCTCTAAATTATACCTTATTTTTTTTCTTCTTAACAGTAAAATAATTATCTTGTTAAAATCGCATCAGTTGATCCTTTCTTCCAATTATCATAAACTCTAACCCTGATAATTGTGCTATCTAACGCTCTGTTATCAGGATAGAAATGGTAGAAAATATGTCTAGCTTCAGATGAGCTACTCTTTGAATCCTCACCAATAATAACCTGCTTAAATCCATCCCCCCAATCAATAAATATTTCTTTCAGTGGTTGATGATCAGAGTCAATATTTGAATTAAATTCCAAGCGGTAATTACCAGCTCTAATTCCAGAATCAGCATTAAATTCAATGCTCGTATCAGCTTTATAAAGTTTAAGGTTTGAAACTCCAGGATTAGACCCAGCCATATTAGAATTATAATATCCAGTAGCACTAACATAACCCCCAGCATCATCTTTAAACTCATAAGCAACTGGAGCTTGGATAAATAATTGACTAAGGGCGCTAGGGTAATCTTTAAGATAAGATATTAGCACGCTAGATTGATAGGCTCCTGTAGGAATGGTCCATAGAGGTTTACAGGTTCCCCAAGTACCACAAGAATGACGAGTGATATCATAAGTATTGGCATTAAATAGTCCGGTATTATCAACTAAACAATAAACGTCGGGATTAGCGCTGCAATAGCCAATACTAGAACAGTTAGCGACCCCCTGAGCATCTTTAGCGTTACAACCATAAGGACGTCCAGCAAAAACATCTTCTTTATTTTTAGCTGAGTATTGATTATATAAAGGAACCCTCTCACTTTTTGCCAAATTAAAATCATCGGGCCAAGAAGCTGCTCCGAAAGGAATGTCGCCAATCTGTCTAATATAACCATTGTATCGTATAATCGGATTTGTTGAAGTAACTATATAATTTGAACCAAGCGCAACTCTGCTAGTCCAAGCCATATTATCCCCGGAACCAGAAACGGCTTCAACAAATTTATCACAAGTTAAACGAAAAACTTCATCAGGATCACTACTTGAAATCTTTTTTAAATCATCTTCTCCAGCTGGTATTGAATAATTTAAATCCAAAACTCGAAGAGGTGGATCAGCATTATAAAGTTCATCAAAACCACCAGGACTACCCCCTCTTTTATTTTCTGGGGCTATCCCCGCAGCGTTATGAAAACCATCAGCTAAATACCAACCATCAGTAATTGGATAAACTTTCTGCACACCACTAAAAGTTGTTATCGGTTCTGATTTTGTCGCTACGTATCTAAAGGTTCTATCAGGAGTATAATAATTATAATTATTAATTGGTAAACAAAGGTAGGTGATGGCCACATCATCTCGTTTAAATAACCCGTTTTCTTGTTTCAAATCTTGGGTGACCATTAAGAAATAATTTCCTGAATCACCACAATATTCAGAAACCACCGGAATATTCCCTAAATCTTTAACTTTTCCACCAACAATAACAAGATTTTCTGGTAATTCTTCTTGCTCTTCTTGAGTTAAATCTTGTTGACCACCAACAGTAATAATTGGCTCACTATCAGGATTGTTATTATCATAGGTAATGGTAACGTTATATTCGCCAGAAGTACTAATTGGTTGTCCTAAAGGAGTTGAAGTTGGCATTATTTCAATCGAACTACTAGCATAAAACATTGACTGACAATAATTAAGAGCTGTTCCCGGATAATAACAAACACGAACATCTAAATAATCATCACTATTTCTTCTAATACTTTCTTCTTTAACTACAGCCGCTTCTCTTTTTTCAAGATAAAGAAAATTACTGTTAGCCAAAGCACAATAACTAAGAGGGTATTTACCATTATAACCAAGCTGATTACTATTTATTTTAGACGAGGCAATTCTATCAATTGGCATCCAGAGTTGACAAACACTTGAATTAGCTAAATCATATTCAAGACAATAACCCTCAACCCCATTTCTAACCACCGAATTTTCAACTTCCTGACAACCAAAACTAGAAGAGTTCGGATAAAGTCGACAATCACGAGCACGATAATCATTCTCAGCCACCCTTAAAACTGTTTCAATATTTATATCATCAAAATAAACTGGCCCCGAACTACCCGTTTCCACTAAACTTAAATAAATTCTAATTTTAACATTATCCTTAACTGTTGTTATTTTATGAATTTTTCTCTCCCAACCATTAGGGGCTTGTTCTTCTACTCCCATGTCATGCATAATATTTCTATTAGAAACGTTTTCAATTGATACTTTAGCTGAAGTATTAGAATTCTGAGTATTAAGTAAATAACTTAAATAATATTCTCCCGCTTCTGGCAAAACAACATATGAGCCTCCTGCATGAGGAGAAATTGCTTGAAGAGGAGAAACTTTTAAATAAGTTTTTCCTTTAGCCGGATAGCTAATTAGTCCCGGTTCACGAATCAAGCTGTCTTTAATTATGTTTTCATCAAAGGAACAAAAGCCGGTGTCATTAATCAAGGGCTCTCCAGCACTATTGGCCCGTACACAGCTCAAAGGAGGAATATTTTCTTCAAAGTCATAACGAACACTAGTATTAAGACCAACTTCCTTAATGTTGTTAAAATAATAATTTCCCGCCAAAGCGTAACCGGTCGCATTACGATTTTTTTCTGCATCAAAAACAATGCTTTCAGCTTCTGGTCTGACAATAAAATTAAGGCACTCATTTTTATCATCTAATAGATTACATTCAGCAACTGAGCTACAAGATTTTGAACCATCACTATTTAAAGCATAGGAAGTACAAGAAAGCCAAGAAGCACAAGTTCTATCAGGTCTTACTTTTAATAGTTTATTGGCATTATAGGGGCTATAACTAATGACTGGCACACCATCACCCGCCAAGGCATTAAATTTATTTAATTCCAAACCAGCTGCCCCAGCAATTGAGCGTTCATTAAATAAAATACAACCAGTATCAAAATTTACTAAACCATTACAACTACTACCATCAACATCCCCTCTAATATTATAGTCAATTGCTAATTCTTTTAATTCAATAATATAACTTGCGTCCCCGCCCGATAAGAGAGCTGAATAATTACTCAAAGAATTAAAAATAATATAAGGATAATTGGCATTAATAGTTAATAATTTAGTTACATCGCCAAAATTATTACTAGTTCCTAATTTTTTTATCGTATCGATAGTCTCCTCGCCTAAAATTCTAACATCACCAATAAATTTAAGGCTAACTCCTCCGTCAACAACACCCCCACTCTTATCCGTCGCTCTAAAACCATAAAGTTTATTTCTCTCTAAACTAATGACCTGTTCAGTTTTACCTATTGGATTACCATTAACTTGAGGCCAAATATCTTCACCCCAACCCTTGCCACCATCATTATATTCGGGATTTTTTACTAAATTAGGATTAAATTTACTAACTGGATCAATATATTCTGTACAACCAGCGGCGGCGGCATCACACAAAGCCACCGATTTATCAGGTACAGGGATTGCCGCCCCTAAACCACCATAACCAATAGTTTTTAAATAGGAAACTGAACAAGTATAATCATTGTTATCAACAACGCAAGTTCCTGAAACGCAATCTTCATCTTTAGAACAAATTGTCCCCCCAACTTCAAGTCCTTCAATCGAGCCATTACTATTTAAATCACATCTTTTTACTGGAACTTTATACCAAGCCTTACCAGAAATCTCAGGATTACTACTGGAACGATAAACACATAAATTATTTGCTGGATTTCTAAAGTAACTTAGACCACCACTATTAATATCTCGATATTCCTCACAACCTAAATCTCCCTCAGCACATAAAGTTTGATTGTAATTATTAGGGTTATTCAATTTAAAAACATCAGACCAACTAATATCATAACCAGAACCAAGACCCTCCCCCATTCGGCTACAACCGATGTCATTAGCAAGACAAGATTTTGATTTATCATAGACCACATATATTATCTTATCTCTTTCAACTGTTAAACACCCTTCATCGCCAGGGTCGCAAGATTGTCCTAAATTATTCACATTCCAAGACATAGCCTGGGGCGAAGTATAATTATTAGTTGTAATCATTTGTTCACAACCAATCGAAGAGCTAGGACAAAGCTTGGTAAAATTATGTAAATTATGAATATAATTATCTTTGTCTTTATATTGAGAGCAGCCTAGATTATAATCAGCGCCTTGATATTTTCCTGAATTATCATAATAACAAACATCAGGAATTTTAATTGAATCTTTAATAAAATAATAACGATTACTAATCTCAGTTAAAAGCAAATCATCAATATAAAAATCATGACTAGCAGAAATATTTAAAGTGCCATCAAAACCTAGGGTTTCAGTCACATTTTCTAAATTAACTTGATAAATAGCCCATTCATTTCCACCCTTAATTGATACTGCGCCATCTCTTTCAGCCACCGCCGATAAATTAAAGAAATATCTATCGCCGTCAACACTCTCAAAATAAATTTCTAAAATATTAGCTTCAGCAGAACGAGCTAAAAATTTCAAACTATAAGCTCTTCCAGCTTTAATTTCTAAACCAAGCTTTATCTTAGCAACCTTTTCACCACCAGACGATTCACAGGAACTAGCGGAAGAATTATAGAATAGTGAACTTCCTTGTTGATTATTAGCAACTGGGCTCCAGTCAACTCCATCAGTACAGTTTGAATACCAACCACTAAGACCATTTTCAAAATCATAATTGGCAATTAAACGAACATCATTACCACGATTACCATTATACTCCCGACAGCCGACTTGAGAGGCTTGGCAAGATTTTCCTTCCCCAGGGATCGCTTGATAAACACAAGCATTTTGATTTGTATCCCACTTACCGCCATTTAAACAAGTAAGACAAGTAGAATTTGAACTATTCCAATAAGTTTCATCACTGCTACTATTACATTCAGCCTGGGTTTTAGCGGTCGGATGAATATTATTGCTATTTAAACGATAACTGAAACAATTATCTGAACAAGTTATGACTCTTGAAATTAAACGATAGGAAACCTGGCCGGAAGTGTTTCTAAATTCTCTACAATCAGGATTATAACGAGGATCGCTAAGCGGTAGACCAAAGATATCGCTACAGTCACCTGAAGCTTGATCGCCATAGTTGATTAAAGGATTATTATTATTGTCTTTTTGTAAACTATAAGTTTTAATTTGATAACCACCAGCAGAGCTCTCCCAGGTATAAAAATTAGCACATTGCCCAGAATTTGGCTTGATACATTGCTTTAATTCAGAATAATATTCTTTTCCCTCGCCACCCTTAGCAACTGCATCTAAATTAGTAAATTCGTTACAACCAACGGCAGACTGAGCACATTTAGTAGTTGAATTAGGAATTAAATTCTGAGCTTCTGTTGGATTAAAATAATTTTCTTTAGCAATATAAACGTCGTAACCAACACATTCACCAGCACAATAGTCAGAACTATTTACTTGAGCTGGAGTTGAAAAATTATCATAACTATTAATAAATAGTTCACAACCAACCTCATCCTGATTACATTGTCTAGCATAATTAGAACAAATAGCTGGAGCATCACTTTTTAAAGTATAATCCTTTGAAGCTGAAACAGAATCAACATAACAAGTCTCATGTAAATAAGCCGGTAATAATTTTTGACTAAATCGAGCTGATAACAAGCTTCCTGCCCTACTAATATAGCTACCATAATTATTATAAGTTGTCTCGACACCACTTAATTCAAATTTAATATTTTTAACATAAAAACTAACCGAAGACCCATAACCAACAAAGGAAAATTTAGGCTCATAGAAACCAGAATCAGTATTAATTGTTAAACTAACTCTTTGCCAATAACCACTCTGATTAACAACCGTTGACACTTGTTTATCGCCAGGATTTAAAAACATTTGGACTCTGTCACCACTAAATAAGAAAATATCAGCACTTAGAGTATAATCTTGATTAATTAAAATTTGTAAATTTTCAGGAAAAACTTCAGAGCTTGATTCAAACCCTGCCCCATTAGATCCAGAAATTTTAATAGCTTTTGAGTTGCCGGTAAAATCAGGTGCTTCTTCGTTAGTATTAATAATCTGAGCGTTAGCCCCAGCTAATACTCCCCATGGTCCGAGCTTAGATCCGGCCGGTTCCTGATTAAGACCAAAAAAATTAAAAGCAGAATCGGTCACAAAATTAAATCCCCAAGTCGGCTTAATCCGCATCAATTCAGAGCAACCTTCATTTTCAGAATTACAGGAAACTAAATTTTTATTAAAGAATAAATTGTTAAAAAGATTCCAAGAGACAGAGCCATTTTCATTATATTTACCAAATAAAGAATAGCGACGACAACCAGCCGAATCAGCGTTACAATCGCCATAATCAAGAGTATTTTCTAAATAAGATGCGGTTGCTTGATTACTTGTATTAATAAAACTTTGACAAGTATTATTTATCGGAGAGCAAGAGTCACTTTCAAAATTCCAAGTTCTTCGGTCCTCAGTACAATAACCATAAAGATCACAAGCACCTTCTTTACTTTCCTTAATACAACTTTGATTATCAGCACAATAATCATCTGCACGAGTAATAATTAATTGTTCACTACTAGAAAGACTAGGAATCATCGTCATATTAAGAATATGGGAACCACTGCCAGATTGACCACAATAATTAAGTGGGGCTTTCAAAACCCAGTTTGGATCAACTAAACCCTGGCACCAACTTATATCACTGCTCTTAAAATTAGTACTAAATTTATCAAATTCATCATTCTCAGAAAAACAAGCGACTAAATCACCAAGGGTAACATTTTCCGGTATCTCCTCATCTTCAAAAGCTTTCTCAATCGCAACCTCCCAAGCAAGAGGGACGATTCGATATTTTCTTAAAATTTTAATATTACGTAAAGAATAATGATTATTATAAGCAGAAGCAAAAACATCTTTTTCTACTTTCCAGTTCGAGTTCAAATAACCCTCTTTAATCGCTTCACCAACAGTCTTCTGTTCAACAATAGCTTGCATAAACCTGTCATCAATTACACAATTGTTTGGTCCAGGATTTCCAGGATTAGGACAAGCTGCTAATTCAGATAAAACACTATAATCAGCTTTCGACTCAAAATTTGTCTCTATTAGAACTCTAGTTTTCTCTCGCATACTCGAAACACTAGAAAAATTAGGATCAACTCCAGGATCAGCTAAAGCTGGCCCTGCATCAGCTTTTTTATCAGACAATTTTCGCATCAAATTATTATAAGCACTAATTGCAAGTTGATTTAGAAATAAATTAGCTGCATCAACAAAAATATCACCAGTAGTCTTTCCAAAATTTGCTATTCTAATAGCTCTAGCATCGGCTTCAGCGTTTTTAGCAGTATCGGGTGTTCCTTTTAATTCACCGGCAATATTTCTAACATCAATCCAGCCGCCAGTTTTTGTATCCTCCAATACAGCCTTATCCACTTCTATTTTTGATTGTGCGGAAAGATCTGTTCGTGCCAAAAAATAAATTCCTAAATCATTCGCTCGTGGATCAAAAATATTATCAATGTTTTTTAAAAAACTTCCATCAGAAATTGAAGCCAACTTTTTATCAATATCATCACCCCAATTATTAATTATTGTGGTCGCGGTACAATTTGGACCAGTCGGGCGATTCTGTTCAACTAAACCAAGACTGATTTTTAATTTCACCTCAATTGATGAGGGCTGACAAACATTAAAAGAATTAACATCAGAAGCTGAGCCTAACTTATTATTATTAGGATTACTAACACAACTCGTATTTCCAAGTTCACATTGTTTAACACAAGCTTGTCCAGCGACAATAACCTCGCCCTTTGTATCTTGCCCTCCAGCGCCAACATAACCAGCCGCCACACCATCTCTAAAATACTTAAGACTTTCTGCATCAGCTGGATCGTAACCATTAGCCTGACGATAACAATCGGTTAAACAATTCTCTAGACGCTTTTCACAAGAAAGAGTGGAGGTTGCATTGGAGGTATCAAGATTTCTGACAAAAGTTTCTAAAAATTGACCGCCCGCTTCATCACCAATCTTTTTCATATAATCACCCAACCCCTCAGTCCGAAATAATGGTTTTTGACCATCACCACCAGCACCAATATAATTAGCGGCATCATAAGCAATTTTATTTAAAGAGCTTTGTAGAGTTCTATTAAAAGCAATGGACCCCGCTTTCTTCAGAGCCGTCCCTAATTTCTGCCAAAATGTTTGTTTGACCGATTCAACCGTTCTTTGCGCCATGGCTCCGGGATCAGTTACAACAGCCTGAGCCTTTACTTCTTGAATCTGAAAAAAACTAAAAGAAAAAGCGAAAATAAAAATCAAAAAAAGCCAATAACAATTTTTAAGATTTTTATGTTTTTTATCTTCCAAAAAAAATAAAAAGTTTTTCATTTTATTTCTATATTATTGATTATTTATTTCTTCTTGTTGCGCCGAAAGTTGTTCACTAACAACCTCAAAATAAGCGGCTTGTAAATCCTCATCACTTATTTGATTTAACTCTTCCTCATTAAAACCATTATTTAAAAGCAGGTTTCGTAAAAACGCCGGATCTGCTTGACCACTAATTATATCCTCGATAATAGCCAAGTCTTCGTCTTGAGTTGTTGAAGTCTCGTTAATATTAGTTCCGGTATTTCCTGATAAATCAGGAGCAACAACAAAACTTGGGTCTCTTAATCCATAACAATCTTGACCTTTAGCACAAAGTGGATCAGTTTCACCCTGAATTTCATCATAATCACTTATTCCATCGGAATCTGTATCAGCCAAAAAAGGTGAAGTCCCATAAACATACAACTCATCATAATCAGAAAAATTATCAACATCAGTATCGGTTGTCTGCAAGATATAAGAAGAAAGAACCTCAGCTTCAGCCGAACTTAAATCTTTAGTTTCCTGATTAGCAAAACTAAAAGGATTATAGATATTATTTTTTAACTGACGAAAACCTATTAATAACAAAAAAACGCCAACAACTGTAAAAATAAAAATTACTAGTTTCCGCGTTCTTGAAGCTTTTTTTTCTAAAGAGTCTTCCCTCGACAAGTGATAATTTTCAAGCATAAAAAAGTCTTTAAAGACTAAAAATCTATGCCCTTATTATATCATAAATTTATAAATAGTCGCAAATAATTTTTTGAAATCTTCAAGGCTTAAATTTTCGGCTCTAGTCTTTAAATCAATCCCAATTGAAAGTAAATTTTCTTCAAGTTCTAAAGCCTTAATTTCTAGTCCAGCGGCTAAGTTATTTTTAAGCATTTTTCGTTTTGCACTAAAAGAAACCTTTAACATTCTAAAAAACTTTCTTTCTAGACCTAAAATTTCTCGTTCTAAAAATAAATCATCTTTTTTCTTACTGAATTTAATAATTTTATTAGCAATTAAAAAATCACGCCAGTGATCATCTTTATTTAGACTAATTTTAATCACAGCGCTATCAACTTTAGGTTCTGGCCAAAAATTACCCGCCTTAACCTCACGAATAATTTTTGCTTCGCCATAAAAAGCAACGGAAAGAGCTAATAAATTATTATCAGGCGCTTGAGCAATAATTCTATTAGCAACTTCCTTCTGTAACATCAAAGTAATTGACTCCGGTTTTAATTGAGAAGATAAAAAAGTTCTTAAAAAAATTGAGCTAATGTTATATGGTAAATTAGCGACGATTTTATATTTTTGTTGCTTTTTAAAGCCATTTTTTTCAAAAAAAGCCCCCAAATTAAAACGCAGAACATCCTCATTAACAATAAAAATATTTTCAACATCCTGAGCAGCAATCGCCATCTCCAAATAAGAAGCAATTTTATCATCAAGCTCAACAGCGATTACTTGTCTAGCTTTTTCCGCCAATTTCGCTGTTAAAAAACCCAAACCAGGACCAACTTCTAAAACGACATCATCCGCGGAAATTTCTGCAACTTTTACAATCTCATCATAAATTTTTTCATTAATTAAAAAATTTTGCCCCTTTGATCGGGCTGGTTTTATTTCAAGTAACCGGCAGATTTCTCTTGTTCTTTTTAATATTTCAGACATTTTTTAATTTTTTTTATTCAACAACTAAATTAATCAATTTACCCTTAACAAAAATCTTTTTCAATAGTTTCTTGCCAGCAATATGGGTTTTAACTTTTTCATTTTCTAAAACTAATTTAAAAGCTTCTTCTTCGGAAATTTCAGCTTCAACTTCTAACGTTGCCCTTAATTTACCATTAACCTGAACAATTAAATTAATTAATTTATCTTGAGCCAACTCTTCAGAAAATTTTGGCCAAGATGATTGAAAAACACTATCTTTTTCTCCTAATATTTGCCAAATTTCTTCTGATAAATGGGGAGCAAAGGGCGATAAAATTATAATAAAAAGTTTTAAATTATCTCTTTTTAATGGAAGTTTCCCATTAGCCTGTTTATAAGAAGTACACTCATTAATAAAAATCATCAAAGCAGAAACCGCGGTATTAAACGAAAAACTTTCGATATCGCTTTGAACTTTTTTAATTGTTTTATGAAGCAAAGAAACAATTTTTTCTTCTTCAATCTCTGGTTCTAACTCTGACGAAAAATTACTTAATAAATTTTCCACTTTTTCTAAAAATTTTCTAGCACCAATTAGACCATTAGAATTCCAAACAACCGTTTGAGAAAATGGCCCCATGAACATCTCATAAACCCGCAAAGAATCAGCTCCATATTTCAAGGCAATTTCACTAGGATTAACAACATTACCCCAACGCTTTGACATCTTTCTTCCGTCTTCTCCTATAATTAAACCAACTTGTTGTAATCTCGTAAACGGCTCATCATAATTTACCACGCCGATATCGAATAAAAACTTATGCCAAAAACGAGCATAAATTAAGTGACGCGTCGCATGTTCGGCTCCACCAACATAAAAATCAACCGGCGACCAATATTTTTCTTTTTCTTTATCAACTAGAACTAAATCGTTCTTCGGATCAATATAACGTAAATAATACCAACAAGAACCACCCCATTGCGGCATAGTATTTGTTTCTCTTTTAGCCGCTCCACCACATTTTGGACAACTCGTATTAACCCAATCATCAATTCCAGCTAAAGGTGACTCACCAGTTCCACTTGGCTCATAACTCTCAACTTCGGGTAGTTTTAATGGTAATGACTCTTCCGGCACAGCCACAATACCACACTTAGGACAATGAATAAGGGGTATCGGCTCGCCCCAATATCTTTGCCTAGAAAAAACCCAATCTTTAATTTTATAATTAGTTTTTACCGAACCTAAATTATTTTTTTCTAACCAAGCGGTCAACTCTAAACGTGCCTCCCCTGAACTTAAGCCATTAAATTTTCCGGAATTAACCAAATAACCATCAGCAGTAAAACAACTTTTTTCTCCAACCAAAATACGATTACCTTGTTTTTGCCCAATTGAAGTTTTAATTTTCAAACCATATTTTTCCGCAAACTCAAAATCTCTTTCGTCATGAGCTGGAACCGCCATAACCGCTCCCGTTCCATAAGAGTTAAGAACATAGTCAGCAACAAAAATCTTAAGCTCCTCACCATTAAAAGGATTAATTGCATAAAGTCCCTCTAAAACAACTCCCGTTTTATCTTTATTTAAATCGGTTCTTTGCAGTTCTGTTTTGTGCTTAGCGAGTTCAAGATATTCTTGAACAAGAGGAAAGTTTCTTATTTTTCCCTTTAACTCATTTAACAATTTATTTTCCGGAGCTAAAACAACGTAGGTGCAACCAAAAATTGTATCAACTCGAGTTGTAAAAACTTTTATTTCCGCTTTGCTGTCTTTAATTTTAAAAATTATCTCCGCCCCTTGACTTCTACCAATCCAATTTCTCTGCATGTCTTTAATTGCATTCTCCCAATTTGGCAATTTTTCTAAATCATCAAGTAAACGATCAGCGTAATCAGTAATTTTTAAAACCCATTGACGCATCGGTTTTTGTTCAACCTCACTACCACATCTTTCACATAATCCATTTTCTAAATCTTCATTAGCTAAACCAGTCTGGCAAGAGGGACACCAATTAATTGGTTCAAATGATTCATAAGCTAACCCCTTTTTCCACATTTGTAAAAAAATCCATTGAGTCCATTTATAATAAGCTGGATCAGTTGTATTAACTTCCCGTTCCCAATCATAAGAAAAGCCAAGAATTGAAAGTTGTTTTTTAAAATTTACAATATTTTCATCAGTTGCTTTTCTTGGATGAACTTTATTTTTTATAGCATAATTTTCTGCCGGTAAACCAAAAGCGTCCCAGCCCATTGGGTGTAAAACATTAAAGCCTTTAAATCTTTTATAGCGAGCAAAAATGTCAGTCGCAATATAACCTTTAGGGTGACCAACATGAAGACCAACCCCGGAAGGATAAGGAAACATATCTAAAATATAATATTTTTGTTTAGAGAAGTCCTCAACCGTCTGATAAAGATTTGAGTCAGCCCAAATTTTCTGCCATTTTTTCTCCAAAGCTTGATGATCGTACATATGTTTAAAGTTATTTTAAAGGATTTCCAAAACAATCGGAGCATGGTCTGAACCAATGACTTTATCTAAAATATAAGCCTTTTTTATTGATTTTTTAAGTTTAGCGGATACACAGAAATAGTCAATCCGCCAACCAACATTCCTTTGTCTTGCCCCCGCTCTAAAACTCCACCAAGAATATTGAGCTTTATCGGGATTTAAAACACGAAAACTATCAATAAAACCAGCGGCTAAAATTTTTGTCATTGAGGTCCGCTCTTCCCTAGTAAAACCCGATTCCCCTTCGTTAGCTTGAGGACGAGCTAAATCAATTTCTTCGTGAGCAACATTAAAATCACCAGTCATTATTACTGGTTTTTTCTTTTCTAATCTTTTTGCTAGACTTAAAATTTCTTCATTAAATTTAATTTTAAAATCGAGTCGACTCAAATCCGCTCGAGAGTTAGGAAAATAAGAATTAATTAAATAAAAATTTTCCGTCTCTAAAACTTGAGTTCGCCCCTCATCGTCAAAGTCGCCAACACTAAAACCATTTTTAACCTTAAAACTTTTCCCCTTTTTTATTAAACTTTCTTTGATAAAAATTGCCGTGCCACTATAACCAGGCCTAATAGCGGGATAATAAAATTCTAAATAATCTTTAAAATCAAATTTCTCTTTAATAATTGCTCCACTAGAAATTTTTATCTCCTGAAGACATAAAATATCCGGCTTTTCTTGATCTAGAAAATTTAAAAATCCTTTTTTTAAAACCGCTCGCAAACCATTAACATTCCAAGAGATTATTTTCATAAAGTATGTTATAATAAATTTAAACAAAATACCCTGTATTTGTTTAAATTATAACTTAATTTAGCTATATTTTCAATTTAAAAAGTTTATGAGTATTTCTGATAGAATTGAGTATGCAAAAATGAAAGCTCGCCACCAGAAAGAATTATTACCTTGGCACAAAAAATGGTGGGGAATTTTAATTATAATAATAGCAATTTTATTGTTTATTCTTGTCTTCCTAGCAACTTTTTATATTTTTGATGAAGTAAAAAAAATACAAAAAGAAGAATTAGAGAATTCCCTGATTATGGCAGCCGAGGAAAGAATTAAATTAATTGCGGGAAATAATGATAACTATTATTTAGGAGCAGAAAAAACAGAATTAGATAAGGAACCACTTATTATCACAAACTTTAGTAACTTTTCTTGTGTTTATAGTGCTCAAATTTCTAAAATAATTAAAGCTGTCGCCGAGGAATTTAAAAATGATGTTCGTTTTGTTTATCGTGATTATCCAGGACAAGATTCAATTGTTTTATCCCTTGGTGCCCGTTGCGCTGGTGAACAAGGAAAATTTTGGGAAATGCATGACCTTATTTTTGATTTACAAGAAGATTTAGCAATTGTAATTGATGAAGAAGAAAAAAAATATGCTCTAGGACAAATGGCAGAAATTCTAGAAATGGATATAGAAAAATTTAATAAATGTGTTGAAGACAAAAAATATCTTAGTCAAATAAAAAAAGATTATGAAGATGGCGAAAAATTAGGAATCAAGGGCACACCAACTTGGTTTATTAATGGTTTAGAAATAATCGGAGGATTAAGTAAAGAAAATTTAATTGAACTAATTCTTGGCTTAAAAACCCTTAATTAAAATATGAACAATTTAGAACAAATAAGAATACACGGTCGAGGCGGACAAGGTGTGGTAACGGCCGCTGAATTAATTGCTATAGCCGCTTTCTACGATGGACTTGAAGCTCAAGCTTTTCCAAATTTTGGAGTAGAAAGGACCGGAGCACCAATCCAAGCCTACGCCAGAATTAGTAGAAAAAAAATAACTACGAGGGAACAGATTTATGAACCAAGTGTTTTAATTATTCAAGATTCAAGTTTATTAGATTCTAATAATATTTTAACTGGTATTAATGATGAAACAAAAATTATTATTAACGCTAAAAAAAATCGCTGGGAAGAATTAAAAAACAAAAAAAATTTATACTTTTCTCCAGCAACTGAAATTGCTTTAGAAATAATTGGCAAAAACATCGTTAACACCGTTATTTTAGGTGCTTTTGCTAAATTTACCAAACTCGTTTCTCTTGAATCTTTAAAAAAAGCAATTGAAATAAAATTTAAAGATAAGGGCAAAGAAATTGTTGAAAAAAATATTAAAGCGATTGAAAAAGCTTTTTCAAATAAATAATTAATTATATGAGTATAAAAAAATTAATCGCTGAACCAAATAGTTCTCTTAAAAATAAAACTGGCCCTTGGCGAAATCATAAACCAATTATCGATAAAGATATCTGCATTAGCTGTGGTCTTTGTGCCAAAATTTGTCCTGAAAATTGTATTGAGATGAAAAAAGTTAAGGGCTATGACAAACTAAAACCAATACCCGATTATAATTATTGTAAAGGTTGTGGTCTTTGTGCTAAAGAATGCCCAGTTAAAGCTATTAGGATGGAAGAAGATTTTTAATCACTGGAAAATTTATGACAAAAAATAAAATTATAAATAAAACTAATGAAGGAAAAAGAGAAATTCTTGAGGGTTCAAGGGCGGTCGCTTTAACGATAAAAAACATTAAACCAAATGTTATTTCTGCTTATCCAATAACTCCCCAGACCCATATCGTTGAAGATCTTGCTAAAATAAAAGCTGAGGGAGAAGCGGATTATGAATACTTACGAGCTGAAAGCGAATTTGCAGCCGCTTCAATCGTTTTAGGGGCAAGTGCCGCGGGCGCTAGGGTTTATAGTGCTACTAGTTCACAAGGCTTGCTATTAATGGCCGAAGTTATCCATAATATCGCCGGCATGAGATTGCCGGTTGTTATGACCTGTGCTAATCGCGCTATTTCGGCACCAATTTCAATTTGGAATGATCATAGTGATGTGATGAATATTAAAGATTCCGGTTTTATCCAATTTTTTGCCTCTGATTCTCAAGAAGCAATTAATCAACATCTGCTTGCTTATAAAATAGCCGAAAAACACGGGCTACCAGTAATGGTAAATATGGACGGCTTTATTTTAACCCATTCTTATGAACCGGTAATTATTCCAACCAGAGCTAAAGTTAAAAAATTCCTACCCGATTATAAGCCGGCAAAAGGAACTTACCTTGATCCAAAAAATCCTAAAACTTTTGGCGCTTTTTTCCCTCCTGCTTATTACATGGAAACCAGAGAAAGTTTGCATCAAGATTTAATCAAATCATTAGACTCAATAAAAAAAGAATATGCTTTGATGATTAAAATTTTAGGTTTTAATAATAAAGATAATGGTTTAGTTGAATATTTAGGACCAAAAAATCCAAAAGTAATTTTAGTTGCCCTTGGTTCACTTAATGGTACAATTTTAGAAACAATAATAAGTGATAAAAAACTTAAAAGTTCAGTTGGTTTATTAAAAATAAAAACCTATCGTCCCTTCCCGGCTCAGGAAGTCTTAAAACTAATAAAACCAAATACTCATGTCGCTGTTTTAGAGAAAGCTATTAGTCTAGGTCAAGCCGGCCCGCTTTATAATGATATCGTTGAAACTTTAAGTAAGCAAAAAAATAGGAACGCTCTGATTAAAAATTATATTGTCGGTCTAGGTGGTCGTGATGTTAGCGAAGTAATAATTAAAAAAATTATTATAGATAGCCCTAAAAAAAATGATAGCTTAAAATTTTATGGTTAAAAGTTTCAAAACAATAAAAATATTTATCGTAGTTTTCGCCCTCTTCTTTTTAGCCGCAGCTTTTGCGACTAAACCAATTTTAGCTCAAAGCGAAGAAATTAAAACTATTTATTTTACTCCACAAATAGAAATTCCCTTTTCTTCAATTTCTGGACAAACTGCAGTTGGCTCTTCCGATCAGGATGGTTTTATTGTAAGCGACTTATTAGCTAGATACATTAAAGCAATTTATGATTATGGAATAATGATTGGTGGAATTTTAGCAGCTTTAATGTTAATGGCTGGAGGCATAATTTGGCTTACTTCCGGTGGTGATTCTGGTAAAGTTTCAAAAGCTAAAGGTATTATTGCCGGCAGCATAACGGGCGTAGTTATTTTAATGGGAGCTTATTTTATTTTAAATACAATTAATCCTGATTTAGTACAAATGAAGGGGGTTAAAATGATAGTGGTACAGAATATTTTAACTTATGACGTTCAATGTTGTCATAAAGAACAAGGAGCTATAACTTTTGAAGTTAAAGAAGAAAAGGGCTACACTAGATATACAACAGGAGAAAAAGCTGGACAAATTTTTACAAGTTGTGAAGCTGATTATCAAGCAACTTCTTGTCCTTCAAATGGAGAATGCAGAACAATGTTTACAGCTGGACAACAAGGCGCTACTCATTATTGTTATGATCCCTCTGATGTTTGTTGCACTTGTGTCACTGGGGGTAATACAGTAGGGGCAATATCACACTGTTTTGATAGTTCCATCTTAGGAAGAAAAATAACCGCTGATGAATGTCGTCCAGGAGATGATAAAACTTTATGTACTATTACTCAGGAAGGAAAAGCTGAATCTGGTTCATTATTTTATTGCGAAAGAAATGATAAAAATGATATTAACAAAACAAATGGATATTGTAAGTTAAAAAGTCTAAAATAATTTCTATGAAAAACAGCAATACATCCAAAAAACCGAAAAAATTTCTTTCCCCTGGCCATAATGCCTGTGCTGGTTGTGGTCAACTTTCAGCCGCTCAAGCAGTTATGCGAGGTCTAAACGAAGATACAATTATCGCTAATGCAACCGGTTGCTTAGAGGTAACAACAACAGCCTATCCACAAAGTTCTTGGGGCTTACCTTGGATTCATTCCTTATTTGAAAATGCTTCTAGTGTTGCTAGCGGTATTAATGCCGCCCTGAAAAATAAGGGTGATAAAAAAACAAAAGTCGTGGTTCAAGCGGGTGATGGCGGAACTTATGATATTGGTTTTGGACAAATAAGCGGCATGTGGGAAAGAGGAGAAAATATTTTATATATTTGTTATGACACTGAAGCTTATTCTAATACAGGCGTTCAAGCTTCCGCCGCAACTCCTTATGGAGCCGATACGACAACCAGTCCGAGTGGTAAAGAATCTATCGGCTCAAGTCAAGTCAAAAAAGATATGCTAGCTATTGCTTTAGCTCACGGCTTAAAATATGTTGCCCAATCAACAACTGGTTTTCCTGATGATATAACTAACAAAGTTAAAAAAGCCTTAGCAACTACTGGTCCAAGTTATATCCAAATTTTAAGTCCCTGTATTCCTGGTTGGAAAATAAAAAATGACGAAGCGGTGATGTTTGGTAAATTAGCAGTTCAAACTGGCTTATACCCTTTAGTTGAATTTGTTGAGGGAAAATTAAGTACTTCGAGTGTTAGTCAGGGCTTCCAGGCGAAGTCAGTTGAAGAGTATTTAATGCAACAAGGCAGATTTAAACATCTAAAAAAATCTGACTTAAAAGATATCCAAAATTTAGCACAAAAAAATATTGAGAAATATAGAATGACTAAAATATAAAAATTTCTAAAAATATGACATTTCTTTCAGGAAAATCAAGAAATAAAAAATTTAAAATTATTCAAAAAAAATATTTATCTTTATTTGTTTTAGGAATTTTTTTTGTTTATAGTTTAATTCTTGTTTGGCCAAATAATGCTCAAGCTGCTAATTGTGCTTTTAGTTGTAATGACAGTTCTAAAACTAGCGCTGAATATTGTGCTAGTTTATATGTAGGCGGCAGAGTTGGAACAACTTTTTCAATTGACGGGCCACCTGATTGTGATATTAGTAAGGCTAGTTGTGGTCTATACAGCGCTCCCGTTTGTTGCTGTGCCCCAGAAGATAGTATAATAGTTCTAAATACGCCTACACCCGTTAGCAACGCACCAAAATTTAATGCGCCTGAGCTACAAATACAAATACCTGGTTTAGTTTTTGATGAGGCTGATGTTAGTTGTGTTAATGTAGAAGGCGGAAATTATTCCTGCTCTATCAATTGGATTGCTAAATATGTAGCCTCAATTTATAATTACGGTTTAACTGTAGGAGGAATTCTTGCTGCCTTAATGTTAATGGCAGGCGGTTTACTCTGGCTTACTTCAGGTGGCGACTCGGGAAAAGTTTCAAAAGCCAAAGGTTTAATCGGCGGAAGTATTACCGGTTTAGTTATATTATTCTCTGCTTATATGATTCTTTATGAAGTTAATCCAGAGTTAACAAAATTAAAGTCAATAACTACTGGGCAGGCACCAAACACTCCTTCAGGTTCTTATTCTTCTAACATTAATACTGATGGTTGGAAATGGGACCCAGGAATTATCAATCAAATTAATGATGCTAGCCCAGAATTAGCAAATTTCCTTAACTGCATGAGAAGTAATTTACCAAATGGAATCGGTCGCATATCATCAATTAGTGATAGTAAATATATTGGTAATTTAACCGCTTGCGAAACATCTTGTAACGGTAAAGGCTGCGTTCATTCTTGCGGATCATGTCATTATGGCGGCGGCACTGGAACTAATAAATCTTATGCCGTAGATTTAGGCGATGAAGAAAATACAACTCTTTTAGTTAAGGCAGCTAATGCTTGTGGTGTGTATACAAGTGGCCCCGGCTTTATTCTTAATGAAGGCGACCACCTTCATATTAGTGTTCCCGCTTGTCCGAAAAAATAAAGATTGATTCAAAAAAATAAAATCAATTATTCCAATCAGTTATAAACCCCTATCCATCGCTTCATTAGCTAAACGATCGGCTTCTTTATTTAGCTCTCGACGAATATGGTTATAATTTATTTTCTGGAAACTTAAAGAAAGATTATGAATTTCTAAAAATAATGGAGCGAGCTCAGCATTTTTAACTTTATATTCTCGTCTCAATTGCTTAACAACCAATTCGCTATCTAAAAAACAATCAATCTCTTTAGCGCCCAGCTCTTTGGCTTTTTTCAAGGCGGCAATTAAAGCTTTATACTCGGCCTGATTATTAGTGGCAACCCCAAGATAACTTGAAATTTCTGCTAATAGATTTTTATGTTCATCATATAAAACCGCGCCAATTCCGGCTGGCCCTGGATTACCACGAGCGCCACCATCACTATAAATAATAATCTTTTGCATAGAAAATATTTTAATCATTACTAATTTCACTTAGTTTAAGATCAATAATTTTTAACTGAGGCTCTCTTCTGCCATTAAAATCATTGATATCTAAATAATAAACTAAATCGATAATATCGCCAACTTTCAAGGTCTCATATTTTTTAGCGTCACCAAATGATAGAGCGGAAAAAGAATGATTTCTTAAACTTGAATTATCAGAAGATATTAAACGAAGTTTGATGTGCTGATTTTCAAAACCCATCAAATTAATATCATTTATTTTCAATTGATAAGAGACAAAGCGGGGCTGTTGATTATGCTGACCGAAAGGAGCGAGTTGTTCAATTTTTTCTAAGAGTTCTAAATTAATTTCAGAGAAATCAAGCTCTGCTTCAATTGTTAATTTAGGGATTAAATCTTTTTCACTTAAATTAGAAGCAAGCTCTTCAAGTTTTTCTTTAAATTTTAATAATTTTTCTTCATCTTTAACAGAAAAACCACAGGCCATCGGATGCCCACCATATTTATCAACATGTTCAGAGCTAGCTTCAATAGCTTCAATTAAATTAAAGCCCTCAATCGAACGACCAGATCCTTTAAAGTTTAATTTTTTTGGTATAACTTTGTTCAACTTAGCATTAAATTCGAAATCTTCAATTAGGCGAGTAATGATAAGAGTTGGGCGATAATATTTATCGGCAATTCGCCCCGCCACTAAACCAATAACTCCCTCATTCCAAATCTGGCCTTCGGCAGCGATGCCAATAATTATTTTTGGTAAGTTATTTCTATCAATTTGTTCTTCAACCTGAGCACTAATTTCTTCAGTAATTTTTTGACGACTAATATTTCTTTGATTTAATTCTTCAGCTAATTCAGACGCCTCATCTTCATCGGTGGTTGTTAAAAGCGCGAAAGCGCTATTAGCATGAGCTAAGCGACTAGCAGCATTAAGACGCGGACCAATTTGCCAACCAATATTCCAAGCTTCAAGTTTTTTATCACTATTAATATTAGCAACTTCCATTAATTTATTTAAACCAAGACGTTTCTTTTTATTTAAAACTTCTAGGCCCTTTTTAACTAACAAACGATTTTCACCAAGCAAGCTAACCATATCAGCAACCGTGCCAACCGCAACTAAATCTAAAGCTTTATCACTAATTAGTTTTTTTTGTTTTGGCTCTAAATTTGATTTATAAAGGAGGGCGCTAATTAACTTAAAAGCGACCCCAACACCAGCTAAAACTTTAAACGGATATTTTTCCCGGGTATCAGCTGGATCAATAAATAAACAGGTTGGATAATCCTCTTCTTTTTCTGGTAAAACATGGTGATCGGTAATAACAATATCAAGCCCTAATTCTTTAGCATAATCAGCTTCTGCTTTATTTCTAATTCCATTATCAACGGTAATTAAAAGTTTAAACCCTTGTTCAGCAATAACTTTGAGAGCGGCTTTATTCAAGCCATAACCTTCAGAAACTCTATCTGGTAAGTAAATTTCTACCTCAGCTTTTAAAGTTTTTAGAGTTTCAAGTAAGATAACTGAGGAAGTAACACCATCAGCATCATAGTCGCCATAAACCACAATTTTATTGCCAGCTTTAATATGAGTAATAATTAAATCAACTACTGCCGTCATATCACGAAATAAAAAAGGGTTATAAAAATCCCCTTTCTCACCTTTGTTTAAACCAAGTTTTAAATCTTC
This sequence comes from uncultured Gammaproteobacteria bacterium, assembly GCA_964588435.1. Taxonomy (GTDB): domain Bacteria; phylum Patescibacteriota; class Patescibacteriia; order Patescibacteriales; family UBA12465; genus UBA12465. The sequence continues at coordinate 33,204 of CAZPPI010000002.1, read as the reverse complement.
TCGTAGCTCTCCGGAAATAAATTCTTTAATTTCTAGGGCCGTAGTTAAGCCTCGATTATAAAGCAATTGCAAAAGGACCGGATCAAGATTTTGATTATCCTGAAATAATTTTTCTGGAGCAGAAGATTCTAATTGCCAAATTTTCATGTAAATATTTTATTTAAAATCCAACCATCGAAGTCCAGGCAACCATGGAAAAAATCACCATAATTGAAACAAGGAGCCAAAAGATTTTCATCGCCTTTTTCTTTTTCATATTAGTATTTTATCTTTTTAAAATTTTAACAAAAGTATCAGAGGGAATTTCAACGCTACCTTTACCAGCCGCCATCATTTTCTTTTTTCCCTTTTTTTGTTTTTCTAACAGTTTGCGCTTGCGACTAACATCACCGCCATAAAGTTTAGCGGTCACATCTTTTCTCATCGCTGGAATTCTTTCGGCGGCAATAACCTTCGCCCCAATAGAAGCCTGGATTTTGACAGCAAACATTTGACGAGGCAGACTATCTTTTAAAATTTCTACTACCGCCCGACCCTCACGATAAGCATCATCACGATAAATAATGGTTGCTAAAGACTCAACAATATCATCAGCCACTAAAATGTCAAGCTTAACAACATCGGCCTCACGATAATCTAAATAATCATAATTAATCGAGGCATAACCAGCCGAAACACTTTTTAATTTATCATAGAAGTCAGTTAAAATAGCCGATAAAGGCATCTCATAATGAAGTAAAACACGACTACTTTCACCCTCAGAAGATAAATATTCAGTATTACGATAAAATCCTTTTTTTTCCTGAGTAAGTTTAATAACATTACCCATGTAATTTTTTGGGACAACGATATCAAGTCTAACCCAAGGTTCTAAAATCTTACTAATCTGATTTGGTTCCGGCAATCTTTGTGGGGTTCTAACTACTATCTCTTCACCATCAGATTTTATTACTTGATAGGCAACACTCGGAACTGTAACAATTAAATCAAGTCCATACTCTCGTCTTAGCCGTTCTTGGAAAACTTCGAGGTGGAGTAGTCCTAGAAAACCACAACGAAAACCAAGACCAAGAGCATCAGATCGCTCTGGTTCATAAGATAATGAAGCATCATTTAATTTTAATTTTTCCATCGCATCGCGTAAATCTTTAAAATCATTGCCTTCACGAGGAAAAATTCCCGCATAAACCATCGGACGAACTTCTTCATAGCCAGGCAAAGGATTAACATTAGCGCTAAAAGAAGAGCCTTGCCCGGCAGAGAGCGTATCACCAACACGACAATCACCAACCTGTTTGAAGCCGGTAATAACATAGCCGATTTCTCCCGAATCAATCACGCCAGTTGAGAAATAATCAGGTTTAAAAAAACCACAATCTAAAACTTCGCTCTCCGCTTTAGTGAAAAGCAGTTTTATTTTATCACCTTTTTTGATTTGACCGTTAAAGACTCGAATATAAGCAACAACACCACGATAGGCGTCGTATTTTGAATCAAAAATTAAGGCCCGAGGAGTAGTTTCATTGTCTTTAATTAAATCTTTTGGTGGTTCACCAAAACTAATAACTCTCTGTAGAATTTCTTCAACTCCAGCGCCGGTTTTTCCAGAAGCACAAATTATTTCCTCCTCTTTGCAGCCAAGTAAGTCAATAATTTCTCTTTTTGCTTTCGGAATATCGGCAGCCGGCAAATCTATCTTATTAATAACCGGAATAATTATCAAATCTTGAGCTAAAGCAAGATATAAATTAGCTAGAGTCTGGGCTTGAATCCCTTGACTAGCATCAACTAAAAGAACGGCTGTTTCTACTGCCGCTAAAGAACGAGAAACTTCATAAGAAAAATCAACGTGACCCGGAGTATCAATTAAATTCAAACGAAATCCTTGATATTCCATAGTTGCTGGTTGTAATTTAATGGTAATTCCTCTTTCTCTTTCAATATCCATGCCATCAAGAATTTGATCTTTCATTTTTCGTTTATCAACTGTTCCTGTTATTTCTAACATCCTATCAGCCAAAGTTGATTTCCCGTGATCAATATGAGCAATAATTGAGAAATTTCTAATTTTAACTATATCTTTCATAATTTTATATTTATCATCTATTCCTCTATTCTTCCATAAGCTAGTCTTGTGGTCAAGCCCGAAAAACTATTAAATCAAAGACCACGCGCCTCTCCCTGATCACTAATTTTAACCTTTCTAAAAGGAAAACGTCGCTTCAAAGATTCAATAAAATCTAACAATTCAACACTACGCAAAAGATAACAAATAAGAGCATAAATTAAAGTGCCGACAATAGCAGCTGAAATAAGTTGAATAAAAACGCCGCTAAATCTTGTCATATCAATATAAGGCCAAACTAAATACTTTGTCGCTTGAGCTCCGAGTCCGGCCAAAATTGCCGCAATGCTAAACTTAGCCACAGAAAAAACAATTTCTTGAAATTTAATCGCTCCCGTTTCAAGATATAACCAAAAAAATAATAGTAAAAAATTTAAAATACTTGAGAGCGAAAAAGCTAAAGCTAAACCAGTAACACCCATGGTTTTAGCGAAGAAAAGAGATAAAATAATATTAACAAAAACTGTAATTAACCCTAAATAAAAAGGGGTTTTGGAATTATGTCTTGCATAAAAAACTCTGACTAAAAGAGGAATCGTCGCTTGAGCAAATAAACTCATTGAGAAAAAAGCTAAGGTATTCATGGTTAAAATAGTATCTTGCCAACTAAAGTTTCCCGTCCCAAAAACAATTCTAACAATTTGTGCTCGTAAAATTATCATCAAAACTGTAGCCGGAACAATAAAAAATAAAATCTGTCGAAAAGCTTGAGAAAAGTTTTTAGCAAGCACTTCTTTATTAAAGGCTGTCGCCGATAAAAGTGGAAAAGCGGCAACAGCAAAAGAAATACCAAAAATTCCTACTGGAAAAGATTGTAAATTATTCGCTAAATTAAAGACAGTTAAAGAGCCGCTTGCTAAACCAGAAGCAAGAGCAGTAATAACTAATAAATTAACCTGGGAAATTGCGAGACTCATCATTCGCGGAACCATAACTCTAAAGATTTCTAAAACATTCTTATCTTTTAAAGAAAAACGAAAAGAATAACGAAAACCAAGACTATAAATCGTAGGAATTTGAATTAATAAATGAAGCAAGGCGCCTAAAACAACTCCCCAAGCTAAACCGATCTGTCCATAAATATCAACTAAATAAACTGCTCCAAAAATAATACCCAAATTATAAAAAATTGGCGCCAATGAATAAACTAAGAAACGTTTAAATGATTGAAGCATGCCCCCAAAAATCCCGGATATACCTAAAAGTATTGGGGATAAAAACATTATTTTAGTTAGTTTTGCCGTTAAAGCTTGATCGGTCAAATTAAAGCCAGGAGCAACAAGTTTTGTTAAAAAGGGAGCAAAAATAAAACCTAAAATAGACAGTAGTGCGAGCGCAAAAAACAAAATTGTTAAAACATTACTTGATAAAAGCCAAGCTTCTTTATTTACTTCATAAACTTCAGCCGGATTTTTTTTGTCACATTTATAATCCTTAATTAACTTAGTAAAAACAGGAATAAAGCCCGCCGATAATGCCCCTAAAACAATTAAGCCATAAATAAGATCGGGAATTTTAAAAGCGGCAAAATAAATATCAAGTTCTTGCCCAGCGCCAAATTTACCACCTAAAATACGATCACGTAAAACTCCTAAAAGACGAGAGGCTAAAGAAGATATCGCTACTAAAGCAGCGGCAACCGTGATACTATTTATTTGTTTTTTAAAAATATCTTTTATCATTTTATTTTTTCTTATTAAACCGCAAATCAATTAAAGCTATTATTATCCAAAGGAGAAAAAGGAGGTTTAAATTTAAGTAAGCTGTAATTAACCCCCGAAAAATAATATCAAGAACAAAAAAAGCGGCAACTAAAACACTAAGAAAATAAAAAAATTCCTGCACAACAATTTTCAGTATCTCTTTTTGTCTTTCAGTTATTTTCTTCATAGACCTCGAACTACTTCTTTAATTTTTTCGCTTAAACTTCTGCCCTCAACTTCGATTTTAATTTCTTTAATTCCTAAATAACTTTCAGATTCTATTGGCAATCCTTCATCGTTAAAATTTTGAGACAATTCTAGACCAGGAACAGAAATAACAAAGGAATAATAATTATCCTCTAAATAAGCCGAGTCTAAATCAAATTCAAGACTAGTAACTTTATAATCTTTCTCTTTTTTAGGGGAATTGTAATTACTCAAAAGATAAGAAGCTCCCCCGTCTTTAGAAAAAAATCTGTCCATTTTTTGAGGAAGAGGTTTAAAAAACTTAGTTTCCGCTAAAGCAATAAAGCCATTTAACTCAACTAAAACCCCACTTTTTTCAAGACTTAGTTCATTTAAGTATCTAGCCTTATTTTTAACTTCAAGTAATAAGCTATTATAAGTTGTGTCTAACTCAAATTTTTCGTCATTAAGAAAAAGGGGGCCTAATGACTCGGTTTCAAAAGTTTTAACTGATAAAAAATTAGCGTCAGTAGAAATTTTTAAACCATCGCTATAAACTGGCCAAAGTTTATTAATAAAAACGATTTGGTTGGAAGAACTCTCTATATTTTCAATGACAATATCATTACTGGCTTTAATTTCAACTTTATATAAAGCCCCTTCTTCGGCTAGACCAGCAAAACGAAGTTCCCCAATAGTTTCACCCTGGGGCTTGGCATTATTAAAACCTTCGTTGCTAGGGGCTAAATCAAGTCCGTTTAAGCTTTGACTCTCAATTAATTTGTCCGCTAAATAAATATCAACTCGTACTACTTCTTGACCGCTACTTAAATTTAAATCGCGAAAATTAAAATCCAAGAACCATTTCCCTTGATTAAAATAACTAAAAAATTGGTGCTCACCGCGAAGAGCTTGATTTATTTTTAATGAATGATTTAAATTATTAAGCGGAGCTTTGTAATTATAGTCATAACTATAATTGTAAAAAACAGCACAACTTAAAGGACCACCAGCACAGTTTCTTAATTTACCAACAGATAAATCCGCGAGAAATTCAAGTTCATTATCATAAATTTTTTCTCTTTGTAAAATTAAAGTTTCGCCGTCATCAACAATTTTAGCCCAAGAAAATTTTAATTCATCAATAATTTTATTTTGAAGAGGTTTAAGTTCATAATTACCATTAAGTCCTCCTTTTAATAAGCCCAGTTCAATTATTGGCGTTTCCTTTGATAAATTATCAAAATATTTAATTGTTATTTTTGCTTTAGAAAAAGAACGAGGGGCGTAAAAGTTAAAATAAATCGGTTCAGCAATAATCTTTAAATAATCCTTAGTCTTAGAATCAAAACGAATCCCCGGTCTAAAATCAAGTAGAGTCCCGCGAGCCGAAAAAAAACTATTAGACCAGGTTTTTTTATAGAAAGTTTTGCCATCAGGCACAATTTTAAGGCAAAAAATAACTACTAAGATAACTAACAAAAACACCCCAAAAACAAGTCGGAGCTTCAAATGAAACGGCCAATTTTTTAATTTAGTTATTTTCATTACTTATTAATATTAGCTTATTTTGCTAAGATTTTCAACTAAAAAATGAGCCCCAAAAACAGGGCTCATCTTTTTATAATAATCTTTTATCTATTTTAACAACAAGAAGATGCCTTCACCATTATTCACTCTCACTATAATCAGCTCTAGCTTTCTTACCTTTATAGCCAGTTCCGGCTGGGATTAAACAACCGATAATAACATTCTCTTTCAAGCCCTCAAGATAATCAATCTTACCACTAACCGCGGCATCAATTAAAACACGAGAAGTTTCTTGGAAAGATGCGGCTGATAAGAAACTATCGGTTGATAAGGAAGCTTTAGTAATACCCATCAATAATCTTTCACCCTGAGATTTCTTCTTCATCCCCTTATTAGATCTTTCCAAAACCTCTTCTTCAACGACTTCTCCTGGTAATAAACTAGTTTCACCTGATTCCTTAATTAAAAAACGAGAGAACATCTGTCTGGCAATAATTTCGATATGCTTATCATTCAAAGGCTGACCTTGAGAAGAGTAAACGTATTGAATTTCAGAAATAATATATTTCTGAGTTTCAAGTTGACCCTTTAGTTTATAAAGTTCACGTAAATCTAAACTACCTTCAGTTAATTGATCCCCCCTTTTAACAAGGTCCCCATCTTTAACCATTAACATTGTTCCCTTTAAAATTGAAAATTCTTTAACCTTTTCGACCTCGTGTTCAACTGAAACATATTTAGCGCTAATCTCGGCTTTACCACTTGATTTTGATTTAACAACCTCGGAACCAACTTTGAATAATTCTGTATTTTTAGAAACAATCGCACCATCTTTAACTAAAACTTTAACTTCTAATTTTTTGGTATCCTTGGCAGTTAAGCCGCCAGCCAATTTAAGCTCATTAACCTTTTCAGAAAAATAATATTTATCTTGTTCATTGCCACTAAATTTGAGACTTAAAACTTTAACCTGAGGATTATCAACAATGATTTCTTTATTATTCTTATCTCTAATAGCTTTCTTGCCGAATTCAACAGAAACTTTAGCATCAACATCGGCCATTAAAGCTTTCTTCTTCGGGCTTCTAGCTTCAAAAATTTCTTCTACCCTCGGTAAACCCTGAGTAATATCGTCGCCACTAGCTACACCTCCGGAGTGGAAAGTTCTCATAGTAAGCTGGGTTCCTGGTTCACCAATAGATTGAGCGGCAATAACACCAACAGTTGCTCCAATTTTTACAGGCTTATTATAAGCTAAATCCCAACCATAACATTTAGCACAAATTCCTTTATGCATCTTACAACTTAAAATTGAGCGAACAACGACTTCCTCTACTTCAGATTTTTTAAGTATCTCTAAATTTTCTTCATCAATTATCTCTCCAGCAGTCAAGATAACCTTGCCCTTATTATTAACAGCATCAATCGCTAAATAGCGACCGCTAATTTTGCGGAAGAAGTCTTCACCATCTTTCTCAATTTGAGTTCGATTTAAAATCATCCCTTCTTTATCGCCGCAATCATCTTTTGAGACAATCACATCCTGAGAAACATCAACTAAACGACGAGTTAAATAACCAGCATTAGCTGTTCTTAAGGCCGTATCAGACAAACCTTTACGCACACCATGGGTTGAAATAAAATATTCAAGCACACCAAAACCTTCTTTAAAGTTTCCTTTAACTGGTAACTCTAAAATTGCACCTGAAGGCGAGGTTACTAAACCTTTCATACCTAAAATCTGAACCGGTTGAGCCCAAGAACCACGAGCGCCAGAATCAATCATAGAATAAACTGGAAGAATTCCGGTTAAACCTTTTTTACAAATTTCGGCAATCGTATCCTTAGTCTTAGTCCACTCTTGAATAACTTTAGAATATCTTTCACTATCAGTTAAAAGCCCTTCCTCGTATTGCTCATTAATAATTTCTACACTTTCATTAGTCTTTTTGATTAAAATATCCTTTTCTTTAAAGCTCGGTAAATCACCAAAGCCCCAAGACAAACCAGATTTAGTAATATATTTAAGACTACTCTTTTTTAAGCCATCAATAAATCTAACCGTTTCTTCTTCACCATAAACACGTAAACATTCACGAATTAAATCTCTAATTTTTCCCTTACCAACAACCTCATTAATAAATCTTAATTTTTCTGGCAATAATTCATTAAAGATTAAGCGACCAATAGTTGTTTTCATTAATTCATCATTCACCTTAACAAAAATTGCTTCATGTAAATCAATTTTATTATTGTCATAAGCTAACTTTGCTTCTTCAAAATCATAAAAATGTTTAGCTTTCTCTTTAATTTTAGTGGCGTAATTATCTTCGACAAAAGTAATATAATAAATACCCCAAACAATATCTTGTCCCGGAGCAACAATCGGTTCACCAGTGGCTGGCTTTAGTAGATTATGACTTGAAAGCATTAAATCTCTAGCTTCAGCTCTTGCCTCCTTAGTTAAAGGAACATGAACAGCCATCTGATCACCATCGAAGTCAGCATTAAAAGCAGTACAAACAAGAGGATGAATCTGGATCGCCTTACCCTCAATTAAAACTGGTCTAAAAGCCTGAATACCCAAACGATGTAAAGTCGGAGCGCGATTTAATAAAACAAAAGCTTCACGAACAACCTCTTCTAAAATATCAAAAACATCATCATGTCCTGCCTCAATATAACGAGAAGCACTACGAACGTTATGAACAATCTCGCGTTTAATTAATTGAGAAATAATAAAAGGTTTAAACAATTCTAGGGCCATAATTTTTGGTAAACCACATTGATCTAAATTTAATTTTGGATTAACAACAATTACCGAACGACCGGAATAATCAACTCGCTTACCTAACAAGTTTTGACGGAAACGACCCTGCTTACCCTTTAAAGTATCAGCCAAAGATTTTAATTGTCTTTTTTGTCCAGTTGAAGCAACGACCGTTTTAGTGTGCCGAGCGCTATTATCAATTAAAGCATCAACCGCTTCTTGAAGCATTCTTTTTTCATTACGACAAATAACTTCCGGCGCATTAAGTTCGATTAATTGTTTTAAACGATTATTACGATTAATAATACGACGATATAAATCATTTAAATCAGAAGCAGCAAAACGACCACCATCAAGAGCAACCATTGGTCTTAAATCGGGTGGAATAACCGGAACAATTGTCATAATCATCCACTCTGGACGAATATTATTATTATAAAAACTCTTAAGTAATTTTAATCGTTTAACTAATTTTTCTTTTTTAACTTCATTTGCTTCTTTTAATTTTTCTTCTAATTTATCAATACTTGATTTCAAATCAATTTTAGCCAATAAGCCTCTAATCGCTTCCGCTCCAATAGAAGCTTCAAAGATATGACCAAATTTCATGCTTAAACTCTGGTAATCACTTTCTGATAAAATTAAAAGTGGACGCAAATCTTTTAAATCTTTTTGCACTTGAATAAAATCTTCTTCTAAGCTAGCAAGTTTCTCTTCTTTTTCAATTAATAAAGCCTTTTCATCAAGTCCAACATTTTTTTCATCACCTTCAATTAAACTCTTTAAACGGTTTTTAAAATCATTCTCAATACTTTTAATCTTAGCTTTATATTCAGATTTAATTTGTTCGATTGTTGCCTCTTTTAAGCTCTCGTCAACATCAGTAACAATAAAACTAGCATAATAAATAACCTTTTCTAAAGATTGAACGCCAATATTTAAAAGCAAACCAATCTTCGAAGACAAACCTCTTAAAAACCAAATATGAGTTGCTGGAATTTGTAAGGTAATGTGGCCCAAACGTTCGCGACGAACAACGCTCCTTGTTACCTCAACTCCACATTTATCACAAACAATTCCTTTATAACGAATTTTTTTATATTTACCACAAGCACATTCCCAGTCCTTAGTTGGTCCAAATATTTTTTCACAAAACAAGCCATCCTTTTCTGGTTTTTGGGTGCGATAATTTATCGTTTCTGGACGAATGATTTCACCGTGCGACCAAGACAAAATGTCTTCAGGGCTAGCCAGTTTGAGTTTAATTGCCTCAAAATCACTGGTTTTTATCGGATTTAGCATATATTATGATCTTAATTTATGAAAAATATTTTATTCTAACTCTTCCGCTACATTCTCATCCTCAACAATCGGTTCTTCATTTTCCCCAAGCTCATCTTCAAAGACACCCTCATCAGCAATAACTAAAGCCGCCTCTTCAGAAGCAACTTCTTTTAAATCTTTATATTCCGTCTTTTCTTTTTCTTGAAAATCACTATCAAGTTCGGTCAAAACCTCGGAAGCAATTTGCCCGTCACCACCAAGAAGATCAACATTAAGACCCAAACCTTTAAGCTCACGAATTAAAACATTAAAAGATTCAGGAACATTTAACTTCTCAATTTCCTCGCCTTTAATAATTGCTTCATAGGCTTTACTTCGTCCTGGGACATCATCAGATTTAATTGTTAACATTTCCTGTAAAGTATGAGCAGCCCCATAACCCTCAAGCGCCCAAACTTCCATTTCTCCAAATCTTTGACCACCTGATTGAGCTTTTCCTCCTAAAGGTTGTTGGGTAATTAATGAGTAGGGACCAATTGAACGTTGGTGAATCTTATCCTCAATCATATGATTAAGTTTAAGCATATATTTATAACCAACAGTGATTTTATGATCATAAGCTTCACCACTCTTTCCATCAAAAAGTGTAATTTTTCCATCCTCAGGTAAGCCAGCTTTTCTAAGTTCATCTCTAATATCCTGTTCTTTAATACCATTTAAAGCTGGTGTCATAACTTTATAACCATTCTTCTTAGCAGCAAAACCAAGATGAGTTTCAAGCAACTGACCCAAATTCATACGAGAAATAATACCAAGTGGAGATAAAATTACATCAATCGGAGTACCATCAGCCATAAAAGGCATATCTTCAATTGGTACAACCCGAGAGATAACCCCCTTATTTCCATGACGACCAGACATTTTATCACCAACTTGAATTTTTCTTAAATTAGCAACGGAAACTCTAATTGATTGCAAAACACCAGCCGATAATTTATCACCCTCTTCACGAGAGAAAACTTTAATATCAACAACTTTCCCATGTTCACCATGCTCTAAGTATAAAGAGGAGTCACGAACATCCTTAGCTTTATCACCAAAAATTGCTCTTAATAATTTTTCTTCAGCTGATAAAGTTGTTTCTCCTTTTGGTGTAATTTTACCAACCAAGATATCACCGCTTGAAACTTTAGCACCGATTCTAATAATTCCATCCTCATCAAGATTTTTCAATTTCTCTTCAGAAATATTAGGAATATCATTAGTAATAACTTCTGGACCAAGCTTGGTATCACGAACATCAATTACATAATTTTCAATATGGATTGAAGAATAAACATCATCTTTAACCATCCTCTCAGAAATAACAACCGCATCTTCATAATTAAAGCCTTCCCAGGTCATAAAGGCAACAAGAATATTTTTTCCTAAAGACAATTCACCATTATCAATTGCTGGACCATCGGAAATAACATCACCCTTTTTAACCTTATCGCCAACACTAACAATCGGATGCTGATTTAGACAGGTTGAGTAATTAGATCGTAAAAATTTATTCAAAGTATAAAGCTGTTTTTCTCCTTTTTTATTAGTTAATTCAATCGAAGCTCCATCAACGGCCGTAATTTCCCCATCTTCAGAAGCAATAACAACGTGGCCACTGTCTATCGCCGCTCGGGCTTCAACCCCAGTACCAACAATTGGGGCCTCAGTTTTCAATAGAGGAACGGCTTGACGTTGCATGTTTGTTCCCATCAAAGATCTTTGACCATCGTTATGTTCCATGAAAGGGACTAAAGAGGTGGCAATAGAAATAATCTGATTAGCAGCGACGCCGACAAAATCAATTTTATTAACATCTTCCATTCCCGGTTCACCGTTTTTTCTGACCTCAAATTTTGTTACCAAAAATCTTCCATTCTTGTCGGTCGGAATAGTAGCATCAGCTGTAATATATTTTTCTTCTTCAAAAGCATCAAGATAAACAATCTCATCAGTAACATAAGCACCCTTTTTATCATGAATAACTTTTTTATATGGAGCTTCTAAAAAACCATAAACATTTAAACGAGCATAACTCGCCAAGTGACCAACTAAACCAATATTTGGACCTTCTGGAGTAGCAATCGGACAGATACGTCCATAGTGAGTAGTATGTACATCACGAACATCAAAACCAGCTCTTTCTCTAGTTAAACCACCAGGTCCCATAGCTGATAAACGGCGCTTATGTTCAAGTTCTGCTAAAGGATTAGTTTGATCCATGAATTGAGACAATTGGGAGGACATAAAAAATTCACGAACAACTCCAATAACTGGACGAGCATTAACTAATTTTGAAGGAGTTAAAGAAGAAACATCAGAAGTTGACATCCTATCTTTAATAATTCTTTCCATTCGAGCTAGCCCAACCCGGAAACGATTTTGAATTAAACCGCCAATCGCCCTGATACGACGATTACCAAGGTGATCGATATCATCTTCTGGTTCTTTAGTAATATTTAATCTAATTACTTCCTTTAAAATTAAAGTTAAGTCTTCACGACGTAAAATTCTGTTTTCTTTTTTTGTGGCTGATAAATCTAAGCCAAAACGACGATTTAATTTATAACGACCAACGCGCCCGAAGTCATAACGATCAAAACGAAAAAACATTGAATAAATAAGTTGCTTAGCATTTTCAGCTGAAGCTAAATCTCCTGGACGAATACGACGATAAACTTCCTGTAAACCTTCAGCCTCATCTTTAGCCGCATCTTTTTCAATTGTCGCATCAATAAAGGTTGGCTCTTCTTCATTTTTAACTAAATCAACATCAACAAATAATTTTTTAATTTCTTCATCACTTGAATAACCAAAAGCTCTTAACAAAGAGGTGGCAGCAACCTTTCTTTTGCGATCAATTCTAACCCAAAGAACTTTATTAGCATCAGTTTCAATCTCTAACCAAGCTCCTCGATTAGGGATAATCTTCGCCCCATAAGTTTTCTTTCCTTTAATGAATTCAGAGGTAAACATAACTCCAGCCGAGCGGATAAGTTGAGAAACAATAACTCTTTCAATCCCATTAATAATAAAAGTTCCATTACCAGTCATTAAAGGAAAATCACCTAAAAAAATTTCCTGATTAATCGCTTTACCGGTTTTTTTATTTAATAACCTTGCCTTAATACGAAGAGGTGCTTCATAAGTAATATTTTTATCACGACTTTCAATTTCAGAAAATTTTGGTTCATCAAAATAGTAGTCATCAAAATATAATTCTAAATCACGACCAATAAAATCAGTCACTGGATTTATTTCATCAAAAAGTTCAGCTAAACCTTCTTTTAGAAACCATTTATAAGAATCAGTTTGAATTTCAATCAAATCAGGCATTGGCACAGTTGACAAAGAGTCAGAAAATGATTTCCTCTTGGACATAATATTGGACATAATATGTGTTTAATTAGAAAATAAAAAAAATTACTCAACACAAAAAACCCCACCCCAAACATGGCTCGAGTTTCACTTTATTAAGTTAACTATTTTTTTGATAAATCACTTTTTTTAAAAGCTAAAAAAGTGTTAAGATAAACTTATATTATTATATTTTTTATTTTTTGTCAATACACATCTTTTCCACAACCAATTCTTTAACAATCTCAGTTTCATTCCAGGGGATTTTCTTACCCTTCTCTAGACAAATAAATTGTTCCGCTCCCTTACCAGTAAAAAGAACTAAATCATCTTTTTCTGCTAATTCTAGTGATTTTTTTATGCCCTCGCGACGATCTAGAACTTTAAATAAGTTCCTACCTAATTCTTTACCCTCAAGCTCCGCGCCACGAGCAACTTCATTGATAATAGTTGCTGGATCTTCGTCATAAGGATCCTCATTACTAACAACTATTATGTCAGCCCTCTTAGCTGCTAAAGCTCCTAAAATAGGACGGCGAGCTTTATCGCGCCCACCCCCAGTTGAACCTAAAAGATGAATTAATTTATTGTGCGGAATTAAATCAATAATTTTATAAAGATTTTCTAGGGCTTTAGGCTCAAAAGAATAATCAACAATCACCTTAAAATTTTGACCGAGCTCTACTATTTCAAGTTTACCCGCTAAAGCTCTAACACTTTCAAGCCCAACTTTAATTTGATTTTTAGCAAGACCTTGATTTAAGCCAACAGCATAAGCATTAATTGCGTTTTTAGCATTAAAATCACCAAGCAATTTTAAATTTATCTTTTCATCATTAATAATAAAACTAGTTCCCTGAGCAGTTCCCACAACATCACGACCAAGAACAAAAGTTAAATCATTGCTTAAGTTCTCTGGTTTTATCTTAGTCTTTAAATCAACTAAAAAATCTTCAGACTGAAATGAACAAATAATCTTTGCCTCTGACCAAAAATTCAAAAAATATTCAGCTTCAGCGTCATCACCATTAATAATTACAGTTTTATCAAGCCGTTTAAAATCTAATTTTTTTAACTGACTCCCTGGTTTTACAATCCTCTTATTTTCATCTAAATGTTTAACCCCGCATCTTTTTAAATGAGCAAATAATTTTCCCTTCTCTTTTTTATATTTTTCAAAGCTACCATGAGACTCGATATGCTCTGGATAAAGACCAGTAAATAAAACTGTATCATAATTAATAAAACGATGGCGAAATTGTTTAATTCCCTCTGAAGTTGTTTCAATAATAGCATAAACACAAGCGTTTTTTAACATTTTCTTTAAAAGTTTTTGAATAAAAAAACGCCCCGGCATTGTCATTTTTTTATCATTAAGCCATTCCTTTTCTCCATCAGAAAAAATAGTAGTTGATGTCATTCCAGTTTTATAACCAGCGTCAGTCAACATCCTCGTAATTAAATAAGCGGTTGAAGTTTTACCAGCTGTTCCAGTAACACCAATAACAATTAATCGATGGCTAGGAAAACCATAAATAAAAGCAGCAAAAAAACTCAAAATAAAATGATAAGCCGGACTTATAATTTTAAAAATTTTTTGAGGAATTAATTTTTTAAGTAAGTTGAGCATTTTAAATTTAATTTTGCACCGATACCTGATTTAAATCTTTAATTTTATTCATTGATAAAAGTATAAGTTGTAATTGCTCAACCTTTTCTTTAATTTTTAAACTAATTAAAGTTAACTCAGTTTGTAATTCATGCAACTTTAACTCTATTTGATAGTGCTCCTGACTTTTAATAGCATCGGATAAACTATCAATATGTTTATCAATTTCATCAGATACTTCTTTTTGAAAAACTTTTAATTTTTCAAGGTTATCTTTTATCTCATCCAACTGTTCTTGTACAATTTTGATATTTTCAATCGGCGCTAACTTTTCAGCATCAACCAAAGTTTCTTTATTAATAATGTCTTGTGGATTTTCAAAATTATTCATAAATTTAAAATTATTAATTTATACTAATTATCTTTAAAAAATTGAAAATAAATAATTAACGAGAAAAAAACATCTCATCATCTTCCTCGAAAGGCAAAGGTTTTACGTCGGTAGAATTATTTGATTCTTGTTTTTTCTCTTCTTTGTTTCTAATATCTTCTAAAATTTCATCTTCATCGTTAACTATTTCTTTGATCTCTTCTTCATCTAATAAAAATTCACTATTTTTATTCAAATTATCTTCGTCTTCTATCGTTTCGATTTCCACATCTTCCTTATTTCCCCTATCATCAGTAAAAACCAAAATACCATCATCACTACCATCTTCATCTTCATCATCTTCATCATCATGACTTGAAGAAAAATAACTTTCTGGTGCTCTAAAACTATCCCGATTATGAATTGGTATGCCACTTAAAGAATCTTTTTCCGAATTATATTCCCCACTACTAATTAAAACTTCCCTTGGTTTCGAGCCATTAGAAGCGCCAATAATACCATTTTCCTCAAGCATATCTAAAATTTTAGCTGCTCGACCATAGCCAATAGAAAGCCGCCTTTGCAACATTGAAGTTGAAGCCTTTCCCGCTTTAATAATTATTTCCTTAGCTTCTTCAAATAATTCGTCTTCATCGCCATGAGTCCCATCTAAACCAACTCCAGCATTACCATTAACCTTCTGCCTATCAGTAACGCCTTCAAGATAATCAGCTGCACCACTTTTTTCTTTAATATAATTAACAACATCATTAATTTCCTCATCACTCAAATAAGCTCCTTGAATTCTTTTTGGTTTAGCAAACTCAGCTGCAGAAAATAACATATCCCCCTGACCTAAAAGTTTTTCTGCCCCCGATGAATCTAAAATTGTCTTAGAATCAACTAAAGAAGCTACAGAAAAAGCAATACGAGTTGGAATATTAGCTTTAATCAAACCAGTAATAACATCAACGCTTGGTCTTTGAGTTGCTAAAATAAGATGAATTCCAATTGCTCGAGACATTTGCGCTAAACGAATAATCGCCGCCTCCATCTCTTTACCGCTAGTCATCATAAAGTCGGCTAACTCATCAATAATAAATATTATATAAGGCAGTTTTTCTTTAGTCGTCGTATTATAAGATTGAATATTTCTTTTATTAGCTTTATTTAATAAATCATAACGTCTATCCATCTCATTTAAACACCATTTCAAAGCATTAATAGTTTTATTAACATCAGTAATAACTGGGGTTAGAAGATGAGGAATTCCATTATACGTTGGGAGCTCTACTCGTTTTGGATCAACCATAATAAAGCGCACATCATCCGGATTATTTTGATAAAGTAAAGAAACAATGATTGCGTTTAAACAAACTGACTTACCGGAATTAGTTGCTCCAGCAACTAATAAGTGGGGCATTTTTGTTAAATCATAAAGCCAAGCCATACCAGCAACATCTTTACCAAGAGAAATCATCAAATTATTTTTTCGTTTTTTAAAGTTATCATCTTCCAAAATTTCTCTAAGACCAACAATTGCCTTAGCTTTATTAGGAACTTCAACCCCAACCAAAGATTTTCCTGGAATTGGTGCCTCTATTCTAATTGGGTGAGCCGCTAAAGATAAGGAAAGATCATTATTTAAAGTTGTTATTCTTGAAAGCTTAACTCCCTCAGCTGGACGAAAAGTATATTGAGTTACCGTTGGACCAACCTTCGTTTCTCCCATCTCAACCCCAATGCCAAACTTCTCTAAAGTTTTTTTAATCTTTTCAGCATTAACATCAATATCCCCACCAATTGCTTTGGAAAATTTATTATTTAATAACTCCAAAGGCAAATCAATCTTAATTCTCTTTTTCGGCCAAACTATTTTTTCCTGAACCTTTAAGTCATCTTTATGCAAGGCAGCTGGATTAATATCTTCTCCAGAATTCTCTTCCTCAGCACTTAAATAATTTATGTCTTTTTTTGCCCAAGAACTTAAAATTTCTTCTCGAGCATTATCAATAAATTCTTGAGATTCATTAAGTCTCTCTTTATTTTCATTTTCCCCTTCTTCAGACTCAATTTTATTTTTTCCAGAAAAAAGTGCTTGAAAAAATAAAAACAAAGGAAGAAAAACTTTAGCCAAAAAAGATTCACGACCAATTATTTTTGTTAAAGAAGTATTAAAAGCTAAAACTAAAGCAATTAAAAATAAAGCAAAAAGAACTATAACCCCACCATAAACACCAAAAACATAATTAGTTGCTTGGCTTAAATATAAACCAATATAACCACCTCCTCGTCCAGCCAAAGCTGAAGCTTCCCAGGCTTCTTGAGTAATAAAAAAATGAAAAAGACTTTGATAGGAAACAAATAGCAAAAATAAACCTAAATAATTAGAGAATTTTAAATAATGACCAATTTTATCAGCCACAACTAAAGCCCAATAAAGAAAAATTAAAGGTACTAGCCACTTTCCAAATCCAAAAATAAGCCCTAAATATTTAGCAACAAAACCACCAAAATGACCAGATAAATTAAAAAGTCCTAACAAGCTAATAAGACCAAACACTGCTAAAATAACAATAAAAACACTTTTTCTTGCCTTATCACTAAGTTCAAGAGATGGCATGGAAATAGTTTCAAAGCCTGATTGTTTTTTCTTCCTTCTAGACATAAAACAGTAGTAAATTAACAAAAATTTTTAAAAATCTCGACTCTATCTTTAATTTTAATGGTCTTAACCAAATTTCGCAAGGGCAAAAAAAATTATCTTAAATAATTGGCTCATTCTTTTTAAAACTAGCTCGCACTCTAGTAAATAAAGCTTCAGCTCGTTCAATCTCAACTTCAGCTTTAAGAAAAAAATAAGTTGCCGTTCTTAACATCGTCCAATCATAATAAAGTTTAATTCTAGCTTTTAAATTTTTATCCAATTTCAAACCCCTAGCTTTAGTATATTCATCTAAAAATATTTTTTTAAATCGAGCATTTTCTTCTGGATTTCTTAAACCAGTTTTAACACTGGTAGCTCGATATTCTAATTGTTGTAAAAAGGTTCCTAAATCTCTAGCAAAATCACTAAGGCAAAGATCAGCAAAATCAATAATACCTAAGCGTCCTACGCCAGTATCAATAATGTTTTCTAGATGAGCATCACCATGAATTAAGGTTAAGTTTTCTTCAGATTTAAAAAATTCAGCTTCCTTATTAATAAAGTGATCATAAAATTCTCTTAAATCCTCATCATAAACGCCCTTATAACGTAGCGACATTTCTCTCAATATTACTTCAACTCCTGGGACAACATTAGCAATCTTAGACCTTTGCAAATTAAACCTTGAAGCATCCTGAATAGGCAGAGAATGAAGAGCGGCAAATAGTTTTCCCGCTAAAGCAATTTTTTCTGCAGCAATATCACCACCGATTCTCACTTGCTTTAAAATATTTTCTCCTTTTAAACCAGTGTAAAACACTCCCTTAAACTCCTCAGAAAAAAACAAAGGGGCAGGAATATCTATCCAGTTATTAGCAAATCCCTGTTGTCGAAGAAAAGTTAAAACCTTAAAAACATTTTCTCTTGGCTCCTCGCTATGAGCTGAACAAACTAAAAAAACACTCTCTAAGTCCTTCTTCTTGGTTAAAAACTCAACTTCAAAAGCGACAACGACATGATAAGTTGTTTGCCAAATTAATTTTTTATAAGGTTTTATTTTAACCGAAACAATTTTTAAAAAATCTGGATAAAGAGCTAAGAGCTCACGATCAAAATATTGGCGGACAAAATCCTCATCTAACAACTGCAAAATTTTATTCATAAATAATCTGTCTTTAATAACCTTTCTTTTTATTAAAACTAAATCTAAATTTTCAAAGCCAATGCTTAAGCCAATGATGACGCCATAAATTTTTTTTAATACAAAGGCATAAAGCCTCAGCTTTTAATTTGTCTCTTAAGCTTTTTTTATCTTCTATTGCTCTAACTGAACGCAATAAATCGTTTAAACCACGCTCAACAATATCAGGGTTCCAAGCATAGGGTCCAAAACTGGAAGCAAAATCATTAGCGCTCGCCCACCAAAAAGTACAACTAGCTAGACCTCTAACTAAGTGCCAACGGTGCCATTCAATATTTTTATCATCTTTAAATTTTTCACCCAAACCTAAGGAAAGATTAGCTAAGCGCCAAAGATCACGATGAATAATGTTTTTTTTATCTTGCCAAAGAATAAAAGGTTTCCCTTGAAGAATGTCTTCCTCCTCGCTTTCCCAAGAAGACTCCCTTAATTTTATAGTTAATAAATTTTCAAATGAAAAAGAAGCAATATAATCACTAACAGTTTTAGTAATAATTCTTTTATCAGCAGCGACTTTCTCCATTTCAGCGGTCGGGTCCTCATGCCTTAAGCCATAAAGTTCAGCATCAGTCGCGCTAACTACTACCGATTTATTAACTGTTAACAATTTATAAATTTCATCTGGTGGATAAGCTCGAGAAAACTCGCGTTGACGAAAAATTACTTTAAGTCCGCTAGCCTCATCAATAAAAATTTGTTCTGAATTAATTTGCTCAGAAACAGCTGATATTTGATCCAAAATAATCCACTCATACCCAAAACTTTTTACAATTTTAGCTAAAGCTGGCGAGTAAGACATCTCTGGTAAAAAAAATCCCTTAGCTTTAAAATTGGAACCAAAAAACCTCTTTAAAATTATTTCATTTTCCTCTATTTGTTTTTTCACTTCTTCCTCGGGTAAGAGTGGCAAAAAACCGTGATAAGCAGCCGAAGAAACAAGTTCTAAGCGTCCACTATTATTTAATTTTTTTAAAGCTTCAATAAAATCAAGTTTACCCATGTTTTCTAGACGCTCCAACAAACAACCACTTACATTAAAAGTCATTCGCAACTCAGGGTTATTTTCTAACAAACGAATTAAACGCCAATAACTTTTATCAAGCGATTCTTGAAGATGATAATTGTCAGTATTAGCTGGCTGGTAAAGATGTAAAAAATTTATCCAAATCATAAAACTTTAATTAAAAATTTAACCTTCAAGTGCTTGATAATAAAGTTCTAAATATTTCTTGGCGGGAATTTCCCAACTATTTGATTCTTTCATCGCTGTTTTAACAAGTTTTTCAAAAGATTTTTTATACTTATAGTTTTCTAAGGCTCTAACAATCGCTGTAAAGAAAGTGTTAGCCTCTTCAGTTTTAAAAGTAAAACCATTCCCTTTCTTAGTAGTTGGATTATAATTTTCAACCGTATCATAAAGACCACCAATTTCTCGAACAATCGGAATGCAACCATAACGCATAGCAATTAATTGGTTAATTCCACAAGGCTCATGATTAGAAGGTAAAAGAAAAAAATCACTACCAGCATAAAGCAAGGTTTCCCATTTTTGACAAAAAGGTAACCAAACAATATTTTTCGGATATTTTTTTTGTAATTTTTTTATTGGCTTAATATATTCTTGGTTACCATCTCCCATAAAAATAATTTGTAAATCAAGCTTGATAATACTTTCCAAAATTTTCAAAATTAAATTAAAACCTTTTTGAAAAGTTACCCGCGAAGTAGTACAAAAAATTGGTATTTTAATATTTTCCGGTAAACCAACTTTTTTTTGTAAGAAAAGTTTATTATCTTGTTTTGCTTCCTTATGATTTAAAAAAGAATATTGACGATATAACCCAGGATCCTTTTCTGGGTTATAAGTATTATAATCAATGCCATTAATAATTCCAAAAAGTTTGGCTTCACGATTTTTTAAAATTCGATGAAGATCTTGACCAAACTTTTTTGTCATAATTTCTGAACGATATTGCTCGGAAACTGTATTAACAATATCAGCCGAAAGAATAGCTCGTTTAGCAAAATTTATGTTTTCTAAACCAGGATCACTAAGATGAGGAACTCTTGTCCTCCCATAATCTTTTTTTTCTAAAGGTATTTCCCACCAATTATGTCCTAATTGGAAAATCAAATTATGAATAGTAAAAACGCTTTTAGCATTTTTTAAAGTTTTAGAATAACGAAAATCTGTTTTCAAATAATAAGGAATAAGACCTGTTTGCCAATCATGACAATGAATAATGTCGGCAGAAAATTTTAAAATTGATAATAATTTCAAAGCAGCAACGGAAAAAACTAAAAATTTTGCATTCTCATTTTTTGAGCCATAAAGTTTTTTATATTTAGAAAAAAACTTTGAACACTCAACAAAATAAACAGGCAAATCGTCCATTAAATATCCACGCCAATAATTAACCTTAACACTTTCTTGACTATTAATTTTTAAATCAACTCCCTTAAAAAGCATTTTAAGTTTGTAAGTTTTTTTATCAATTATTTTGCCATAAAGTGGGGTAATAATCATAACTTCCTGACCCAAACGTCTAAGTGCCTTAGGTAAACTTCTTGATACATCACCAAGACCACCAGTCTTAGAAAAAGGTGCGACCTCTGAGACAATATGGACAATTTTCAATTTTTTTGCCATAAATTTATTTAAAGCTCGAAGAGCAAATAGCAATTGCTAAAGCATCGGCAGCATCATCTGGTTGAGGTAGACTCTTTAAACCTAAAATTATTTTTACCATTTTTTGCACTTGAACTTTAGAAGCGCGACCATAAGTAGCTACCGCCTGTTTTACTTGTCCTGGAGTAAATTCTAACATTCTAAGTCCACTTTTTTTAATTCTTAAAAGTAAAACTCCTCTTGCCTGACCAACAATCAAGGCAGTTTTAACATTTTTATTAAAAAATAACTGTTCAACGGCAACAAGCTCTGGTTGATATTTTTTAATTAACTTTTTAAGTTCAAAATCTAATATCTCCAAGCGTTCAGATAAATCTTTTTTAATTTCCGTCTTAATTGAACCATAAGCTAAGCAAGAAAGCTTACCTTTTTCACAACTTATTATCCCATAACCAGTATCAGCAATCCCGGGATCAAGTCCTAAAATTATTCTAACCATAAATTATCTTAACTTACATTAGTATAGTAATCACTTACATCTTCATTATCTTCTAATTCAGAAAAAATTTTATCAAGCTTTTCTGTTGTTTCCTTATTAATGGCTATTTGCTCTTTAGCAACATATTCAATTTCAGCTGACTCAATTTTCAAGTTTTTAGTTTCGAGTAGTTCCTTTATCTTTTGTAAATCACCAAGCTCAGTTTGAATTACAAAACCCCTATCTTCTCTAATAAAGTCAATAATACCAACATCAATCAATTCAAGTTCTAATTTTTCAAGATTAAGACCGCTTACTTTAAAATCTTCTGCATCTATTTGAATAACTCCTTTTTGTTCAAAATTCCATAAAACAGCCCCAAAAGCTCCACCATTTTTAGTAAAAATATGACGAACACTTGCTCCACTTCGATTCTTATTATCAGTAACACACTTAACAATAATTTGAATATTAGGTGGAATTAAACCTTCGTAATATAATTCTTCGATTTGATCACCAGCCAACTCTCCTGTTCCCCGCTTTATCGCACGTTCAATATTATCTTTAGGCATACTAAGGCTCTTAGCCCTATCAATTGCCGCTCTTAAAGCGGGATTGACCTCAGGATCACCGCCCTTTTTAGCGGAAATAGTTATTAAATTAGCAAATTTAGTAAAAATTGCTCCTTTTTTAGCATCAATTATAGCCTTTTGGCGATACGTAGTCGCCCATTTTGAATGTCCCGACATATTTAAAAATATTACATTAAAAAAACAACAAAATAAACTCCAAGATTTTTTTCATTTAAGTTTGGAGTTTTTGTAATTTTAATTATAACCTAAATTGAAATAAAAATCAAGATGAATTATAATAAAATATATGCTAAACTATATTTAAATATCGCTAATTTAGCGATTATAGTTTTATTGTATAATAATATGGAAAAATTCATAAACAAGTCTAAACCCAAACAAGAAAAACTTCAAAATTTAGATGAAAGTGTTTTAGCGGCTTTAAATTTTTTTACTAAAGAAAAACCTGGCTTTCCAGATAAGCTCTTTGAGGCCATGCCAATAATTGTCGGCAGTGGCAATGCTTATAATGCTGGTCGAGTTATTTTTAGAAATCAAGCGGCTATTTTTGCAAATGAAAGTAATTTTAAGAGGATCCTCAAAGAATATCAAGCTCTAATTTCTAAAAAATTTATAAAAGAAGCTTTAATTATCTCTGCTTCTGGCGAAAAAGATTCTATCTGGGAAATAGAGTTGGCTAAAAAGCTTGGTTTAAAAACCATACTTTTTAGTTGTGCTCCTAATTCAAGTGCTACTAAAATAGCCGACAAGGTTTTTATTTTCAAGAAATTAAGAGAACCTTATACTTATAATGTTTCAACTTACTTAGGAATGATTTTGGGTGCAGAAAATGCGGAACCTAAGAAAATTCTAGCAACACTAAAAAACTTGCCTTTTCCTAAAGATTTTGTTAATTATAAAGCCTATAGTTTCATCCTACCTGATGAGTTTACCGACATTGCTCCCATGTTAGAGATAAAAAAACACGAACTTTTTGGTCCTCGTCTATCAATTAGGGCCTTTAGCCAAGGTGAAGCTCGCCATGCTAAATTTGTTATTCCCTGGGAAAAAGAATTAATAATTAGCTTTGGTGAAAATAAATTTTTTGGTGAAAAAAAACAACGCTGGGAAATAAAAATAAAACCAGAAAATGGAGCTGCTTTAATTATGGCACTTAGCTACTTTATTATTGGTAAAATCCAGGCAACTAAACCACCTTATTTTAAAAATAATATAAAGAATTATTGTGCTAATGGCGCTAAGGCTTATAAATCAGAAAAGCCTTTCTCTGTAATAGTGGATTAAAAATTATTTAAAAGGGAAAAACATATCAAACAGAAATTAAACCTAAAAATAAAAAAATTTTTTATAGAAACAGCCCTAACGATAATAAAAATCGTTCGTTTTTTTGCTAAAATAATCTCAGCAATAATAAGAGTAATACTTATATTTTTTCGCTTGCTCATTCGCGTTTTATTTTACGATTTATTAATCGCAATCTATTTTAAAATTTTTCGTTTTAAAAAAAATGAATTGGCTGGCATGCCTTTAAAAAAAATTTTATCAAAAGAAATGACTGGCAGCGCTATTTTAATTTTTTTATTTATCTTAACAGCTTCAAATTTTCTCCCTAATCAAGGAATAAAAGAAGCTAATGCTAAACTTTCAAAAACTACTGCCGCAGCTTTAATTCTTTCTGACTTTGATACTAATATAGAAGAGGTTTTAGTAAAGGAATTATTAAACCCTGCTATTTTAGCCGACGCCAAACAAAAATTAGAGGAAGAAGAAAGTATCGTTAATAAAGACGAAATATTTAAAACAGAAAATGCTAACGAAACTCAGTCCTCATTATTAACTCTTAACGAATCAAGTGATTTAATTTTAAAACCACAAAATTTCAGCAACAAAATTGATAATACTAGCACTCAAGTTAGAACCGAAATAATTGATTACGTTGTACAATTAGGTGATACTGTTTCTTCAATTGCTAGCCGCTTTGGAATTTCAGTTAATACTATTTTATGGGCAAACAACCTTGGAAATTATAGTTTAATTCACCCCGGAGATACTTTAAGCATTTTACCTTTTAGTGGTTTACTTTATAGTGTTAAATCCGGTGACAACTTATCAAAAATTGCCAATACTTATAAAATTGAAAATGAAGATATTGCAACCCATAATAACATCGCAGTTGATGCTTCTTTA
Organism: uncultured Gammaproteobacteria bacterium; assembly: GCA_964588435.1. GTDB lineage: Bacteria > Patescibacteriota > Patescibacteriia > Patescibacteriales > UBA12465 > UBA12465. Next base: position 8,493 of record CAZPPI010000002.1, on the reverse strand, counting down.
AAAATTGGACAAAAATTAATTTTACCAGGGGCAACTAAGATAGTAACTGTCGTCTCAAGAACCTCAGCCGCCTCATCTTATACCGGGGTCTCTGTAATTAAAGATTTAGTTAAAGCTCCGGTTGTTCAGGCTAGTGGTGATGATATGGTTTGGCCAACTGAGGGTAAAAGAATTACTCAATATTTCTCCTGGGCTCATAATGGGCTTGATATTGGAAATAAAACTGGTACTGCAATCTATGCCGCTGAAGCAGGTAAAATTGAGATTGCTGCAACTGGCTGGAATGGTGGTTATGGCAATACGATTTTAATAAATCACGGTGACGGTAAAAAAACTAGATATGGTCATTTATCAGTTTTATATGTTAAAGTTGGTGATAGCGTAGAAAAAGGTGAAAATATAGGAACCATGGGCTCAACTGGTCGTTCAACTGGACCGCATCTTCACTTTGAAGTTGTAATTAATGGGACTAGATATAATCCTTTAAATTATATAAAATAAAATTATCTTAAATAATATTTAAAAAATATGAATATAGCATTAGGGTTAGTAATGTTAGGCATCGGAGCATTACTAGCAGTCAAGACCGAATGGTTTTTAAATAATTTTGGTAGTATCAATTGGTTTGAAGACAAGTTCGGATCATCTGGTGGCTCAAGACTCGGCTATAAATTAATTGGTTTTGTTTTTTTATTTTTAGGAATAATTTTTATTACTGGAAGCGGTAATAATTTCATGAGCTGGCTTTTAGGACCATTATTAAAATATAATTAATTATAAACTTGACTTTATCTTAGACTTAATTTAATATTTTTAACAGTGAGAAGGCGCGTGCTCAAATTATTTTTGGGCCCCTAGCTCAGCTGGTTAGAGCACCTGCTTTGCAAGCAGGGGGTCAAGGGTTCGAATCCCTTGGGGTCCACTAACAAACAATCACCCAAATTTATTTGGGTGATTTTTGTTTAAAAATCAAAAACTAATGCGTATGGAAAAAAAATCAGTTGAAACAAAAAAAACGACATTCTAAAAAATCGTAAGCTAAAAGGCCTATATTTCAGGGGGCCTTTTTTACTTTGCCAAACTAGGCTTTTCTATATATAATTAAGGTATGTCTAAAAACAAGAAAAAACTCATAATAATCGATGGAAACGCCTTAATTCATAGAAGTTTCCACGCAATTCCACCTACTTTAAGGACTAAAGGAGGTCTTTTGGTTAATGCCGTTTATGGCTTTTCTTCTTTTATGTTAAAAGCTTTAACTGAATTTAGACCTGATTATGTTGTTTTGACTCTCGACAAAAAAGGACCAACCTTTAGACATGAGGCCTATAGCGAATATAAGGCGACCAGAGTTAAAGCACCAAATGAATTATATGAGCAAATTCCATTGATTAAACGTCTCGCTCAAGCCTTTGACATTCCTGTTTTTGAACTCAGCGGTTTTGAAGCAGACGACTTAATTGGAACAATTTGCAAACTAACAGAAAATTCTAATTTGGAAAAAATAATTATCACTGGAGATTTAGATACACTTCAATTAGTTAATAAAGATACCAAAGTCTACACTATGAGTCGCGGACTATCCGACAGTATTTTATATGATGAAGAAAAAATAAAAGAACGCTACGGTTTCGGAGCGGATAAAATAATTGATTATAAAGCTTTGCGCGGCGATCCAAGTGATAATATTCCTGGAGTAAGAGGCGTTGGTGAAAAAAGCGCAACTGAACTCTTGTTGAAGTTTGAAAATCTCGAAGGAATTTATCAGGCGCTTGAAAAAAAAGAAAGTGGTTTAAAAGAGAGAACGATTGAACTTCTAGAGACTGATAAAGACAAGGCCTTTATGAGCCGTGAACTAGCAACCATTAATCAATCAGCGCCAATAAAATTTAATTTAGAAACAACTCGCTTCAATACTTTTAAAACTGAAAAAGTTTTTGAACTCTTTAGTGAATTTGAATTTAGATCCCTACTTGTTAAGGTAAAAACCTTAAAAGATTTATTAACTAACAAGGACGGCGATTTCAAACCAAGCGAAGAAATTGAAAACAATAAAAAAATTAACAGTTCTGTTAAAGTCAATAAAAAAGCAACTCTTAACAAAATAGTAAAAACGAAAACCGAGCTCCTGGATTTAATAAAAAATATTGAAAAATCGAAAGTTTTTAGTCTAAAAATAGCTAGTGCCAAGATCGGAGAAAAACAAACAGTTCAAGGTTTAAGTTTGGCGCTAAAAGAAGGTGAGGCTTTTTTTATAAAAACAGAAGAAATAAACGAACTCAAAAAAATTCTTGAAGACGAAAAAATTAAAAAAATTGGTCATGATTTAAAAACTGAATACTTATTTTGTAAAACTCTAGGCATCAAGTTAAGTGGTCTTTATTTTGATACAATGCTAGCTTCTTATCTTTTAAATCCTAATACCAGGAATCATGAAATTAGCTCTTTAGCTTTTAAAGAGCTAGGGCTTGATGAAAAAATAGAAACTAGAAGTGAACAGAAAAGCACACAATTAAGTTTAGAACTTGATGGACCTGATATTCAAAAAATTTCCGAACAAATTGGCCGAGAAACTGATATTATTTTTCAACTAAAGAAAGTTTTAAATAAAAGACTTGAAGAAGAAAACTTATTGGAAGTTTTTAATAAAATAGAATTACCTTTAATTGAGGTCTTGGGGGAGATGGAAAACGTCGGAGTTTTATTTGATGAAAAACCAATTAAATCTTTGGGTAAAAAATTAGATTTGAAAATAAAAAAACTAGAAAAAGAAATTCACCAACTAGCTGGCGAAAATTTTAATATAAATTCGACTAAACAACTAAAGGAAGTTTTATTTGAAAAATTAAAGATATCTAGCGTCGGCATAAAGAAAGGTAAAACTGGTTTCTCTACCGCTGATGATGAATTAGAAAAATTACTTGAAGCCCACCCAATTATTTCTAAGTTAAGAGATTATCGAGAAACTAATAAATTAATTACAACCTATATTAATCCCCTGCCGAAATTAGTTGATAAAAAAACCGGAAGAATTCATAGTCATTTTAATCAAGCCATTACTGCCACCGGTCGTCTATCTTCAACCGATCCAAATTTACAAAATATTCCTGCCCGAACCGAAGAAGGAAAAATTATTCGCCAAGCTTTTATTGTCGCTAAAGATTATGTGATGCTTGGACTTGATTATTCGCAAATTGAACTAAGGCTCGCCGCTCATTTATCAGGCGATAAAAAAATGCTAAGTGCTTTTTTAAATAAAGAAGATATTCATAAATCGACCGCAGCCTTGATTAATGATGTTAAGCTTGATGAGGTAACAAAAAAGATGCGCCAAGAAGCCAAGGCAACTAATTTCGGTATAATTTACGGACAAGGGCCTCATGGACTAGCGCAAGCAGCTAATATTCCCTATTACCAAGCCAAAGATTTTATTGCTAAATATTTTGCCTCTTATCCAGGAATTAAAAAAGCGATGGACAAGTCAATTGCCGAAGCTCAAGAAAAAGGTTTTACCATTACAATTTCTGGTAGAAAACGTCCTTTGCCAGAAATAAATTCTTCCATTCCCATGATTAAAAAAGCGGCGGAGCGAATTGCAATTAATGCCCCGATTCAAGGAGGAGCGGCTGATATTATAAAAATGGCGATGATTAATATCTATGATTTAATTAAAAATGATAGTGAAAATATTCGTTTATTACTCCAAGTTCACGATGAGTTGATTTTTGAAGTGAAAAAGACTAAGCTAGATTATTATTTACCAAAAATAAAAAACCTAATGACCGAAGTTTTAAAACTTAAAGTTCCGCTTGAAGTTGAAGGTGGGGTGGCGGAAAATTGGGGCGACTTGAAATAATCAAACAAGAAATAAAAAAAATGGTTGCTAAAAAAACTAAAAATTTAAAAATTGCCCTACTCGGACTTGGTCTTGATAATCAAGCCTTGCTTAAACTTTTACTCAAAGAGAATAGGGGTCAAGAAATTACTATTTGTGATAAAAGACCGAAAGAACTATTAGCAAAAATAGAAACTAAATTTCAAAAAGATACCAAAATAAAAATAAATTACCAACTTGAAAAAGAGTTTAATCATAACTTATTTGAATTTGATATTTTATTTCGTTCTCCTGGTTGGCCAATTGCCTGCCCTGGAGTTCAAGAAGCTTTAAAAAAGGGATCTTATTTAAGTTCCGCCTTAGATGTTTTTTTCCGACTTTGTCCGACTAAAAATATAATCGGTGTTACCGGAACTAAAGGCAAAGGGACAACTGCAACTTTAATTCACAAAATAATTTCTGACTATTTAAAAAATAAAAAATTAAATAAAAAGGTTAGAACTAAAGAAACTAAGTCAAAAGCTTGGCTCGGAGGTAATATTGGTCTCTCGCCTTTAAACTTTTTAGAAAAAATAAAACCAAATGATTTCGTCGTTTTAGAACTATCAAGCTTTCAACTTGAAGATTTAAAAATTTCTCCAAAAATTTCTGTTATTACTAATTTATTTAAAGAGCATCTCGCTCCAGCTGACCCAAATAACCCAAATTTTCATAAATCTTTAAATGATTATTTTAAAGCCAAATTAAATATTGCTCTTGGTAAGGAAAATAAATTATTAATTATTAATCAAAAGCTAAAAGAAAAATTTAAAACTTACGAAAAATTTTTAAGTTCAAAAAAATCAAATAAAAAAATTATTTATTTCCAGACCGGCAACTTAAAAACAAAAATTAAAGGCGACTATAATCAAGAAAATATTGCCGCCGCCATTGAAGTAACGAAAGCTTTGAAAATATCAAAAAATATTTACGAAAAGACGGTTGCTAATTTTAAAAATTTAGAACATCGTTTAGAATTAGTGTTAGAAAAAAATCAAATTAAATTTTTTAACAATAGTTTCTCGACTACTCCAGAAAGTACTGAGCTTGACCTTTTATCTTTTAACTCAGGGATAATTCAGCTAGCGGGTGGAGCTGATAAGGGCGCTAACTTTAAGAATTTAGCCAAAACAATTAAAAAGAAAGTTAAATTTTTAATTCTCTTCCCTGGCGAAGGCAGTAAAAAAATTGAACTTGAATTAAAGAAAATTAATTTTCCAAATCAAAAAATAATTAAAGTTAAAAGCATGGAGGGGGCAATAAGCCACGCTTATCAAAGAGCTAAACCCGGCGATATTATACTTTTATCAACTGCTTGTGCTAGCTTCGGTCTGTTTAAAAATTATAAAGAGCGAGGCAATTTATTTAAAGAAGGAGCCAAAAATCTTAAATAAATGAAATTCTCAACAAAAAACAAAACAAAAAATATTATCGGCGTTTTTGATTCCGGTCTTGGTGGTTTAACGGTTTTAAAAAATTTTTTAAAATTTTTACCGGAATATAATTATCTTTATTTAGGTGATAACGCTCGCGTTCCTTACGGTGAAAAATCAACGGAAGTAATTTATGAATATAGTCGCCAAGCAGTAGAATTTTTATTCTCTCAAGGCTGTAATTTAATTATTATTGCCTGTAATACCGCTTCGGCTCAAGCTCTTAGAAAATTACAACAGGAATATTTAACCCAAAATTATCCTGATAGAAAAATTTTAGGCGTTGTTAGACCTTTGGCAGAATTTGCAGCCGAGAGTAAAAAAAATGTTGTTGGTCTAATTGGAACAAAATCAACCGTTAACTCCCAAGCCTATACCGATGAAATCAAAAATTTAGATGAAAAAATTAAAGTTCAAGCGGTCGCTAGCCCCCTACTCGTTCCCTTAATTGAGGAAGGTTGGGCAAAAAAACCAGAAACAAAAATGATTTTAAAAAAATATTTAAGACCACTGAAAACCAACAAAATTAAATTATTAATTCTTGCCTGCACTCACTACCCTTTTTTATTAAAAGATATCAAAAGAATTTGCGGAAAAAACATTTTAGTTCCCGACCCGGGCGAAGTAGTGGCGCAAAGTTTAAAAGTTTATCTTAATAACCACCCGGAATTGGGGCTAGAAAAAACTAAAAATCCAAGTAGAGATTTTTATTCCAGTGATAAAAATGGTTTGTTTAAAAAATTAGCGGAAAAATTTCTGGGCGAAAAAATAAAAGAATTTAAAAGCGCTAATTTAAATGATTTTTAATTATGATTATATTTTTTTACGGAGCTGATAGTTTTAGAATCAGTCGAGCAACAACTAAAATAAAAAATAAATTTAGTCGTGATCTTGATCCAAATGGCGACGGTCTTGTTATAATTGACGGCGGGACGACTGATTTAAAAAATTTAAATGCTAAAACTAATTCCGGCTCTTTATTTACTGAAAAAAGATTAGTAATAATTAACGATCTTTTTAAAAATAAAAAAGAAAGTTTATTTAAAGAGCTTTTACCTTGGTTAAAAAATATTTCTGAGGCTGAAAACATTATTGCCGTTTTTAAAGAAGAAAAAGCCCAAGCTAAAAGAGGGGCTAAAGGCGAAGGCTCGGTTCTTAAAGGCGATAAGAAAAAAGTTTATGAATTCCTAAAGTCCCAAAAATATTCTCAAGAATTTAAACAACTTGAAGGCCAAGCCTTAAAACTTTTTGTTAAAAATGAACTCAAACAATATAATAAAGAGATTAGCTTAGGTGCAGCTGAAACTTTAATCTCTTATTTTAGTAACGATCTTTGGACTTTAAGCCGAGAATTAAAAAAACTTGCTTTTTTAAATGATAAAAATATAATTAGCGAAGATGATGTTAAAGACACGGTCCAGGAAATTTTTAATGAAAATATTTTTGCGCTATCAGATGCTATTGGCTCAAGAAATAAGAAATTAATTTTTTCTATCTTAGAAGAGCAGAGACAAGCTGGTTTAAGTGATGAACATATTTTAACAACTCTAAGAAATCACTTAAGAAATCTATTGTTAATTAAGGTTGCCTCAGAAACAATTAATGATTCCGCAAAAATTGCCACGAACTTAAAACTCCACCCCTTTGTTGTCAAAAAAGCTCTAGCCCAAGCGCGTAATTTTGAAAAAGACCAGCTAAAAAATTATTTTAATCGTCTAATTAACATTGATTTTCTTAATAAAAAAGGCTTATCTTCCCTTGAAAACGAGCTTTTCCTTCTCTTAACAGAAATATAAAAATTCTCTTGCTTTTTTATTTATTGTTTGTTATAGTTTTCGCAGGGTTTTGATTTCCGGTAGCTTTTTGTTTATCAAGAAGGGCAATTAGCTCAGTTGGTTAGAGCGCAACACTGATAATGTTGAGGTCGGAGGTTCGAATCCTCCATTGCCCACTCTGATCGTGCCTATAGCGGTCATTTATAGCGGGATAGAGCAGTTGGCAGCTCGCCAGGCCCATAACCTGGAGGTCGTCGGTTCGAGTCCGACTCCCGCAACAAGTTTTATTACAATAAAACGATACAGGGTCTTGTATCCTGATGCCTCGGTAGCTCAGTGGTAGAGCAAAGGACTGATTTTCGGTCCGTTCTATGGTAACATAGAAATGAAAATCGGGTGAATTCGGGGAAACCTTATTTCATTATTAATAATGGAAAGGCAATCCCGAGCCAAGCCTTAATTGGGATAAAATAATTAAGGAAGGTGTAGAGACTAGCGGGTGAGCCCAACAATAAACCCGCCGCGAGCGCCCGACTCCGTACTTAAGAAATTAAGCGGAGATGATATAGTCCAAACCTTAAGGAAACTTAAGTAGCCAAGGAAAATCCTTGTGTCGTCAGTTCGATTCTGACCCGGGGCACATTAAGTAGACAAAAAAACTGAACCCGTGATATAATTATATACGGTTACCGTTAGTTCAATTTTTTGTTTATGCGTTCTGATAAAAAACAAGCAATTAAACTTAGATTAAGTGGAAATTCTTATAAACAGATAAGTGATATTTTAGATGTGCCAAAAAGTACTTTAAGCTCTTGGTTAAAAGACGTTTCTCTTTCTAAAAAGGCACAAAATAAGATTCAGTCTCGACTAAAATCAAGCTCTATTGCAAAATTAATAGCAAGAAACAAGTACCAAAGCATTTTAGCTAAAATAAATCACAAAGAAATCTGTAAACAGGGGGAAAAAGAAGCAAAAAAATTATTTTTAGATCCCTTATTTTTACTAGGAACTTCCCTATACTGGGCGGAAGGTTATAAACAAGGCGCTTATGGTAGTAAATGGAAAAGCATTGATTTTGCAAATTCAGATTCAGATATGATTAAAATAATGATAAAATTTTTTATAAAATTTTTAAATGTCAAAAAATCAGAAATGAAAGTACAAATCATGATTCATGATAAAAACAATACTGAAAACGCAGAAAATTTCTGGCACAAAATTACTGGCATTCCCAAAGAAAATTTTATAAAAACATTTAGTAAAATAAGTATTTCTAGCTTAAATAAACAAAAAAGAAAATTAGAAAATGGAACCATTCATATAAGAATTAACAATGTAAAAAGTTTTTTTAGATTAATTGGTTGGATTAACGAAGTAAAGACAAAGTTTATATAACGGGGTGTGGCCCAGC
>CAZPPI010000001.1:106339-113722 GCA_964588435.1 uncultured Gammaproteobacteria bacterium | reverse complement strand
GTGTATTTATTGACTAATTTTTGATTGTATGTTATATATTTTTCTAGAATAGTTCTTTAAAAAGGTTAAAATTTAAGGTTATATTTAGTTATTTATTAAAGCTCTAAACTATTTTGGGGATTTAGTAAATAACTAAATAATAATTAATTAATTAATTAATCTTAAATTTTATAAATCATGAAAAAAATACTTATTTTATCGGCAATGTTTATTTTTGTAATTTTTTTGAGTTGCAAAAGAGAGGAAATCAAACCAGATAATCAGCCCGTGCCAACGATAAGTCAAAATTTGTCTCTGGTAAATTTAAGGGATTCTTTAATTGGCGGCTTTTCTTTGATAGACCGTTTCACAAACACAGACTCTATTGTCTGCGATAAAATTGACACGATGGGTTACACTATTCTGAATTTAGGCGGTGATTGTCTCGGGGCTTTTGACTGGGAAGCGGGAATTTATTGCGGTGGGATAAGTCCGACACAAATTGAGGCCGCTGTTTTTCCGCCCTATTCTTTAATTTTAACCGAAAACGGAAATCAGCAAAGAACGAATCAAAGAAAAAGGTTGGTTATTTGTAAAGATAATCAATATTTTTTTGGAATCGCAATTAGTACTATAACTATAAAGAGCATAGCTTATGCAAATAGCTCTTTAAAATTAACCTGCAATGATTCTGGGATTAGAAACCCAGGTCAACCCGATTATTATGTTATAGTAAATTTGTAAAAGCATTTTTTATGATCGATTAGAAGGGAGGGCTAAAACATCAGCTCCCTTTTTTTATTTTAAAGGGTTTATAATATTAATAAGGATATTTTTTTATTCGTCAGGTTTTTTAGATAAAAATTATTTTTGCATTGTTTTAGGCTTTTAAGATTGCTCTTATCTAATTTTTATGTTATTTTAGAGATATAATAAAAATTTTAATTTAAAAAATTATGAATAAAAAATCAAAAGTGGCGTTGATTTTAATATTGTTAATTTTACTTATTTTTGGATTTTTTATGTTTAAACCCAAATCCAAAAATATTGATAAGCCGATAGTTGCAGAAACGGACGAAGGTGAATCGTCATTTTTATTAGAGGGATTCCCAATTGATAAAGTACCACTATATAAACTTGATAAAATTAGTTCAAGTAAAATTTTTATCAATACTGATCCAAAAAATAAATCCGAGTTTGATGAAACTAAATTTGCTTATTTTAATGTAGTGCTTGAAACAAGCGCTAGCAAAGAAGAGTTTTTAAGCTATTACGAAAAGCTGTTTGAAAGTCCGATTACTGATGAGTATAAAAATGAAAATATGGTTAAGGGAAGAATAGGGGAATATAAAGTTTCAGTAGCTCATTATGGATCGGGCAATATAGGGTATATCCAAGTGCATTTATCAGATTATACTGATGAAAATTTAAATAAATATTTTTCTGATTTTCCAAAGGTAATTGAAGCAAGAGAGAGTTTGGTTGAACATGAAAAATCTTATGGTCTTTTAAATCAAAAAGACGGAGAGGTGGAATATACTAAATATTTTACAGTCATTGATAGCGGTGATAAAAACAATGATGGCAAGGACGATGTGGATGAGTTTTTAACGCTTGAAACAGAATATAAAAATCAATTCCAGGAAAAATCAGAATACATCTACGATGAAAAAACTGGAACAATGAAATGGCAAGATGGAAATTATCAATCAACGCTGTCAATTTCTCGAGATCATGGTCGGATATATTTGATGTTGAGAAAAGGACTTAATAAATAAATTTATTAATTATGAAAACATTATACGTTGATGGTTATAAAATAAGGCAAAATTTGGATCCAGATTTTAATATAATGCATTATAATAATCCTAAAACGGGCTCTTTTGAGTCAAAATTATATATTCCAAAAGATGAAATTTGGTTAGATAAAAGATTTATTAATGAAGAAGATTTTTTAAAAAGGACAATATCTTCAAAAATAAAGTCAAAAAAAGTTAATAAAAAACCGGATGATTTTATAATTAAAGAAAAAAAAAGAGGTAGCCTTAAAATTCAGCATGTAAACGGAGAGATAGTTAGAAAATATATTGATGATCAATTTGTGATGGGTGGTCATGACTTGATCTATTCATATATACCGGAAAAAACTATCTGGATAGAAGATAAATTAGATCCCAGAGATATTCCTCATATAATATTACATGAAATTACTGAAAGAAAATTAATGGCCAGGGGCAAGTCATATGATAATGCTCATGACTATGCCACCGCAGTTGAAAAAGAATCGAGAAGAAATGCCGGTGGAAAATATTTTGGAGATTATGGAAGACTTAAATTTTTCAGAAAAAACATTAAACTTTGCTGAGCTTACTAGAGCCACGGTTCCAATTCAAAGTAGCTCATAGTAAATAAAAAATAAGGTTAAACCTTATTTTTTGTTGACATATTTATCTTTTTTAGCTAAGATCTGGTGAATTAGAAAAAGTAATTTGACAATAAAGTAATCTAAATTGGAAGTAATCTAAATTAATTGTAGAAATGGAAGCAAAAAAAATGATTATTCTGCCTCTTGATAAGATTAAGAGCGGAGGAGAGGTTTTGACCAAAGTTGATGAAATTATGGCCTGGAAAAAAGCTGATCTTATTTCACACATCAAGCTTAATGATGCCGTTCATAACATTGACATCGGTGGTCCGGCCCTAATTAAAGCCATTAAAGAAAAAGTTGCCAACCAACCAGATGACAAGGTTGATCGGTTGAAGGTGGAAATTTTTCTGGATCTTAAAATTTATGATGTGTCAGCAACGGTTGAAAACACTTTGCGGAAATACCTTGATTATCAGCCGGACATTTTAACAGTGTCTTCGCAGTGCAGTGTTGAGGGCATTAAAAAGTTGCGCATATTATTGCCACGGACAAAATTAGCCATGGTTTCAATTTTAACAGATATTTCGGAAGCTGAATGCCGTCGTCGTTATGGAATGATTCCGAGGTTGAAAATATACAATGATCTGATAAATATCAGTGACCTGTATAAAGAAACTTTACCAGAAGGCGTAGAAGATGAGCCTTTCGAAATGGTTGTCTGTTCGTCTCACGAGGTTATTTTTTTAAAAAGCCAACTGCCAAAAAGTTACAAATTTATCGTTCCTGGAGTACGAGATGAATGGATGAAAAAACCTGATGAACATCAGAAGCGAATAACGGGCGTTGCTGAAGCAATTCGTAATGGAGCTGACTTTGTTGTGATGGGAGCACAAATGGTTAGTGGTAACCCACTTTATCACATAAGTGCCGAGCAGAGTCGTTCAATGACTGCTTTTGAAATAAGTAAAGTCAGAGAAAAAAAGATTAATGATCCAAATCCCTTGGCAATGCTTAGAGCGTGTGGTGGCTATTACAAAAGTCCACAAGATGAAAAAGACAATTTCCTTGGTCCTCTTGTTGGCTATGCCGGCACTTATGAAAACGAAAAAGGTGAAAAGAAAAATTTCGTCGGCTATGAGTATTTTAATTTTGCTAAAGCTGAATGTGTTAGGGATATCAGAACTGCTTTTGCCTCTTTGATTATTAAGAGGATTGCTGAATCTGACATTCCAAAGTGCGGTGACAAATCACCGCGGGTTGATGTTTTGCTTGGCGCACCTATGGGAGGCATAATGCTTGCCACTCAACTTGGACATCAGATGGGTCTTGATACAATTTTTGCGGAAAAGAAAGTTGTTGCTTTATCGGGGCCAGCTGATGAGAAAAGAGCAATTGAAAGCCTGGTTATTGATCGTCACGACTTAGAGCCTGGAAGTAGGGTAATTTTAGTGGAAGATATTTGTAATAATTTTTCCACCACACAAAAGATTGCCGATTTACTTAAGGAAAAAAACTGTGAACTTGTGGCTGTTGTTTGCGCCTTTAATCGTTCCGGTAAAGGAACCTGGATGGGCGTTCCAATTGTTGCCGCTTGTACAATTGAAGCGAAACAGTTTAAACAGGATGACTTGGAAGTTGCCCATTTTATTAAAGCGGACAATGTTGTTTGGAAACCTAAGTTTGGATGGGAAAAATTAGCTGAGGCAATGAATAAGTAAAGCTAAAACATAATTATTTTGATGGCGAAACAAGGGCGACTTAAAAAGAGTCGCCCTTTAAATTTATTTTTAAACCAATTTATGCTATAATTTAATAAGTGTTTAATAAAAATTAATTATGCTAAAAGGTTTAAAAATTGGTTTAGGTTTTGGCCTGGCTTCAGCAGTAATAACGACGCTTGGTTTAATGCTTGGACTGGCGGCCAGCACTGGTTCAAAACTTGTTGTTATCGCTGGCATTTTAACAATTGCCATCGCCGATTCTTTTTCTGATGCTTTGGGCGTTCACATTGCCAAGGAATCGGAAGGAAAATTAAGTGCTCGTGAAGTTTGGCAGGCGACATTTTTTACCTTTTTATTCAAAGCCTTGTTTGCTTTGTCATTTTTAATACCAGTTATTTTTCTACCTATTAATTTAGCGCTTTATGCTTCTTTCGCCTGGGGGACAATTATTCTTATTGTTCAGAGTTATAAATTAGCGCGTGACAACAAAACAAAAGCCAGAGAAGTTATATTTGAGCATTTAATGATTGCTATTTTAGTAATGGCTTTAACATATTTTGCCGGGCGTTTCATTGCTAACCTTAATTAAATTTAAAATTATTTGATAAATTAGATTAGTTATTTTTATAAAAACATGGAAAGAATTAAAATAGAGCAAAACGAAAATTTCCTTGAATCTAAGATTATTAGCCCTCAAGAATTAATAGATATTATTTATCAAGGGGAGCAAATGCCCCAAGATAATCGCTTTTTATCAATTGATAAGGGCGGTGTTTTTAAATACTTTGATCCTCGGGATTTATTTGAGAATATAAAAGATAAAGTTTATTCTATTGTAAAAAATGATAAAGAAATAACAGCTTTAGGGGAATTAGAAAAAAATCCTTATAGTCAAAATGCTTATTGGATAAAATTTTTGTCGGTTGATCCAAAATATCAGGGGATGGGGCATGCTTCAATTTTAGCCGAAGAAATATTTAAATTTGCTAAAAATAATAATATTTCTTTAGAGAGTTCTTCTTATACTACAGAGGGGCAGGAAAAATTAAAAACTTTATTTAAAAGATTGGCGGAAAAATTTTTGGTTAATTTTATTGATACGGATTAACACGTTTCATTGACCTGCTATATGGTTATATTGTATAATTAGACAGTCAGAATTAATATAAAAAATAATATGGAAAACAAAAACAAGATCATTATAACGATGGCTATTTTAGCTGTTGTCGTTGTTATTACTGCCGTTTTATTAACGGTTATGAATAAAAGCAATAATGAAAATGAGGAGATTAATAATCCAAATGTTCAACAGAGCAATTTAATTAAAGAAACAGGTGAAATAGATTCAACTGCGACAGAATATTTTGACGCTGAAAAAATTATTGAATCTCAGGTTATTGAAAACGAAAATATGGATGAAAGCGAGATTTCTGTTTTAGAATATCCCATCTTTTCCATTCCTAAAGATGTTTCAGATATAGAAATGATGACAAAAGAAGAAAAATTAGCTATGGGCTTAGATGAAAATTTAAATATCCAGATTTTAGGGCGTAATGAAGAGGGCATAATAACAGGATATCAATTTATTAATAGCGAAGAGGATTTTGTTCTTGATTTAAGATAGTTTAATATAATTTATATGATCAAATACAAGCATATTGGTGGGGTCGCAATTTTGACTCTATTGATAACTTTATTATTTTTCACTCCATCCAAAGCTGCTTTTATAACCGCCCCTTCAGGGGCGGATAATCTAGGTGATCATAGCGCTACTCAAAACATCAAATTAAATACTTTTTGGTTATCTGGTGATGGAGGAAGTGAGGGTGTTTTTGTTAATGCCGCCGGCAACGTCGGTATCGGCACTAATAATCCTACTCAAAAGTTACATGTAAATGGTTCAGTTCAGGCTACATCTTTTCTCGGCAATGCAACAACAGCAACCTCTCTTGCCGCTAATGGTTCTAATTGTTCTGCTGGTTATTATCCCCTTGGTGTCGACGCTTCTGGTGCGGTTGAGAGTTGTACTTTAGTGCCAACTGGAGGCGGAACTGGAACAGTAACAGGCACAGGAATAACCAATTATGTTTCAAAATGGACAAGCACATCAGCCCAGGGAAATAGTATTATTTTTGATAATGGTACTAATGTTGGGATTGGAACTAATAATCCAAGTAGTACTTTAGTTATTTACACAAATACAGGTTCAGGCAGTCTACTAAAACTTATTGGAAGCGGCCCTTCGGTAAACGCAAGTATTAATTTTATGACAGATGGTGGTTCTTTACCAAAAACAGGATTATTTCAACTCGATTACTCTGGCAATATGGTATTCCGAACTTATCAAAGTGGATTATATTTTGATGCTCGATCTACTGCTGGTATACATTTTAGAACAACTGATTCAAATACAGAAAGAATAACTATTATTAACAATGGTAACGTCGGCATCGGAATCACTGCACCTACTCAAAAGCTAGACGTTGTTGGTTATGTTAAGGCTTCCTCAGGTTTTCTCGGTAATGCAACAACAGCAACATCTCTTGCTGCTAATGGTACTAACTGTTCTGCTGGTTATTATCCCCTTGGTGTCGACGCTTCTGGTGCGGTTGAGAGTTGTACTTTAGTGCCAACTGGAGGCGGAACTGGAACAGTGACGGGCACAGGGATAACAAATTATATTACAAAATGGACAAGCTCATCATCTATTGGGAATAGTAGTGTTATGGCTGAAAATGGTACTAATGTTGGAATTGGCTCATTGATTCCAAATTATAAACTTGATGTAGCGGGGGGGAATATAAATATAGAAAATAATTTTGCTTATCTTCAAGGAGGGGTTAATGCCATAAAACTTGCGACAAAAGGAGACACGGTTATCAATAGCTCTGTAATAATTGGAAAATCGGCAGGAGACGATATCACGGATGGAACCACAAAAAAACAAATAGCCATAGGCCATTCTGCTGGGTCTGCAAATAGTGGGGCTAATCAAATAGCTTTAGGTTATCAGGCGGGCATGATGAATGAAGGGGCTAATCAAACAGTAATAGGTTATCAGGCGGGGGTGGCAAACACAGGGGCTAATCAAACAGTAATAGGTTATCAGGCGGGGGTGACAAACACAGGGGCTCAAGTTATAGGGATTGGTTATGGAGCTACTAGTGGTAATATAGGAAATGATGTTGTAGCTATTGGCTATGAAGCAGGAAAAGATAATACAGTAGCTAATCAGTTTATAGTTAAGCAAAATAATATAAATTCTACACCTTTGATACAGGGTGATTTTAGTAGTGGCAACGTCGGAATTGGAAC
>CAZPPI010000001.1:57929-106239 GCA_964588435.1 uncultured Gammaproteobacteria bacterium | reverse complement strand
TATCATCTGCTGGAACAAATGGTTATGTTTGGACTTCCGATGGTACTGGGGCAGGGGTTTGGGCTGCGGCTCCTTCTGGAGGTACCGATATCTATTGGACTGGTACAGCTACTAATTTGGTTGCGGCAACTGGAAGAACGTCTTTAGGTCTTGGTTCTTTAGCTACTTTAAATGCAGTTTCAGGTGGTTCTGGTGGTACAATTACTGATGGTACCATTCTTGATGCTGATATTAGTGCTAGCACTGATATTACTGCCACTAAAATCCAATATGGTGATTATTTTATATCATCTGCTGGAACAAATGGTTATGTTTGGACTTCCGATGGTACTGGGGCAGGAATCTGGTCTGCGAGCGCCCCAAAAGCAACCGCTCTTGCCGCTAATGGTTCTAATTGTTCTGCTGGTTATTACCCTCTTGGTGTCGATGCTTCTGGTGCGGCTGAGAGTTGTACTTTAGTGCCAACTGGAGGTACTGGAACAGTGACGGGCACAGGAACGGCAAATTATGTTTCAAAATGGACGGGCACATCATCACAAGGAAATAGTAGTATTTTTGATAATGGCACTAATGTTGGTATTGGATCAACAAATCCGCAGTATAAACTTGAAGTTGTTGGGACGTCTGGAATTGGAGCTGATGCTTTTATTTATAGATCGGATAGAAATTTAAAATTTAATATAAAGAAAATTGATAATGCTTTGGAAAAGATTAAAGCTTTAGAAGGAGTTACTTTTAAATGGAGGGTTGATGGTTCTAGCTCTATTGGTTTGATTGCTCAAGATGTAGAGAAAGTGTTTCCAGAATTAGTTACGGGTAAAGAAGGAAAAAGAGGGGTTCAATATGGTAACCTTGTCGCCCCTTTAATTGAAGCTATAAAAGAACAACAGCAACAGATTGATAATTTACAACAGAGAATTGTTGAATTAGAAAAACGACAAAAATAGCTTGAAATACCCGACATGAAAGTAATTATTTCTTTAATTAAAAAGGCATTGTTAAGCAATGCTTTTTTATAATTTTTAATTTAAATGACAAAAAACAAGATATTTTCTAATAAATCTTTTTAACAAATAAAAAATGCCACATTTAAATAGTAAATTTTATCGTTATTTCATGTTTATTTTAGGAATAACAGCAACGATTGCTTATCGAATAATCGTTGTTTTAAATCATTATAGCCCTTTAGCGGTGCAAATTTCCTGGTATCTTGGAACCATTGGCTTTGTTTGGTATTTTGCTCATCGTTTTAAAGTTGAAAATCGTCGTGATAGAATTATTACTGATTTAGAATTAGTCAAAAAGATAGAAAATCATGAGAATTTGTCAGAAATTGAGCGCGGCTCCCTGGTCTATGTTCTCAAGGGTTTGCAAACTAGTCTTTCTAAATGGAATTATATTGCTATTTTTGTTCTTTCTTCTTTAGCTTTAATTTACGGTTTTTTTCAAGACTTCTTACATCTGTTTTAAACTTGAATTTTAATTCCTGAGTGTAATTTTGTGTTTATGAAAATTTTTAAACAAAAAAACATTAAAAAACCTTATTTTCTCATTGTTGTTTTGTCTTTCTTTTTTATTTTTTCTTTTTCTTTATTTTTTAATTATAAATCTTTAGCTTCGACTTTAGGTAAAATTAATCAAAGTGTTCCTTTTGTTTCTCAGGCGCCGCTCGGAGAATGGGAAGATCCGCGGCAACAAGATGCTTGCGAAGAAGCGGTAGTTTTAATGGCTTTAGCTTGGGGTAGGGAAAATTTTAATTTAAACTATAGTCCCTCCCAGTGGCGAGATGAGATACTTGCCCTATCTGATTTTCAACAAGAAAAATATGGGGAATATCGGGATGCCGCCTTAAAAGATATTGAAGAGCGTCTGTTTAAAGACTATTTTAACTATGAAAAAACTGAAATTAAAGATGTTACTAGTCCGGCTGATATTATTTTAGAGCTTGAAAAAGGGAATTTAGTTTTAATTCCTGCTAACGGCCAAGCTTTAAAAAATCCAAACTTCAAAGCACCTGGGCCAGAAAGGCATACGGTTTTAATTAAGGGCTATGATTATGAACAAGAGGAATTTATAACAAATGACCCGGGTACAAGAAATGGCTCTAGTTATCGCTATAAAAAAGATTTATTATTTGAGGCAATTCGTACTTATAAGACTGGTTATCACCTGCCTTTTGATTAGACTTGAAGTAAAACTAAAACAATTAAAAGTCCTAAAGCAATTCTATACCAACCAAAGGCGATAAAATTGTTTTTTTGAATAAAACGTAATAAAAATTTGACGCCTATTATCGCGGTAATAAAAGATAGAATAAAGCCGATAATCCAAGCGTTAATATCACTTGAATTTAGGTTTATTAAGGCTTCTTTGCTTTTAATTAAGTCCAAGAAAGTGGCAGCGGCCATTGTTGGAATAGCGAGAAGAAAAGAAAATTCAACAATTGTTTTTCTTTTTAAACCTAACCAGAGACCACCGATAATTGTTGCGGCTGAGCGTGAAACACCGGGAACCATGGCAAAAGTTTGAAAAATACCGATTAGGACTGCTTGTTTATAGCTAATGATTTTTTCTGTTTCTTGCTTTATTTCTTCATTTTTTATCTTTTCAATTCTCGCCTCTTCGGTTAAACTCTTATTTTTCTTTTCATATCTCTTTTCAAATAAAATCAAAATTATACCACCAAGAAATAGAGTTGCGGCGATTAACCACAGACTTTCCATCAAGTAGGTTTTAACTATTTGATAAAATATTAAACCAATAATTGTTGTTGGAATAAAAGCTGCTAAAATTTTTAGAAATAAATCTTTAGAGCTAAATATTTTACGCCAATATAAAACAACAACCGCTAAAATTGCTCCAAGTTGAATAGAAATATTATAGGTTTTTAGAAATTCCGAGGCGGGGATTTTAAGTATTTCTCCACTTAAAATTAGGTGGGCAGTTGAAGAAATTGGAAGAAATTCAGTAAATCCCTCAATAATTCCCATTACTATACTTTGCCAAATAGTCATATTTTTTAATGTTTTTATGATTTAAGTTTACAATAGAAAACGGATTAAATAAAGCCCTTTAATTTTAATTTTTATTTAGCTAATTTTTTTGCTATAATAAATTAATATTAAGTTTATTATTTTATGACTAAAAAAAGCTCTAGAAAGAAGGAAATTATTGTGGCTGTTTCAGGTTATTTTAATCCACTCCATGTTGGTCATTTGGATATGATAGAAAAGGCTAAAAAACTTGGTGATAAGTTGGTCGCGATTGTAAATAGCGACTTACAGGTTGGATTAAAAGGAAGTATCCCTTTTATGTCGGAGCGAGATCGTTTGCGGATTATAGCAGCATTAAGAGATGTTGATAAAGTTTTTTTATCAATTGATAAGGATAAAACTGTTTGCAAGTCTCTCGTTAAAGTTAAGCCGGATATTTTTGCTAATGGTGGTGATCGAAAAAGCTTGGGTGATGTTCCAGAATATTCTATTTGTCAAGAATTAGGAATCAAAATGGTTGATGGTCTTGGTCGTAAAATCAGAGCAAGTTCGGAGATGATAGCTAAAGCTACTCAAGCAAAAATTAAAACTAAAACAAAAAATGTTTAATTTAAAGAATAATAATCTTATTTTTCATAAAAAAAACCCTTTTTGGCGTAGTTATTTTTATTTAATTTTATTTCTTATTTTTTTAATTTTTGTTGGTGTCATTTTTGGACCCAGTCTTGATACTAAATTTAATTATTTAGTTAAAAAGATAAAGAATGAGAAAACGGAGCCAGTAATTATTTATAAGGCGGAGGAAACTATTAAAATTCTTGAAGGTTGGATGAATGCTGATATTGATAACTATTTACAAGATAAAAATTTTAGTGATTGGGAAGAAAATGGATTTCTAAAGGCGGTTGGTGAGCGTAGAATTTATGATTTAGAAGAGCCACAAAATTTTAGTCGTGATTGGGTAGTTGAATTTGATTTTTTAGAAAGTAAACCAGAGAATCTAAGTTTAGAAGGCTATCTTTTCCCGGACACCTATCGTGTTTTTGCTAGCTCAAGTCCAGAAGAAATTGTTTATCGTTTGTTAAGAAATTTTGACCTTAAGCTAAATGAAGAAATGAGGGCGGAAATTAAGAGGCAGGGGAAAACAATTCATGAAATAATAACGATGGCTTCTATTATTGAAAAAGAAGCGCCGATCTTCAATCAAACAAGTGCTCAAGATGCAAAAATAATTTCAGGTATTTTCTGGAATCGTTTAGAAATTGGGATGGCGTTACAAACAGATGCAAGTTTATCTTATATTTTTGAAGATAAAAAATCAGTTCATAGCGGGGAAGAATTAAAAGTTGATTCTCCTTATAATTCTTATCTATACCGTGGCTTACCGCCAGGACCGATTGCTAATCCCGGTTTGATTGCGATTGAGGCAGCAATTTATCCGGTTAAGACAGATTATTTTTATTTTTTAACCCCTTTAGATGGAAGTCGGGTTTATTATGCAAAAACTTACCAGGAGCATTTAAATAATAAGTATAAATATTTAAAATAATTATATGTCATCTGAGATGCCAACAATTTTATCGGCTGAAGGCCAACTTGACGTTAATAGTGGTCAGAGCTTTGATGATTCTGGCGGTAGTTCTTCGCCTAAAAAAATTATTATAATGTTAATAATTTTGATTGCTGTTATTGCTTTAGCTTTAATTCTTATTTTTCGCTATTATTCAAAACAGACTGAAAAAAATCAGAACCCCCAGGAGAATAATGAGGAGACTGAAAATGAATTATCTGAATTATTTTTTCCAATTCTTAAAAATCCTGATTTAGATAGTATTACTGATATAGCAACGTCAACGGACTTATTAATAGAATATTTAACCTTCTCAAATTTTTATAATAAACAGAAAATCGATGTTCGGCCGGAATTTGAAAAATACAATTTACCACTCAATACTAAAATTGATATTATTAATTATCATGATACTGCTCGCAAGTTAAACCTCGATCCCCTGATTGAAGATATAAATAATAACGGTTTCGCCCTACTTGATAATCCTTGGAAAAATGAAGTAAATGATTTTTATTCGGCCTACGCCAAACTTAGAGAGGAACAGATACCGATATTTATTAGTTCTGATTTTTTGATTTATTATCATCAAAATATCATGAAAAAGACTTTTAAGGATATTGAAGAAAACATCTTTTATTATAACGTTTGGGATATTAATAAGGATCTTTATAGTCGAGCTAAAACAAGATATGAGGCAAGATTATCTGAGGTTGGTAATATTAACGACCCTTTACTTGAGGCCTCGCGTTTAGCCACGGTTTTCTTTGCCGTATCTTTAGAATTATTAAAACCATTGCCTACTCAAATAGCGCCGATTGGCGTACAAATAAATCAGGATAGATTTTCAGTCAGTGAGGCTAATCGTTTTGCTTTTAATGTTCCATATAATTTGAGAGGCGAAGTTGAGGCCGAGTTATTATTAATAAGAGAGGCGGAGAAAAATTCAAAGTCACCAGTTCTTCTTTATGATCGTGACTATTCTGAGTTTAAAGTACCAAGTGACTATAGTCGTCATGCAAAATTAAATAATTTTTATTTGGCTTCGAAATGGCTTAACTCAGTTTTTCCTCTATACTATCAGGAAGATAGTTGTGCCTCTTGTTTACTTGATCGTGAAGATTGGCGAATAAATTTTATTGCTGCCCTACTTATTTCTGAAGACTTTAATTCTTTGCCGCAAATAAAAAATCGTTGGGCTAGAATTTATAAAGTAATATCTTTTTTTAAGGGTCTTAAAGATGATCTCGTTTATATTAATTATCGCGATGCTCTTCTTGCCGTTCTTGGTCAAGATTATGATATTGAGGCTGTATTTAAGGGGGATAATACTAGTATTGATGAAAATTTATTGAAATTATCTCAAGAAATTTCCAAATATGAATTTTTAGAAATTCAGGGAGGGCCCTCTATAACCGATTTAAAAGAAAAAGTAAAGATTGGTTTTAGAGTTTTATCAGAATCTTACTCTCCTAATGATTATTTGCTCAGCCGCCTCGTTGGTTCGAATGTTGGTAATTATTTAGCTGAGTCTATTGTTGATAAAAATATAACTGCTTGTGGAAAAAAAAATAATCTTAAGAGGTGTAATGGGTCTTCTTATGATGTTATTAATTTATTTTATCCCCTGGAAGAT
Organism: uncultured Gammaproteobacteria bacterium; assembly: GCA_964588435.1. Classification (GTDB taxonomy): domain Bacteria; phylum Patescibacteriota; class Patescibacteriia; order Patescibacteriales; family UBA12465; genus UBA12465. The sequence goes on along the minus strand of CAZPPI010000001.1, from coordinate 100,043 downwards.
AATCCTTATTTTATTGAAAATTCAAATTACGATTATTATGAAAGTGCGAGCTCTCGGTTAAGTCGAGAAATAGAAAATAGCATAACTCATCATGCGAGTAGTTATTGGTCCTCTCTAGTTTTGATTAGAGAGTTCTTGGGTTACGATAAGGAGATGATGCCAGCTTTTGCGGAATCTTCAAAGTGGGAAGAAAAATCTTTAAGCACTGCGGCATCAGCTTGGGCTAATAGCTATATTCCTTTAGAAAAATTTAATATCAACCAATCTTTAGGAGCACGAGGGCTTAATGATTTTTCTCGTTGGAGCGAAAGCTCTTATATTGAGCCAAACTTAGCTTTAATCAATGAACTTATCTCTAACAATGAAATGGTTTTAGATACATTAGTGGCTTTAAGAATAGAAACTGAAATTAAACAAGTTATTGAAGATCTTAGAACCGCCTCAGCTAATTTAGAAAGAATAAGAGATATTATTATTAAAGAAATTACCGGAAAAGAAATTGATTCTCTCGATTTTGAGTTTATTTCTGACTTTGTTGCTGCTTTAGAGATTGTGGAACCGGTTAAAGATAAGAGTTTTAATATTAAGCCGCCAACTTTTACTAAAAGCTTAATTCCTAGTCTCAATAACTTTAAATTTATTATTGTTGTTAATCAAAGGGATAATCAAAAATTCTTTTCCGTTGGTCCGGTTTGGAATTATAGCGAGACGTCTAAATAGTTTAGATTAATTAATATATCTAAAAATAAAAATTTCATTATCTATTGACCAAAATTCATCCGCTTCGAATTTTGCTTTATTTATTAATTCGGCGCTTCGATTCCAATACTTATTAATTATTAAATAAACCTCTTTTACTTGGGCAAATTTCATCGCCTCGTTTAAGGTTTTTTTATCGGGCTTATTATAAACTGCTTTTAAATAATATTGATAAAGATCGCCTCCAGTTGGAATTGGATAAAAATATATCTGCTTATTATCAATATCTAGGTAATTATTGAAGCCGAAAGTCTTTAAGGCAGCCGCGCTTACTTGTTGGTTGGCTAAAACTATATATTCATCGCCACCATTATTTTTGTTTTTTTCAGCAACACTATTTACCGCTCTTAAGTCATTAATACTGGTATTATAGCCGCGACTATTAGTATATTCATCAAGACGTGGATAAGAATTATATAAAGAGCTTGTTAAAATAATTGTTAAAAATAAAGCCCAAGTTATTTGAGTAAATAAACTTTTTTTTAGGCTGATTGAAATTAAGTCTTTAAATCCAATCAGGATAAAAGGAAGGTTAAAGATTATAATAATTGTTAAAATTCTTTTGGCGTAGCCCGTTTGTTCATAAAAAATAACATCATTAAAAACAATAAAATTGCTTAACAAATAACTAATAATAAGTGCCAGAGAAGAGAAGCTCAAAGCTTTAAAAATTACTAAAGAATTTTTATTATTTTTTTGAGCAAGTTTTAAGTAGAAGTAGCTTGAGGCAGAAACAATAATAATTAAAATTATTAAAGCTTGGTTAAAGTTTAAAAAATAATTTAAATTTAAAAAAATATTTTCTTGTCCGGCCCCTTTGAGTCCGAAGAAGAGTTGAAATAATTCTGAAATCGTCGTTTCTAGTTTGGAAAAGTCTAATTTAGTGCCGCCACTAAGGTATAAGGCTAGTGGTAAGGCTATTGTATTAATTAGCCAAATTAAGATAAGACTAATTTTTTTGAAATATGGTTTTAAACTATCTTTCTTTTTTTCGTAAAGCGCAAAAAGGATGAAGCCAAAGGCTGGCAAACCAGTAAGAGGATGAATTAGTATGCTAGCGCTAGCAAAAAGCAAGCTCATCAACAAAGATTTTTCTCTTAGAGTAAAAAAGACAAGAATTATTAAAAATAAATAACTTAAATTTTGGGGAGTGGTTACGATAAACGGGCTAAAGCCAATTATAAGAATCCCTAAAATTGTTATTAAAGCAGCCCTTCTTCCTCGACCTTCCTTTTTTAAAAAATTCCAAAAAAGTGTCGGTAAAGTTAGGGCTGTTAAAATTGGTACCAGCAGTTTATGAATGGATTCTAATGATATTAATGATATACTATTAAATAAATTTACAAGTTTATCTAAAATTATTATTAAACTATATTGGCCGAGATAGTAGGGGGTTTTTGGTAATATTAAACCGTTTTCGGCGATATATTCAATCGTTGCCTGATGAATAAAAGGGTCAAAACCATAGCCAATTAAATAAGTTATTAACGCAACGGAAAAAGATAAAAAATAAAAAATTGTTAATAAAATTAACTTGAAACTATTTAAAATTTTCTTTTGCTTGATAATTATTATAAGCAATAGGGCGCTAAGACCATAAAGCAAAAAGAAATTAGGGTTAATTACTTGCCAAGGAGAAATCAAGGCTTTGTCGAAACCAGCCTGAAAAAGCTCTCGAAAACTTAGTAATACAAATATAATAAAAAGGACGGGAGTAAGTATTGAGCCAAGCAGAGAAGGGGTTAATAATTTTGAGCCTTGTTTTAAATTAGACCTAGTTTCTAAAATTTCTGTTTCAAATTTTTGCCTCTCGTTTTTAACAAATTTAAAGACAAAAAGGCCGACTATTATTGATAATAGTAAACTTAAAATTATTCCTGAATTATTTAGAGCGTAGATATAGTAAATTAAAGTCCCAGAGATTGGTATTAAGGCCAAAAATATCCAAGCAACAAGGCTTAGGTCAGATTTTATTTGTTTAATTGATGGTTTTTCCATAAATAATCTTTATACTTTAATAATAGCAAATTCTTGCTAAAATGGGCAATTTTAGCTAACATAAATTAGTAGTAAGAAGTATATGAATATCAAGAAAAATTCGAATTTTTTATTAGTTTGCCTATTGGCTTTGGGCTTTTTTTTGTTATCTTCATTAACAATTATTGCTAATCAGCCGGAAGGAGGCTATTATTTATGGTCATCCCCTGATGAAAGCGCTAATTATTATTTCGCCTTAAATTATGCGATTTCCGGAGAATTAAGTGTCTTAGATCGGGCGGGGGTGATTAGCCAAGGCTGGACTTCGCCTCGAAGCCTGAAAAATGATTTAGGATTTTTAAAACCAGTGAGTTTCCCTGGCATTATTTTAATTTATGGTTCAATTGCTTCTTTTTTTGGGCTCGCCTTTATTCCTTTTTTAACCCCATTATTTGCCGCCTTTGGGATTATTATTTTTTATCTTTTAGTTCGTCGTTTTTTTAGAGACCGGGTTGCTCTTTGGTCAGCTTTTTTACTAAGTTTTTTCCCTGTCTATATTTATTATTCGATTAGAGCGATGTTTCATAATGTTTTATTTATTGTTTTATTATTAGTAGGACTTTATTTTTTATCTTTAACGGTTTCTAAGATAAAGAAAAAGAAAAAATCAGGTTCATTGTCGGAAAATATTGAAAAGAAAAAGCTGGGCGAAAAAATTGTTAAGTTTTTAAGTTTAGGGGATGACCCTCATCGTTGGCTTTCTTTTATTCCGTCTTTTTTTGCTGGTATTTTTATTGGCTTAGCCCTTATTACTAGAACCTCTGAAGCACTTTGGCTTTTGCCTTTATTATTTTTAATTTGGCTCTTTTACGCTCGCCGTTTTGGCTTGATTAGATTGCTATTATTTTTTGCAGGACTATTTTCAGCATTATTACCAGCCGCTTATTATAATCAGATTCTTTACGGTTCTTATTTTTATGGTGGTTATAAAGAGCTTAATTCTTCAATTGATGAAATTTCTCAAATTGGGAGTGATTTAGTTTCTGGCCCCGGTCTTAGTTATTGGCAGGGTCTTTTAAATAAATTAGAAACTTTAATTTTTTATTTTGGTTTTAAACCTATACAGTCTTTAAAGATGTTTGAAGCTTATATTGTTAAGATGTTTCCTTTGATTTTTTGGTCTGGAGCTTTTGGTTTCATAATTTTAATGATAAGAAGTTTTCGCCTACCAAAAAAGAAAATTATTTTATATCTTTTAGGCGGTCTTTTAATTTCTGCTTTTTTAATTTTTTATTATGGCAGCTGGAAGTTCCATGATAATCCTGATGTAACGAGAGCGACGATTGGGAATTCCTATACTCGCTATTGGTTGCTAATTTATCTTTGGTTGATGCCACTTGGAACTTGGTTTTTAGTTAGATTTTCTGAGGCTTTATTTAGATCGAAGAAGATTGTTAAAAATTGGCGTCGAAATTTAGCTACCATTTTTCAAGTATTATTTATTTTTCTTTATTCAGCAAGCTCTTTGTTTTTTGTTTTTTTTGGCTCCGAAGAAGGTTTAGTTTATTCGCGTTATAATATATTAAAGGATAAGAATTCGGCCGAACTAGTTTTATCTAAAACTGAAAAAAATTCAGTTATTATTAATCGTTATAATGATAAATATTTTTTTCCTCAAAGAAGGGTTATTATGGCGACTTTCCCCGACGATGATTTAACTAAAATTGCTAGCCGGATAATTGATTTTTATCCACTCTATTATTTTCATTTTCGTTTGAACGAAGTAGATATTAATTATTTAAATGAACGTCGCCTTGCTCCTTATAATCTAAAAATTGAACCCTTTGTTATGACTGGAATTGATACCTATCTCTATCGTTTGGAAAAGTTGGATGAGCTCGATGAAAAATTTGGTAACGAAGAGTTGGGTAGCGAAGGTTCTGTTTCTAATCAATAAAACTATGCAAAAGAAATATTTTATTATCACCATTGGTTGTCAGATGAACATTTCTGATAGTGAGAGACTAGCCGCTTTTTTAGAGAGGGAAGGTTTTAAGTTGGCTAAAAAAAGATTTGAAGCTGATTTATTAATTTTAAATACTTGTGGTGTCAGACAGGCGGCTGAAGATAGAGTTTATGGTTTAATTAGTACTATTAAAAAAGAAAATCAATTAATAAAAATTTTAATAACTGGTTGTTTGAGTAAGAGAAAAGATGTGATGAAAAGATTGGTTGGTAAGGTTGATTGGTTTTTACCTATTGGTGATATGAATTTAATTCCGTTGCTTTGGGCGGGAGCTGATAATAAATTAAAGTTTAGTCTTGACTCTTATCGTTTAAAAAATGGTGAAAAATATTTAAAAGTTAAGCCAAAGTATCAAAGTAATTATAGTGCTATTGTCCCAATTGGTAATGGTTGCGATAATTTTTGTTCTTATTGCGTCGTTCCTTATGCTCGCGGCAGGGAAGTTTATCGCTTGGCAAAAGAGATTGTTAAAGAGGTTAAAGGTTTAATTAAATTAGGTTATAAAGAAATTATTTTAGTTGCTCAAAATGTTAATAGTTATCATGATGGAGAAGAAAGATTTTCTGATTTATTAAAAAGTTTAATAAATATACCAGGAAACTTCTGGTTAAGGTTTTTTTCGAGTCATCCAAAAGATATGAGTGATGAATTGATAGAAGTTATTGGCTCTTCAGATAAAGTTTGTTATCATCTTCATTTAGCTCTACAATCTGGAGATGACAAAATTTTGAAAGCGATGAATAGAAAATATAATGTCGCTCACTATAAAGATTTAATTAAAAAAGTTCGGATAGCAAAGCCCGGAATTGCAATTACAACCGATATTATTGTTGGCTTTCCCGGAGAAACAAAGGCTCAGTTCTTAAATACTCTTAAAGTTTTTAAGAATATTGTCTTTGACATGGCTTATTTATCTCAATATAGTCCCCGCCCAGGAACTGTTTCCGCAGAAAAGATGAAAGACGATGTAATTAAGGCTGAGAAGAGGCGTCGCTTTGATGTTCTAAATGAAGAGCTTAAAAAAATGGCCGATAATAGTCATAAAATTTATTTAAATAGAGAGTTGAAAGTTTTAGTTGATGGATTAAATAAGCGAGGTAAATATTTTGGCAAATCAAGTTCATTTAAGACGGTTCTAATCGATGCTGGAAAAAAGAAACTAGCAATTGGTGATTTTGCTAAGGTTAAGATTACAAAAACTAGACCATTTGGTTTAGAAGCTGAGCTGATAAGTTAAATAAATTATAAGATAATGATAAAGAAAAATAAAAAACAAGATAAGCAGAAATTAAAGCCTAAGGTTTTAGTTGTTTTAGGGCCAACCGCTAGCGGCAAGACTAAACTTGGAGTTGATTTGGCGCGTAAATTTAATGGAGAAATAATTAGTGCTGATAGTCGTCAAGTTTTTCGTGGCATGGATATTGGTAGTGGTAAAGATTTGGAAGAATATGGCAAGGGAGGAGATAAAGTTAAACATCATTTAATAGATATTACTGATCCAAAAAAAGAGTTTGATTTGGCTAAATACCAGAAGCTTGCCTTTAAGGCGATAGAAGATATTTTAAAACGCAAAAAGCTGCCAATTATAGTCGGCGGTAGCGGTTTATATTTACAGGCGATAATTGATAACTACGATTTAAGTTCTTCTAAAGCTAATCGTAAAAAAAGAGACGAGTTTGAAAAGCTTGGGGTTAAAGAGCTTTTTAAGCGTCTTGAAAAATTAAAACCGGATTTTGCTAAAAAAATAAATAATAGTGATAAAAATAATGCTCGTCGCTTAGCTAGATATTTAGAAATTGTGGAAAACGGTGGGGCGATAGATAGGCGCTTAGATTCTCCTTATGAATTTCTGATTTTGGGCTTAGATTTTCCTAATGAAATCTTAAGAGAGCGGGTTTCTTATCGTCTGCTTAAGCGTTTTGAAGAGGGAATGATAGCTGAAGTTAAGACTTTAAAAGACGGGGGACTAAGTAATGAGCGTTTAGAATCTTTTGGTTTAGAATATCGTTATATTAACCGACATTTAAATAATGAGCTCTCTTATAATAATATGCTTAAAGAGTTAGAAATAGCTTCCTATCGCTTCGCTAAACACCAGAAAACCTGGTTTAAGCGCTTTGAAAAGCAGGGAGGGAGGATTTACTGGTTAAACAAGAAAATTGACTTAAATAAGCTAATAAACAGGTTTTTACTTGACTTTTAACAAAAAGTATGCTATAGTAACCTGTTAGCTTAGTTATTTAAAAAATAAGATTAAATTTGGTTAATTATTAAGGTTGTTTATTAGTAGGCGATTTTAATAATTAACCAAATCAATAACTTTAAAACAAGCCGTTAAGAGCGGTAATAAAATGCAAAAATTAATGATTGTTGTCTTAAGCCTTTTAGTTTCAGTTTCTGTTTTTTCACAGGTCAAATTTGAGTCGGCCTCATTATCAAGCGGTCATGGACCTTTATCTTCCGGATTATTTGCGGAGGGTAATTTTTCTCTTAATAATGGGGATGCCCTGAGCATTTCCCTTGGAAATGAGGATATGTATATCATGTACTTAAAATCATTATCCAAGAGCGGACGGCTCTTTACTGGAGCCAGTGTTGAATATTATTATAACGTCCCGACGCTTGGCTATGTGTTTATTACTAAACCAATCCAAGCGGGAAATTTTAATCTCTCAACTTTTACCTGGACCGGAATATCAGCTGGGAATCCCGGGGAAAAAGTTGAATTGTTAAACTGGGATTATCTTTTTTTCTGGCAGTCCCTGGACCTAAGCTATAAGAGCTTAAGTCTAACCAGTGCAATTTTAAATTTTCAGGGTGATTGGGGTCATCTATTTGATCTCAAGTACACCCAGAAAATAAACTCAGAATTTTCTAGCTTTATTAGCGGTGGTTATAACTTTTTTAAGGACGGTAAAGCTCTGATGAAAATAGGTGTGACCTACAGGCCAAGTAGGGTGCAAAATTAAAAAATTTGGCGCAGATCTAAAACAAAAAGCTCGATTGCGGTCGAGCTTTTTTTCTTTTCTTTTTATCTTTTTTTTATTTCAATAGTTTTTCTAATAATTCCATTACTGTTTTTGGATTAGCTTTACCTTTAGTCGCCGCCATTACCTTGCCTAATAAAAATTGAATAACATTAGTTTTTCCTTTTTTATACTGCGCTACTTGTTCTGGGCTATCTTTTAAAATTTCTTGAACCGCTTTTTCTAATTCTGCTTCATTATCAATTTGTTCTAAGCCAAGCTCCTCAACTAATTTTATTGGGCTTTCATTCCTTTGATACATTAACTCTAAAACTTTTTGGCCAGCACTAGAATTAATTTTTCCTTGATAAACTAGATGGATTAGTTCTGCAAAATTTTCTGGAGTAATTTTTAAATCACTAATATTTTTTTTCTCAAGGTTAAGGTGTTTTAGAACTTCAGATATTATCCAATTTGCCGCGGTTTTAGCTAAAGCCTTTTCTTGACGATCATAATCATCACCATTTGCTTCAAGCCAAGCGCCAAGTTCGGAAACAGCGTTTTCATACCAATCAGCTAACTCTCTCTCACTTGATAAAATTTCCGCATTATCTCTTGGCAGCCCGTATTCACGGATAAATCTGCTAAATTTTTTATCTGGCATTTCTGGTAAGGCTTGGTGAATTTTTTTAAGCCAAGTGTCATCAATTTTAAAAGGAGGAATATCTGGTTCAGGAAAATAACGATAATCGGCCGAACTTTCTTTTTTTCTTTGAGACATAGTTTCGCCTTTTTTTTCATCAAAACCTCTAGTTTCAGCTTCAATATTTTCTCCACTTTCAATTAATCTAACTTGTCTCTCAGTTTCAAATTTAATCGCTCTTTCTACTGAACGAAAAGAATTCAAATTTTTAACCTCAACTTTATTATTCAATTTATAATCACCAAGAGCTAAAATTTGACCATCCTTGTATTCCCATTTACCTTTTTCTTGCAAGCTAATATTTGCCTCACAACGCATTTCGCCTTTTTCCATATTAGCGTCAGAAACTCCTAAATAACGTAAAGCGCGACGATATTCTTGGCAGAATTTTTTTGCCTCTTCCGCGCTCGCGATTATCGGTTCCGTCACCAGTTCCATTAATGGCGCTCCGGCTCGATTAAAATCAATTAAAGTATAGTCAGCCCCGTTTTTATGAATTGATTTACCCGTATCTTCTTCTAAATGGATTCTGGTTATAGCAATTTTTTTAGACCCTACTTTTAAATGCCCACCATAACAAAAGGGAAGGTCAAATTGAGAAATTTGGTAACCTTTTGGTAAATCAGGATAGAAATAATTTTTACGATCAAATTTTGAAAGACGATTTATTTTTGCATTCAGCGCCATCCCCGTCATTAAAACTAAATCAATCGCTTGTTTATTTGGAACCGGTAGAGTTCCGGGATGACCTAAACAAATTGGACAGACATTTTTATTAGCTTCACTGGTAAATGGGGAATTAAGACAAGAACAAAACATTTTTGTTTTTGTTTTTAATTCGGCATGAATTTCTAAGCCGATAATTATGTCGTAGTTCATATTTTTATATTTAAAATTTGCCGCTACTACCAAAAGATCCTTCTTGGCGGCTGCTATTGTCTTCAATTTTTTCTTCAGTTATTTCTACTTGAGAAATTTCTTGAATTATAATTTGAGCAATTTTTTGTCCCGGGATAATATTAAAATCATCTTCGCTTAGGTTTTTCATCACAACTTTAATTTCGCCACGATAACCAGCATCAATTACGCCGCCCATAGTGGTTATGCCTTCACTAGCCAAACTGCTTTTATCCCAAATCAAACCAACAAAGCCATCGGGAATCACCATTTTTATTCCAGTCGCAATTAAATCTTGACCGTAAGGGGGAATCGAACAATAATCAGCGGCAAAAAGATCGAAGCCGGCATCGTTATCATGAGCTTTAATTGGCAATTTAGCTTCGCTTCTAATTCTTTCAATCTTTAGTTTTAATGGTTTTTTAATTTTAACTTCAGTAATATCATTAACTTTATTTTCAACTTCAATTACATTTTCAGCCTCAGCTTCATTTTTAGCTTTAGTCTCAATGCCGATTTCTGTATTTGTTTCAACTCCAGTCTTTTCAACTTCTTGGACTAACTTATCTAAAATTGCTTGATGCTTAGAGCTCATAATATCGCTAACCGTATTAAAACCGGAATAATTATAAGTAGCTTTTTTTTCTTCTTTAGGTTTATCACCGTTTTTAATAAAAGACGAAACTTTATCCCAAATAATTGTGGAAATTTCTTCAATACTTAGATTAGCATTTATTTTTATCCAACCGTATTCTTCTTTTAGTTTTAAGTGTGCCCAACGAACTTTAGTTGTTAAATCATTATTTGTTTCGTGTTTATGGGTTTTTTCCATCGCTTCCATAAATCTCTCTCCGTCAAAAAGAAAAACCAAGTCCTCATCAATTAAATGAGAATTAATTGATTTCAAAAAAACTTCACTGACGCCCGCCCCTAATCCCCAAGCAATTCCTGTTCCTTTATAGTCTTCCGCAACAACATGAATACCATCCTCAAGTTTTTTTATTAAAATATCCTGATATTGGGTTCTGTTTAAGGCGTAAATTATCTGTGCCTCTCTTGAATGTAGATCATAAAAATTACCTTCCCGTAGATAATCATTTAAAATTTCTCCCGAAGGGCTTAAATCATAAATGGGATATTTTAAATATTCAGCTTGCAAACCTTCAGCCTTTAGTTTTTCCACTAATAATTTAGCCTGGGTACTTTTGCCAAGGTTGTTGATGCCGTAGAGGACGATAAGTTTTCCTGGATAATTGTTCATATTAAAATAATTTCATTATTATCTTGCCAATCTAATTTTTTCATAATTTCATCAATCTGCCGGTAAAGATCAGGGAGGTCGCCGTTATTATCAATTATAAAATCAGCTTGCGCCATAGTTTCTGGAATTGTTATTTCGGTTTCTCTTTTATGATCTTCTAAAAAAGCTTCATAACTTTTTTCTGCATCTCCCGGGTTTTCATTTCTTAAAAGTGAGCGCTTATATCTTAATTCCGGATTAGCTTCAATAGAAATTAAACGGAAGTTCGGGTTTTCTCTTAAATAGATTAAATCATCAAGTCGTCTTGCTCCGTCAATAATAACTAAATTCGCCTGAGTTGCTCTAGCTTTATTAGCGATTGCTTTAGCCAGTAAATCATTACCGAAAGTTTCTCTAGACCAAGTAGAAAGAGTTATTAAATTATCACGACTATTTTCAAGACCAAGAGAGTCAAGTGCGTCCCGTAAAACTGAAGAAAAACGAAAACTAGTAGCACCGTATCTTTGTTCCAAATATTTTTTTGCGGCGTCTTTGCCGGAAGCAATTAAGCCAACAAAGCAAATAATTAATTTATCCATTAAAATTATAATTAATTTAACTTTTAATTATGAACTAGTTTTTAATATATTTCAAGTCAAAACTGCATAGTGAAGTAAAACGCTATTTTCATTAATTTTTTCAACATTTAACAATTTTAAATCCGCATCTAAGTCACGATTAAATAAAGATAGACCAGCCCCAAAGATTTTTGGTTCAACGGTTAACATTATTTCATTAATTAGTTTTTTTTCTAAAAATAAGGAATTAAGAAAGGCACCGCCACCAAGTAAAATCTTCTCATAACCTAAACTTTCAAGCTCAGCTAAGACTTTTTCTGGCTCGCCTTTTACCCATTTAACTCCTTCCATTTCTAGGTTATTTTCTTTTTCAGAAAAAACGACATTTAATCGTTCTTTTAAAGGAGCGGGAAAGGTTTTGAAAGTATTTTCGCCCATTAAAACAACCCCACATTCTCTTGAAGTTTTAGCGAATAATTTCTTATCTTCGCGACTAGTCCAGTCGGCAAATTGAGCGCTGTCTTTAGCGATTTTTCCATCAGCTGTTATCGCCATCATCATTATTACTTTCATATTTTTAAAAAAAAGACCGTTGCTTAAAAACGGTCTATTTAGTTGTTAAAATTTCTAAATTGCTATTGGCGCCTTAATTCCTGGGTGTGGATCATAGCCTTCAAGTTCAAAATCCTCATACTTAAAAGCAAAAATATCTTTTACCGCCGGATTTATTTTCATCCTAGGAAGTGATTTTGGTTCTCGGGAAAGCTGTAAATCAACTTGCTCTACATGATTATTATAAATATGTAAATCGCCAAAAGTATGAACAAATTCACCAAGCTTTAAATCGCAAACTTGAGCTATCATCATAGTTAATAATGAGTAGCTAGCGATGTTAAAAGGAACACCAAGAAAAAGATCGGCACTTCTTTGGTATAATTGACAAGATAATCTGCCTTTAGCATCAACATAGAATTGAAAAATAGTATGACAAGGAGGTGGCGCTGTTTTTTTGCCACCAATTAAATCTTGTAAATCAGCCACATTCCAACCACTAACAATAATTCTTCTTGAGTTTGGATTGTTTTTTAAAGTTGAAACAGCGTTGGCGATTTGATTTATTTTCTCGCCATTTTTTCCCTCCCAAGCAGTCCACTGTTTGCCATAAATTGGTCCTAAATCGCCATTTTCATCAGCCCATTCATCCCAAATTGTAACACCATTATCGTTGAGGTACTTAATATTAGTATCACCTTTCAAAAACCAAAGTAGTTCATGAATAATAGCTTTCAAATAAAGTTTTTTTGTTGTTAAAAGAGGAAAACCTTCATTTAAGTCAAAGCGAACTTGGCGCCCAAAAACGCTTCTAGTTCCAGTTCCAGTACGGTCATCTTTACTTAGACCGTTTTCTTTAACATCTTTTAATAAATCAAGATAAGTTTTCATAGCATTTATTTTTAAATTGTTAAACTTTTAACTTTATCTAAATATAACATAAAAAAGTGTAAGTATTTTAGCTAATATAATCCGCCGGTTTATTAAGAGAAATAAACTCTATCCCTGCTTCTTTAAAAATTTCAGCCGTTCTTTGTCCCGCCTTAGTGCCAGCATGATATTCTCTGGCGCAAACAACTCTTTTAATCCCAGCGTTAATAATCATTTTAGCGCAGGTATAACAGGGCGCCATTTTGGTGTATAAAGTTGAGCCATCAAGAGATATGCCCATTCTCGCTGCTTCGCAAATTGCATTTTGTTCAGCGTGAGCTGTTCTGATACAGTGTTGTGTTTGGGTTCCGTCGTCGTGAGTTACAGTATGCATTTCATGACCAATTTCATCGCAATGAGGTAGTCCAATCGGGGAGCCAACGTATCCAGTTGCAATTAAACGATTATTTTTAACAACTACACAACCACAACGACCCCTGTCGCAGGAACCACGACGACCAACCATCTCTGTTATTTCCATAAAATATTCATCCCAAGATGGTCGTTCGTATTTTTGTTTTTCTTCGTTAGCCATAAAATTATTTTAATTTATTTTTAAATCATTTACTCTACTTAGTTTAGCTTAAATTAAAAAAAAAATAAAGTTGACAATTAGCTAATTTTATTATTTTTAGGCTTTTAAAAAATAGAAAAAGGGGTTAAAATGGTTATAGGAAATGAAGCTAGAATTTCTTATATTTTTATTGTAAATTTTTAGCTTTTATAAAAATTTTATGTTAGAATTAGATAGTTTTAAAGAAACTTTAGCTAAAAAAGGAGAAGTTTATCTTAGAATTAAAGTAATGCCTGGGGCGGGGAAGAATCTGCTTTTAGAGGTTTTAGGCGATGAAACAATAAAAATCGCTTTAAAAGCTCAGGCCGAAAAGGGTAAGGCGAACTTGGAATTAATAAGTTTTCTTGCCTCTGAGTTTAAAGTGCTTAAAGAAAATATAAAAATAATAAGTGGTCATAGTTCTAGGATTAAATTGTTGAAAATTTGTTTAAGCTGAAATTGTATTTAAGAAAGTTTAAGAAAAATTTAAGTTTTGAATAGGAATTTAATATGGATTTATCAATTATAATTGTTTCTTGGAATGTTAAAGAAAAATTGCGAGCGAATTTGCAAGCTCTTTTAGCGTCAAAGATAAATTTTTCTTTTGAGGTTTTTGTGGTTGATAATAATTCTCAAGATTTGAGTGCTGAAATGGTAAAAGCAGAATTTCCCGAAGTTAAATTAATTGCTAATAACGAGAATCTTGGTTTTGCTAAAGCTAATAATCAGGCGATTAAAGAAGCGAGTGGTGATTTTATTTTGCTTCTTAATCCTGATATGAGAGTTTTTCCTGATACTTTAGAGAATGCTTTGTGTTGGGCTCAAAAAAATCCCCGAGCAGTTGTCTCTGGTTTTAAACTTGTTAATGAAAAAGATGAAATAATTAAACAAGTCAGAAGTTTTCCCAAGCTTTTTGATCAATTGATGGTTGTTTTAAAAGTTCCTCATTTTATGCCTTCTGTTTTAAATTCTTATCTTTTACCTAATTTTGATTATGAAAAAGAAGCGAAGGTTGATTCTATTCGTGGGGCTTTCTTTTTAATAAATAAAGAGGCTTATAAAAAAATAAGCGGGAAAGATAAGCCGCTTTTAGATGAAAGATATTTTATTTGGTTTGAAGAAGTTGATTTTTGTCGTGAAGTTTATCGTTTAGGCGGGGAGGTTTATTATAGTCCGGTGGCAAAATGTCTTGATTATGTTGGGGCTAGTTTTTCTCAGCTTAAACGAGGCCAAACTCAAAGATATTTTTGTGATTCAATGCTTAGATATTTTAAAAAATGGGAGCCTAAAGCTGATTATTTTATTTTGAAAATGGCTTGGCGCTTATTGGTGGTTTTTATAAAATAAAAATCCCCTAAAAAGGGGATTTTTACAGTTCTCACGATGGTCACTTTTTTGAATCTAAACTTAACAATACGTATATTATAGCAGATTTATAGTAAAAGTAAAAGTTTAATAAAAATGCAAATAAATCATGAAAATAAAAAAATAGCCGTTGTTTTAGTTAATTATCACGATTACGCCGAGCGTTTTTTAGGTGCTTGTCGCAATTCTTTGCGCCGACAAAGTTATGGTCGAGATAGTTTTGAAGTTTATATTGTTGACAACGATTCTAGTGAGGAAACTTTTACTTATTTAAAAAATGAATATCCCGAGGCAAAAATATTAATAAGAAATGATGGAAATTATTCAGCCGCTAATAACCTAGGTTTTAAAGAGGGAATAAAAGATGGAGCCGATTATTTAGTGGCTTTAAATATGGATACTGAAGTTGAGCCTGATTTTTTATTGGAACTAGCTAAGGCTCTAGAAAATAATTCCGAGGCCGGCTTGGTTCAAGCTAAAATTCTTCTTTATCCTAAAACTGAAGCCGAAAAGTTAAACCCAAAAATTAATAGTCTTGGCAATATAATTCATTATTTAGGTTTTGGCTTTACCAATGGCTATGGTCAGCCCGATTTTGAAATCAAAGATTATCCGGAGATTAAAGGCTATGCTTCTGGCTGCGCTTTTATTATTAGAAAAGAAGTTTTAGAAAGCGTTGGCGGACTAAATGAAGATTTTTATATGTACCACGACGATATCGAGCTAAGCTTGAAAGTTAAATTGCTTGGTTATAAAATAATCTTAGCGCCTAAAGCGATTGTTTTCCATAAATATGAGTTTAGTAGAAGTATACGCATGTTTTATTATATGGAACGAAATCGCTATTTAACTTTATTTATTTTTGCTTCTAAAAAATATCTCGCTTTGATTTTTCTCCCCTTATTGTTTATGGATATTGCTATGTTTTTTTTCTCTCTTTTAAGCGGTCGTTTTAAAGAGTTACTTAAAATTTATGGCTACTTTTTAAAAGCTAAAAATATTGATAAAATTATAAAAAGCCGTCAAGAAGTTAAAGCTTTTAGTAAGCTAAAATTTTCTGATATTGCTAAAAACTTTCGGGCTAAAATAGAGTTTCAAGAAATTTCTAATCCGATTTTAAAATATATTGTTAATCCCTTGATGTCGGTGTATTGGTTCTTAATTAAAAAATTTATTTAATTTAATATGGATTTATCAATTATTGTTGTTAATTATAAAAGTCGCTCTAAACTTGAGAATTGCTTAAACTCTATTTATGGAGCTGATTTATCTTTTTTAAATTATGAAGTTATTGTCGTTGAAAATGCTTCTGGCGATGAACTTTTTGATTTGCAAGAAAAATATAATTTTAATTTGATAATTAGTAATAAAAATTTAGGGATGGGTGAGGGTAATAATTTAGGAATTCAGGCCGCAAAAGCCGAATACGTTTTAATTCTTAATCCTGACACCGTTATTAATGGCGAGGCCCTTAAAATTTTATTTGAGCGTTTAAGTTCTGAGACCGAAATTGGCTTAATTGGGCCCAAACTTGTTTATGCCGATGGCTCCTTACAACCTTCTTGCTCTCGCTTTCCAACTTTCTTTGTACCGATTTTGCGCCGGACTTTCTTAGGTGATTATTTTAAAAAAACGCGTGATAGTTTTATGATGACTGATTTTGATCACGAGACTAGCCGTGAAGTTGATTGGTTAATGGGTTCTTGTTTGATGTTTAAAAAATCTTGGGCGCTTGAAAATGGAAAAATTTATCAACCAATATTCGATTCTCGTTATTTTATGTATTTTGAAGATATAGACTTGTGTCGGGAGATAAAAAGAAATGGTAAAAAAGTTATTTATGAACCAAGGGCGGCTATTATTCATGATCATGCCAGAGAAAGTGCTAAAAACCCCTGGTACATTGCTTTATTTCAAGATAAAATTACTTGGATTCACATTTCTTCTTGGTTTAAGTATTTTATGAAGTGGGGTTTTAAAATTTAATTTAAAAAAATAAAATTAAAAATATGAAAAAAATAAGAAAAGCAATTTTTCCAGTCGCTGGTTTTGGTACTAGATTTTTACCAGCCACTAAAGCCCAGCCTAAAGAAATGTTGATGGTTGTCGATAAACCGGTAATTCAATATTTAGTTGAGCAAGCGGTTGCCGCTGGAATTGAAGAAATTATTTTTGTTACTGGTCGTGGCAAGCGTGCGATTGAAGATCATTTTGATTATTCCTATGAACTTGAGAAAACTTTGGTTGAAAAAAATAAAATTGAACTTTTAGATAAGGTTAGGGAAATAGAGAATTTAGCGAAGTTTTCTTACGTCCGCCAACCAATCCCCTTAGGAGATGGTCATGCAGTTTTATGTGCCGCTCACTTAATAGCGGCCGATGAGCCAGTCTTAATTATGTTTGGTGACACGCTCTATGATGCTGAAATATCTCCAGTTAAGCAGGTAATTGATACTTATGAAAAGTATAATGAAACAGTTGTCGGCTTATCGGAGGTTGCTTTAAGTGATGTTAGTAAATTTGGTGTTATTGACGGAGAAGACTTAAAAGAGGGAAATTATAAAATTAATAAATTTGTCGAAAAACCAAAACAAGAAGAGGCGCCTTCAAATTTAGCTGCGGTTGGGATGTATGTGATTACACCAGAAGTTTTAAAAACTCTCAAAGGGATGAAGTCTGGTAAGTCGGGAGAAATTCGTTTAGCCGATGCCTTTGATTTAATGTTGGATGATAATAAACCTCTTTATGGTAAAAAAATAGAAGGGGAATGGCTTGATACTGGTAATAAATTTAATTTCGTTAAAGCAACTTTAAAGTTTGCTTTGAAAGATAAAGAAATTGGTGCTGATGTTAAAAAGTTAATTAACGATTTAAGGGTTAAATAGTGGTTTTATTTAACGGAAATTCGATAAACTCCTTGTTGATCTTCAAGTTTACCCCAAAAATATAATAAATCATTGTTTGTGTCTAAAACCGGTGAGGAGATTTTTTCTACTTTTAAAATTGTAGTCATATAAGCATTTTTTAAATCATAAACTACAACTTCTTGTGCGCTTGATAGGAGCAAATATTTATTTTTTTCATTTATTAATAAACTTTCTAAATTTATTCCTAGTCTTGCCAGTAAATCGAAACGTCCTTCCTTGAGATTGAAATATTGGAGTTCCCAATCGCTAATGAAAAAAATTCCCTCATCACCATTCCATTGCCAAGCTTTAACTGCCTCGATTTTTTTGAAGCCTTTATCTAGATTATTTCTTTCTAATAGATAAAGACTTTTATTTTTTTTGTCATAAATAGAGATGTATTCATTTTTTTCTTCACCAAATAAATAATCTCCATCACCTGGAAGACTAAGTTCTTGGATAAAAGCTTCTTGTTCATAAGAATATTCTTGCAACAAATTTTTCTGTTCTTTAGGACTAATCAAAAATAGACTTTTACTTTTTGGTAAGTAATCAGTAACTAATAAGTCCCTTAAAACTATAGTTGCCTGCTTTTGACTGAGTTCAATGTAGGATAAATTGTTCTCGATTTTGTAAAAAAGTCTATTGCCATTTTCTTCAAATTTCCAGTCATAAGCCTCGGGGCTGATTAAACTTAAAAAATTATTGTCATCATCTAAATTATTAGGAGAAAAAAATATACCAGCGACTAAGAGTTTATTATTTTTTTGCCAAGAGCCATTTAAGCTTTGACTTGAATTTGAAATTAAGTCTACATAGTCAGTTAGAACATTTCTTTCTTTTTCTTTGTTTAAATCTATTATTTTAGCTGATCTGTTTAAATATAAATAATTACCATTTAGACTTAAACTAATATTTTCTTCATTTGAAGATTTATCGCCAATAGCTTTGATAGTTGGATTTTCTGATTTAAAAAGATTAATATCTTCATAAAAAGTTGTTAATCCAGAATTAACTCGAAGAGTAGTTTTAAAAGGCCAATAACCAGGAAGCTCAACCATAATCTCATATTCCCCGGGGATAACATTTTTTATCTTTGCTGGTGTATTTAAATATTTTTTTTGCCAAGGACGCCAAGCGGCACTTGGTTGAGCTTTGCCGTTAAGATAAATTGTCGCCCCCTTTGGATCAGAGTCAAGCGCTATCATCCCAGTTTTAATTAATAAGCGATTAAATTCAAGTGGCCAGCTTAAATTAAATTTATAGCCAGAAGCATAAAGCGAAAGAATTATTGTTCCAAAAATAAAAACAAAAACAAAAAACAAAAAGAGAGAGTCGCGAATTTTTTTATTCATAAACAGAAATTTATTTATTCTAACTTTAATCAACTCGCTTGATATCGGCGCCTAAAAGATTCAAGCGTTTATCAAGTTTTTCATGACCCCTGTCTAATTGATAGATGTTATCAATTTCGGTTGTTCCCTCAGCTATTAAGGCGGCGATAACTAAAGCAATACCAGCACGAATGTCAGGGCTAATAAGTTTTTTGGCATAAAGCTTAGTCGGTCCGTTAACTACAACTCGGTGGGGGTCACACATAACAATATTAGCCCCCATTTGTGAAAGCATGTCCGTCCAAATCAAGCGTCTATCATAGATTGTTTCCTGGATTAAAGAGGCGCCCTGAGCTTGAGTCATTAAAACAACATAAGGAGATTGTAAATCGGTTGGGAAACCAGGATATTCATGGGTCTTCAAATTATAAGCTTTAATTTTATCTGATTTTTTCATTTTAATAAAATCTTGCCCCTTTTCATAATTAACACCAATTTTATCAAAAATAGCCAATAAACTTAAAAGATGATTTGGCTCACAATTATTAATTGTAATTTCTGAATTAGTTGCCGCTGCCATTAAGGCAAAAGACCCAGTCTCCATTCTATCAGGAATTATGTTACAAATTCCAGCGCCAATTTTTTCAACTCCTTCGATAATTATTGTTGGGCTGCCGGCGCCAGTTATTTTCGCACCAACAGAATTTAAATAATCCGCTAAAGCTTCGATTTCTGGCTCCATCGCACAATTTCTCAAAATAGTTTTTCCCTCCGCTAAACAAGAAGCCATAATCATACTTTGCGTTCCAGTAACGGTTGCGGTTGTAAAAAAGAAATCAGCTCCAATTAGTTTTTCTGCTTTGATGTGATAAAAATTTTCTCCAATTTCAACTTCAGCCCCAAGAGCAGAGAAGCCTTCTAAAAATAAATCAATCGGACGACCGGAGGCACCAATAACACAACCACCAGGATGAGGAAAAATAACTTTTTTAAAACGCGCTAGCATCGGTGCAACAAACATAACTGAGGTTCTAAATTTGTCAGCAATCTTTTCGTCAAGCTCAAGCTTATTTAGTTTTACTGCTTTTATTTTAATTTCTTGGCCATTATCTTCAATTTCTACCCCCAGGTCAGTTAAAAGTTCTAAAGTTTTTTCGACTCCGTCAATTCTTGGTACATTTCTTAGGGTCATTTCCTCGGCTGACAATAAGGCGGCCGGTAACATAATTTGAGCATTATTTTTTGCTCCAGAAACACTTATTTCTCCTTTTAATGCATTGCCGCCATTAATTATAAATTTGGCCATATAATTATATTTTGTTTTTGACTTATATTAGCTAATAATTCAAAAAAGCTAAAGTTAAGCTCTTTCTAAGATAAAGCTTAGCTCATTTATTGACATTTTTCAAATATTTGCTATTATAAATAAGCATCAGGGATAAGTCCTGCTTTTATTTTAAAAAAAAGTTTAAACTATTATTAAACTTTGTTGTCCATAAAAAATTTATAAACAAAAATATGTCAAAATTTGCAGTAGTAAAAACTGGCGGTAAACAATATCGAGTTAAGGAAGGTGATACCATTAAAGTTGAAAAACTTGAAGCTGAACCAAAGTCTAAAGTTAAATTAGATACTCTTTTAGTTGCAGAGGGTGCTAAGATTGAATTAGGCACACCTTCTTTGGGAGAAAAGGTTGAGGCCGAAGTAATCGAGACTGCTAAAGGGGATAAGGTTACGGTTGTAAAATACAAAAATAAAACAAGATACAAAAGAACTTTAGGTCATCGTCAAATTAAAACTGAATTAAAAATTACTTCAATCGCTTAATTATTTAATATTTTAAGCTTATAAAAAATCACCCACTATAAATCGTGAGTGATTTTTTATATTTACTTAAGTTCATTTCTATTTTTTAAAGCACTCGATAAAGTTAATTCATCCGCATATTCCAAGTCGCTTCCGGCGGGCAGGCCCTTGGCTAGGCGACTTACTTTTATTTTATCTTTTAATAATCTTTTTAGATAAAGGGCAGTCGTCTCACCTTCAAGGCTAAAATTTAAAGCAATAATTAATTCTTTGACTTTGTCCGTTTCAATTTTTTTTAATAATCTTCTAAACTCTAAATTTTCTGGACCAATTTCTTTAATTGTACTTATTAATCCGCCGAGGACAAAATATTGGCCCTTAAATTGATTAGTCGCTTCTATTGCGCTTAGGTCTTGGGTATTTTCAACTAAACAAAGTAGGGTTTTTTCTCTGTTTGAGTCACTGCAAATTTTACAAGGACTAATATCAGCAATTGCACGACAATCTTGGCAAATAATTGTTTTTTCTTTTAATTCTTTAATTGAACTTGCAAATTCTTCAAGACTTTCTTGACTTTGTTTTAATAAATAAAAAGCATAACGCTCGGCTGTTTTTGGGCCGACGCTGGGAAATTCGGATAACTTATTTATTAATTTGTTAATTGCGTCTGGATAGCGCATTTATTGTTTCAGATTAAAATATTTTTAATTTAAACCAGGAAAACCTCCCATGTCTTGCATTTTTTTCGCCATTACTTTTTGAGCTTTTTTAATCGCATCATTAAGGCAAAATTTTAAAGAGTTTTCTTGTTCGCTTTGGCTGAGGTTATAATTTAATTTTACTTCAGTTATTTCTAAATTTCCATTCAAAGAAACTTTAATCCCGTTTTTCTCTTGGTTAATTGTTTCTTCGGCTAAAGCGTTTTGCATGGTTTTAGCTTTATCCCTTAAATCTTTAAACTGTTTTAATTTGTTGAACATATTTTTCTAATTAATTATTTATCTTTATTTATTAACCTTTTTATTTTAAAGCTTTTTTAAGAATTTAACAACCACAAACTTATCTTTTCATTAAAATTCTGAAGCATTATCACTATATTTTCTAGTTGTACTTTTAAAACTAGTTGTTGTCTCGTCAAAAAATAGATTAACTTTTCCTGTTGGCCCGTTTCGGTGCTTGGCGATATAGAGTTCTGCAAGGTGTCTTTCATCAGCTGGGAGTTCTTCAACGTTAAAACCTCTGTCAGCTGCTTTACGATAAATAAACATAACAATATCAGCATCTTGTTCAATTGAGCCAGAGTCGCGAAGATGAGATAATTTTGGGATAGCAGGGTGAGTTGCTTCAACGGCACGAGAAAGTTGAGCGAGAGCTAAGATTGGTACATTTAATTCACGCGCAATTGATTTTAGACCACGACTAATTTCGGCAATTTCTTGAACGCGATTATCACTATGTTTTCCGCGACCCTCCATTAATTGTAGGTAGTCAATAACAATTAAGCCCAAGCCTTTTTCCATCTGTAAACGGCGAGACTTAGCTCTTATTTCCATAATTGTTAGACTTCCAGAATCATCAATATAAATTGGTGCCTCAGCTAATTTACCCATCGCTTCACCAATCTTGGCAAAATCATTATCGCCCTCTTTATCAGATAAATTTCCTGTTCTCATTTTCCACAAACTAACATTAGCTTGAGCACAAAGCATACGATCAACCAATTGTTCCTTGCCCATTTCTAGGGAAAAAATTCCAACTCCTTCTTTGCTAGAGATAGCGGCTTGACGAGCAATGTCTAAAGCGAGGGAAGTCTTCCCAACTGAAGGTCGAGCGGCTAAAATTATTAAATCAGATTTCTGTAGGCCGGCTAATAGATTGTCGAGATCGGGGAAACCAGTGGCTAAGCCTCTTAATTTACCGCCTTTTTTATGAAGCTCATCAATTCTTTCAAAAGCCTGAGTCAAAAGACTGTCAATTGGGAGGAAGGCATTTTTTAAATATTTTTGGGAAACGCCAAAAACTTTTTTTTCGGTTTCATCTAAAATCTCATCAATATCCCTATCCTCAGCAAAACTTAAACTTGAAATTTCCGCGGCGGCTTGTTGCAGTCTTCTTAGGGTTGATTTGCGTTGGATGATATTTGAGTAATTAACAATATTACCAGAAGTCGCTACTGCATTTGATAATTTTGCTAAATAGCTTCTGCCACCAATAGTTTCTAATCTCTTCTTTTCCTCTAAACGATTAGCTAAAGTTATAATATCAATTGGTTCTTGATTACCGTAAAGCTCTTTAATTGTTTCGTAAATTATTTTGTGAGCATCTTTATAAAAATCTTGAGGCATTAAAGAATCGGCAATTTTAATAATTGCGTCTTTATCTATTAATAGGGAGCCAAGTAAAGACTCCTCAGCTTCTAGGCTGTGGGGTGGAATTTTTGCTAAGATATTATTTTCCATATTTTTTGGTTTTAATTTTAGCTCTCTACTTTAAAACGGTTTTATCTTAACCTATTAAAGTTATCAGTTCAAGGCTTAAAAAGCTTTAGTTATCAAGAGCTTTTTAACTGTTTATACACTAATTGACATAAACTAATAATTTTGATAAATTTTCTTTGTAAAATAATAGTTATTTAAAAAATAGAAACAACATAAATAAAAGAAGGAGGTTGAAATGGATAAAAAATTGATTAAATTATTTGCAGACACCTTTCTTGAGGGATTTTTTGAATTAGAGGAAGACAAATATTTAGAACCTGCTCTAAAAAAGAAATCAACAGAGGTTGTTGTTGGGCGAATGAGCGATGCTGAAAAAAGAGTTTTTACCTTAGTTTCTATGAGCTGCATGGTCATTCAGGAGTTATCTTTAGAGTTTAAGATAGATTCAATTATTTTAAATAATTTTCTTAACTCGGGAGATGAGGCCTTGCTTGAAGAAATTTTAGACGATGTTGAGCTTGAATATGAGACGCAAGGTTTAGAAATTCCTTGGGATAATTGGGATATTTTTATTCAAAAGTTATGTCGACATCAAAAATTGATTGATTTTTTAGATGCTCTAGTCTACACAAGAATGTTGCCAAAGTATTTTTGTTTTAAACCAATTTTTCGGTCCGGCTTCTTAATCGTTAAAGACGGTTTTGAAGTTATTGAAGATTGTTGTAGCTCTGAAGATAACGAAAAAATTGTCAATCAAAATTTTCCTTTTAATTAGGGGCGCAGACTTTTGTTTAGGGGGACAAAACCTGAGAGTAAAAAAAAGAGGACAAACCAATGTTCTCTTTTATTTTTTATGGAGCCGACTGTCGGGCTTGAACCGACGACCTGCTGTTTACAAGACAGCTGCTCTACCAGCTGAGCTAAGTCGGCTAATAAATAGTGCGCCCACCAGGGCTCGAACCTGGGACCTTCTCCTTAAAAGGGAGCTGCTCTACCAACTGAGCTATAGGCGCAAAAACAAATACGATTTTTATCGTTTTTAGATTAAAACATTAACGAAAATTATCATAACAAATCATTATTATTTTGGCAAGGGCATAAATTAATATATGTATAGTCGGGACTTTTAATTAATAAGAGATAAGTCGCCGTTAAGTATTATCGGTTTCATTCCCATTATTTCTTGTTTGTAAGAAATTTCCGATGATACCGGATTTAAAATAAAAATCTTTTTATTGAGATAAAAAGCAACACCAATTTCAATTAAAGTATTCCCGCCAATATAACCATTAAGACCTCTTTTTTCATGATTAACAACAATAATAGCATCGCAGTTTTCAATCTTCTCATAATGATCACGAATTGCTTTTTCTTTTAAGTCCCAAATTTGATGGTCTGGGGAAAAAGAATCTATCCCTCCGTTATCCTCAATATATTTACCAAAATATATTTTTTTTCCTCCGCCCATTTCTTTCGGAGCTTCATTGCTAAGCAAAGGTATAAAGACTTCGTGTCCTTTTGATATTAATGAGTTTTTTAATTCTTCCATTTGTTGATAGAAAGCGATGCTACCGCAGATTGTGATTTTCATAAATATAGTTTATTAAAATATATTACATTTATAACACTCTTAAGGTTTATTTACAAGTCATTTTTAGTAGTTTTAAAGTTTGAAATTTCTCAAAACTTTGATGTAATTATTAGGGAAATTGAGAAGTGGGTGGAAATTTTTGACACTTAATTAATATGGGTATATACTCATAATAGGCAGGAATAAAGGTCGATCTGTCATTATAAAAAGATTAACAATAAATTTATGCCAAGAATGAATGGAACTGGCCCAATGGGTCAAGGACCACAAACAGGGCGAGAGATGGGACGTTGTGCTAGCGGAGAAAGAATGTTTTGGTGCGGACGCAGAATGATGGGTCGAGGAGGTTTTAAGCTCTCCTTATCACCTGAAGATCAGTTAAAGGCTTTAAATGAAGAAGAAAAAGCTCTATTATCAGAACTAGAAGCAGTAAAAACAGAGAAAGAAGCTTTAAAAAGCCAAAAATAAAAGAAGGCACGGAAACCGGCCTCTTAATAAAAAGGGGTCGGGGAGCCTTCTCTTATGATTATAAACTAACAAATAATAGATAATTTTTCAAGTTATGCCTAGACCGAAACTATCACGTAGGACGAAATTCAACCCCGAAGTAACTTATTTTAAACCTCAAGGTGTTCCTATGAGAAATCTTGAAGTTATTGAATTAACGATAGAAGAAATGGAATCGTATCGCCTGCGTCATCTGAATAATTTAGATCAAAAAGAAGCCGCCTTAAAAATGCATACTTCACCTAGCACCTATCAAAGAATTATTTATTCAGCTTATAAAAAAATTGCCGAAGCTCTTATTAGAGGTAAGGCCATAAAGATTATAAAATAAATTTATGAAGAAAATAATATTTTTTATTATTGGGGTGTTATTTATTTTTACTCTTTCGGTAAAAAATGTTTTAGCAGAAGACAATCAAGCAGTCTTATATTACGGCAACGGTTGCCCTCATTGTTCCGAAGTCGAGGATTTTATAAAAAACAATACCTTTGATTTTTTCATTGAACAAAAAGAAATATATCAAAACAAAACTAACGCCGAAGAGTTTAATAAAGTTTGTGTTGAAAAAGGAATAAGCTTAATGAGCAGGGGGGTGCCCTTTCTTTATGCCGAAAACGAATGTTTTATCGGTGATAAACAAATTATTTCTTATTTATCTACAAAATTGGAATCAGTTGAGGTAGATTATTCTAGTAAAGAAGCTGTTGATGTGCAAGCAGGTTCGTTAAATGATTTAACTATGCCAATTTTAATCGGAGCGGCCTTAGTTGATTCTATTAATCCCTGCGAATTTGCGGTTCTCTTAATATTAATTGCCACTATTTTAGCCTCAGGCAATAAGAAAAGAGCATTATTGTCTGGTTTGGCCTATTCAGCTTCAATTTTTATCTCTTATTTTTTAATGGGCTTAGGTTTATATTCAGTTATTTCTAGTTTCGGGACTCCGGTTGTATTTATGAAAATAATTGGCGGTATAGCAATTCTAATTGGTCTATTTAATATCAAAGATTATTTTTGGTATGGGAAAGGATTTTTAATGGAAGTTCCTTTGAGTTGGCGACCGAAAATGAAATCTTTGGTGCGATCTATTACTGGGCCGCTTAGCGCCTTCTTAATTGGTTTTATTGTTAGTTTGTTTTTACTTCCTTGTACCAGTGGTCCATATATTGTTATTTTGGGCATGCTTGGTCACAGCGAAACACTTTTAAGAGCTATTTGGCTACTAGCTTTATATAATCTCATATTTATTTTACCGATGATAATTATTAGTATCGGGATGTATTTTGGCATGAATGTTGAAAAGGCGGAAGAAACTAGAAATAAAAATTTAAAATTACTGCATTTAATAGCGGGTATTATTATGGTTATAATGGGGGTATTTTTAATTTTATAAAACTTATAATAATTACAACTCGATGAGAATATAATTTTATTTTCCAATATCTATTTGATTCTTTAACTTGATCATGATTAAAACAAAAGACGTATCGCAAGATACGTCTTTTGTTTTATGTAGTCCCTAGGGGAATCGAACCCCTATTGCCAGAATGAGAATCTGGCGTCCTAACCATTAGACGAAGGGACCTTTTTTCTTATTTAACAATAATTCTTCTTTTCTTATGTCAAAATTTTACCAATAATATTTTGACCGCCATTTAAAAATTCCTGAGCGGAAAGTGGCTTTTTTCCAGGCAACTGCAATTTTAATATATCTAAATAATTTTGTCCACACTTAACTAATAATCGTTTATTTTCTTGAAAAATCTCAGCAATTTTTAATAATTTTAGGCTTTCTTTACTATTAATTTCATCTTCTTTAATAACTTTTGCTTCAATAATCTTTAAAGCCTCATCTTTTAAAAGGGCATAAGTCCCCGGCCAAGGATTATAAGCTCTTATCATTCGTTCTAATTCTTCTGCGTTTTTGTTAAAATCTAATTTTCCATTTTCTTTTTTTAAGACTTTGATATAAGTCGCTTCCTCATTATTTTGTTTTCTTGCTTCAATTTTTTTTTCTAACCAAAGTCTTAAAGTCGGAACTAGAATTTCTGCTCCTAGAGCTGATAATTTGTCATGAATGTCTTTCAATTTTTCTTCACCGCTTAAAGTAATTTCCGCCTGCTTTATAATTGGTCCCGTATCAAGACCTGCTTCCATTTTCATAATTGTAATTCCAGTTTTATTATCGCCATTTAAAATCGGTGCGCTTAAACAGGCGGCGCCACGATATTTTGGTAGAAGGGAAGCGTGAACATTAATACAACCATATTTAGGAATATCTAAAATTTCTTGTGGAATAATTTTTCCGTAAGCGATAACGACAATTAAATCGGGCGCCAGATTTTTTATATTTTTAAGTTCTGGTTTTATTTTTAAAGGTTGGAAAACTTTTAGCCCATATTCTTGCGCTAATAGTTTTACTGGTGGGGCTGTCAGAGTTTGTTTGCGACCAACAGGTTTATCACTTTGAGTGTAAACTCCAACAATTTCAAAATTCTTAGCTTCAATTAGAGCTTTGAATCCGAGTAAAGAAAAATCTGGCGTTCCCATGAATAAAACTTTAATTTTTTTTGTAGTTTTTTTCTCAATAGACATAATTTAATTTTTAGCTTATATTTAAATTATAACATAAAAACAAATGCTGCAAGATTTTATTAATTTATTTTTAGGATTAACTGCTAATCTCGGTTATTGGGGTATTGGTCTTCTAATGACAATTGAAAGTTCGTTTTTACCTTTTCCCTCAGAAATCATTGTTCCTCCAGCGGCTTATTTAGCTAGTCAAGGTGAAATGAATATTTTTATCGTTATTTTAGTCGGTGTTTTAGGTAGTATTTTGGGCGCAGTTATTAATTATTTTTTAGCCCTTCATTTTGGGCGCTTTATTGTTTATAAACTTGCGGCTACTCGTTTAGCAAAATTTATTTTTATTACTCCTGAGAAATTAGAAAAGGCAGAAAAATATTTTTTGGCTAACTCAAACTCGGCAACTTTCTTCGGTCGTTTGATTCCGGTTATTCGTCAATTAATTTCTATCCCGGCTGGTTTTTCAAAAATGAACTTTAGTCGTTTTGTTTTATTAACTGCTGCCGGATCGGTGATTTGGGTTGCTATTTTAGCTGCTCTTGGTTATTTTCTCGGTGCCAATCAAGAGCTCCTACATCGTTATTACGGGGAGCTTAAATGGGTATTTTTAGGTTTAGCAATTATTTATATCCTTTTTAAACTAAGATTAAATAAGTTGTTCCAAAAAAAGAAGTAAGGTTAGGCTCGATAATAAGTTTTATTTTTCTATTTTATCAATAAATAAAATTCCGTCTAAATGGTCGTTTTCGTGTTGAATAACGCGGGCTAAAAATTTATCAACACTAATTTTTTTTAAGTTACCTTTTTCGTTGTAAAAAGAAATATTTATTTTTTTATGGCGAGCGACGCGTCCAAAAATAAGTTCACCTTTTTCGTCAACAACAGACAAACAACCTTCTTCATCAACTATTTTCCCCCAAGATTTTTTTGTTATTCTCGGGTTGATTAGAAAAAGACTTTTTTTCTCGTTAATAACAACGAAAACGCGAATATTTTTTCCTACTTGAGGGGCAGCTAAACCAGCGCCATCTTTTTTTAGCATCGTTAGCTCTAGATCTTTTAGCCATTTTTTAAATTCTGGGTCTTTTAATAAATTTAAATCAAGCTCTTCTGACTTTTTTCTTAGCAGTGGGTGGGGATGATAAATTATGTTTAATTCTTTTGGCATTTTAAACTTTTATTAAATTTTTTATTTTAATTTATTTTTTAAATCAGTTGCAACTTTAAAAAAATATTGCCATTTAGAACCGCTTTTGCAAAGCTCTTTAGTATCGTTTAGGGCAATTTTTATTTTATTTTCCGGTAAATCTCGACATATTTTAAAAACTGAACTTTTTTTGAAATCTGGAACATCTAAATCTTTAATAATTGCTAAAGCTAATTCTTGCCAGCTATAAGCTGGCGGTTTTATTTTTTTAATATTTTTTTGTTTAGCAAATATCTCTGATAATGATTCCATAAAACTAATCTCCAACTTTAATTATGAACTCTGCGCTTAGATAGCCAACTCCGAATTCAGTTTGGTAAGCGAGAATTTCTGTTTGAAAATTATTAATACTTAAAACCCCTAGAAGACCACTCAAGGGAACCGAAGCGCATTCTCCGGTTGAGTTTTTTAACTTATTATCAAGTTTCAAAATTTCTTCAACTGCCGTTTTATTTTCGCTAATTATTTCAATAATTTTATTATCATATTTTGCTGCCTTAGCCGAATAACCACCAGGAGATTTTTTTTGCAAGCGATGAGATAGATCACCGGAAGCAATAATTGCAATATTTTTTTCGCTTGCAGAGATTATTTTACCCAAGGCCTGACTGAATCTAAGTTGGACTTCTTTTTCAAGTTCGCTCGCCAAAGAAATAACCATTATCCTTGGACTAGCGCCATAAAGTTTTAGCAAATATGAAGGAATAGCGCTACCGTAGTCCATTAACTTTTCCGAGCTAAGATGCAAAGGGAACTCGTCTTTTAAAACTTCATTAATTTTGTCGGCTAAAACTGCCGCTCCAGTAAATAATGTTTTTGGGGGAATAAAACCAAATTCTTTTAAGTCAACCTCCATTTCTGGGGCTACATTAATTTGAAAAGTTTTTTTATCAACAGAAGCATGAGGGCTGAAAATAATTAAAATTTCAACTTCTTCTTTTTGCATTTTAGCAGAGGCCGCTTGATAGGTTTTAGTTGTTTTATCAAAAAAACTATGATTGGCTCTGCCAATTTCTGGGATTAGAAGCGGAGAATGAGGTAATAAATAAGCAGCTTTTAGGGGCATAAATTTTTGTCTACGATTTATTTTAATTTATAGTTTCTCCCATTGAATAATTATAGAGAAATTGAGAAGAGGTAATAATAATATTTTTTTCATCATAACCTAAGGATTTGAAAACTTCGTTAGTCGCAAAGGGCCGTTTTTTCCCATCAGAAATTAAATAAACTGTTGGATAATTTGAAGTCATAACTAAAGAGCCATCATCTAATAAAATTGGCTCACCTAAACTAAAAACAGAAAGATCTTTAGTTGTTTTTTTAGTTATAGTTCTGTCTAAATATTTTGTACCAATTAGAACTTTGTCAACTGGATATTTAATACCATTTTCTACATAAAAAATTTTTCCAGTCTCACTATTTTCAAGTAGGGCTCCAGTAATATAAGTTGAGGCGGCAGTAATTGATTTTCCAATTTTATAACCAGTTAACTCTTCTTCCGTCGCTTTCTCTAATTCTTCTGGATTAAAGCCAATATTTTTATAAACCGCTAAACTATCGAATGGTCTTTTTTCCTGCCCAACTAAAAGATAAATTTTTTCATTTGGAGTTTGAACAAGGGCATAGTTTGCAAATTTAATTTGTGCTCCTTGAGAATAATAATTAATTTCTTCATCACTAGCTATGACAATTTGTTCTGGGCGAAAACGAGAAATGAAAGAAGCCCAATTTGCAAAATGTCGTCTCTTTCCACTTTCAATTAACCAAACCTCAGGTTTATCTGCAGTCTTTAAGATTGAACCATTAGGAAAATTGCGGCGGAAATTAATTACTGGCAAAGTTGCTGGTGTCGTTATTTGTGAATTGCTATCAGGAAAATAAAGATTCATTAAACGATGAACATTATAATTTCCGTTATAAACATGGGGAGTATAAGTATAAAGAGCGGCGGTTGCTTGGTTTTCAATAGTTACGCTAGTAAAGTTTGAAGCAGTAACAATTGAATTATAAGTTCCATCATTGATTGCAGTTGCAACTGGCTTCAACATTGAAAATTTATCTTTAGCAATATAAGTTCCGCCAACTTTAAAATTATAACGGCTAGGGTTTTTCATGTAGGCGAGAAATTGTAAAGCAGCACTATTTACTTGTTTGCCAAAACCTTTCCAATAAGGATTACAATAACCTCCGGTCGGGCAACCATAACCCATCGCTTCGTCTAAGGCTTTTTGGCTCGGACTAGGATTCTGAATTAAGCTCTGTTCTTTTTGTAAAAGCATGAGTAAAAATTGAGGATTAATTGTCGTAATATTTTTACATTTTAATCGTCTTTCTGCCTCAGTTGGGTTATCACTTAAGGTTACGCCATCACAATCATAATTATTATTAGCGGCATCATAAATTATTTGCGCCGCCCCCTTTGTTTCTCCATAAGCGGCCTCGGTTGTATAATTTGCTAAGAAACTATTGCGGTTAGCAAGAAAATTTTGAATTTCTTGAAGGGTCATTGATTTTGTATTAAGTAAAACGCTATCCTCAATAATTCGATTTGGATTAAATTCGGAAGCCACTCCCGTTTTTAAGGGTAATAGACTAAGGCTTAAAATCGTGATAATTGCTAGTATTAAATAGTTATTTTTTTTCATTTTATTTGTCATTTATTTATTTTTTAATCGCTCTTTATTATACACTACTTAAGCTCGCTTGGGGAGTTGACAAAAAACAAAATATATGATATAATTTGTTTGTGTAGATTCAAATTTAATAAAATAGAGACAAAAAAAGACCAATTTATGTAATAATTGGTCTTTTTGCATTAAGTTTTAAGCGACTTCTAAGCTGACAAGCTCTTTTTCACTAATATCAATTTTAACCTTATCGCCATCTTTAACCTTTCCTTCAATAATTTCTATCGCTAATTCATCTAAAATCATTGTTTGGATTAAACGTTTTAAAGGTCTGGCGCCGAAACTAACATCATAACCTTTTTCGGCTAAAACCTTTTTAAGTTTGGGACCAATTTTAAGAGAAATATTTTTTGTATTTAAGCGAGTTTCAACTTTTTTTAGTTCAAGTTCAACAATTAATTTCAAATTTTCTTGAGTTAGACTTTTAAATAAAACAATTTCATCAATTCGGTTTAAAAACTCTAATTTGAAATTAGCTTTTAGAATTTTATCAATTTTTTCTTTCATTTCTTTGGTTCGTCCTTCGTTTTCTTTTTTCCCTTTATTTTCATTGGCTTCACTAAAACCAATTGAATATTGTTTAATAATTTCATTACCTAAATTAGAGGTCATGATAATAATTGTATTTTTAAAGTTTATTGTTCGTCCTTTAGAATCGGTTAAGCGACCGTCGTCTAAAATTTGTAATAACATATTAAACATATCGGGATGGGCTTTTTCAATCTCATCAAATAAGACAACGCTATAAGGATGGCGACGAACTTTGTCGGTTAGTTGTCCACCGTCATCGTGACCGATGTAGCCAGGAGGGGAGCCAATTAATTTTGCAACCGAATGTTTCTCCATAAATTCGCTCATATCAAGTCGAATTAATGATTTTTCGTCATTAAACATAAACTTAGCCAGTGATTTTGCTAGTTCAGTTTTTCCAACTCCGCTTGGACCAACAAAAAGATAGGAACCAATCGGTCTTTTTTCTTCATTAATTCCGGCGCGACTACGGCGCAGGGCATTAGCAATTGCTTTAATAGCTTCGTCTTGGCCAACAACTTCTTTAGCTAAAACACTTTCTGCCTTAGTTAATTTTTTAATATCATCCTCTAGCATTCTATTTAAAGGAATCCCAGTCCAACGTGAAACAACTTTAGCAACATCTTCTTCGTCAATTTCTTCTTTCAAAATTCTTTGGCCACGCTTTTGAATTTTTAATAATTCTTCTTGAAGTTCTTTAATTTTATTTTCCTTGGTAGGAATCTCACCATATTTAATTTTTGCGACTTCACTTAAATCTACTCCCTCTCTTTGAGAAATCTCCGCTTTAATTTTTAAATCTTCAATCGTTTTTTTTAATTCACGAATTTCGGAGATAATATTTTTTTCATTCTTCCAATGAAGTTCAAGTTGTCCCGCCTTTTCTTTTAATCTAGCGAGTTCGGTATTAATTGGACGAAGTTTGTTAATGTTATTTTTATCAACATTAGTCTTTAAACCAGCTTTATTTAATTCTAATTGTCCAATTTTTCTTTTTAATTGATCAAGTTCTTCGGGCATAGAATCAATTTCCATGCGCAGGGAAGAGGTCGCCTCATCAATTAAATCAACCGCTTTATCTGGTAAAAATCTGTCGCTAATATAACGACTAGAAAGTTTAGCGGCAGCGACTAAAGCATTATCACTAATTCTAACACCGTGATGAACTTCGTATTTTTCTTTTAAACCGCGAAGCATGCTAACAGTATCTTCAATACTTGGCTCATTAACCATAATTGGTTGAAAACGTCTTTCAAGAGCGGTATCTTTTTCAATATATTTTTGATATTCTTTAGTTGTTGTTGCCCCAATTGTTCTTAATTCTCCTCGAGCCAAAGCCGGCTTCAACATATTAGAAGCATCCATTGAACCCTCGGAAGCACCGGTGCCAACTAAAGTATGAAGCTCATCAATAAATAAAATAATTTTTCCATTTTGAGAATTTACTTCTTTTAAAACTGCTTTCAATCTATCTTCAAATTCTCCTCTAAATTTTGCGCCCGCAACTAAAGCCCCTAAATCTAAAGTGACAATCTCTTTGTTTTTTAAATTCTCGGGGACGTCTTGAGAAATTATTCTTTGAGCTAGACCCTCAACAATTGCTGTTTTTCCGGTTCCGGCTTCGCCGATTAGAACGGGATTATTTTTCGTTCTTCTTAAAAGAACTTGCATGATGCGGCGAATTTCTTGGTCGCGACCAATAACTGGATCAAGTTTTTCTTGACGGGCTAATTCGGTTAAATTAGTTGTATATTTTTCTAGAACCCTGAATTTATTTTCTGGAAAAGGATCGGTAATTGTTTGTGAGCCTCTTAATTCTTTTAAAATTTCTTTAACTGCTAAATATTCAACTTTAGAGTTAAGTAAAACTTTTTGGGCTTGAGTATTAACACCGATTAAAGCGAGGAGAATATGTTCGGTGGAAATAAACTCATCATTCATCCCATCGGCCTCTTTTTTTGCTCGTTCAAAAATTACTGCCGTTTCAGCGGTGCCAGAAACTGATTGCATCGGTCCTTTTTGTTGATTTACTCTTGCCTTTGGGAGCTTTTCAATCTCTTTAATCGTAGCTTCTTCAATAATTTCTGGATCAATTTTTAATCTTTCTAGAACGGGACGGATTAGACTTTCATTTTGTTCTAAAAGAGCTAAAAGTAGGTGCAAGCTTTCAATGATATTTTGACCAAAACTAGAGGCAATCGCCTGGGCATTTATTATAACTTCTTGAGATTTATCGGTAAATTTATTAAACATATATTTAAATTTATTTTGATTCTTATTAATTGTCTTAGCACTCTCATTATTAGAGTGCTAAGTTAATAATAATACAACTAAAGTCGGTTGTCAATTGATACTTATTCGTGTTATTATTAAATTATTGACAGGGAATTTTTTAATTTTTCGGTTTTATGTTAAAAGCCAATTTTTTCAGCTATTTTTCCATCATTATTTTAGAATTTTTGGTAAAAATTTTATATTTCCCACTCTGGTGGTATGGGGCTGGTCTTATAAAAAAAATTAAATCACTTTTTAATTTTCTTGAAGCTAAGGAAGAAGAGTTGGGTCTTGGGGTCTGGGCAAAAAATATCTTAGTGCCGATGTATGGTCAAAGAGATTTTGCTGGACGAGCCATAAGTTTTTGCGTGCGCTTAGTCCAAGTAATTATTAGGTCTATAATTTTGATATTCTGGTTTATTTTGGTTTTATTCGCTTTGCTTATTTGGTTATTTTTTCCACCGATGTTGGTGATCGCTTTAATTTTTCAAATTTTTTAATATATGTCGTTTGAGATCAAAAATCAATTAGAATTTATTAAAGAAGAGGGGCGAGGAATATTTGGAGCTTGGTTTTTGGGTCGTTTTCTTTTTTGGGAATATGAAATAAAGAAATCAGTTTCTACTCTCAAAAAAGCAAAACTTGCCGCCTATAATTTTGGTAATATTTTATTAAGAATGGGTATTATTGCTGGTTGGCTTGCTTTTTTAATTTGGCTTTATCTAAATAAAACTGATTTACTAGCTAATCCTTTTGATGTTTTATTGTTTTGGCAAAATTTTCATCCTTTGATTCTAATTTTTCTTCTTTCTCTTTGGCTTGATTTATTTATAATTTATCGTAAAAGCGAAAAGAGAGATGCTGAGAAAAAAATTAATTTCAAACTCTTTGATAAAGAAAATAATCAAAAAAATAAAAGCTCCAAATATTATAACACCTTGAAAGCTTACCCTGATAGAATCTTAACTTTAATTGATGAGGCCTATTTTTTGGCGAAAAAATTGAATCAAAGTCGGGCTTCAATTATTCATATTTTTCGCGTGCTCCTTAAAGAAAGAGAGGTTCAAAATGTTTTTATTCGTTTAAATGTTGACGCTAAAAAGTTAATTAATTTTTTAGATAGAAATATGGAGGAGGGGGATGAGCCGCCAGGGAAATCATCTGATAAGAAGCTTTCCTTAAAGGCTCATCAAGCTTTAATTCTTGCTTTCGCTGAAGCTTTAATAGCTGGTCGTGATAGTGTTGATATACTTGATTTATTAAAGCATTGTTGTGATAAGAGTGATTTATTAACGGAAATTCTTAATGAGATGGAAATTGGTGCTAATAAAATTGAGAATACAATTGCTTGGTTTAGGATTAATCAGGTTTTATTAGAAAAATATCGTCGTTTTGGTAGATCGGCTTTATTAAAGCCAGGAACAAATATGAATCGTTCTTATACGGCAATTGCCACGCCCACACTTGATCAATTTTCTCATGATTTAACGGTCCAAGCGAAATTTGGTCATTTGGAAATGTGTGTTGGACGTGACCAAGAGTTTGCTGAAATTTTTCAAGCTTTTACTGGTGGACACAATGGATTGTTATTGGTTGGTGAGAATGGGGTAGGGAAGAGTTCGATTATCAATGGTTTAGCACAGATGATGGTAGAGGAAAAAGTTCCGAAATTTTTAAAAGACAGACGTTTAATTGAACTTGATGTGCCGACTTTAGTTGCTGGGGCCGAGGCCTCGGTTGCCCAAGAAAGACTTTTATTAAGTATTTCTGAGGCTAATCGTTCTGGCAACATAGTTTTATATATCGATAATTTAGAAAATTTAATTGGTATTACTTCTGGGAGCAAAGAAAGTCTAGATTTATCTGAGGTTCTGGCTGAAGCAATTAGACGTAAACATATTTTTTGTCTTGCCTCAGCCAATAGCAAAAATTTTTCATCTTATATTGAAGGTCGGGCTATTGGTGAAGCGATGACTGCTATTAGGATTAAAGAACCAGAAAAAGATGATTCTATTAGAATTTTAGAAAGTAAAGTTGGTATTTTAGAATCTAAATATGGAATTTTTGTAATTTATGATGCCTTAGAGGCTGCTGTTGATATGTCAAAACGTTTTCTTCATGATCAATTCTTACCACTAAAAGCGATTAATTTATTAGAACGAGCTGCTTCTTTTAGTGCTAAGCGAGCGGCTAACAATCCCGATGATGTTTTTTGTAATAAAGAAGATGTAGCGACGGCTATCTCTGATTTAACTGGGGTACCAGCTAATAAAATTACGGAATCTGAAAGTCAAAAATTATTAAATTTAGAAGAGGAAATTCATAAACGCTTAGTTGGTCAGGATATAGCGGTTCAAGCAGTAGCTGCTAGTTTGCGTCGAGCTCGAGTTGAACTTAAAGATAGTCGCCGACCAATTGCCAATTTTCTTTTTCTTGGTCCAACTGGGGTCGGTAAAACAGAATTGGCTAAGGCAGTTTCAGAATCATATTTTGGTGACGAAGACTATGTCATTCGGCTTGATATGAGTGAATATCAAGGAACTGATGCGATTAATAAAATGATTGGTGGAATTGATGGAACCCTTGGATATTTAACAGAAGCAGTTAGAAGAAAGCCATTTTCTTTAATTCTTTTGGACGAAATTGAAAAATCAAACCCCGATGTTTTAAATTTATTTTTACAATTATTTGACGAGGGTCGTTTAACTGATGGACAGGGACGTTCAATTAGTTTTTCTGAATCAATTATTATTGCGACTTCAAATATCGGTGCTGTTTTTATTCAAGATGAAATTAAAAAAGGGGCTGAGATTGAAATTATTAAACAAGTTCTAGTTGATGAACATTTAAATCGTTATTTAAGGCCGGAACTCATTAATCGTTTTGATGGAGTTATTGTCTTTAAACCTTTAACTAAAGAGAATATTTTTACTATTGCTACTTTAATGTTAAAGAAAATTAAAAAAGCTTTAGCGGAGAAGGGGATTGGTTTACGGGCGGATAAAAATGGAGTTAATATTTTAGCACGCGATGGTTATGACCCTAAATTTGGGGCTAGACCTCTAAGACGTTTATTACAAGAGCGTGTTGAAAATGTTGTCGCTAATAAAATTTTAACTGGAGAAATAAAAAGACGTGACACTGTTATTATAAATTCTCAGGCAGAGATAGAGGTTGAGCTTGGGCCAAAACTCTAGTAATTTTTTTAAAAAAATTTATGTTTTATTTTTTAATATTTTTAGTCGCCTTAGTTTTAAGTGCTATTTTTACTTCTTTTATTATTAAAGTTGCGCGTTATTATAGAATAGTTGACAATCCTTCTGGCGAAAATGGTCGAAAAATTCATAAAAAACCAACCCCACTTCTAGGTGGTCTTGGTATTTTTTTAGCTTATTTTTTATTATTGTTTATTTTTTCAAATCATTTTTTAAGTGGTGATCTTAATATTTTCCATCTTTTAGGTTTTTTTGTCGGAGCTTTAATTATAATTATTGGCGGAGTCTTAGATGATAAATATAATTTACGGCCGGCGCGACAGATAATTTTTCCTTTATTAGCAATTTTAGCCGTTGTTCTTGGTGGAATTGAGATTATAAGAATTAGTAATCCTTTTGGTGGTGTTTTTGATTTAAATAAATATTTTTTCTTATCGCCACTTTTAATTTCTTTTTGGCTTTTAGGGATGATGTATACAACTAAACTTTTAGATGGGGTTGATGGTTTAGTTTCTGGCGTTGGCGCGATTGGTTCTTTTATTATTTTTCTTTTTACTTTAACACCAAATTATTATCAACCTGATATTGCTTTTGCCGCTTTATTATTTGCCGGAGCTGTTTGTGGGTTTTTAATTTTTAATTGGCATCCAGCAAAAATATTTTTGGGTGAAGGCGGTTCTTTGTTAATCGGTTATGTCTTAGGAGTTTTAGCAATTATTTCAGGCGCAAAAATTGCTATGGCGTTATTAATTATGGGGATTCCTATTCTTGATGTTTTTTGGACAATTTTGCGTCGCTTATTTAAAGGAAAAAATCCTTTTAAATTTTCTGATAAGCAACACCTTCACCATCGTCTTCTTGGCTTAGGTCTTAGTCAAAAACAAACTGTTTTAGTTTTTTATACCCTATCTTTTGTTTTTGGTTTTTCTGGTTTATTTCTTCAAAGTCGTGGAAAATTTATAGCTTTGATTTTTCTAGCGCTTTTAATGTTTTTAACAGTTTTAGTTTTTTGGTTGTTTGATAGAAAAAGAAAATAAACAGTTTTGATTTTAAGTTTTTTAGTGTTATAATTAAAGAAATAAATCCTTATTTAAATAAGAGTTTGATTTTATCTCAATAATATATGTTTTATAAAATTATTAAATCAACAACGCTTTTGGTTTTTGTTGCTTTTGTTTTTAGCGCCTGTTCCTTGCCTTTTAAGAAAAATTCACAAGAGACCCCAGAAAATATAGAAGTGCCTGAATCACAAGAGACGGTTCTTGCTCCGCTTCCAATTGAAAAAACAGGGAAGCTTAAAAAGTTTAAGGATTATTCAGACTTAAGTACCTTTTTATTAGCTAATATTTCCAATTCTTATAATAAGGCAAGCGAGGTTGAGCTTGAGGCGTCTTTAAAACTTGGCTACTTTCAGAACAACGATAGTGATAATGATAGGGAGGCAGATATTTTAAAACAGACTAAGGATTTTGCTTTTGTTTTGGTTAAAAATGAATTAAATATTTTAAGACTTAATGATCTTGACTCAAGTTTATTAGCAAAAATAAGTTTTGATTCACGTCCAAGCGGGGTCTTATCTTTTGGGAGCTCGTTGATAGTTTATGGTGAAGATGAGATGCTTAATAAAAGCGAGGGTTCTAATTTTCAATTTGTTCAAATTTTTGATTTAAGTACGCCAGCTAGCCCTAAAAAAATTCATAATTTGTCTTTTGAGGGTAGTTTGAAAGATATTTTTATTGAAGAGGGAAGACTCTATATTTTAACTGAAAAAAAAGCGGAAGCTAAATTAGCCGAACAAGTTTTACCTAAAGTTATGAGTGATGCTAAAATTTTAGCGACTAAATGTGATGGCATAGAGAAATGCTTTGCGCCTGAGGTCTTTTATTTTGACACGGATTATCTAGCTGCTAGCTTTTTTAATATTAATGTTATTGATTTAGAAAATGAATTTGCGCCTTTAAGAGGACAGAGTTATCTTTTAAGCGAAAATCATCAAGCTTATAGCTCCGAAGCTTCAGTGTTTATTTCTTACTTTGAAGTCTTAAATGAGGAGCCGCTTTATTTTATGGCACGAGGTGAAGTACTTGCTGACCTTTTAACAGAAACAGAAAAAAATAAAATTAAAGAGGTTGAAGCTCTGTCTGATTCCGTTTTGAGCCCGAGAGAAAAGATGTTAAAAATTTCTGCTATTTTTGAAGCTTATTTAGGCACTTTAAGTGAAGTTGAAAAAACTTTATTAGAAGTTGATATAAAAAGTGTGGCTGATAAAAAAATTGAAGCAGCTAAAGTTTCTAATAAAACTTTAATTCATAAGGTAAGATTAAGTAAAGATAGTTTAGATTATTATGCAATGGGAGAAGTGCCCGGAAAAATGATCAATAATTACTCGGTTTTACAAAATGGTTCTTATATTTATTTAGCAACAAAGAACCCAGAACGTCTAAATGAAGAGGGAGAGAAGCGTTATTATAGTAATATTTATGTACTCGATTTAGCTTTAAGATTAGTTGGTAAGATGGAAAATCTTTCTTCAAAGGAAGAGATTTATGGGGTTAGATTTTTAGGTGATCGCGCCTTCTTGGTTTCTGCTGAAAAAAATGGTTCACTTTTTGTTATTAGTTTAGAAGATAAGAAAAAGCCAGAATTTGCTGGAACTTTAAAAATTCCTGGAGAGAATCTTTACCTAAGACCCCTTGATCGGGATGGCAAAAAGTTTATTAGCTTTGCTTATGGCACAGATAATAGTTCTGGCTTTGAAGTTAAGAATGGAGTTAAGCTCTCACTATTTGATTTTAGTGATTTAAAAAGCCCACGTGAGCTTACTAGTTATTTAATTGGCGATGCTAATTCTGATTCGCTTGTCTTTACTGATGAAAAATCTTTTTATTATTCTGATAGTCTTAAGACTTTAATTTTCCCAGCAACTTTTAAGGAAGATGATAGGGTTTATTTTTCTGGTTTATTTGTTTTTGCCCTTAAAAATGATACCTTAGAATTAAAGGGACAATTAGATCATTCTTTGGGTGGTTTTTACAACCAAGTTGACAATTTCAAAAACTTAATTTATTTTGATAACTCGGTTAAAAGAAGTTTTGCTAATAATAATTTTATTTATTCTTTTTCTAATAAATTTTTTCGATCGGCGGATATTAATGATATAGATAACGCTAAATCCCTTGAGCTAATAGTCCATAGTGATGATTTATTAGTTTCTTCTTTTGGCGTCGGCAATCCTGGTGGTATTGGGATGAATGATAATCTTAATATTGATGATGGGTTAAATCATGGAACAGATGAAAATTATAATGCTGAAGATAATTTAGTTGTACCTGAATATTTTGAAGATCCTCTTTCCGGAGAGTTA
Source organism: uncultured Gammaproteobacteria bacterium (assembly GCA_964588435.1). GTDB lineage: Bacteria > Patescibacteriota > Patescibacteriia > Patescibacteriales > UBA12465 > UBA12465. The sequence continues at coordinate 59,050 of CAZPPI010000001.1, read as the reverse complement.
ATTAATAACGACTCCGGGCTTAATAATCAAGATTCTTTGGTTGACCCGGGTTTAGGTGACATAGAAGAAATGACAGATCCTAATATAGTTCTATAATTTATATAGTTTTAAATAATTTATTAATGAAAAATAGACGTTTTATTCCGTTAATTAGTCCCTTAATCCTCTTAATTCTTAATGAGCTTGTTTTTATTGAACCAAAATTATTTTTTGTCTCTTTATCCTTAGGCTCCCTAGTTTTATTTTTAAGCGTTAAACTTTTAGGCAAGGGAAATAAAGAAAAATATTGGCCACTTTTTTCGATTTTACCAATTTTAATTTTTTTAGGACTAAGCTCGTATTCCGCTTTAATTGCCTCAAAATTTTTAGTTCAAGTTATATTTTTATTTTCTTTTTTATTAAACTTTTATTATCTACGAACCCTTTATTATTATTTAGTTAATAAGGAATATAATCGTGGACTTCAAATTGGTTCTTTTTCAGTTTTAGCAGGATTTTTTATCGTTTTTTCTTTTTATTCCTCGGTTTTTATCTTACCACTTTTTATTAACCTGAACCCAGCCTTATTAGCACTCATGCCATTGCCGATAGTTTGGTTTTTATTTTTTAAAGGATCTTATTTTAACTTAAATTCTTTTAAAGAAGGTTATTTAATCTTTTTAATTAATACTTTAATTCTAGCACAACTTTCCTGGATATTATCCTATTTCCCCTTGAACTCTAATATTCTAGGCTTTGTTGTTGCTTTGATTTATTATTTATTATTAATTGTTTCTCTGTCTTATTTCAAAGGCAATCTTAGTAGAAAAACTATTAAATGGCCACTAATTTTAGTTTTAGTATCAATTTTTATATTATTTTTAACAGCCCGTTGGCTCTAGATTTTATTTATTTATGTCAAAACCTAAATTAGAACAAAGCAGAAAAATTGAAGTTAAAAATCTCTGGCTTTATTTGTTGTTACTTCTTGTTTGCGCAGGTGTCGCTGGTATTTTTGGCGGAACAGTTATGCGCGATTATTTGATGAAAGATATTTATGCCCCTTATTCTTATTATAATGAAGTTAATCTTGATAATCTAAACCCATCTAATCCGAGCCTTATTATTCGTGAGCCGAAGAA
>CAZPPI010000001.1:0-57829 GCA_964588435.1 uncultured Gammaproteobacteria bacterium | reverse complement strand
ATTTTGATTTTTTAAAAACAGATTTAATTGTTATTGATAATAATCGTCGAGTTTATGAACTAGCTGATTTATCAGCAGTTAATGATGATGGTTTGATATTCTTCAGATTAAATGATGCTAAAAATCTTGTTGTTAGAAAAAACTTAGCTAAAACTAATTTCTTTTTAGGCCAAAGTTTACTCGCTTTTAAAGATTTGAATTCGGTTAGCCCTTTGAGCTTAAGTTCTTTACGAGAGATTGAAACAGTTTTAAGTTCGGAAAGTTCAAATTTAAGTTTAGAGCTTTCTGTCCCAGCAATAGAAATAAAAAACAGCTTTGTTTTTAATTTAGCTGGTGACTTAGCGATTATTGTAAACAGCAAAGGGGAGCTTGTTCCTGCTTTTTCTTATAATTATCAGTGGCAGAGTTTAATTGAGGCTGATTCTCCTGGAAAACCTTTTCTAGGAATAAATTATTTAGATTTAAGTGACGTTAAAATTGCTTCTTCAACTCAGGATTTAAATAAGGGTGCCCTTCTTTTTTCTGATGGGAAAGTTCCAGCAGTCTTAAGTAATTCTCCGGCCGCTAAAGCTGGTTTGAAAGAGGGTGATATTATTACTTGGATTAATAATTATGAATTAAATTCGGGCAATGATTTAGCAGAGATTATAAGTCTTTATCGACCGGGAGATAAATTAACAATTAATTATTTAAGAAAGACTGAGGCTTTAAAGCTTGAATTAACGTTAGAATCTATTCCTTTAAATTAAAATTGTTTTCGATTTTATCGCATTAAAATTTTAAAATATGATTAACTCAATTAAAAAATTAAAGCAAATTAACGGTAAAAAAGTTTTATTGAGACTTGATTTAAATGTTCAGGTTAAAGATGGTAAAATTTTAGATGATTACCGCTTGGAGTCGGCTAAAGAGACGATTGAGTTTTTATTAAACAAGAAAGCTAAGATAATAATCATTAGTCACCTTGGTAAGGCCGATGGTAAATTTGATGAAAAATATTCTTTAAAACCGGTTGCAGCTAGATTAAAATTACTCTTAAAAAAACCGCTTAAATTTAGTTTTGAATATGAGCCACTTAAAGTTTTGGCAGAGGTTTCTAAATTGAAAGATGGAGAAATACTAATGCTTGAAAATCTTCGTTTCAATCCCGGAGAATTAAAGAATGAGGCTCATTTTGCTAAGGATCTTGCTTCTTTAGCAGATTTATATATAAATGATGCTTTCTCGGTTTCCCATAGAAGCCAAGCCTCGGTTGGTATGATTAAAAAATATTTACCGAGTTATGCCGGCTTATTAATGGAGAAAGAATTAGAGGCCTTAGCTAAGATTTTGAAACCGAAAAAACCTTTTATTGCAATTATGGGTGGAGCAAAAATTTCTACTAAAGCGCCTTTGATTGAGAAATTCTTGGTTAAGGCAGACAAGATATTAATTGGTGGAGCTCTAGCAACGACCTTCATCAAGAATATGGGTTTTGAGGTCGGTAAGTCTTTGTATGATAAAGACTCGTCTAAAATTATTAAAAAACTTTTTAAAATTAAAGGGGCAGCGGAAAAAATTTCTTTACCTCTTGATCTTGTTGTTCTAACAAAAACTGGAAAAGCTAAAGTAGTGAGACCGGATGAGGTCAAGAAAAGTGAATCAATTTTAGATATTGGCCCAGAAACAATTAGTATTTTTGCTGAACATATTAAAAAGGCCTCTACCTTAGTTTGGAACGGGCCGATGGGTAAGTTTGAGAATCAACATTTTAAACAGGGAAGTTTATCTTTGGCCCGTTTAGTTGCCGCACGTTCTAAGGGGAAAGCTTATGGTTTAGTTGGTGGCGGAGAAACAGTTACAGTTTTAAAGATGACTAAGATGGAGGAGTATGTTGATTTTGTTTCCACAGCGGGTGGGGCGATGTTGTCTTATCTTGGCGGTGAAAAAATGCCTGGTTTAAAAAAAATTGTTAAATAAAAAATATGGCTAATAAGAAAAAAATTTTAATTAAGGAAATAACTGCTTTAGAGGTTTTAAATTCTTCTGGCCGCCCAACTTTGAAGATTAAAATTGTTGGTGATAACAATCAATCGGCTAGCGTTAGCTATGCCTTTGACAATTACGAAACACTTTTTTCTGATAAAGATAAACTTGATAATGATGAAAAGCGATATAAAGGTTGGGGTCGTTTAAATTCTATTGAGCTTGTTGAAAAAGAACTTAAGCCCGCCTTATTGGGTTATAATATCTTAGAACAAGTTGAGCTTGATGAAAAACTTGCAGAACTTAATGGTCCAGAGCGAAATAATCTAGGTCCGGCTTTAATTTATTGCGTTTCTTTAGCTTGCGCTAACTTGGCGGCGAAAAGTTTGAATCAAGAGCTTTTCGTTTATATTACTAATCTTTATAAATTAAAACCGATTAAAAAAAATAATCTACCTTTGCCAATCTTTAATATTTTTAATGGTGGCGATACTGGCGACACGGATTTAGATTTTCAGGAATTTCTTTTAATTCCTAAAAGAGAAGAGGTTTCTCAGATGATAAGAAAAAGTAGTGAAGTTTTTTTGGAATTAGCTGAAGTTTTAAAAGAAGCTGGGCTTGATACTGATACTGGCCAAGAGGGTGGTTATGCCCCAGAAATTGATTCAAGTATTGAGGCGTTTGAGTTTATGTTGACAGCAATTATTCGGCGTGGTTATAATCCGGGTGAAGATTTTAGTTTGGGCTTAGATATTGGTTCTTCTATTTTATATGACAGTGAAGCGAAAAAATACCTTTTTTCTTTAGATAGAAATTATTTTAGCGCCCTTGATTTAAGTTCTTTGTATGAAGAGTGGTTGAGTCGTTATCCAATTACTTATCTTGAAGATGCTTTCAGCGAAAATGATTGGGAGTCTTGGCAAAAACTTAATTCGCGCCTTGGTAAAGACTTAATAATTTCCGCTGATGATTTATTAGCTTCAAACATTAAGCGTCTGCGTGAGGCTTTGGATAAAAAAGCTTTAAATACTGTAATTCTAAAGCCGGCTAAAGCCGGAACCTTGACCGAGTCAGTTTTTTATGCCAAGCTAGCTCAAGATCATGGTTATAAATTAGTGGTCTCTGGGCTCAATCAAGAAAGTAACGATAGCTTTATTGCCGATTTAGCTGTTAGTTTTGGAGCTGATTATTTCAAGGCTGGTTCTTTATCTCGCGGGGAAAGAACTGCTAAATATAATCGTTTACTTGAAATTGAGTCTGAATTATAGATTGAATCCGAGTTATAAACTAATTATTTATGAATATTATTGCAGATACTTTAACTCCCGTCGCTCCTGAGGAGAGTGATTATAAACGACCACGCCCAGTTATCCTATTACTACTTGATGGTTTTGGAGTGGCTCCAGTTAATGAAGGGAATGCTTTTTCTCAAATTAAAACTCCAACTATTAATAAATTAATTAATGATTATCCGGTTGCCTTGCTAAGTCCATTAGAGGGAAATGTTAATCAGAGATATTTAAATTTAGGAACGGCTAATAGTAGCGGGGAAATAAATATTGATTCTAGTGAAACTTTTTTAAGTTTAAGTTCTGTTTTGGCGGATAATAATTTAAAACAAATAAAAATTACCGAAAGCAATCGTTTTGCCGCTTTAACCAATTTTTTTAACGGTTTAAAAGAGGATAAATTTCCGCTTGAAGAATGGCAAATTATTTCATCAACTTTAAAAAATGGCAAGCCTTTAAGCCGGGGGCTATTAACAAAAAAAATATTTTCCGATCTTTTAAATCGTCTTGAAGAACCCGAACCTAATGATTTAATTATTGTTTCCGCTCCTGGAATAGATTTGGCTGCCAGAACTGGTGATATGGAAACTGCGCGTCAAGAAATTGCTTTAATTGATAAGCTTTTAAAAAAAATCACGGATAAGGTTTTGGAAAAAAACGCTTGTCTTTTGATTTCTTCTGTTTTTGGTAATGCGGAAAAGATGTTGGATCTTGGCATGGAAATAAATGATAATGGTCCAACCAAAAATCCTTTAGCCCTAATTTTTGTTAGCTCTGATTTTAAAGGCTTAAGAGTTGGTAAAACTGATGTGATGGATTCAGATTTGAGTTCTTTAGTTGTATCTGGCTCTTTGATTGATATTGTTCCAACAATTTTGGAAATAATGGGGCTTGAAAAACCCGAGTCAATGCAGGGTAAAAGTTTGGCTGGGAATTTATTATAAAATTTAAAGAGATATTTGACAGATACTAGAGCATAATATAAAGTAAAGAGTTAAATTTTTGAGCAGTACATTAACATTAAAACTAATTAATATGAAAGGAAAAATTAATGGTTTAAATGACCGTAACCTTGAGATATTAGATATTTTAGGGTTTGATGAAACCAAGATAAGTTTGTCCACTTTCTTGGAAAAATGTCTCAGAAATGTCAATATTTTTGAGCTTCACAATCAGGGGATCCCTTTGCGATCTTTGATTGTGATTTTAAAAACTGAGCTTCACAATCAGGGGATCCCTTTGCGATCTTTAAGTGTGGTTTTGCCATAAAATAAAACCCGACGAGAAGAAAAATCGTCGGGCTTTTTTTATTATTTTTAAACAATGAAAATAAAATAACCTAATAAGCTGGTCACAATTCCGACTAAAGCCCCGACTAAAACTTGAAGCGGGGTGTGACCTATTTTTTCTAATAATTTTGGATAAGAGAAATCTAAGAAAGAATCTTCGTGTAAGTCCTTAACTAAAACATTTAAGGTTTTTCCGTGTTGACCTAAATAATTTCTTAAGCCGATTGCATCAACTATAACAATTAAAGCGAAGACAAAAGAAATCGCAAAGAAGCTTGAGTTTATTCCTTCAGATAAAGCAATTATTGTTACTAAAGCAACGACGACAGCAGTGTGGCCGCTAGGCATATCAGAATAAGCAAAAATATCACGTAAAGCTAGTTTTCTCTTAGTTGATCTAATTATCATTTTTGTTCCTTGAGCAAAAATAAAGGCAACTATTGGACAGAGTAAGACTAAGTATTTAATAATTAAGGCTTCCATATTATTATTTTATTTTTTTAAGCCAGTTTTTAGATATCAAGATTTTGAACTTTTTTGGCGTGGGTTTGAATGAAACTTTTACGAGGAGCAACATTATCACCCATTAACATATCAAAAATCTGATCAGCCTTAGCAGCATCTTCAACTGTTACTTGTTTGACAATCCTTGTTTCCGGATTCATAGTTGTTTCCCAGAGCTGTTCCGGATTCATTTCTCCCAAACCTTTATAGCGTTGAATATGAATTTTACTATTTTTCTTTTTTTCCGCTTCTTCGGCTACCTTTTTAATAATGGCTTCATCTTTTTCCTCAATTATAAAATCTTCGCCATCATCAGTTTCTTCAGCTATCTCGATTGAATCTTCCGGGGTGCCGCCTAGGCTAACAATAATTTCCTCCTTTTCTTCTTCGGTATAAGCATAATTTACAGAGCTACCTTTTCTGATTTGGTATAAAGGTGGTTGAGCGATATAAACATGACCACCGCTAATTAAAGAATTAAAGTGGCGGAAGAATAAAGTTAATAGTAAGGTTCGGATATGAGAACCATCGACATCGGCATCTGTCATAATAATAACACGGTGGTATCTTAATTTAGTTAAATCAAATTGTTCATCAATATTAGTACCAAGAGCAATAACTAGATTTTTAATTTCATTATTAGCTAACATTTTATCTAAGCGAGCTCTTTCAACATTTAAAATTTTACCTCGCAAGGGAAGAATCGCTTGAAATTTTCTATTACGACCTTGTTTGGCGGAGCCGCCAGCAGAATCTCCCTCAACGATGTAAATTTCACATTCTTCGGGGTGTCGACTTGAACAATCGGCTAATTTACCCGGAAGAGTCATTCCCTCAAGAGCACTTTTTCTTAAAATTGTTGCTCTAGCTGAACGAGCGGCCATTCGAGCTTGAGATGATAAAATACATTTACCAACAATCGCCTCAGCTTCTTTTGGATTTTCTTCCAAATAAGTATTAAAAGCTTCACCAAAAATTGATTCAACATAACCTTTCATCTCGGCGCTTCCCAGCTTACCCTTAGTTTGACCTTCAAATTGAGGATCGGTTAATTTAACACTAATAATCGCAGTTAAGCCTTCACGCACATCTTCTCCGGTTAAGTTTTCATCCTTTTCTTTTAATAAATTTTTACTACGAGCGTAATTATTTAAAGTTCTAGTGAGAGCAGATTTAAAACCAGCGACATGGGTTCCACCTTCAGAGTTATGGATATTATTGGCAAAAGCTAAGACGGTTTCGTTGTATTCATTATTATATTGAAGAGAAACTTCTACTTTACAATCATTAACATCTTTATCAACATAAAAAACAGTTTCATTTTTTACATCTTTATTTCGATGTAAAGATTTGATATAGGACTTAATACCACCTTCAAAGTGAAAACGATACTTTTTTTCACGGTGACCCTCTCTTTTATCATTAACACTAATTGTTATGCCTTTGGTTAAATAGGACTGTTGTCTTAAACGATCTAAAATTTTGCCCCAGTTAAAATCTAGTTCGGTAAATATTGTTGCGTCTGGTCTAAAGAAAATTGTTGTTCCCCTATCATCACATTTGCCTACAGCTTTAGCTGGTTTTTGAGGAATTCCAGCTTTAAATTCTTGTTCCCAAATTTTTCCATCAACGTGAATTTCAGCTTTTAAATATTCACTTAAAGCATTAACAACGGAAACACCAACACCGTGGAGACCGCCAGAAACTTTATAACCACCACCACCGAATTTTCCTCCGGCATGAAGTTTAGTTAAAACAGTTTCTAAAGCAGAAATTCCTGTTACTTTATGCATGCCTACTGGGATGCCACGACCATTGTCGCGTACCGAAACTAATCTATCGGGTAATAAATCAACCCAGATTTCATTAGCATATCCAGCCATTGCTTCGTCAATTGAATTATCAACAACTTCCCAGATTAAGTGGTGAAGACCGGTGGCTGAGGTTGAGCCAATATACATTCCAGGGCGTTTTCTAACCGGATCCAAACCCTCAAGAACGGTAATTTGATCGGCGCCGTAATTACTAGTTTCTTTTGTGTCTTTAATGCTCATAAAAAATAAAACACCCTTTACCGAAAAAACGCTAAAAGCAACGGAAATCGGGGTCTTTATGGTTAAAATAGCCAATATTTAAAAGGCTGTTATTAATTATCTCTAAAATTATTTTAGCAGAAAAAAAAGGAAGAAGCAAGTCCGAGGGGCTTATAAAAAAGTTGGACTTTTTTTTATAAAAAAATCGTGTTATTATCAATATATACTTAAAATATTAATTATTTAATATGTCTAAAATATTGATTACTGGTGGGGCTGGTTTTATTGGCTCAAATTTAGCCGATATTTTATTTGCTGAGGGTCATCAAATTGTTATTGTCGATGATTTATCCTCAGGGTTAAAAAGTTATGTTAGGCCAGAGGCAACCTTTTATCAATTAGATATTAGCTCTAACGAACTAGAGCCAGTATTTGCTAAAGAGAAACCAGATTTTGTTTTTCATTTAGCAGCACAAATAGAAGTAGCTAAATCAATGATTGATCCGCGACACGATGCTAAAATTAATCTTGATGGTGGTTTGAAAATTTTAGAAGCTTGTCGCTTACATAAGGTTAAAAAAATAATTTTTTCCTCAACCGGCGGAGCTATTTATGGTGAAACTGATTTAATTCCAACTAAAGAAGATTGTCCAGTCTATCCTTTATCATTTTATGGTATTCATAAATTAACTTTTGAGAAATATTTAAATTTATATTATCGCAATTATGGTTTAGATTATTCAGTTTTAAGGTTTGCTAATGTTTATGGACCACGCCAATTTAAAGGTGGGGAGGCGGGAGTAATCGCTATTTTTACTGACAATGCCGTTTCTGATAAAATTAGTTATCAATTTGGTGACGGATTACAAACCCGTGATTTCGTTTTTGTTAGTGATGTTGTAGAAGCTTTAATTTCGGTTATGAAAATTAATTATCAAGGAGAAATTAATATTTCTTATGGATTAGAGTCAAGTTTGTTAGATATTCGTGAGGCTTTAAGCAAGGCGCTTGATAAGGAAATTTTAATAGAAGAAAAACCAGCTAAATCAGGAGAGCAGAGACGAAGTTGTCTAGATAATTCTTTAGCCAAGAAAGTTCTGGATTGGGAGCCGAAAGTAAATTTGGAACAAGGAATCAAGAAAACTGTTAGTTGGGCTAAAAATAAAAACAGTTAAATATTTAAAATATGCCAAAAATTATTATTGCCAACTGGAAAATGAAGCTTTCGGTTGAGGAAAGTTTGCGTTTAGTTTCTAAATTAAATTTGGGTTTAACTAAAAGTCGCCAACAAGTAATTGTTTGCCCGGATTTTATTAGTTTGCCTTTAATTACTGCTTCTGGTTTGACTAATAATTTTAGTTTTGGCGCTCAGGATTGCTCTATTAAAGCTAGTGGAGCTTTAACTGGGGAAATTTCCCCGATGAATTTAAAAGAAGTTGGCGCAACTTATGTGATTTTGGGTCATAGCGAGAGAAGACAAATTCAAGGAGAATCTGATGAGGTTATAAATAAAAAAGTTTTAGCCGCTCTTGAGGCGGGTTTGAAAGTTATATTATGTGTTGGTGAAAGCGCTCAGGATAAGGCTGACAAAAAAACTAAGCAAGTTATTTTAAAACAGTTAAAAGGATCTTTGAAAAATATTTCTTTGAAAAAAGGTTTTAAAGGTGCTGATGTTTTAATCGCTTATGAACCGATTTGGGCGATTGGTAGTGGGGAGGCGATGACTGCCGAAGGAGCCGCAATGACTGTAGCTTATATAATTAAAGAAGGAAAAAAACTTTTATCAAAACAACCTCAAGTTTTATACGGTGGTAGCGTTAATGAAAAAAATGCTGCTTTATTTTTAAAACAAAGAAACATTTCCGGACTTTTAGTCGGTGGGCTTAGTCTAGAAGCGGAGAGCTTTTTAAGTATTTGTTAGTTTTATAATTTATATGTTATTACTTGAAAAAATTGCTTTATTCCTTGCGCTTTCTTCAATGTTAGCAGTTTTTATTGTTATTATCCGTAAGTTTTCAATTTTATCGATTCTAAATACTGATAATATCCCCGGTGAAAAGGAAGCTGGTTTTAAGAAAGAAATTATTAAAAAAAGAATTGACCGTGATTTAATGCGTTTTAATCGACTTTTTTCATCAAATATTGACCGTCTTAAAAATAAAACTAAAGATGCCTTAACTTTTGTTGAAAAAAATCTTTATTCTTTAAAAAGTAGCTATCTCAAAAACGGTCCATTAACAATGGAGAAAAAAAATAAGTTGATTAAAGATTTATTTAAAGAAGCGGAGCTAGCTGAGAAGCGGGATGATAATATCTTAGCCGAGCTTAAGTATTTAGATATTATTAATTTAGATCAAAAGAATTTACGGGCTTTTTTCTTTTTAGGTGAGCTTTATTATAGTAATGCCAAATTAACGGAAGCGATTCAGACTTTAAGCTTCGCTCTTAAATTGGCAATCAAAGAAAAAAAAGCCGGTCTATTAGCTGAGGATTTATCGATTGCAGAAATTTATTTTTCTTTAGCTAAGGCAGGTTTAGATTTAGAAAGACTTGATTATGCCTTGGAAAGTATTGGAGAAGCACTTGATTTAGAGCCTAATAATCCTCGTTATCTTGACCTAATTTTGGATTTAAGTATAATGAAAAAAGATAAGGACCTAGCCTGGGTCTATTTTAATAAGATGTCAGCCATAAATCCTGAAAACAATAAGTTGCAAACTTGGCGCGAGGAAATTATGGCTTTAGGGGAGGATAATTAAGAGAATTTTAGCTGCCGTTGTAGCTCAGCTGGTAGAGCATCTCCATGGTAAGGAGAAGGTCACCGGTTCAATCCCGGTCAACGGCTCAGTTTTGAAAAATCACCCTAGAGGTGGTTTTTTTGATTTAAGGCTATGACGGGATTATAATAACAGAAGAAACTTGTGCGTTTTTGCGTATTAGAAAGAGAAGTTGATTTATGACTCAAAACTCTCAGGAGATAAAACAAAAAGATGAGAGAACTTTAGTTGCGGCTAGTTTAGCTAATCGCGACGCTTTTTTAGATATCGTTAAGCTTTATGAAAAGCCCTTATCGTCTTATATTAGACGATTAACTAAAGTTGACGCGGATGAACTTCAAGATATTTTGCAAGAAATTTTTATTAAAACTTATCTTAATTTAAATGACTTTAACCACAGTTTAAAATTTTCTTCCTGGATTTATCGTATTGCCCATAACTATGTTATTAGTCGTTATCGTAAATTAAAAGCTCGTCCGGAGGGAAATGCTATTAATATAGATGAGGAAGGTTTAAAAAATTTAGCTGACGGTATTGATATTAGCATTCAAACGGATTTGAATTTAGCGAGCGAGGAAATTAATAAAGTTCTCGATCTGCTTGATGGGAAATATCGCGAAGTTTTGGTTTTAAAATTTTTGGAAGAAAAAAGTTATGAAGAAATTTCTGATATTCTTAAAAAACCGGCCGGCACCGTTGCTTCAATGATAAATCGAGCGAAGTTAGCTTTTAAATCAGAAACGGAAAAACAAAAAATCAAATTTTAAATATATGAATAATAATTTTGCCGAGCATTTGCTTGAGAAAATAAAAGAAGAAAATATTTCACCAAAACCGCGTTGGCATTTTTTGCTTAAAAATTATGTCGTTTGGGTTTTTGGAGCTTTAGCACTTATCTTTGGCTCAGCGGCAATATCAGTGATTATTTATTTATTAAAATATAATAATTGGGAGATGGGCTTAAGGCTTGATGTCGGCTTTTTATCTTTCTTTTTAATGACTCTTCCTTATCTTTGGCTTATTTTCTTAGGTCTCTTTATTTTCGTTCTTTCCTATAATATTAAGCATAGCCCTAAAGGCTATCGTTATCCTTTTAGTTTTATTATAATTTTTGCGATTTTAATTAGCATTATTTTAGGAGAATTATTTTTTCTAGCTGGACTTGGGAGAAAAATAGATGACGTTCTTGGTCAGAAGGCGCCTTTATATGCGAGGATGTTTAATCCGCAATTGGACTTTTGGTTTAATCCGAGAGAAGGTCGTTTAGCCGGGCTTGCGGTTTTAAGTGAGGATGACTTAAATATAATTGATCCGACCGGAAAAGTTTGGAAAGTTATTCTTCCTGCTCAAGTTTCCAATGACTTAGAGCCATTTAATGGACAGCCACTACACTTAATAGGAGAAGCTACCTCTGAAACTACTTTTGAGGCTAAAGTTATTAAAATACCTCAAGCTGGTAGAGCTTTTATGTCTCGACCACCACATAGTCCCCAGGGAGGCTCAAGAAGATAGAATTAAAATCGTTTTGGAAGAAATAAAATTTTTAAGCGTATTAGTTAGTGATGGCCCAAGAGTCGCCTTGCAAGGACTAAATACGCTCTTTTATTTATTTAATAATAAAAAAATATGAAAAACAAAAAATTAATGAATACCGTAATCGCTCTTTCCGCTCTCGCCTTAATTGGTGGCGGTATTATTGCTAGCCAAGCTGCAAGTGATAATATCTTTGAAGCTAGAAATGGAAAAGCTATGCGCGGTGAAGCTCGTGGTTTTGAAAATTTAAGTGAAGAAGAGAAGGTTGTAATGGAGGCTCAAAGAAAAAGTCGCCAAGCCGAGATGCAAGCTGATTTTGAAGCGGTTGAAGTAGCTCTTGCTGCTAATGATTATAATGCTTGGAAAGAGGCTATTGGAGAAAATAATCCTTTTGCTGAAAAAATTACCGCTGATAATTTTGCTAAATTTATTGAAGCTCATAATTTAATGAATGAGGCTAGAGAAATTCTAAAAAATATCGGTATTGAAGAAGGTCCGGCTATGGGATTTGGTTCCGGACAAGGAAATGGCCAAGCTATGGGTATTAGACGTGGTCAGGCTCAAGGAAGACAAATGATGAATGGCGATTGTTCTAATTTTGTAGACGTTGAAACTGAAATAGAATAAATACTTTTAGATTTGAAATAGTTTATTAGCATAGAAAGCTCGGGCAGATAATGTCCGAGCTTTTTTACAATGTTTATCGAAAATGTGCTATAATTATTTAACTAAGCAATTAATTATAAAAATATGAAAAAAATCAATCTTTTGATTTTGTCATTCACTCTCTTGGTGGCAGTTTTAATTTTTTCAATCGCTACTACGAAGGCGGAAGAAGAAAATGCAACCAGCACTGATGATGTAATATGTACTCTTGAATACATGCCAGTTTGTGGTGTTGACGGAAAAACCTATGGTAATAAATGTACTGCCGGTAATGTTACGATTGCCTATGAAGGAGAATGTAAGACTGAAAAGCCAGTAAAAACAATTGAAGTGAATGGAAAAATTTTAGAAAGAATTCTTAATCCGGAACAAATTAAAAATTTTAGAGTGATGAAAAATGAAAACGGAACTTTGTATGGTATTAGAATTCAAAATACTAATCAAACTCAATCCTCAAATCAAAGCGCTAATGCTAGTGATCAGGCAAAAGAAAATGCCAATGTTAACTCAGCTTTAATTAAGAGTAGTTCAACTTTAGAAAAAATTCCTAATCCGGAACAAATTAAAAATTTCAGAGTCATGAAAAATGAAAATGGAACTTTATATGGTATTAGAATTCAAGCGATAAATAAGGACCAAGTAAAAACACAAGAACAAGCTAGAACTCAAAACCGTGTGGTTAATGCTGATATTAAAACTTGTGTTAGTACGGCTATTAATACTAAAGACGACGCTTTAAAGACTCGTTTAACTAATATGAATAGCGAAGTTTCTGCTTTAATTGATGCTCGTAATGCTTGTCAAAATCAAGCTTTAGAATCAGAAACTAATCAAGCGGAAAATTTAAAAGCTTGTTCAGCTACCTTTGAAGTTAAGTATAAGGAATTAAATAGTGCAACCAGAGAGAATCATAAAAATATTTGGGCTAATTATCAAAATCAGATGAAAGCTTGTTTACCAGCTCAAGAGTTGCAAGCGGGAGAAACTTTATTAATAGAAGATGGCGGCAGTAATACTTTAGAAGCCGCTATAAGTTTATAAAATTATCGCAAAGAAAACAGATGTCAAATAAAAGACGTCTGTTTTTTTATTTCTGGCTTCAGGGTATAATAAAAAAGCATTAAACACATATGTTAGAAATAAAAAAAATTAATAGTTTGGACAATTCTCAAATTAAATTATTAAAAAAACTAGGCGCTAAAAAATATCGCCAAGAGTTTGGACTTTTCTGTGTCGAAAATTTTGTTATTATTCAAGATGCTTTAAAAGCCGGTTATGATTTTGAGTCTTTATTTTTTACAAAAGAATTCGCTCAAAAAAATTCCGAAATATTAAAAGCGCTACAAAAAAAATCTAAAGCGAAAAATTTTTTTGAAATTGAAACAAAAATTAATAAAAGTTTTTCTAATTTAGAAACGCCCTCCGGAATTGGGGCGGTTTATAAAATTAAAGTAGGGTCCGCTACAAAAACAAAGTCAGCAAATTTACGTTTTGTTTATTTAAACGGAATTAATGATCCCGGGAACCTCGGAACTATTATGAGAAGCGCTTTGGCTTTTGGTTTTAAAACTTTAATTTTAGATGAGGCTTGTGTTGATATTTATAATCCTAAAGTAATTGCAGCCGCTAAAGACTCTATCTTTAAATTGAATTTTATTTTTGATAAAAACAGGGCCTGGCTTGAAAGGGAAGTCGGTAAAAACAAGCTGGCTCTATATGTCGCCGATGTTAAAGGCAAAACTGATTTAAATAAATTTAAAGCTTTGAAAAGCTTTTGTCTCGTCCTTGGGAGTGAAAGCCAGGGTTTGAGTAAAGAAATATTAAATTTGGCTAATAAAAGCATAAAAATTCAAATTTCTTCGGAAATTGAGTCTTTAAATGTTGCTATTGCCGCCGGAATTTTGTTTTATTACTTAAAATAGCTTAAAATAGCTTGACTTTTTTTAATAAGTATGCTATAATATCTTGAATATTAATGAGATAGTTTTTTGGTTAATTTAGGAGGCGAGAGCTTCTTAGAAAGACTAAAAACGCAGGTGTGTCGGGCAAAATATGCTCTTTGACAATTAAATAAGCTTAGAAATTAAAAGCTTGACTTGGCGGTTTACCGCTTCTTTTTGATTGAAAATTAAATATAAACTTAAAAAATAATAATGTATTATGGCACAGAATCAGAATCAGAATCAAAATCGTGGTGGCGGTAATAATAACAATAACCGTAATCAAGGAGCTAACAACAGGCCTCAGAGGCTTGTGATGAGCGCTAAGACTCAAAGCCAAATAATTGGCGATACCTGCGAGGTCTCTTTTGAGGTCTCTGTCTTCCGTGGTTTAAACCCGGTCGCTGGACAACTTGTCATCCTAAAGGATGGCGTTGCCAGAATTACAAACGGTAATACTGAGGTTTCAACAGACCAAGGTGGAATAGCTTTGTTAAAAATTGTTTTTGATCTTAACGATCAGGAACAGCACAAGGTAATAAGAATTTGTCTGGATAGACTTCCGGATGAAATTTCTTATCCGGTCACTGTCCCTAAAAAGGACGCTGTTGATAAAGAAGAAACAGAAAGCCTCTTGGTAATGAAATACCAAAAGGAAAACGGAGAGCTCTTTTTTAAAGTCAGGGCTTTAACTACCGACGGTGAGGGAGTGGCCCACAAATCAGTGGGAATATTTTTCAAAGGAGCCGATTACTCAGTTACGACTGATGATACGGGAGAGGTTACTTTTACCGCTCCTAAGAAACTAAAACCCGGGGAAGAAGCGGAAATCTTCTTTACTGTTTCTGGGGTGAAAGACACACTTAGAATGACTCTTCGTCGTAAGAAACCCCTAAAGCGAGTTAGAGCTTTTAGCCGCGGGTGGTGGCTGGGAGTTAATAACGGGCGCGCGTTTTGCGTCTTGTTAGCCGCTCTTTTTTTCTGGTTCTTAGCGTTTAGCTTCGGACTCGGAAGACCTATTTTCAGTGAAGGAATGTTTTCCGATAAAGGAGAATTGAGCCAAGCGCAAGAGCGCTATAATGAAACGGCCACTAAATACGGCCACGACATTAAACCGGTGGATAGGAGTAAGGATTACGTTTTTGGTGGATGGGAAATTTTGCCAAAAAAATCTTTATGGAAGATGGCTTTGTTATTAACCATCATCTTTTTAATTTATTTTCCAATTGCTGCTCGCGAAGAAATTGCGGATGCAATTGACGACATTAAACTAAAGATGGTCGATAGAAATATCGTCAAGGTTAGCGACCCTTTCTTTGAGCGACTAATTGCTACTAGTAATTCCTTAGGAATTATTGGTGGTCAGAAAAGTTCCGAAGCAAAATTCGGGCCAGTCGCTTCATCAAGTATAGGGGTTAATCCTAGTGATCAAGATGGAGACGGAAAAAAGGACAAACCAGTTTTTGGCTCAAGCTTTTTGAGTTATCTGACTTTAGACTTAGCTACTGATTTAGTTGGCGGTATTGCTAAAAGAGTCTTTAGAAGATAGACTCGTTTATTTTTTTTATTATTAACAATTCAAAAAAATTTAAACAATGGAAAAAATAATTTCCTTTTTACAAAAGAGGTGGCGCGACATAGGAATGCTTATCGCTCTGATTTGCTTGTGGTTTTTCACGGGCATTAGCATTTGGTTTGCAGTGCTATTCCTCGCTTTTTTCTGGGGGACAGGAGTTATGGCAGGAAAGCCTTCTAGTTACGCTTTCCTTTCGAAGGTGATGAGGATTATCTTTGTGCTGGGGATGCTGAATGTGGTAGTAATCACATTTTTACCACGATTTAATTCAACCCGGCCAACAACCTTAGCTTTCGTTGACCAGACCTTATCTGGTTTAACGCCAAAAGATGTTAAAGTAAGGGCAAAAGACATCTTTACCGTCGAACAGAAAAGGGCAGCGGAAACATTTCTCCGGTACTATGAATTCCTTTTAGAGGAAGACAGAACCAAGGAAGCGGCCGACACTTTAGCCGGCTTCGAGAAGCGCTGGAAATTCAGACCAGATACTGAGGAGCAGGACAAAAGTTTCGGTAGAGATTTCCATTCTGGAAATCAACTCCCAAAACCTAAGATGCCTAACGCCATCCCGATGGCACTAAAAGATTCCGTCTTTCGGACTGGAGTGTATGAGATTGAACTTATAAATGGCGTAACGCCATTTAACATCATCGCTTGGTTTGATGGTGGTAGCGGAAACTACACAATAGAATCTCAAAACTTTGAGGTCTTTGTCCAATTTCCGGGCGAAACGCCAATCAAAGCTTCTCCGGGAGTTAAATTCGGCCATAGAGTTGGCCCAAGATTTCGACTCTTTGGAGATGATCGAAAAGTAACGCTTGTTGTAACTTAAAATAGTTGCAAAGAGCAAAACATACAGAGGGTAGTTTGAAAAAACTATCCTCTTTTTTTATTTTCTATGATATAATAAATTTGTATTTTAAAGATTCTTTTTAGAGGAAATAATTTAAAAATATGAATAATTTTAAAAAACTGTTTTTTGTTTTAAGTTTTAGCTTTACTTTTGCTTTAGTTTTCGCCCCAGTTATTGTTTCTGCTCAAGCTACTGGTAAATGTACAGATTCTGGATATTGCGCTAGCCAAGGAGCAACTGCCTTCCTTTGTATTAATCCTTGTAAATTACAAGATACTATTCGTATTGGGGTGCAAGAGTGTGTTACAGCTATTCCATGTACATCTAGAACTACTCAGGCTGCCTGCACATCTCCAGCCTGTTCTTGGAACCTTCCTAGCGGCACCGGAACTAATGCTTTACCAGGGGGCACCGGTCAAAACGCAAATACAGGCTCTAATCTAAGTTTAACTAACCCTCTTGGTAATGATGTAACAGTTAACTCATTAGTCGGCCGGGTTATTAATTCAATCATGGGCATAGTTGGTTCTTTAGCTTTACTGATGTTTGTTTATGGTGGTTTAACTTGGATGACATCTTCTGGTAGTCAGGATAAAGTAAAAAAAGGAAAAGACATTTTGCTTTGGTCGGCGGTTGGTTTGATTGTTATTTTCGGCGCTTATGCCTTAACTAAATTTATTATTAATTTAGCAACTTAGAAACTTTATAAATTTTTGTCCTCGTTTGACAAAGAATATTTTTTTGCTTATCATAAACTTGTCGTGCTTGTTTCCTAAGTAAGATAAAAATAAGAGGGTCGATACCGAAGCGGTCAACCGGGGCAGACTGTAAATCTGCTGGCTTTTGCCTTCGTAGGTTCGAATCCTACTCGGCCCACTCTTTATATGCCTTTAATAAACCCAGAAAAAATTGGTCTTGGACTTTTAAAGATTTTCTTAGTTGAATTTCTTGTCCTTGGTATAATTATCGTGGTTTTACTTTCAATTTAATTTAAGAGACCATTCATTTCGGTCTTTTTTATTAAATTTAATTAATTTTTTATGCCCGAATTACCAGAAGTAGAAACTATTAGACTTGATTTAGAAAAAACACTGATTGCCAAGAAAATTGTTTCGCTTCAAATATTATCAACTAATACTATTAAAAATCCTAAGAGCTTTTTTAATAAAAAACTTCTTGGTTTTAGTTTTTCTGAGATTTCTCGTCGGGGGAAGCTTTTAATTTTTAAAATTTCCGGGGCTGATAATTTTTTGCTTATTCATTTAAAAATGACAGGCCAGTTAATTTATCTTGAAGGGAAAAATAAAGTTGCGGGCGGTCATAGTTTAAAAGAAGGTTCTTTTCTAGAAGCAGTCGGCGGAGATTTACCAAATCGACATACAAGAGTTATTTTTAATTTTGAAGATAATTCCCAATTATTTTTTAATGATTTAAGAAAGTTTGGTTATTTAAAAATTATTAGTGGGGAAGAGCTAATTAAAATTTTAGCCGAGAACTACGGACCGGAACCACTTGAAAAAAAGCTCGATGAAAAATATTTAAAAGAGGTTTTTCAAAATCGTTTAAGACCGATTAAAAATTTATTATTAGATCAAAAAATAATTGCTGGTTTAGGCAATATTTATGTCGACGAGGCTTTATTTTTAGCCGGAATATTACCGCTTAGAAGCGCTAAGAGTCTTAAGAGTTTAGAAATTATAACTTTGGTTAAAGCGATTAAAAAAGTTATTGCCTTAGCTTTAAAGAAGCGGGGAACAACCTTTAGTGACTATCTTGATTCTAAGGGGCGAAAGGGAAATTTTTCTAAATTTTTGAAAGTTTATGGTCGTCAAAACGAGAGCTGTCTGAATTGCGGAAAAGAAATTATTAAAATTAAACTTGGCGGACGGGGGACACATTATTGCGCTAAGTGCCAAAAGTAGTTGACTTTTCTATCTTTTTTGTATATTCTTAAACTAGTTTAAAAATAATTTAAAGAAGAATATGTCACAAGACAACATGATGAAATTAGAATGTACGGTTTGTAAAACCACCAATTATCATTCAAGAAAAAATAAAAAAATGCTTAAGGAGAGATTGGAGATGAAAAAGCATTGCAAGAAGTGTAAAACTCATACTGTTCATAAAGAAACTAAATAATTAACGCTATTTTAACTTTATTTTAAAGTTGAAAGGCCAGCTCTTATGACTAAAAATTTTACCAAGTCATTCCTAATTATTCTGGTCGTTGCTGTTTTAATTGTTGCTTATCTTATTTTTCGTCCGTTTTTGACGGAGATATTTGTTGCTGCAGTTTTAGTTTCTGTTTTCTATAAGCCATTTGAACTTCTAACAAAGTTCCTAAAGGGTCGCCGTAACTTGGCGGCTATTTTAATGTGTTTAATATTAGTTTTGATTATTATTATTCCGGCAGTTAAGTTAATTTCTTATGCCGGACAAAAATCAGTTGGTGTTTATACGGCAACCGCAACTTTTTTTGAGAACAATAAAGCTGGTGATATTTTTCAGAATGAAGTTTTTACTACTGGAGCTTTAAGTGTTCTTAATTTAGATGAAGTTAATCTTCATAACGAAGCTTTTCAGGGAACGATTTTAGAAGTTTCTAAAAAGATAAGCAACACTTTTATTTCTGGAGCAACGGTTGTTTTTAAAGAAACAACAAAGTTTGTTGTGTCCTTGGTTCTTATTATCATGACGATGTTTTTCTTCTTTGTAGACGGTGGCAAGATTTTAAAACGCCTGATGTATTTATCGCCTTTATCAAATAAACATGATCAGATTATTTTTAGTAAATTTAGAAAAGTTAGTTATACAATTTTTGTTTCAACTTTCGTAGCTGCTATTGCACAGGGTTTAGTTGCCGCCCTTGGTTTTGGTATTGTCGGTTTTCCACCTTTGCTTGCTGGTGTTTTGGTTGCCTTATTATCCCTTCTTCCTTATGTTGGTTCGATGATTTTTTATGTTCCAGTTGGAATTTTCTATTTATTGTCTGGCGATGTTTGGCAGGGAGTTTTCTTGCTTGTTTGGGGCTTTTTAATTATTGGGACAATAGACAATATTATTCGTGCTTATATGATTACGGGTGATGCTGAAGTTAATCCAGTTTTTGTTTTGTTTTCAATTTTAGGCGGACTTTCACTTTTTGGTTTTTGGGGTATTGTTTTAGGTCCACTTATTATTGCTTTAATGGTAACAGTTTTTCATATTTATGAACTTGAATTTTGTGAATCTTTAGATGGTAGTGATTGTTCTTCTTTGGAAAAAGAATCAAAAGTTCTTTTAAAGAAGGATGGACTTTTTGATAAAATTTTAAAAAAGAAATTAAAAAAATAAAATATATGAGTAGTCGAGTTGGAAAAATTTATTTTTGTGCAGTTTGTGGTAATGAGGTTGAATTTGTTAAAGATAGTGGAGTTTCTATAATTTGTTGTGGTGAGGAGATGCGTTTAAAAAAAGAGGGTTTTGATGAGGAGGAATAAAAATTTATCAGGAGGTCGTGCCTGAGTATAAAAAGCCTTTTTCTAAATTTAGAAAAAGGCTTTTACTTTTACTTTCTTTTTATTTTTTTCTTTTGATCGCTTTAAATATTTCCATACCGATAACAACGGTGGAAGCAAGAATAAGTAAGCTAATCCACTCTTTTAAATTAATTGGACTTAAACCCAAAGTTTTTTGCATGAAAGGGATATAAGTTGCGGTAATATGAAGAGCCTGGGCAACAATAACTCCAAAAACTAAGAGTAGATTTTTTTTAATTGGAACTTTAAAAATTGAGGTTAGTTCTGAACGACAATTAAAAGAGTGAGCACTTTGAAATAACACCATTAACATTAAACTATAATTACTAGCATATTGCGGATCATAGCCGAGTTTAATGAAAAAGAACCAAACCCCGAAAGTTATGAAGCCCATTATTAAACCAGAAATTAAAGTTTCTTGTTTCATTAAACGATTGAAGATTCCTTCTTTTGGTGGTCTTGGTAGTTTATTCATTTCTCCTGGTTCACCAGCTTCAAAAGAAAGAGCAATGTCTTGGATTCCGTTAGTAACAACATTAAGCCAAAGAAGTTGGGCGGCAGTAAAGGGAAGAATAATTGAAGTCTTGGTTGGTAAAAGATAGACTGCAATTAAAGCAAAAAAGAATAAGCCAATTTCGGCGACACCACTAGACAAAACGAAATAAGAAACTTTACGAATATTGCTATAAGCAAAGCGACCCTCTTCTATTCCATTTAGAATTGAGGCAAAATTATCATCAACGATAATCATGGCTGAGGTTTCTTTAGCAACATCAGTTCCTGAGCCCATCGCAACACCAATATTTGCTTGTTTAATCGCTGGAGCATCATTAACACCATCGCCGGTAACAGCGACAAAATGACCAAGCTTTACTAAAGCTTTAATAATTTTTAATTTTTGGAGTGGACTAACTCCAGCAAAAACTTTAGTTTTTTCTACTAAATTTAAAAATTCAGGATTAATCCTTTGATTATCACCAAGTTCAGCTCCGGTTACAACTTCAGCCCTTGAACTCGCCATCCCTAATTCTTTAGCAATAAATAAAGCAGTTTCCGGATGATCGCCAGTTATCATCTTAATATCAATCCCAGCTTTCTGACATTTTAAAATCGCTTCTTTTGATTCCGCTCTTAAAGGATCAACAAAACAAATTAAAGATAAGAAAGTTAAATCTTTAATTTCGGTTTCATTAAAATCTTTAAGTTTAAGAGGAACTTCATCATAAAATTCTCCTTGAGCAACCGCTAAAACCCGGTAACCGAGAGTCGCTAATTCTATTCCTTGTTTTCTAAGCTCTTCTTTATCAATTTTTTCATTTTTTCCTTTAACATTAATTTGTGAACAAAATTCTAAGACTTTTTCGACCGAGCCTTTAATGGCAAAATAATTTTTATTGTCTTTTTCATAAATTTTCCCGGCATAACGTCTCTCTGATTCATAGGGAATTTCTAGTCTTGTTTTAGTTTCTTTTTTAATTTCTTCCGGACTATAGCCGGCTTTATAGGCTAAAGCTAAGAAGGCAACATCAACCGTATCGCCGTGATAAGTCCAGTCTTTTTTTTGCAGACTTAAACTTGCTTCATTTGCTAAAACAATTGATTCTATAATTTTTTCAAAATTTAGTTTTTCCTCTTTAGTTAAATCTTTCAAGCCTTCTATTTCTCCCTCGCCATTATAACCTTCGCCTTTAATATTAAGTTTTAAACCAGAGGGGAGATAAATTAATTTTGCCGTTTGTTGATTAACGGTTAAAGTCCCAGTTTTATCAGTCGCTATCATCGTACAACTTCCTAGACCCTCAACCGCCGTTAATTTTCTAACCACAACTTTTCTCCTCGACATTCTTGTGGTTGCGACCGATAGAGCCACAGTTAAAGCAACGGGTAGGCTTTCGGGAATAGCGGAAACCGCTAAAGCAACAGCGATAAAGAAAGCTTCTTTTAAAGACAAGCCAACTCCCATTGCCGTTAAAGCCAAAAAGGCACATAAAACTAAAATGATAATTGAGATGCTCTTAGTAAATTTCTCCATTCTTATAATCAAAGGCGATTTAGTTTTTTCCGATGAATTTATTATCTTAGCAATTTTTCCAACCTCAGTATCTAAACCAGTTTCCACGACAACTCCCCAAGCTCGTCCTTGAGCGATAGTTGAGCCAGCAAAAACTAAGTTTGTTCTTTCGTTTAAAACAGTTTTTTCTTTTAAATCACTAATTTCTTTGTTAACTGTTTGTGATTCGCCGGTTAAGAAAGATTCATCAACCGATAAATTCTGACTATCAAAGAGACGCAAATCAGCTGGGACTTTAGAACCTGATTCTAGAAAGACAATATCGCCAATTACCAGATCTTCGGCTGATAATTCAATATCTACCCCATTTCTTTTAACTAAGCTTTTTATTTTAAGTAAATTTTGTAAGGCGGCGGCGCTTTTTTCAGCTTTATTTTCTTGCCAAGTGCCAATAGTTGAGTTTAAGATAATAACGCCGAAAATAAAAATAGCGTCTCGCCACTCTTGGAAGAATATTGAAATTGTTCCAGCAATAAGAAGAATATATATTAAAGGACTTAAAAATTGATGTATAAAAATTATGAAAATAGAGGGTAATTTTTTTTCTGGTAATTTATTAAGACCAAATTTTTCTTGACGGCTTAAAGCTTCTTGGCTACTTAGACCTCTAGTGCTAGAATCTAATTTTTTAAAAACATCTTCTATTTTAAAAGCATGCCATTTGATTGTTTCACCATTTTTATAATTTTTGTTCATATTTTATTAATTCTTTATATTTTACTATTTAAATATTAGCAAATTTAGAGAATAAGGAGAAGCTCAGAAGACTAGGATGATTAAAGCTATAACCAAGTAAAAGCCCTAAGCCTTGTCAGTTTCATTTTTAAATAGTAGAATAATTTAAGATAATTTAATATTTGCGGGCGTCGTATAGTGGTAGTACAGGGGTCTCCAAAACCTCTAGCGTGGGTTCAATTCCTGCCGCCCGTGCTTATAAAAAATAACTCTAATTTTAGGGTTATTTTTTGTTTTGCAATTTTTACTAATGGAACACTTGTGTTATAATTGTGATATGAACAATGAATTACAAAACCTCTCTAAAAAATTAAAGAAAACAGCTGATTTGTTATTGGGGAAAACAGGCTTAATTGAGTTGCTTGAAAAATACGGTAGTGTTTATAAGATGGGGAGTTACCAACTAGATTTAATGGTTGATGGAGATATTGATATCTACGTTATTGATAAGCAGTTTTCTAAAGAGAGAGCAATTAAATGCTTGAACGATTTAATATCTAAAAATAGTTTTCGTGGCTATTTATTTTATGATTTTGTTCATCGACGTGAAAAAGGTTTTCCAAAGGGTTATTATATTGGTCTCAAAACAAGGCATAGTAGTAAAAAATGGAAAATTGATATTTGGTTTATGAAAACTATGGACGGCATAAGCAGTGGGTTTATGAAGAAGGTTATACGTGAGCTAAACGATGAAAGGCGTAACAAAATACTCGAATTAAAAAAAATAGTTAAAGATGAAAAAATAGATTTACCGAGTTTCGTTATTTATAATGCGGTTATTGAAGGAGCGGTAGACAATATGAAGAAGCTTATTAAATTTGCTTCTAAAGAAGGCTACCATGTAAGTCGGTAAAGGATTTCCACCTTATCACCGCGTTTTTAATAGTGTTCCAGTCGAGCCATGTTGCCCGTGCACTTATTTTAAATATCGCTAAAAATAGTGATATTTTTATTATTTTTAAGATATTATTTGATGTGTTATAATAAAAATATAAATAACACAAAACAACAAGAAAATAATATAGCCTTTATTGATGGGCAAAATCTGTATATGGGCGTTAATTCAGGTAATCCTGCGTGGGACATTGACTTTGTTAAGTTTAGAGAATATTTAAAGAAAAAATACAATGTTTCTATTGCTTACTATTTTCTCGGTTTTGTTATTAATGAGAGAAGTGGATTGTATGATAAAATTTAAGAAGCCGGATTTGTTTTAAAATTTAGAGAACATAACTCCGCCATGTTGGGTAAAAAGAAGGGAAATGTTGATTCTGATATTATCTTTGCTGTTATGTAGAAATTATATAATAAGGAAAAATTTGACAAGATAGTTCTCGTTTCGAGTGATGGAGATTATAAAATGTTAGTTGATTTTTTGATTAAAGAAGGAAGGTTTAAAAAAATATTATTTCCAAATAAGGAATTTGCATCCTCTCTGTATAAAAAATTACAAGAGTGTATTACGACTATTTTGTAAATATAAAACATATAATTCAGTTAAAATAAAAAAAGGGGGACCATTGATCTTTCGATCGCAGGGACCCTTTTGTCTTAATATTATTATATTACATTATATTAGCTTAAAAGTCAAGAAAACATTTAAATATAAAGGAAATTAGTTATTCTTAGTTGTTTATTTTGGAATTAATATTTTTATAGCTCGACTTCAGTTTTAACACAGTTCACGACTCCGTGCGGTAATATAAAAGACCAGACTTTGCCTGATTTTTTATGTTGCTGTTATTTGGCGAGAGTCTTGACTTTTTAAGTTCAACTTTGTATTATTTAGACGACAGATTTCTGAATTATATCCAATCATCTTCTTCGGAAGATTTGTAGTCGGCTAGTGTATATCTGCCCGTAATACGCGCGCAATTTATACGGGAAAAACTCCGTGCCAGCCAGCCGCGGTCATACGGAGGTCTACAGAGAGTTGGTAATAAGCGATAATGAATCGCCTAATTCTAGAAGTTTGTCTTACCCGGTGTTTCTAACGGAACCCGGGTTTTTTTATTTCCATCCCCATAATTTCTTTATCTAAAATTTAACTTTTTTTCAGGGGTGATGGTTTATAATGGGAAAATAATTTTCAATAAGGGGTATGATTTTATAAATATATTTTAATGTTAGTATTTATTGATGATTCTGGTGATCCAGGATTTAAAATGGAAAAAGGATCTTCAACCCATTTTGTAATAGCGATGGTTTGTTTTAATGACACTTTAGAGGCAGAAAAAACTACGGTAACTATTAAAGAATTAAAAAGAGATTTAAAACTTGGTGATCTTGAAGAATTTAAATTTTTTAAAAGTTGCAGGGATTATAAAATAAAATTTTTAGAAACAGTTAAAAAATTTGATTTTAAAATAAGATGTTTAATTGTAGATAAGAGCTTAATTTATAGCCCGGAGTTACGAAGCAGTAAAGATTCTTTTTATGCTTATTTTATTAAAGAGGCTTTAAAAAATAATGGAAATAAAATATTTAACGCCAAAATAAGAATAGACGGAGGTGGTAATAAAATTTTTAGAAGAAACTTTTTTGGCTACCTAAGACAAGAATTGAATTATGGGCAGAGAAGTATTATTAAGAATTGTAAAATGGTTGATTCTAAAAGTGATCCTCTTATTCAATTAGCGGATATGGTGGCTGGTAGTATTAACAGGTCTCAAAACAAAAACAAAAAAGACAGAAATGATTATTTAGACATTATAAAGAAAAAAATTGAAGATAAGTGGTTATTTAAATAAAAAAAGACTCCCTAAAGGAGACTTTTCCAACTATGATTCCTATGCTGGGTGTCCCAGCCACGCCACCATCCGGTGACAGTTCGGATATCAAGTTTTTGCATTTACATTATATACTAATTTTTAAGACGGGTCAATAGAAGTGAAAAAGATTAGACGACAATTAATTTGCCCTTAAAGCCTAAAAATGCTAAAATATAAAGGAAATTTTGTTAAAAATTTCTTTCTTTTATTTATTTTTTCTATGACTCAAATAATAATTCTTGCGGCCGGAAGAGGAACTCGTATGGGTTCGGAATTGCCGAAAGTTTTAGTTCCTTTAAATGGGAAGCCGATAATTTATTATTTAATGGAATCGGTTATGGCGGCTAAGCCAGAATTAAAACCGATTATCGTCGTTTCTCCGAGTAATAAGAAAATTATTAGTGAGTCTTTAGCTGCCTATCAAGTTGACTATGCTATTCAAGAAGAGCAACTAGGCACTGGTCACGCCGTTTCTTGTGCGCGTGACTGTATTGACTCTCGTGCTTCTGATATTTTTGTTTTAAATGGTGACCATCCGTTTTATAAGTCAGAAACTATCAATAATTTTTCCCTTAAACATCAGGGCGTTTTATCAATGATTACGGTAGTTTTGTCTAGTTTTAAAGATTGGTATTCGGTTTTTTATCATTGGGGAAGAATCATTCGGGATAAAGATAATAACATTCAAGAGATTAAGGAGTTTAAGGACGCAACGAATGGGGAAAAAGAAATACTTGAAGTAAATCCGAATTGTTTTTGTTTTAATAAAGATTGGTTTTTTTCTAATATAGATAAAGTTCGAGACGACAATAAGGCGCATGAGTTTTATTTGACCGATATGGTTAAAATTGCTTTCGGTCAAAAACATATAATTCAAACTTCACCGATTGAACCACGAGAAGCTGTTGGTATAAATAGCCCAGAAGAACTTAAGATTGCTGAAAATATAAGCAATTAATAAAATGCTAAAAAATAAAAAAACAATTTTTCACCTTTTAACTTTTATTTTTTTTGTTTTAGTGTTTATTTCTCCAAAAATAAGTTTAGCTTCGTCTTTAGCTTTTGAACTTCGAGGACAGTTTTTAATTCAAGTAGAAAATAAAGGACAAGCTTGGTATGTTGATTTAGAAAATGGATTGCGTCATATTTTAAATCAAGATTCTTTTCTGGAAGTAGTGCATAAAAATTCTTTAGGAATTTCTAATAATGATTTATTAAAAATTCCGCTTGCGGTTGACGATCGGTTAATTAGAATTGATAGCGATAGAGATGGTCTTGATGATAGGGTTGAAAGAGCAATTGGCACTAACCCTTTTAATTCTGATAGCGACGACGATTCTTATTTAGATACCTTAGAGCTTAAGGGTCATTATGACCCTCTTGGTTCTAGTCGTTTAGCAATTGATATTAATTTTACAAAAAAATTGTCTGGTAAATTTTTACTTCAAACCGAGGGAAGGGGTGAACTTTGGTATTTAAATCCTAGTGATAATCTTCGTTATTATATTGGTGATTATAGTGACCTTATTAAAATAGTTTCAATTTTGGGACGAGGAATAAATAATAAAAATATCGATCTTATTGCCAATGCCTCATTAATTATTCCTGGTGCAGAAAAAAATATAAAAGTTGATGTTGGACCGAGGCAGCGCCTTTATTATTATTTAGGGGAAACGCAAATTGGTTCTTTTCCGGTTTCTGCCGGCAAAGCCTCAATGCCAACTCCGAAAGGGAATTTTAAAATTATAAATAAATATCCCAAGGCTTGGTCCTCTTATGGTTTATGGATGCCTTATTGGCTAGGAATGGGCACGGGTCGTTTTGGTTTTCATGAATTACCGATTTGGCCAAGTGGCTATCGAGAAGGAGAAAATCATCTAGGTATTGCCGTTTCCCATGGTTGTATTCGTTTAGGAATTGGGCCGGCAGAATTTTTATATAATTGGGTTGAAATTGGAACTCCAGTTTTAATTTATTAGTTTAAACCATGGGCGACGCTTTCGTTGTAGCCGGCGCTACTTATTTCAATAAAATCTGCCTTACCTTTTAAAGCTTCAATCGTTCCTGCGCCGACATAAGTCATGCCCGAGGCTAAACCGCCCAATAATTTATTTATTATCGGTGCCACCTCGCCTTTATATTTAATTTTTGTCATTTCACCTTCAACGTGAACAACTTCATCAACTTTTGAACCGTCAAGTTTCATTTTTTTAACCGTTGCTAAATAGCTTGCCATGCCGCGGTATTCTTTTAATTTTTCTCCGTTTAGATTAATTATTTCTCCTGGACTTTCTTTCGTTCCCGCAAATAATGATCCAGACATAATACAATCAGCTCCGGCGCCAATTGCTTTAACGATATCACCGGAATTTCTCATGCCACCGTCGGCACACAAAGGTACACGTCCTTGGCTTGCTTCATAAGCGTCCATAATTGCAGTAATTTGGGGTACGCCGGCGCCCGCCATAATTCTGGTTGTACACATAGAACCGGGACCAATGCCAATTTTTATTGCATCTGCTTTTTTGCTAATAAAATATTCAGCTGCATCCTTAGTCGCAACATTACCAACCATAACATCAATATTTGGGTAATTTTCTTTAATAAAGTCTAAAGTTTTTCCAGTTCTTTTCGAATGACCATGGGCAACATCTAATACAACTATATTTACTCCGATTTCGTTTAAAGCTTTTACCCTTTCTTCGTAATCTTTAACGCCAACCGCAGCCGCTAATAAAAGTCCTTGAGCTTTAACTTTTTCTAATTCTTTAACCTGGTCTTCAATACTTGAAAAACGATGGATAACGCCTAAACCCCCTAGACGCCCAATTGCAATTGCCATCTCGCTTTCGCAAACAGTGTCCATATTAGCAGCGATAATAGGAATATCTAAGCTATAATTTTTAGTGATTTTGGTTTTAAAACTAACCTCTTTACGTGAATTTATTTTATTGTATTTTGGGACAATTAAGACATCATCGAAAGAAAAGCCTCGTCCAATTATTCTAGCCATATTTTTATTATTTAATTTAAAATTTTTAAAAACACCTTTTAAATTATGCTCTTTTAAGTTCAAAAAGTAAAGTTTAACTAGTTTTCTTTTAAACCACTTGGTTTTCTGTTAAAATGAAGACATAATTAATAAATAAAATTAAATTATATGGACAAAAATGAGAAAGTAGTAATTGTAACTGGTGCTGGCAAGGGAATCGGTCGTGGCATTGCTCATATCTTTGCCAAAAATGGTTATAAAGTTATTGTTAGTGATATTAACCTTGAAGAATGTTTAAATGTTGTTAAAGAAATTGAAGATTTGGGCAATGAAGCTTTGGCGGTAAAATGTGATGTTTCTTTAAAATCAGAAGTTGAAAATTTATTTAAAGAAACTGTTGTTAAATTTGGTCGGCTTGATGTTTTAGTAAATAACGCTGGAATTTTTCCCTTTGTCCCCTTTGAACAGATGACTGAAGAGAATTGGGATAAGGTTATTGATGTTAATTTAAAAAGTATCTTCCTTTGCTCTCAAGAGGCGGTAAAAAATATGAAAGAAGGCGGAAAAATTGTAAATATTTCTTCTATTGCCGCCTCAGTTGGCTTTTCTGGTTTAGTCCATTACTGTGCTTCTAAGGGCGGACTAAACGGAATGATAAGAGCTTTAGCACTTGAGTTAGCAGAGAAAAAAATTAATATAAATAATGTAGCCCCAGGAGCAATTGAAACTCCGGGAGCAACTGGAGCGCTAGATGAGGAGGCAAAAAAACAATCTATTGCCGGAATTCCTATTGGACGTCTGGGCAGACCAGAAGATATTGCTAATGCTGTTTTATTTCTAGCTTCAGACAGAGCTGATTATATAACTGGTCAAACTTTAATTGTTGATGGTGGTTTTATTTTAAAGTAAATTTCATAATCTGATTATTGACTTTTTATGAAAAGGATGGCAAAATACTTGGTTGAAAAAGTTATTTAAAAAATAAGGTTAAATCCGGTTAATTATTAAGCCCGTCTTTAAGTAGGTGTCTTTAATAATTAACCGAATTAATAACTTTTAAAAAAAACCGTTAGGAGCGGTAATAAGCAATGAAAAATAAAAAAATAGTAGAAGAACAAAAGTTACAAGATTTATCCATCGTTTTAAATGATGGTAACTTGGAGATGAAAGGAGCTACAGTTCCTGTAAAATGGTATTTTTCTAGAAATTTAGCTCTTAATGAACCAACGCATATTCTTCTTGTTGATTTGAGCGGGGCTGAGGTTGAAGAAAGTATCAGTTATGGTGGCCGTCGCTATCTTGTTGAGGTTGAAAAGGCGGTTAAGTTTCTTCAGTTTTTTAAAGCTGGAAAACACATTATGTTAGCCTTTGCTTTTAAGGGATTAAGTGCGGTGGCGCCTTTTCTTGCTAAGCAAGAAAAAGACAAATCTCTCTATGAAGAGCCGGTTTTTATTAATTTGGAGAAAACCGGTTATTATGATTATACAAAGAAGACCATTTTAGCCCTAACTATCGTTGAATTCACGGTTCCACAAGAAGTGTTTGCAAGAAAACCAAAATCAAAAATTGGAAAGTTATTTTTCAATTATCTTTATTGGCCCGGCCCCTCAAATCCTAGAGATGAGTGTCAGGTAAAAAAGAATGCTCTTTTCTTTGCTCTGCCGAAACTGCCCTGTTTTATTTTTGTGCAGTTGCTATATGTAGTTGATTTATTTTTAGCCTCAGCAATATTATTATTTTTTGGCTATCAGTCAATTGGTTTAGCTGAAATTTTTAAACGTATTTTTTCCCAAGATAATTATTATAATACGGATGTTTGCGTTCTTGGATTGGGAAGGACTAAGGCGAGAATAATATACAAAAATGGTGTTGAAACGGCTAAAAGGACCTGGTTTTCACCTTTTCATTTAACTGGATTTTTTAGTCTCCTTGGCTTGCTCTTGTTGTCGTTCTATCATGTTAGTGAAAATCCTCTTATTCCTGGATCTACGGTTACAGTAGTTTTTTTTATTTTAGTATTTGCCTTTTTTATCTTAAAAAGATTTTTTAATGAGAAAGTTCTGAAGGACATATTTACTTCATTGTTTTTATTGTACGTCTTTGTCATCGGGGTTGTGTTCTTATTTTTTAGAGAGATACCAGTGGTTAAAGATAGAATAGAGTATTTAGTGGTGTATTCTTTTTTATCGTTAGCAATAATACCATTATTTTTTTCTTTGAGAAAGATAATTGTTAATACCGTTTGGTATAAAAAGTACTTTGATGTGGTGATAGAGAACAAGACTAAAAAAAAGGAGAAAGTTTATTCCGATTATCTTTTGGAAAATTTTACCGTTCCGGAAGAAAAATTGGACTTAAAGAACTTGCCAGATACCTTTAAAACAAGTAAGTTAAAAAGGGATCTGACAATTAGATTTTGGTCGGCTAAAGCCGACGTTTGTAAACCCTACGAAAGTTAAAAATGGAAGAGCTAAGGCTTTCCAAAATCTAACACTAAAATTTGAAACCCTTCGTTTGCGCGAAGGGTTTTTTCTTTATTTCTCTAAATATGTTAATATCTATAGTATTAAATATAGTTACCTATAAGATAATAAGTTTTTTATTTATAAATATTATGAAAGATTTTAATAAAATTTTTAAAGCTCGGTCGGTTGCGATTATTGGTGCTTCTAATAAAAAGGGAAGTATTGGCAATACTTTAGTTTTAAATTTAAAAAATAACTTTAAAGGAAAAATTTATCCTATTAATTTAAAGAAAGGGAAGATAGAGAACTTGGCATCATACACCTCGTTAAGTGAAATTAAGAAAAAAGTTGATTTGATGTTAATTGCTGTTCCGGCTCAAGTTGTTCCTAATATTTTAGAAGAGGGTGGTCGTCTAGGAATTAAGGGGGCAATAGTAATTTCTGCTGGATTTAAGGAGGTTGGGAAGTTGGAGCTTGATGATAAACTTAAAGAGATTTGTAAAAAATATGATATAACTTTAATTGGTCCTAATTGTTTAGGTGTTTTAAATCCTTATAACAATTTAAATGCATCTTTTGCGGCTCAAAATGCGTTTTCTGGTAAAACAGCTTTTATTTCTCAAAGCGGAGCAGTTTGCACTGCCGTTTTAGACTCATCTGAAAAACTTGGGATTGGTTTTTCGAAATTTGTGAGTGTTGGTAATAAGTCAATGATTAATGAGGCTGATTTATTTGAATATTTAGCAACTGATAAAGAAACGGAAATTGTCGCTGTTTATGCTGAAGAACTAGTTGAGCCAGAAAAAATAATTAAAGCATCTAAAAAATTAAAAGAAGCGGGCAAGCCTTTAATAATCTTAAAGGCAGGACGATCTTTAGTTGGTATTAAAAGTGCTGCTTCTCATACTGGGGCTTTAGCGGGGGAAGATAAAATTTATGAGGCTCTTTTTCGCCAAGCCGGAATTATTCGAGCTGACAAAATTGAGGAGTTATTTGATTTTATAAAAATATTTTCATCAGAAATTACTAAAAATATTTCTAAAAAGAGAAGTTATAAAAATTTGGTCATTATTACTAATGCCGGCGGGCCAGCGGTTGTTGCGGCCGACGCTTTAGAGGGGGCTAACTTGAATTTAGCGTCTCTAAGTCTTAAGGCTAAAGAAAGTTTAAAAAAAGTATTACCAGCTACCGCTCATAGTGATAATCCAATTGATGTTCTAGGGGATGCTTTAGCTAGTCATTATAAAGATGCGCTTCAAATTGTTTTAAGTGATGAAAAGGTTGATAGTGTTTTAGTTATTTTAACTCCGCAAGCAGTTACTGAAATTGAAAAAACGGCTAAGGTAATAGTAGAAGCTAAGAAAAAATATAATAAGACGATAGTTCCAATTTTTATGGGAGAAACCATGGTTAGTTCGGCTCGAAAAATTTTTGTCGGGAATTCTTTAGCTAATTATTCTTTTCCAGAAGATGGAATTAAAGCTTTAGGGGTTTTAAATAAGTGGGTTGAGTCTTATAGCGAGAAGTCTGAGACACTAGAATTAAATTTAAAAAATATTAATAAGGTTAAAGTCGAGAGAATTATTAATCTGGCAAAGAAAAAAGGACAAAAAACTTTTTCCGAATTTGAAGCTTTAGAGATTATAAAAGCTTATGGCCTTAAGACTTTAAAAAGTTATTTAGCAAAAAATTTAGAAGAGGTAGAATTAATTGCTAAAAAAATAAATAAAGATTTAGTTTTAAAAATTTCTTCCAATGATATTTTGCATAAAAGTGATGTCGGCGGAATTATGTTAAATGTTTTGCCAAATGAAGCGGGACAAAGATTTAAAGAATTAATGGCCCGTGTTTCTAAGAAAAAACCAAGGGCAAAAATTGATGGCGTTTTAATAACAGAGATGATACAAGATGATGGACTAGAAATGATTTTAGGCGCTTTCAAGGATCCGGCCCTTGGATCAGCAATTATGCTTGGGCTCGGCGGAGTTTTTGTGGAAATTTTTAAAGATGTTTCTTTTGGCCTTAATCCTTTAAAAAAGAGTGATGTTTATAAAATGATAGCCGAGCTAAAATCTAAAAAACTTTTAGCAGGAGCACGTAATTCGGGCGTTAAAGATGAAGAGGCTTTAGTAGATAGTATTTTACGTTTAGCAAAATTGATAAAAGATTTTCCAGAAATTTTTGAGTTAGATATTAATCCTATTTTAGTTTTAAAGAAGGGAAGGGGGGTTAAAGTTTTAGATGCTAGAGTAATAATATGTTAAAAATTTTATTTTCTAATGGTAGTTTTAAAATAGTTAGATGGGTTAAAAGAAAAAAACGTCGTTCTTTAACGACGAATTTTTCTAAAGTTGATTTTTTAAATAATAAAGAAAAAGCGCGAGTAGTTATCTTAGAGCGCCTAAAACATTTTGCTAATTTTTATAATTTTTCCCACGGTCGAGTTAGTATTCGTAACCAGAGAACTCGTTGGGGAAGTTGTTCAAGGCAGGGAAATTTAAATTTTAATTATCGCCTTGTTCACTTACGAGAGGAGCTGCTTGATTATGTTATTGTTCATGAGCTTTGTCATCTAAAAGAATTTAATCATGGCTCTAATTTCTGGAATTTAGTTGCTAAAGCTTTGCCAGATCATCAAGCGCTAAGAAGAGAGTTGAAAAAAATAAGAATTTAGTTGATCTTGACGATTTTATAGACTTTTTCTTTTCCATCAGCACCAAATTCAAATTCTTCTCCTATTTTTTTTCCAATTAAAGCCGAGCCTAATGGGGAAACATGAGAAATTATTCCCGCACTTGGATTACTTTCAGAAGAGCCAAGAATTTTATATTTTTTTTGATTGCCTTTACTTTCAATTATTACTTCTGAGCCAATTACAACAGTTTCTGAATTAGTCGGATTTTTTATTATTTCTACTCGCCCTAATAATTTTTCAAGTTCAATAATTCTTTGATTCAAGCCTCGTAAACGACCTTTGGCAATTTGATAACCAACGTTTTCCGAGAAATCACCCATCAAAGCTAGTCTTTTAACCTCTTCTGCTTCTTGTGGTCTTTTTATTTTTAACCAAAAATCAAGCTTTTCTTTAAGTTCTTCATATTTTTCTTGAGTCATTTTTGGGTCCTGACTTGGTGGCAAGGGACCACTTCCTTTTCTGATTGGCACACGCATAGATAATTAGTTATTTTTTCTTAATTTAATCTTATCTTAAAATAAAAATATTTAATAGAGTTTTATAAAAAAAGCCCCTGTCTGGCGAAAGACGGGGCTAGAAAAAAGGGTGTAAATAAGTCTACGTATGGCTGATTAGTAGTTTTGTCAGCCAGCCGTAGGCCATAAAAAATATCCCGGCAAACATCATTGTTAGAGCTTCAAAAATGTTGAGACCTGATAAAAATTTTATTTCAGGAACATTAAGTTGGCTCAGGGCCAGGGAGTAAAGGGCGACAATAGCTATTATTGTGCCTGAGGCAAAATAGATATTTTGCTTCAAGGGCTGAGGTACCGGAACCAAAACCCAGAAAAAACCAAAAGTGCTAATCAGAATTTGCACTATTAGTTTTAAATTGATATCTCCCGATATCTTCCCCAGGAAGTTAGCCAAATACAGCAACGCCACGGTTATCACCAAGGCAAGCAATGAAAACAATAATTTCCACAAATTTCCCTTTTTCATATTAGTTATTTTAAAAGTTCTATTGTAATTTCAGCACCTAAAAATTGATTTGTCAATATTCTCTATTGTTTTTTCTTAAAAAAGGTTAAAATATAAATATCTATTATGATTAAAGACTTACCCTTGGCGGCTTATTTCCGCCCAAAAAACTTAAAAGAATTCTACGGTCAGGAGCGGGTTGTTGGTCCGGATGCTTGGCTTTTTGCGTCTATAAAAAATGATAAGGTTCCGTCTTTAATTTTTTGGGGCCCACCAGGGAGCGGAAAAACGACTTTAGCCGCTATTA
Source organism: uncultured Gammaproteobacteria bacterium (assembly GCA_964588435.1). GTDB lineage: Bacteria > Patescibacteriota > Patescibacteriia > Patescibacteriales > UBA12465 > UBA12465. The sequence goes on along the minus strand of CAZPPI010000001.1, from coordinate 22,890 downwards.
TTGCCAAAGAAACAAGGGCGGAATTTAAGGAATTATCAGCTACTGGTAGTGGGGTTAAGGATTTAAAAATTATTGTTGAGCAAGCGCGCGAAGCTAAGAGATTAGGCATGAAGACAATTTTGTTTATTGATGAAATTCATCGTTGGAATAAGGCGCAACAGGACGCCTTATTACCCCAAGTTGAAATGGGGACAATTACACTAATTGGGGCAACGACAGAAAATCCTAGTTTTGCGGTTAACGCCGCGCTTCTATCAAGAACGAAAGTTGTGGTATTAGAAACTCTAAGAGAAGAGGATTTATTAAAAATTTTAGAGCGAGCTTTAAAGGAATTAAAAATAAAAGTTAAGCGCGATGTTTTAAAATTCATTGCTCGGGTTTCTAGCGGCGATGCTAGACGTTCTTTAAATATTTTAGAAAGTGCTTTAGAAGTTGCGGGTAAAGACGCAGCTCTTTCTCTTGATTTAATTAAAGAAATAATCTCTAAACCGGGACTGCTTTATGATAAGAGTGGAGATGAACATTATAATTTAATTTCCGCTCTTCATAAATCAATGCGAGGCGGCGACGCTGATGCGGCGATGTATTATGCTTTAAGGATGGTTATGGCCGGAGAAGATCCGCTTTATTTAGCGAGGCGGATGATTCGTTTTGCCTCCGAAGATATCGGTTTAGCTAATAATAGTGCGCTAATGTTAGCGACTACGACTTATGATGCTTGTAAAAGTATTGGTTTACCGGAATGCGGGGTTAACTTAGCTCATTGTGCTGCTTATTTAGCTAAGTCACCAAAAAGCGTCGCTGTTTATTTCGCTCATAACGAAATAATGCAAGAGATTGAAAAATCTGGCTCCTTGCCGGTACCAATGCATTTAAGAAATGCGCCGACAAAATTAATGAAAGATTTGGAGTACGGAAAAAATTATAAATATACACCAACAGAGGATAGCTCGGAACAAACTTATTTGCCAGAGAAATTAAAAGGCAGAAAATTTTTAAAAAATAAATGACAATTAAAGATTTAGAATTTTTAGCTAGTCGAAAAGGAGATTTGCTTTTAGAGCAACTCTCTCTTTTAACTTGGAAAGAGCGCCATAATTTTTTATTTAAAACAGAAACAGAAAAACGATCTCAAGTTTCGACCGCTTCGGCAATAATTGAGACAAGAGAAAAAGCTGAAGGGAAATTTAGTTTGGCTAATAAAATGTTTTTCACTTCTTTAGGTTTAGAGCAATCAAGTTCTGAAAAAATCTCTGATCATATCGCCGAACGTTTTCGGGGCGATTGGCAAGTCGCGGATTTAGGCTGTGGAATCGGGGGAAATTTATTAGCTTTAACTAAGAAGAGTAAGAAGGTTATAGCTTTAGACGAAGATGAGATAACTTTAACTTGCGCTAAACTTAATTCAAGAGTTTATAGCTTAGAAAATAAAATTGAATTTTTGAATTTGAAAATTGAGGAATTTATTGCTTCGGATAAAATGAAAAATATTGAGGCCGTTTTTTTAGATCCGGCTCGTAATCGGGAGGGAAAAACTAAGACGCGTTCAATTTTAAACTCACGCCCTAATCTACTTCAAATTTTGCCGGAGATTTTTAAGCAGACAAAAAATGTCGCCGTTAAAATTTCGCCGGCTTTTGACTGGCAGGAAATTTCTTTATTACCCGAAGAACCGGAGCTTGAAGTTATCTCGGAAAATAATACTTGCAAGGTTGCGATTTTATGGTTTGGAGGATTAAAAAGAGGAGGGAATAAAGCAAGTTGTTTTAGAAAAGACGGAGATTATTTTTTTACAAATTATCAAGAAAAAAATACTATAGTTTCAGATTTAGTTGCGAGTACTTTGTTGACTGATAAAATTTTAAAATATATTTATGAACCTGATAAAGCTATTAGTCGTAGTGGTCTTTTAGAAGCTTATGCTTGTCAATATGGTTTGAAACGGTTAACAACTATTAATAGTTATTTAACTGGAACTAAAGCGGATATGAAAGCGGCTAGAATATTTATGGTAAAAAAAGTTTTTCAAATTTCTTTAAAAAGTTTAAAGCAAGAGTTAAAAAAAATAGGTATAAACAGGGCTGAAATATTAGCAAAGAATTATTTTATAAAGCCAGAGGAGATTTATAAACATTTAAAAATAGGTGAAGGTGGAAAATACACTTTAATCTTTATAGTCATAGATAAAAAGAAAGTTACTATATTAACTGAGAGGTTAAAATAAGAGAATTTAAAACAAAAAACTGTTAAATAATATTAATTTAACAGTTTAATTAAAAGGTGCTATTGCTTTTTTCCAAAATGCTTTTATTCTTTTAACCCCTTTTTCAGCTATGCCGTGAGCTCTTTTCATTTTTATTTTTTGAAAAAAGTTTTTTGCCATTTTAGGGTGAATCAGAATAAATATAGCTGCTATCAAGATAAAAATGCTTGTTGTCACCATGGTTCATATTTTTTTGGTTAAAGAACTTATAATTGAATTCTAGTTTTAGCCTAAGGTTTTGTCAAACCATTGACAGAATAAGCTTGTTTGCTAAAATAAGAGCATAAAATGTTCTAGAGACATTTTCATTTTTTGAGAAATAAATATTCCCGGGTGGCGCAGCGGTAGCGCAGTTGGCTGTTAACCAATTGGTCGTCGGTTCGAATCCGACCCCGGGAGCATAGATGTAGAAACAGGCTGATATAAGCCTGTTTTTGCTTTATATTCAATAAAATTATTAGGTTCGAATGTTTTAATTTCGGCTTGGATAATTTCTTTGGAATTTTTTATCAATTCAAGGTGTTTTGGCAAAATAACCTCTATTTTTCCATCTTTCATTGTTAGGTTCGAACCAAGCCCAAGAATAATTTTCTTTTTGGTTTCAAAATCTCCATTCTCAAAATGATATTTTGAGTAACAAGCGAAGTTAAATGTGTCTATTGCTAATTCAGCCCATTCATCAGCTCTTTGTTCTAATTTATTAATACTATTTTTAATATCAGCCATTTCAATATCTAAGGCTTTCTTCTTTTGACTATAATCATCATCACTTAATATTTCTTTATTGGTGTTATTGATAGATATGAAAAGATTTAACAAATTATCGAGTTTTTTCTGACAATTTTCATATTTATTTTGTAGTGATTTTCTGATATCAGTTCTATCCTTTATTTCTTTGTTGCTGGCACTGTCTAATTGTTTTATAAACCATTTTTTCATTTTTTCTGAAATTCTAATCTGATTAAGAATTTCAATAATCTGATCGTTTAATTGTTTTTCTTCTATGTTTTTAGTTTGTTTGCAGTTTCTGTCTTTATTTTTTTTACAACAATAATAAATATATTTAAGTTGTTTTGGATTTATCATATCCACTAACTTCGTTCCACAAGACGGGCAACAGTCTTTATTCCGTGATGAAAATTTATGATTACAGTTGGTGCATATTGTTTGAATTTTGAAATCAGGTGTCATTGTGCCACCACATTCACCACAAAAGAAAGAGCCATAAAAAGCGTCTTGGCGATTTCCTACACGAGGATTTGATAAGCTTCTCCCAATCATCATTTGGATTTCATCATATTCTTCCTTGCTAATCATCGGCTCGTGCTTTCCTTGATACCATTTACCACTATTTTTGGGGAATTCAAAACTGCCATAATAAAATGTATCTGAAAGCATTTTGTAATAATAACTATGAGACATTGGTTTGCCTCCGAACTTTCCTCTTGGACCACTCGTGTATCCCCAGTCATTATTAAGCATATCTAAAACCTGAGATGGGGAATAAAGGTGGGTTAGTAAAGTGTTAAACACCTTCTTGATGATTGGAAATCTCTCTGGGTCATTTAATATAATTTTTTTTCCTTTTTGTCCGTTGGGAGTATTCAAGTATCCTGGTTTTGAGGGACCTGGCCACCAACCAATTTCAGCTTTATCCCCTAAGCCTCTTTTTACATCTTTACCGAGTTTAGATGATGAATATTGAGATTGACTTAATGACATTTGCAACATCATTATTCCTTCTGGACTGTTATCATAATTATAGGAACCAAATTTTAATTCTTTTATTACCCCAGTTCTTGCTAAATATGTTATAGTAGCCGCGTCTATTTCGTTTCGACTTAATCTATCGGGGTGCCATGTAATAATTCCTTGAGCCTCTCCTTTTCTTATCCTCTCCATCATGTTATTGAATACTGGTCTGTTATATGGCTTAAAAGCAGAATGTCTTTCTTCTAAGAATTCAATGATTTGTAAGTCTGGAAAAATTTCAACAGCTTTTCTTCTTTGACCATCAATGGAAAGGGCTTGTTTTTCTTCTCCTTCTGTTGATTTTCTTAAGTAGGCAAAATATTTAATTTTTTCGGTTTTAATTTCATTTTTCATATATTTATATTTAGCCGTTATTATAATGGTTTTTAATAATTATCAAAGCTCTTCTTGGGGATTTCTTTGTAAATTGCCGTCATTTGCATAAAAAAGCTGATAGCCAATTTCTCGGCTTCGGAAAATTCAAGATTTACACCGTAATCTCCTCGGTATATTTCTTGAAATTCTTTAATTGCTTTTTTATCTAATTTCATTACATTGAATATTTATCAACAAGATTTTTTTTCTTGTTATTGATTTCTGTCATTTTATTTTTTAGGATATCTAATCCTTTTTTGTTTTTTTCAAAAGATAAATCATTTTCTTTATTATTATCATTATTATTATGGGCGGTTGTGAAAGTTTGGTTGATACTTAAGTCGTTTTGTTTAGTTATTTCAGAATTAAAACTATTTTTTAAGTTGTGAAAATCATCGTCAACTTCGTTGTCTGCTTGTGAAAAAGACCCGTGGCTACTTGGTCGCGAGTAATGATTTAGCTCTCTTTTTTTGATTTGCTCAATGTCGTTAGGACCACCTTTGCTTTTAATAAAACCGTCTATCCATATTGGGAAACTCCCACCCCTGCCTTTGTGAGACTTAAACCATATTAACTTGTGAAAAAGAAGATTTTGTAAAATTCTTCTTAGATAATCTTTTTTTATTTTTGTTTCCTCTCTCAACTGAGAATAACTAACCGATGCTTGTCCGTTCATGGGATTTGTTAAGAAATAAAGCAAACAGATAACCGAAAATTCTTTGTAGCTGATTTTTCCTGTAACAAGAAAATCTTCTCTGAGATTTCTCAAGACTGGAATAAACGGTTTTTGATTTTCATATTTCATATTCATTTAATGTTGATTATTTTTGACCAAAAATAATTGTTTTAATTGTCTTAAAGCTATCAAATAAAATTCTTGGATCAATTTTTAATTCCCCCGAATAATATTTAGAAACTATTAGCTCGCATTTATCTTTACTATCAAAAAATATAAAACACTTTCCGTCTTCCCATTCAGAAAACAAAAATCTCTCGCCAAGAGCATAAAGCGTACTGGCAAGAAATTGGTCTTTGGTTTTGAAGTTATCCACATTTTTCATAAAATAAAAAAGGCATTCTACTATAAGAATACCTCTTTTTATTGTGACAATAATCTACTTTTATCTTCTAAAGAAATTTGTCACAAGCTATAATTTTCCTTGTAAAAATAGCCTCTTTTTTCTTGATATTATTTTTCTGACATTGTCAGAACTTATTTTAGCTGGAGCAATATCTTTTCCTAAGAAAAAAATAGGCTTTATGTCTTGATTAATAATTTCGGCTATTAAACTGTCTTTATAGTTAATTAATTTGTAGTCTTCTTTTTTAATAATTAAATCTAACAACTCATTTCTTTTAAGTAGACTAAGTTCACAAATTCTTTTATCTCTAATTTCGTTATATGTAAACTTTTTCCTTTTTTCTTTCTTAATCCCTTGTTTGGTTAATATATCTTTTTGTAAATTTTTGATTATGACACTATTTTTAGATATAAATTCTCTTATTTCAGTGAGATTTGTTTTTGGTCCAAAAGAAATTTGGATGCGACGACCTTGTTTTATTATAATACAATCATTTTGATTATTTACATTTTTCATATCATTTATATTTATTATATTTTAACATTTTTATTTATAAATATAAAACAAAAACCGCTTTTTGGCGGTTTGCTTGTTAGTGTTTAATTTGCCCCCTAAAGTGGGTGTGAGGTTTGTGAGGTTTGTCTATTTAAGTGGGTCTCCGATTTGTCCAATTCGTCTCCTTGAGTAAGTGTCAGGTTTGTCAGGTTTATCTATTAATGTGAGTGTTAAGTTTGTTAGGTTTGTCTATGACTTATTACTGCTTAAATATCAATTTTAAGCCCTAAAACTGCCTCATAGCGGTCTTTTTATCTTAAAATTGAGTATGTATATCTTGAAAGTCGGGAAGGGGATTTTATGACTTAGTTTGCTTCAACTATCGTCCCGTCTGTAAAATGAACCCGTGTTATTTTTATAGACTTAATTTTAGTCGTTTGTTCGTATACTGCTAAATTCCATTGAGCGGTATAAGTTCCTTTTGGATTGATTTTTTCTTGAATAGAACCGCCAAAAGCTTCTTCTCGCTTCATGCCAAATTGACCGACTGGTTCATCAAAGTTGTTCAAGAAATACGCTTCAATATCAACACCGTCAACCGTCTTATCTGTTTTATTAAGAAAAGAAACATTAAGTATTGGCGTGCCAATGCTATCTTTCGTTATTTTTGAGGATGATATCTCAATTTCGGTAATGGTTTTTGGTTCTATTTTAACCTCGCTTTGAATTGTGTTATTTGAACCAGTATTATTATCTTCATTTTTTGCATCATCTAAATCATTAAAAGCACTTACAAACATTGTAAGCACAATGGGGAATATTACAAAGATGGTTATGATTTTATGTTTCATAAACCAGTTTCGTAAATCAGAATGACAATGTTTACAGGTTTTAGCTGATGCTAAAATCTCCTCTCCACACTTTTTACATTTTTTCATTGTTTCGTTTGGCATAGATTTATATTAAATTTATAAATTCCTGCCCAACAAAAAAGGGCAGTCAAACCTGACTACCCACTGTTCACGAAGGCCCGAAAGTCTCGCTTGTGGAAGGTTAACTGCCCATCTCTGCCCACAAGCGTGAGACAAAAGACGGACAAAAACCGCCAAAGCGGGCTTTATGATCGTGAACTTTTAATTGGGTAGTCGATTATAATTTAACATAATTTTGGCTAAATATCAAATTTGCAGTTGTGTTTTTTGATTTACAAAAGGGTTTATATGTGGTAATTTATAATTACAAATATATGACAAAAAATTTTATAAAAATTGGCCAAAGAATAATTGGGCAAGTTCGTTTTGTGCCAACTCTTTCATCTTGGCAGGATACTATTGCTGTTTCTAAAAATTTTGAAAAAGAATTTGAACATTGGCGTATAGCCAACAGACAAGATGTTACACTTTACTCTCCTGACGAATATAAATTGTTTCAAATTTTGTATAATTCACTTTCTTATATAAATGAAAAAGAAGAAAACACGGAAGAGCTTAGTGCTAATCTTCAAAAAGCATTTAGCTTAATGAACGACAAAGAAAAGGAATTTGAACATTTGGGTTTTAGGAATATCCAAATCTTTGGCACTAAATTTGATTTTAATGAACTTGTGGATTTATTGCATTCAAAAATATACACGAATGATATTTTACAAATATCATCAGACAGTGTTAATGATGTTTTGTTTTCAATAAATGCTATTAAGGACGGAATTAATAATAATGTAATATTGGGGCCAGTTACCAAAGACGAGGCATTGCAGAGATTTAATAGTCAGTTTGACGTTGAAAAAATTAGTGCCAAAATGGATGAATATAAAAGTTTTATTTATTTAGATGTTGATACTTATATAAAATCAGAAAAGAATATAGAAAAAATTGATAATTTGATTGATAAAAATTTAGAAATTGCGAGTTCTTATTTAGAATATATCATTCAATAGTTTATGCAGCTCATTGACTATAGTCATACAATTTCAAGAATTGAGATAGATAAAGAAGAAGAAAATAAGAAAGAAACAATTTCCCCAAGTTTTAACGTGCCAAAAAAATATTCTCGAGACGATATTTTTACAAGCGAGAAGATAAAACAGGAGAGTGATAATGGTAAAAATGATAATAGAATTGATTTTTTTCGGGAATACAGTACTGGTGTTAAATTTTCAAATGAATATGTTGAATTTAATTCCGCAAAATTTGTTAAAGATTTGATAGACGATTTTAGTTACTGGCTTGAAAATGGAACAGAAGATAGTTTGTTTAAGATAGATGAAATAAAAAATAAAATTTATCATTATGACAGGTATCTTTCTGCTAAAGAAGAAAATGATATTTTTGTAAACTCCGTAAGTCTTATAATGGATAATAACTGTTGGGTTAATATTTCGGAAGGGCAAATCAAGTCTTTTATCGGGGAGTTATCAAGATTTATAGATGGCGTTATTGATTGGGATAAATTGAAAATTTTTTCCAAACAAGTTAACAGATTAAAAATTGAAATTTTATCTAATGAAAAAGAAGAATAACTGCAAACAAAAAAATAGTTATTTATTAGACACTTCTGTTCAGATTGAGAGATGCAAAAGTCCAGAAGTGTCTGATTTTTTATATAAGAAAACCAGTGATGGATCAACTATTGTTTGTTCATATTTTGTTCTTTATGAATTTAAGACCGGATTGTTAAAAAGTATAATAGATTTTTATTTCTTGGTAAAAATTCTTGGTGATGTGTCAAAAGCTTTTTCTGAATGGTCTAATAAATTTCAAGTAAGACAGGTGAAAAATGCTTTGATTATGACATCGGTTATTTTTAGAATTAGCACATCTATAGAATGTAAAAATATAAATCTTTGTTTGAGACAATTAAGAGCCGTAATATTTAATTTGGAAGAAGTTTTTTATACTTATGTTAGTTCTATGGTTGGAGAATTCCAAAATGATGAAATTATAAAATTAAATATAAGAAATGAGAAAGAATATAAGGAATTTATATCGGCTTATAATAAGAGAAAATGTTTACCATTAAATGATTTTTGGATTAAGTATGACAAAGAATTGGTTAATTTGTTGGGTTGCGATGAATTCCGTGATGATAAAAAATTAGTCAGTATGTATAAATATTTGAAAGAAATAAAAGATGATATTAAAAACGCGGATAAGTTAAGAAATAATAAAGGTATCGGTGATGCTATCATATCAGTTGATTGTGGTAAGAAAAGGACCGTTTTGTCTTTTGATAATTCTTTTTCTATTTTATGTCCACCATTACAAAAAAGATATGAGATAATTAATAGAGCAGATATTTAATATGGCTGACCCTGATTTACAAAATGCATTAAGTCAGTTTCAGCCTATAAAGATATTAGAGCAGGCTCAACAAGAGATTGCTAAGGCTCTCGGAGTAGTGATGCCTAATTTATGGGAAACTTCAAAAGATACTATTATATATTTAATTTTATTATTTTTTGTAATTAAATATTTTGATAGGGGTATTGGTAGTGTTGTTTATAATTTAATATATCTTTTGATAGCTTTTATCCTCATATATTTTTTAGGTTGGGGTGTTCTATTTGAAAACTGGTTTGAATTTTTATACCCACTATCTTATATATTGACGAGGATTGCATTAAAAAAGCTCGGTATTTGGAAATATTAATATGCTTATTAATAATTTATAGTTTGGCAAATATGATTACTAAAAATATTAATACAATTGAGTTATCCGATATACAGAATTTGGTTGATAATCAAGTATTAGAAGGAAAAACATTAGAATATAAATCGGCTGTTCCTGGCAATGGCGATGATGACAAAAAAGAATTTCTTGCTGATGTATCTTCTTTTTCTAACACCGATGGAGGTGATTTAATTTTTGGTATTTTTGAGAATAAAAAAGAGATAGATAAAGAATTTGGTTTGGAGAATATAAATAAAGATACAGAAATTCAAAGGCTCGAAAGTATTATTAGAGACGGAATATCTCCGAGAATAGAGGTTGATATTCGTGCTATTGATGTTGATGATAAAAAATCTGTTTTGTTAATTAGAATAAAACCAAGCTTGAATGGCCCTCACAGGGTTGTTTTCAAAAACTCTAACAGATTTTTTAGACGCAATAGTAATGGAAAATATGAAATGGATGTGCACGAGCTAAAAAACGCGTTTATTAAAGGTAGTAATTTAGTTGATCGTATAAGAATTTTTAGAAAAAATAGAATTTTTGAACTCAAGGCTAATAATGGTCCTGTTAAGTTGAAAAGTTCAGACAGTTTTATCGCAGTGCATATCATACCATTATCTGGTGTTATTGATGAAAATAAGCTGACATCCAAACAATTATTAGAGTTAAAAGAACACAAGATAGATTTTAGACCATTATATTCGTCTGGTTGGAATACAAGGATTAATTTGGACGGTGTTTGCGCATATTCACCGAGTGATGGTTTTTCCTCGAGCTATTCTCAGATATTCCGTAATGGTACCATAGAGGGCTTTAATTCCTTGATGATTGCTCACGGAGCAGACACAGGGATTATACCAATGATTGCGATAGAAAGAGAGCTGATTAAATTTATTCAGAATAATTTAGATATACTAAAAAAATTAGAAATAGAGCCACCATATTTTATATTTATCTCGCTAATTGGAGTTAAGGGTTTTTTGATAAAAACTGGAAATTGGCTTTTAGATAGCGAAGAAATAGGCGAAGAAGATATATGTGTGCCAGAAGTTATATTAAATGATTTTGAAGATGATGTGTCAAAAATACTACGACCAGCATTTGATATGATATGGAATGCTTCGGGAAATAGTAGGTCTTATGGGTATGATGAAAATGGAGAGTTAATAAAATTTAATTAAATCTCGGTACAAAAATCTTGTTTGTTGTGGATATAAAGTAAATTCGAAAGCAGTCCATTAGAGAGAGCATCGATGAACTAACAGGTTGTAAAAGGCCTGTTTTTTCATAATCTTCGCCAAATTTTACTGGTCCGAAACTGCTATTTACACGAGGCATCCATTCGGCAAGAAATCCGCCACCTAAAGTGTGTTTTACCCTTATTTTATCGCCCTCTAATGAAAAGTCCGAAAATAATTGTGATAAAACTAAACGTTTAGTTTCAGTCTCCTCTTCGGTGTTATCAATTAAGTCTGGAGCCTCATAAGCTAAACGATGAAGCTTGATGCCTTTTTCAAAATCACTTATCTGATTATTCGAACTAAATTGTTTTATTTTCTTTTCTAAATCTATTTTTTCAGCATTAAATTCATTGTATTTTTTAAGGTAAAAATCTTCAGTGATCTTGCCGTCTAATTTGTCATTATAGATTAGGTCTAATCTATTCTCAATTCGTTTTAAACTCTCCCCTAGGGCCTGTTTTTGGCTTTCTAGAAGGTTATTATTGGTCGGCTCAACTTCCTTTATTGTATTCTCTAGCCAATCAATTAAGTCTGGTGTAGCCGCTTTCATCTGTTTTAGATAGACCATTAATTGATCAATAATATCTTGTTCTCTAACTCTAATATTTTGCAAGCAAGGGCGGTAATGATTACAAGTTCCATAAATATGACCCTTTCTTTGACTCCAACTAATAATGCCGCCACATTCAGCGCAGCGCATATTGCCTTTAAAAATAAATAGATGTTTTTTAAATTGAGTCGCCGATAATTTACGTTTAATTTTTAATTGCACTTTATCAAATAATGCTTGGGATACTATTGGCTCATGATTGCCCGAATAGACTTTTTTATTCCAAATAATTTGTCCGATATAAAATGGATTAGTGAGAATATTATACAAAGTACTGCTCGCCAACTTTTTTTCTGATGGCGCTTTGAGCCCTTTATTAAACATTACTGCCGCTAAAAATTTTAAAGAATAATTACCGCTCGCATATAATTCAAAAGCTTGTTTAATTAAAGGAGCGATTTTTTCATCAATAATTTGGGTTTTATGTCCCTTATCGCCAATTGTTTTATAACCTAAACAAGGGCGTTGTGGCATCCAACCGGATTCAAGTTTAGCTTTCTGTCCTTTCTTTACCTCTTCGCTCAAATTATTAGTATAAAATCTAGCAATTGCCACTTTCATATCCCAAACTAAGTTTTCGTGAGCTCTGGTATTGCGATTAACAATAAAATTTTCTTTAACAAAATGAATCTCGTGTTTTTCATCTTCATTTATCCAGTCGCTAATAATCGCCGCATCTTTTAAATTGCGAGTTAGCCTATCTATTTTTTCAACCAAAATAAGATTAAGTTTATTCTTTTTAGTATAAACCAACATTTCCGAAAAAGTCTTCCTGATCAGCTTGCCGCTGGCGGATTCGGAAATCTTGTAGGTTTTCACAATACTAAAATCATTACGACTAGCGTAATCTTTGAGTAGTTTCTCCTGAGCTCCTAAAGAATAACCTTTTTCTTCTTGCTCTTTAGAGGAAACCCGGCAATATAAAATGCATTTTTTGTCCGTATTTTTCATATTTTTGGTAACTAAAAGGGAGCGGCTCTGTGCACACTAACTAAATATCGCCAAAAGCAATACTTGCCAGTCAGAACCGCCCCCTTTTAGGGGACAAGTATAAAAAAAGCCTCTGGCTATTGTATTTAATTAGTGTGCATTTTCATATTAGCAAAATGTCTAGATAATTTCAACTTTTTTAAACCGCTATAATAAGCGACTAATTGGTGACCAAGTTCAAATGCCTCGGAATCAGTCAGATCTCGTCCATAATCATTTTTGATGATTATCTTCAGTTGTTCTAGTCTGAACTTGCTAATCATAAATATATTTATCGTAAAAAGTTTGTGCAGGACTTTTTACTCAATTTCTTTGAGAGCCTTTTCGTAAGAGGCTAGTTTTCTTTCAAGCATTTCTTGGCTTTCAGAATGTTCAAAACTTTCTCCGGTCTCCAGTGCTTTTTTCATGCCGTTAATTTTTCCGATTAGCCATTCCTGGTAGCCGTAAGCTCCGAAATTAATTTTTTCTAAGTTCGCCATATTATTTAATTTGATAAATGTTTACCATTACTTCACCTCGATATTTATTGCTAAATTCCTTTTCATAAACTTTTTCTGGTGGCGGAGAATAGCCCATTAACATCTCTTCGCATTCTTGGCCTTTAAATTCTTGAGGGCGGTTTAAGTTGCGAGAATAAAAGAACTTTTTCTTGCCGAAATATTTGCGGTTAAAAGATTCTTTACTTAAATATTTAGAGACGTATAAGCCGACATTATTGATTGATTTTATCTTGTTAATTTTTACGAAACCGTGCCGCCAAACTTTTTCAATTTTTTTAGTATCAACCATTTGGTTGAGAAGAATGTGATAATGAATGGCTCCGCCGAACTCTTTCTTGATATTGGTGCGGAAATAATAATCGCCTTGAAACTCGGGAACGGCCAGATATTTAATGCCGAGGAAGTTATATTTTAATCTTTGGATGAAAGTCATAAACAGATAATTGCACTTTTCAAATTCGGTGATATCTTTTTTATTCTCAAACTTATTTTCATCAAAAGTCAGAGTGAGGAAAGTGATAAAATCGGGGTTGCTATTTACTAATCTCATAATTGTCATTCTGGTTCGCCTTAAGGCACCGCTTCGCATTTCTGTTTGTTCTTCTTTGGGTTTATTTTTTCGTTTCTTTCTACGGACCGCCTTTCTTCCTAAAGTAATTTCATTTTGGTAAATATATTCTTCAATAAATGATCCGGAGATAATAATTTTGGTTTTATAAGTCCCTTTAGCTCGTTTTTCTCTAGCTTTTTTAATGTATTCTAAATACTTTAATCGTCCACGTTCTAATCTCTCGTTGGCATTCATATCTTTGGAATCTTGTTGAGTGTGCTTATAGTCAAGTTAAGAAGCATAATATTTCTTATCGCCTTTGTTTTCTTTTTTCGGCTCCCCCAAGGGGATGCCGCCGAAAAAAGAAAAAACAAACAGGCTGGTAATTTAACTTTTGACACATAGTTTAGATTAGGAATTAATGAGGAGCTCGACCTTTTGATTGTCTCCTAACCTATATGGACGAAATTTCGCAGGTAATAAAAAAATCCCCTAACTTTAGGTAAGTTAGAGGATTAAATTAGCAGGGAAATAGCGAGGAAAATTCTTTAGTAGTTGGACAGGTATTCTTTGGGTGGTTGTTTTTTAGTGTTTGATTCGGATATGCGGCGGTCCGACCAGGAGTCCCTAAAGTCTGGCGGTGGAGCCAGTTTTATTTTTATCTGATATTCTTCATTCTTTTCATTATAGATAATCGGATCGTCTTTAAGGCTGAAATATGCTTTTAATCTTTTAGATAAGTCTTGTTTATTTTTCTTAAATAATTCTTTTTTAGCTTTGCTTCCGGCATAATCATTCATTTTAATACGACCATTTTGAGTGGAAAATAGAATTAAAGTATTCCAGCTTTTAACATAGGATGCATTTTGAGAAGAATTTTGACGAGTATCGGCAAAGCCTAGTTCTTCATAACTAGAATCATTTTCTTCGCCGTCTATTTTTAAAGTGATGTCATGATTGTTTTTAAATCTAATTTCAATATTACTCCAAGCATCAGTTAGTGGCTCTTTATATAACTTGCTTTCCGTGTCGGCAAATTCGTTAGTCATTTCTAAGGCTTTAAGCCAAGCCATAACGGTTTTATGAAAATCTAGAAAAAACTTTTTATAATATTTAGGCTTGATAAAAATATCGGCTTTAGCGTCTATTAATTCTTTTTCCATTGCTTGGATTTCTCTGAGTTGTCCTTCAATATCGCTATCTATTATTATCTTTTTTAATGGTGTTACGTTACCAGTTTGAAGAGATTTTTGAAGTGCAGGGGCTAGAAGACTAGTGCCTATAATCATTTCTTTAAATAAACTGTAATACATCCAATTATATGATTTTGTTGGAGTATTTTTAATCTTTTTTAAATTAACCTCTGATAAAGACCCGTCTTTATCATTTTCTTTAATTTCTTTATTAAGAGCAATCATAAAACCGCTGAAGGCTTTTGCTGATTCAATGGTATTTAAATATTTTTTAATAACCATAAAAAGACCAGGTACTTCTTTCGACATGGATAGTTTTTCACTGAGCTTAATTTTCTTGCGAGAAAATAGAATTTTAAAATAGGCCTTATAAAATTCAATTACTAAATCGCTAAGCTCCTTTTTTAATTGTTGAATTTCACTAGTCATAGTAAGCCTATTTTATAACGTAAAGTTTTAATAGTCAAAAAGAGAAAATTTGTCGTACTTTAGTCTTCTTTTTTAGCTAATATTAAAAATCAGTTTTTTTGACTTTCGAGTAAATTTATGGGATTATAAAGGAAAGATGAATATATTATAAAGAATGAATAAAGTCTTAAAATTGATGATTTATTAAAATAAATATGGCAAAACAATCTACAAAATCAAATGGTGCTAATACCGGCTTTAAAGAAACTCTTTGGTCAGCGGCCGACAAAATGAGGAATAATATGGACCCGGCTGAATATAAGCATGTGGTTCTCGGTTTGATTTTTCTCAAATATATTTCTGACTCATTTGAAGAAGTATATAAAACTATCAAGACTGATTCTGATTATTACGAAGGTCAAGAAGAAGATAAAGACGCTTATATCTCTGAAGGTGTGTTTTGGGTTCCGGCCGAGGCTCGCTGGGAATACTTAAAAGCTAATGCCAAGAAACCAGAGATTGGCAAACTTTTGGACGATGCTATGATCGCTATTGAAAAAGATAATCCAAGTCTTAAAGGCGTGCTGGCCAAAAATTACGCTCGTCCTGATCTTGATAAGGTTCGTCTGGGTGAACTTATCGATTTAATGAGTAGTATCGGTCTTGGCGACAAAGCCACCCGAAGCAAAGATGTCCTTGGCCGTGTTTATGAGTACTTCCTCGGTCGTTTCGCTGGAGCTGAAGGTAAGGGCGGTGGAGAATTTTTTACACCTGAATCTGTCGTTAAACTCCTCGTAGAAATGATTGAGCCATACAAAGGACGTGTTTACGATCCGTGTTGTGGTTCTGGCGGTATGTTTGTGCAAAGCGAGAAATTCGTTGAGGCTCATGGTGGACAAACTCACGACTTGGCAATTTACGGACAGGAGTCAAACCCGACAACATGGAGGCTTTGTAAAATGAACCTCGCTATTCGTGGTATTGAGGGCAATCTCGGATCTCATAATGCCGACACTTTTCATAATGATTTGCATAAAGACTTGAAGGCAGACTTTATTTTGGCAAATCCACCTTTTAATATTAGTGACTGGGGTGGAGAAAGATTAAAAAATGATGTTCGCTGGAAACATGGCACACCGTCAGACAGTAATGCAAATTATGCATGGATTCAACACATTATTCATCATCTTGCCCCAACAGGTATCGCTGGCTTTGTTTTGGCCAATGGTTCGCTTAATCAATCAAGCGAATCAGAAACAAGACAAAATTTAATTAAAAATAATTTAGTTGATTGTATCGTTACATTGCCCGGTAAACTTTTTTATACAACTCCTGTCTCTGCATGCATATGGATTGTATCTCGAGACAGATTTAACCATAAGCTCAGAGACAGGCATAAAGAAGTGTTGTTTATAAATGCACAAAATTTAGGTAAGTTATTAGAGAATGATAGGAACCATCGTGAATTAACTAACGATGACTTAAACAAAATTACAACAGCATACCATTCATGGAGATCTATAAACAGTAATTATAAAGATGAAGAAGGTTTTTGTAGGGCAGTTTCTATTGATGAAATTGACAACAATAATTTTGTTCTAGTACCTGGTAGGTATATTAAGCAAGGCGTAGGAAGCGACGAAGATAATTTTGAAAATAAAGTAAATAATATTTTCAATAAGTTCGAAAAACAATATAGCGAAAGCTTATTTTTGCAAGATCAAATAAATCAAATAATAAAAAAGTATGGCTACACAGACAAATCAATAAACTTTTTATCAGCACAAAACAAAGATCTATATGAATTCGGAAGATCAATTTTTAGACAATGGTTTTGTGATTTTGATTTTCCTAATGACAACAACCTGCCGTATAAAAGTAATGGCGGAAAGATTTTAAGTTTGGAACACGGAGAACTCCCATCGAATTGGAAATTCGGAAGTCTTAGTGAGTTGATGAATATTGAAGGAGGAACACAGCCTCCAGCATCTGAATTTAAAAGTGAACCAAAGGAAGGTTATATTAGATTGGTACAGATAAGGGATTACGACACCGATACACACCTTACGTTTATTCCAGATAGTAAGAAGCTAAGGAAATGTAATAAGGAAGATATAATGATTGCTCGATATGGTGCATCAGTGGGGAGAATACTTTTTGGTCTTGATGGTGCTTATAACGTAGCTCTTGTTAAGGTAGTACCTAAAAAAGACTACTACAGAGAATATCTTCGATATTACTTAAAAAGTGATGATTTTCAAAACAGACTAATATCGATGAGCGATCGAAGTGCCCAGGCTGGATTTAATAAAGAAGATTTGGCAAGTTTTACAATCCCGATTGCGGAGCCGAAAATTTATGAGCTATTTAATGAACTCATGAGGTTAATCTTTAAAAAGATGGAGATTAATAATTTTTAAAGTTATTTAATTATGCCTCAATATCAATTAACAACTGAACTTCTTAAACTAAGCCAATCTCAAAAATGGGACGAGGCAAAATTGGAGTGGGAGTTAATAGGTATTGAGAGAGTGGAGGATCCGGAAGAATGTTTGTGTGGGCATTATCCAATACTTGAAATTTGTTTGATAAAAAATAACAAGACAAATAATGAATCACGGGTTGGTAATTGCTGTGTAAAAAAATTTAACAATAAATCAGATAAGATTTTCCGATCTGTTACAAAAATCAGAAAAAACATTGAGAAATCAGTTAATGCAGAAACACTGGAATTTGCAATTAAGAATAAATGGATCAATGACAAGGAGTATAAATTCTATATGGATATTTTAAGAAAAAGAAACTTGTCAGATAAACAACTTGCGTGGAAGAAATCTATTAATCAGAAGATTGGGAATAAGGTAAACAAGAAATGATTTTATGAAAATATCAAAAATTATAGTAGAAAATTATCGTTCCCTTAAAAAGATCATGGTTGAGCCAAGTAAATTTTCTGTTTTCATCGGCCAGAATAATCACGGTAAGACTAACTTTTTTGAAGCGATAGAGTGGTTTTATAATGCCAAATCATCTGAGGATGAGGAGTACTTTGGTAAAGATCAATCTAATAAAATTAGTGTGGAGATATTTTTTGATAATGTTGAAACTTCTGATATCGATAAACTTACTACTGACGCAAATAAGACAAAAATTAAAAATATGCTCGGTGATGCAACGACTTTTTCTGTATTAAAAACAAGCACTAACCATAAGCGAATATATTTTGTTAACGGCGAAGATAAAGGTAATCCGTCCGGTCTTGATACTGCAATAAACGAGTTCTTGCCAAAATTGGAATATGTAAATACTAAGATTCGACTGGATGATGTTTCAAAATATAAGGATAAAAACCCAATCGGAATAATGCTTTCTGGTGTTTTGACAGCAATTATTGAGAGTTCCCAAGACTATATTGATTTTAAACAACAATTTACAAAACTTTTTGATAACGCTGATTCAGAGGTTAGGAAAGAGCTTGATAAACTCGGTAGTCAGGTGGAGATTTATTTGCAAAAACAATTTCCAGACGGGACAAAGGTAAAATTTGGAGTTAACCCTCCACACTTTTCCGATTTATTAAAGAGTTTTGATACTACCGTAGATGACGGAATAGAAACTAAGGCTGAGGCCAAAGGTGACGGAATGCAACGGGCAATAATGCTGTCTATCATTCAAGCTTTTGCTGATTACAGGAAAAAGCAAACAGGTGGCGGAACGTTTCTTTTTATGATTGACGAAGCAGAATTACATTTACACCCATCTGCTCAAAGAGCTTTAAAAAAGGCGTTGATAGACATTTGTGGTACTGATCAGGTTTTGGTTAATACCCATTCATCGGTGGTTGTTGTTGATAATAATGAGATCCAAACTATTTTTAAAGTTGAAAAGACGAATGGAATAACGGACATCCAAAAAGTTGAGGATGTGGATAAAATTAATATCATTTTTGATTTGCTTGGTGGTAGTCCTTCCGATCTATTGTTGCCACGGAACTTTTTAATAGTTGAAGGTAAAAGTGAGTTTGAATTTATCAGTGCCATTATTAAAAGATTTTATAAGGATAAATACGCCGGTATAAAAATTTTGTTTGCCGGTGGAGACATTAGCGAGCAAGAGCCGACACTTTTAGCGGTACACAAATTATTTTGTCCTTTGGCAGGATCGGATAACCCAATTTACAAAGAAAAAGCAATAGTATTGATTGATAAGCCAAACACTGCGCAGCAGACAAAATATAATTTATTTAAGCAAGGATATCCATACCTTTTTGATAACAATCAAGTTTTTGAATTGACGACTGAATCCTTGGAAGAATATTACCCGACACCATACACGAAGACCTCGGCCGAAGCACATCAACTTCAGGCGGACGGCAAAAAGGTTGAGTATGCGAAAGATGTGGCATCTAAAATCACTCAAACACAACTTGAAACTGATATGTCATTAATTTTTGAGGCGTTAGAAGTATGTAATACCAAATCATTTAATCCAAGATAATAATATGAAGCACTACAAGTACATCGAGTCAGATTTAGAAGAAGCAATCCTTGAATGGTTTGAGGAAGAGCTTGGCTACGCGGTCGCTTTTGGACCGGATATTGCTTTTGACGGCGAACATCCGGAGAGACAGTCATACAAAGATATTGTTTTGATTGATCGTCTACGTTCGGCTGTTAACAAAATTAATCCTGACATCCCAAACGGTGCTCAAGAGGATGCCATAAAAAAGATTGTGAGCGTTGCTTATTCTAGTCCCGATCTTTTAACTACAAACCAAGCTTTTCATAAAATGTTAGTTGAGGGCGTAGATGTTGAATATAGTCGAGAGGATGGCACAATCGCTGGTGATAAGGTTTATCTTTTTGATACAAAAAATTTAGACAATAACGACTGGCTGGCCGTTAATCAATTTACGTTCATTGAAAATAATCGCAATCGCCGACCGGACATTTTGATTTTCATAAATGGTTTACCGGTTGCTATCTTTGAGTTAAAAAACCCGGCCGATGCCAATGCGATAATAAAAAGTGCTTTTAACCAGATGCAGACTTACAAGGCAGATGTTCCGTCTCTGTTTACCTATAATGAGATTTGTATTTTAGTTGATCATATTAAGAACGCCTTGGTAGGCACGATCTCGGCTGATATGGATCGCTTTGTTGGCTGGAAAAGTGTTGACGGCAAAAAGATTTCAAAAACCAATGACTTGGAAATTTTAATCAAAGGTATTTTTACTAAAGACAGAATATTGGATGTCATCAAAAACTTTATTGTCTTTGAAAGCGAAAAGGACTCTAAAAATAACGTCAGTAAAACTATCAAGAAATTATCGGCTTATCATCAGTATTTTGCGGTCAATAAGGCAGTTGAGAGAACGGTTGATGCATCTTCTCCTAATGGCGACCGTCGAGCTGGTGTGGTTTGGCATACTCAAGGTTCCGGCAAGTCTTTGTCTATGGTTTTTTACGCCGGTAAAATAATTCAGGCCCTAGATAATCCGACTTTAGTTTTATTAACTGATCGCAATGACTTGGACGGACAATTGTTTGGTGTATTCTCCCATTGCAGTGATTTAGTCCGTCAGACTCCAAGACAAGCACAAGACAGGGCTGATTTGAAAAAACTTCTATCAGTTGCTTCCGGCGGTGTGGTATTTACGACTATTCAAAAATTTATGCCGGAAGAAAAGGGCGACAAACATCCGCTTCTTTCTGACCGTAAAAATATCATAGTTGTTGCCGATGAAGCTCATCGCAGTCAGTATGATTTCCTGGACGGCTTTGCTCGCCATATGCACGATGCTTTGCCGAACGCATCATTTATCGGTTTTACCGGCACACCAATTGAGTTATCCGATAAAAATACCAGAGCAGTCTTTGGAGAATATATTGATGTCTATGATATTACCCGGGCTGTTCTAGATAAAGCCACTGTGCCGATTTATTACGAAGCTCGTTTGGCTAAGATTGAATTATTAAAAGAGCTTACTCCTAGAATTGACGCTGATTTTGAAGAACTGACTGAGGGTGAAGAAGTTGAAAAGAAAGAGAGGCTCAAGAGCAAGTGGGCACGGCTTGAAGCAATGATCGGTTCGGAAAAAAGAGTCGCTTTGATCGCCAAAGATGTGGTAGAACATTTTGAGGCTCGCCTTGGTGTAATGGATGGCAAAGGCATGTTTGTTTCTATGAGCAGAAGAATTGCGGTTGAACTTTACGATGAGATTATAAAATTGCGACCGCAGTGGCATAGCGACGATATCAAAAAAGGTTTTATAAAAGTAGTGATGACCGGTTCGGCCAGCGATCCGGCGAATTATCAGAAACATATTCATACTAAAGATGATCGGGATTTATTGGCTGATCGCATGAAAGATCCGAAAGACGATCTCAAGTTGGTTATTGTTCGTGATATGTGGCTGACCGGCTTTGACGCGCCGTCAATGCATACGATGTATGTTGATAAGCCGATGCAAGGCCATGGACTAATGCAGGCCATCGCTCGCGTTAATCGTGTCTACAAAGATAAACCGGGCGGACTTATTGTTGATTATCTTGGTATCGCGCCATCTCTCAAAGAAGCTCTCTCGTACTACACGCAAGAAGGCAAGGAAGAGCCGACAGTTAAACAGGAAGATGCCATTAGTGTCATGCTTGAGAAATACGAAACGGTTAAAACCATGTATCACGGTTTTAATTATTCCGGCTATTTTACCGACAAAGCTCGAGATAAAGCTGAAATTGCCGGTCAAGCCATGGATCATATCTTGGGTATGGATAACGGCAAAAAGCGATACTTGCAGGTTGTCGCAGAATTGTCACAGGCTTTTGCTTTGTCAGTGCCAAGTAATGAAGCTATAAGTATTCGTGATGAGGTGGCATTTTTTCAAACAGTGCGTGCGTTTATCGCTAAGTTTGAACAAACCGGCGGACTGGGCGGACCGACAATGGAAGATTACGATCAAGCAATTAAACAAATTGTTTCTGATGCTGTTACTTCCGATAAGGTTATAAATATTTTTGACGCGGCCGGACTTAAAAGTCCGAACGTCGCTGTCTTGTCCGATGAATTTTTGCAGGAGGTACAGGGATTGGAACGCAAGAATGTGGCTTTGGAAGTTTTGAAGCGACTTTTGAATGACGAGATTCGCACAATGGAAAAGAAGTTTTTGGTTAAATCTCGGTCGTTTGCCAAAATGCTTGAAGAGACAATTAAAAAATATCAAAACCAAACCATTGAAGCTGCTCAGGTTATTGCCGAGCTAGTAGAATTGGCTAAAAAGATTAGAGAAGAAAAAGAACGAGGTGGTAATCTGAATCTGACCGAAGATGAGGTGGCATTTTATGACGCTCTTTCCGCCAATGATAGTGCGGTGATGGAATTGGGAGATGATACCTTAAAAAAGATTGCTCAAGAGTTAGTCATTATGCTTCGCAAAAATACTTCTATTGATTGGACACTCAAACAAAGCGTGCAAGCTAAACTTCGTGTCTTGGTCAAAAAATTGTTGAATAAATATAAATATCCACCCGATAAACAAGAATTGGCCACTAAAACGGTTTTGGAACAAGCCGAAGTTTTGTGTAAGAACTGGTCTGGAGAGTAAATTTAGTAGGACATATTAAATGCTTATTGGTTAGAAAAATTCTCTCTGGTAGTTAATCATTTATTATTAGCCACCCACGTCCGAAAGCAGTCTCTCCAGGCGAGCCAACAACGTTTTGGTGTTTAAGACCGACAGGAGAGGTCTAATATTACCAAA